>UQCR01000073.1 GCA_900539655.1 uncultured Robinsoniella sp.
AGAAAACGGAAAGGAGCATTTATGAATACAAAGAAAATTTATCCTACTTATATGCTGATTGTACCTTTGGCTGTATTTGGTATATTTTTTATACTGCCTTCTACAATTGGTTATCTATATGCATTTACAGACTGGAGTTCATATGTCAGCGACGTGAAGTTTGTGGGAATCAAGAATTTTATTGAGGTTATCACAGAGAAAACAGTACCTACGGCATTTGTTAATACCCTGATATTCGCAGGGGCAAAAACAGTAATTGTAACGGTTTTGGGGTTTGTATTTGCCCTGATTTTAAACCGAAAATTAAAAACCAGAAATTTAATCCGTACCGTGTACTTTGTGCCGGCAATTTTATCGGCACTGGTGGTGGGGTTAATATTTAATGCATTGTTTGAAGCCCGGTATGGAACTATCAATAACCTGCTTCGCAGCATTGGCCTGGAACAGTTTGCCATTCAATGGCTGGGAAGCCGGGGACCTGCTATTTTTACAATTTCCATAGCGGAGATCTGGAGGAATCTGGGGTATGCCATTGTAATTACCCTTGCTGGTTTGCAGTCAGTATCTTCTGATTATATAGAGGCGGCAAAAGTAGACGGAGCTACTGGCTGGCAGATGTTCCACAAGATTACGCTTCCGCTGATTATGCCATCTGTCAATGTCAATATATTATTCAGCCTTATATACGGTCTGAAAATGTTTGATCTGGTTTATGTTATGACTTCCGGAGGACCGGGGTATGATACGGAGACTTTTGGAACGCTTATGATGAATGAGATGGCAAGAGGACGTTATTCTCATTCAGTTGCAATCAATCTTATTTTTACCGTGATCCTCGTAATAGTAGCGGTCGCTTACCAGAAATTCAGCGAAAGGTGGGAGAATGTAGAATGAGTAAGAAGACGAAACGAGTTAATATTCTGATAGAAATTATTATGTGGCTTCTTAGTATCGTTGTGATTTATCCCCTTTTGATGGTAGTGATTACCTCATTTAAGCCCAAAGGAGAAGCCAGTTATCTGAATATCAAATTCCCTTCTGTATGGGCATTTGAAAATTATGCAGATGTTTGGGTACAGGGACGCATTCCCAGGGCATTTTTTAACAGTATGTTTATTACTGTATTATCCGTTCTTCTGGTACTTGTGCTGGCATCGGTATTCAGTTATGTTCTGGTGAGGAGAAATACCAAAGCCTGCCTGATTATATCAAGATGTATGACCTTTGGCATCATTGCACCGTTTGCGGCACTGCCTACAATTCAAATGCTGAAATATATGGGATTGTATGGATCCAGAATATCTATGGTCTTTGTCTATGGAGCATTGTATCTTCCGTTTTCAACCATGCTGTATTCCAGTTTTATTAAAGGGATTCCCAGAGAATTAGATGAAGCAGCTGTAATTGACGGATCAAAGGGCGGAAAGCTTTTCTGGCAGATTGTATTTCCACTGTTAAAACCGGTGACTGCAACTACCGGAATCCTGAATTTCATGTGGGTATGGAATGACTTCCAGTATCCGATGTATCTGTTGAATTCATCCAGTAAATGGACGCTGCCGCTGTCAGTATACAATTTTTATGGACAGTACAGCCGCAGCTGGAACCTGGTTTGTGCGGATATGGTATTGGTATCCATACCGGTTGTCATTGTATACATATTTGCACAGAAATATATTATCGCAGGCATGACAGCGGGAGCTGTTAAGGGCTGATTATCAAGATTATAATAGAAAGTAAGAGGATAAACGCCGATGAAAAAAATATATGATGGAACGTGGGATTCCATAAGAACCCATGAACTGCCGGAGTGGTACCAGGATTGCAAGCTTGGAATTTTTATACACTGGGGAATTTATTCAGTGCCCGCTTATGCCCCAAGGACATGGGAATTGGGCGAGGTACCGGGTGACGAACAGTGGTTTTGCAATAATCCCTATGCAGAATGGTATTACAATTCCGTAAATGTAGGGCAGGGACCAACGTATGAGCATCATTTGAAGACATATGGAAAGGATTTTGCCTATGAAGATTTTCTTCCTATGTGGAAAGCTGAAAACTGGAAACCGTATGACTGGGCAGAACTGTTTCGGGAAGCGGGGGCTAAATATGTGGTACTGGTTACGAAACACCATGACGGATTCTGCCTGTTCCCAAGTGCGTATACGGATTACTCATCGATTAACAAAGGTCCGGGAAGGGATATCGTAGGAGAGCTGACCAGAGCAGTCAGAGAAGAAGGGCTTAAGATGGGGTTATACTATTCCGGGATTATCGACTGGAGATTTGCCCACGATCCCATTTACAGGGAAGAAGACAATTTTAATAAGGCCTGCCCTACACATGAATACGCGGATTATGCCTATAAACAGGCGATGGAACTAATGGACCGCTATCAGCCGTCTGTTTTCTGGAATGATATTGGGTGGCCGAAACAGGGAGAAGGGATGCTGCCTCATTTATTATCCCATTATTATAATACGGTGGAAGACGGCGTGGTGAATGACCGGTTTAACGGCCTTTATAAAGACTATGGAACAAAAGAATACAAATATGGAGAAGCGGTGCGGGAAGAAAAATGGGAAATGTGCAGAGGCATGGGACTGTCATTTGGATATAATGCAAATGAGGGAGATGACCAGCTTATCAGTACGGCAGATTTGATCAGCCTCCTGGCAAGTACCGTAGCCAATAACGGAAACCTGCTGATTAATATCGGACCGAAGGCAGATGGTACCATTCCTGTGGAACAGGAAAAAAGGCTGCGTAAGCTGGGACAGTGGTTAAAAATAAACGGGGAAGCAATCTATGGAACGGTCTGCAGCAAGAGGCACTCCCAGGTGTCGGAAAATGGTACAGAGATTCATTATACAAAGAAAGAGAAGGATCTGTACATTTTGCTGGATCACTGCCCGAAGGAGCGCTTTACAGTTTCTATTCCCAATCTGGATCAGGTACCGGTGCCGTTAAATGAAAATATTTGCGTAAGCGCTAATCAAGCCGGTGATTGTATGGAGATCACGGTATGGAACCACCGGGAAGAAGACTTTGTGATAGGTTTAGCAGTTTCCGGGGGAGAAATTTAGATAAGTTTTTTCCACCCAACTTAGAATATTGGAATTGCCCTGATTATTCTTTGATCTTATAATTATGTTATAAAATCGAAAGAAGGGGAAAAGGCTATGAAGTGGAAAAAAGTGTTGTCTGTATTGCTGTCCGCTGCCATGATTATGGGGACGGTAACACCGGGACTAAACGTACGGGCTGCAGAGGATGCATTTAGCAATGTAACAGATATCAATAGCAACATAACAGAAAGCGATGATGAAAATGTAACAGGCAGTGCACAGGAGGAAGAACATTATGGAATTCCGGTAGAAAGTGCACAGGAAGCCCAGACAGATGGCATTGAAAATGAAGAAGAAAACAGCGGTGGAAATCAGCAGGACGCTGTAAAAGAAGCAGAGAAAAATGCAGAAGAAACAGCTGGGCGAAATGCAGAAAAAGAACAGGGGAAAATCGTATACTATGATTTCCAAAGCTATGACTCTACAATTATTAACGATGCATCCGGAAACGGCAAGGCTGGTGTTGTGAGGAATTACGATGCTGGAGGATTTCGTATCCTAGATACCAATATCTATGGAAAAGATGTAAAAGCTCTTTCTCTTCCGGGCGGATCTGACGGAGGATACCTGGAACTCCCGGTAGGATTGCTGGATGGGGAAGAAAGCGTCACCATCAGTACCTGGGTCAAACTGCTGACCGATACCGGTTATCAGAGAATCTGGGACATGGGATCCGGCACAACCTCCTATATGTATCTTCTGTCTGATGGAGCAAACGATGGTTTTAAAGGATATAGCGCAGCCATAACCACAGGAGGATGGAGTACAGAACAGGGAGTCTCAAAGGGAACCAATGTAGACAAAAACAGATGGGTACTGACTACGGTAGTACTGGATGGAACCCGGATGTCCCTGTATGAGAATGGCAAGCTGGTAGAGACAAAGGATACCGGTATTTCGTTAAAAGACATGGGACATACCACCAGAAATTATATCGGTTATGGACAGTTTGGAGATGATCCTACCAATGCACAGTTTGCAGAATTTGAGATTTACAACTATGCAATGACGGCTGATGAAGTAGCCGGTATGTATGACGTGGATGATAATGGGATTGTAAAAGGGGATGCTGCGGCTCTTACTCTGGGGGACCTCAGTACAGTTACTGCAGATCTTTCTCTGCCTGCAGCGGGTGAAAACGGTTCTGTGATCCAATGGGCAAGTTCTGACCCTTCAGTCATTGCCAGTGACGGAAAGGTCGTACGCCCGAAAGCAGGAGAACCGGATGCACAGATTACGCTGACCGCAACCATAAAGTATCAGGAGGCAAGTACCACGAAAGAATTTCAGGCGGTGGTTCCTGCCATGCTTGGAGATGAAGCAATTGTAGAACAGGATCTGGCTGATATAAATCTGGTGGATTTAGACAGTGTGGTATCCAATCTGCAGCTGCCCACAGAAGGAAAAAACGGGTCCGTAATTACCTGGAAAAGTGCAAGCCCTGAGGTGATTGCCAATGACGGAAAAGTAACCCGTCCGGCAGCGGGAGAACCTGATGCAGAAGTAGTATTGACAGCTACCGCCAGTTTTCAGGCAGCTTTAGACAGCAGAGTATTTACGGCTAAGGTTCTGGCAGAAGATGAAGAAGTTACAATTACGGATTATGAATCTGTCCGGGTTACAACGGCAGTGGGAAACGTACCGTCACTTCCAGGAACCATAAAGGTAACATACAGTAACGGCAAGACTGGGAAAGTCAAAACAGTTTGGAATACACCGGCGAAAGAGGATTATGCACAGCCTGGCAAATTCGAGGTAAAGGGTAAAATACTGGGAACAATAAAGGCGATTAAAGCTGAAGTAACCGTAGTAGAACAGGATGATTCCGACATTGCGCTTCAGGCAGAAGCATTTGATCTGAACGACATCACTCTTGATGGGGATTCCATACTGACTCAGAACAGAAGCAGAACACTCTCATATCTGAAACTTCTGGACAATGACAGAATGCTCTATAACTTCCGCAAGACTTTTGGTGCAGATACGAAGGGTGCAACCCCGCTGGGAGGCTGGGATGAGCCTACCGGCCTGTTGAGAGGGCATTCCACCGGGCACTATCTGTCTGCCTTATCACTGGCATATGCATCCACAAAGGATGCACAGGTGAAAGAAAAGCTGGATGAAATGATTCATGAGCTGCGCAGCCTTCAAACGCTGTCCCAAGGAGATCCGGCTGCATTTGTGACAAAGGGAACGGATCAGAAAGTATGGAACACAAACCCCGCAGAGTGGGGCGAAGGATTTATCAGCGCTTATTCACCTGACCAGTTTGCCCTGCTGGAGCAGTATACACCATATGCAACTATATGGGCACCTTACTATACGCTGCATAAGATTATTGCAGGATTTCTGGATGCTTATACATATGCAGGAAACGAGGAGGCCTTAGATGCGGCAAAGGCACTTGGGAAATGGGTATATCAGCGTCTTAGTGCGTGTTCCCAGGAACAGCTTACCAAAATGTGGGATATGTATATCGCAGGTGAGCTTGGCGGATTTAATGAATCGATGGCAAAATTATATGAACTGACCGGCGACGAAGATTATTTAAAAGGCGCCAAACTGTTTGATAACACCAAATTCTTTGACAATTTAAGTAAAAATGTGGACGATATCCAGGGACGCCATGCCAACCAGCATATTCCACAGATCATAGGTGCTATGGAAGTTTATCAGGCAACCGTTCAGGCAGGCCAGGAAGAACCATATTATTTTAACGTAGCCAGCAACTTCTGGGATATGGTGACTTCCAGATATGCCTACTCCATTGGCGGAGTTGGTACCGGAGAAAACTTCAAAGAACCCTATAAACAGGCTGAGTATATTAACGGCGACCGGAATTGTGAGACCTGTGCCGCTTATAATATGCTGAAACTGACAAAAATGCTTTACCAGTATGATGCAGATAATGCCAAATACATGGATTATTATGAGAGAACTCTGTATAACCAGATTATCGCATCCCAGAATCCAAACGTAACGGATAACATGCATAATGGAACTACCTATATGCTTCCCATCGGACCGGGTGTAAGCAAGGATTACGGTGGGGATTACGATTCCTTCACCTGCTGCCATGGTACGGGTATGGAAAACCATGTAAAATACCAGGAAGCAGCCTATTACCAGGATGATACCACGATGTATGTAAACCTGTATCTTCCATCCAGTGTAACCTGGCAGGAAAAAGGGGTTAAAGTGACTCAGGATACCGAATTCCCTTCAGAAGTTACCACCCTGACTGTTGCTCAGGCAGAGGGTCAGACGGCATCTTCATTTGATATGAAACTGCGGGTACCATACTGGGCAGAACAGGGATTTGAAGTTACCGTAAACGGAAAGAAGCAGATCGAACAGGCAGAACCAAGCTCCTATGTAACATTAACTGGCGTAAAGGCAGGAGATGTGATTGATATCCGCACCCCATATGGATATCATCTGGATAAGACTCCGGACCAGTTAAGCGGTACTGATGTGGCGAGCCTGATGTACGGACCATTTGTTATGGTAGCAAAATCAGATTCCACGAAGTGGAAGACTCTGGTGTTGTCCAATGTACTGGAGCGTTCCGTTAAAAAAGTGGAAGAGGAAAAGGTTCCTACTCTTGTTACGAACGGATTGACATTCCGTCCCATGTATGATGCATCCAATTACGCTTACCATACGTATTTTAAAATCATGTCGGGTGAGGGCAGCGGTGCCTATTATGAAGTGACGGTCAATAATTCCACACCGGACAGGGGAAGCTTTGAGGTGAGTTCAGAGCTTGTAAAAGAGGGCGGAGACCTGATTATTACGGCGAAGCCAAAGGATGGGTATAAAGTAAAGAAGCTGACGGTTGACGGACAGCTGGTAACAATGGGAGAAGACAATACCTATACTGTAAAAAATGTACAGAAGAATACGGAAATTACCGGATCTTTCGCTCTGATCAATCCTCCGGCACAGGATAACAGCGCCGTAGAACAGACAGCAACCGTCAGTGCGCATTTTACAGCCGGATGGGAAAATCTAAACGGTATTAAAGACCAGAAATTCAATCCTTCCGTATCAAACGGCGGAATGGGTAAAGGATGGGGAAACTGGCCCCAGTCCAAAGGAGCACAGTGCTGGGTAGAGTATGAGTGGGACGCACCGGTAACCATCAATGGAAGCGATATCTTCTGGTATGATGACGGTGGCGATACCAGAATACCAAAAGAATTTAAATTCCAGTACGAAGATGAAAACGGCAGTGTTCAGGAGGCGGTATTGACTTCCAATCCGGAAGATGGAAAGAATATTGACCAGTATAATAACTTTACATTTACTACATTTACCACCACCAGGTTACGTCTGTTGATGACCGTAGCAGATAATGCAGCTGCCATTGGAATCTATCGCTGGGTAGTTACTTATGAAGGTCAGGATATACCAGCAGTAGATACTGCTAAATTATCAGAAGCCATTGCTAATGCAGAGAAAATGGATACCAGTGGGTATACAGACGCATCAGTAGCAGATTTAAAACGGGTGATTGAAGAAGTGAAAGGGCTTTTATCAAAAGAAGATATCACCGAAGCACAAGTGGAAGAAGGCTGTAAGAAACTTGCAGATGCAGTGGACGCACTGGTGTTAAAACCTGTAGTGGATACTTCCAGGTTATCAGCAGCCATTGCTAAGGCAGAAAAAATGGATACTAAAGCATATACAGATGCATCCGTATCAGAATTAAAGAAAGTAATCAGTGAAGTAAAAGGTCTGTTATCTAAAGCAGATATTACCCAGGCGCAAGTAGAGGAAGGCTGTAAGAAGCTTGAAAATGCAATTAACAACCTGGTGCTCAAACCAGTTGTAAAACCGGTAGACAAGAGCAGATTGTCTTCATTGGCTGAGTCCTGCGGCAAAGAAAAGCAGGATCTTTATACAAAAGCAAGCTGGGAGAACTTTGTCAAAGTATTAAACAGTGCCAAAGCGATTCTGGGTAAAGCAAATGCTTCGCAGCAAGAGGTAGATAATGCATTTAAAACATTGACCTCCTCCAGAGCTCAACTTGTGAAGATAAAATTAGTGTCAACTAAGAAATTAACGATCGGGAAGAAAGAGAAGGTTAAATTGTCGGCTTCCGGATATACCTTCAGCCTGAAAAAAGGCAAAGGCATCGTAAGGGTGAATGCAAAAGGACAGGTACAGGGTAAAAAGACGGGAAAGGCTGTAGTTCAGGCTGTCAGCAACAGCGGCAAAATGAAAGTATGGAACATCACCGTTAAAAAGGCTCCGTCCAAGATCGTAAAATTGAATAGAAAGAGCATAACATTAAAGAAGGGCAAGAAATTTACGGTCAAAGCAAAACTTCCAACGAATACAGCCAGCTATGGATTTACTTACAAAAGTACCAATAAGAAGATTGCAACCGTCAATTCCTCCGGTGAAATTAAAGCCAGAAGAAAAGGTATTTGCAAGATCTGGGTGTATACCTTCAATGGAAAGAAAAAAGAAATCCAGGTGAAAGTAAAGTAACCGGGTGAAACTGAACAATTTTCAATAATCAGACAGGTCAGGAAGAGGAAATAACTCATCCTGGCCTGTATTATCCGTGCAATAAATTTGATTATGTAGTACAATCAGAAGAAAAACGGTAATATCTGGGAGTGTCTTTCTGTTTCAAAGAAATGATACTGGCATTCAGATAAAAATGGTAAATGGTTGGGGGAATACATATTAAAATGAGAAGATTTTTACCGGGCTGTGTAATGATACTGCTTCTGGCTGCAGTGGTGTGTTCTGCTACGGTACAGGCGAAAGACGGGGAGATGAAAGGGCAGATTCTGTATTATAATTTTAAAGATCCAAAATCCGCTGTGGTGGAGGATGTATCCGGGCGGGGAAATGACGGATTGATTAGAAATTATCAGGATGACGGGGTTTTGATTACCAGAGAAGTAATCAATGCGGTACAGGTGAACGCCCTGGATCTGCCTGGAGGAACTACGGGTGCCTATTTGGAACTGCCCGGAGATATTCTGGAAGGGGAAACTGAAATAACAGTCAGTACCTGGGTAAATCTGCGGTCCTCGGCACCCTACCAGAGGATCTGGGATTTTGGAAATAACCAGAGTTCATATCTTTATTTACTTTCCAATGGAAATAACAGTGGCTTTAAAGGTTACGCAACAGCCATTACAAATCAGGGATGGACCCGGGAATGCGGTGTGGAAAAAGGCAGTGATTTTTCGCGGAATACCTGGGTGTTTACTACTGTGACAATCAAGGATAACCGGATAACCCTCTATGAAGACGGAGAGGTAATTGGCGAAGCTAAGAGCGAAGCGGGGCTTTCGGATCTGGGGGCTACCAGATATAATTATTTTGGGAAAGGACAATTTACGGATGAGCATTTAAACGGCAAGCTGGCAGAGATTGCAATCTATAATTATGCTATGGATGAGAAGCAGGTAAAGGCACTGTTTGTAAATGGTTTAAAGGATCAGGCGGTACAGCCGGAGAACTGTGAGGACGCAGACCGTCTGTTATACAGTTACCGCCTGAACTATGAAGTGGATACCAAGGGTGCCGCACCGCTAACCGGCTGGGAAAATCCTGCCGGCCTGTTAAGAGGCAGAGCGGCAGGGGAATGGCTGGCAAATCTGGCACAACGCTATCAGGGCAGTCAGGATGAAGCCCTGGCAAAAAAAGCCTCCTACATGGTACAGGAACTCAGAAGCCTGCAGCTTCTGTCAGAAGAAAAAGGATGGGGAAGAGGATATCTGGCGGCAGACAATCCCTTGCAGCTCACTCTGTTGGAGAACGGCGGGGCATATCCGGATACAGGAGCGCCCTATGCAGTTTTTGGCAGCCTGTTAAACGGCCTATTGGATACCTATGACGCATTTGGCAGCCAGGAGGCACTTGATACGGCAGAGTCCCTGGGGAACTGGATTATAGAGCGCAGCAGCGGTTACACGAAAGAACAGAAAAAAAATATGTGGAGCCAGGATGTAAGCGGTGATACCCAGGCAGTGGGTGGTGCATTAGCGAGATTAGCGCGAATCAAAAAAGACGACCGTTATTTAAAAAGCGCCTGGGATTTTGTACATATGGAATGGTATACGGCAATGAAAGAAGGCAGAGACCGGATGAATCTGCTGTCTGTCCAGGCGGCGGTGTCTCAGGCGGAAACACTTCTTGAAATTTCTTGTACTGATCCGGCTGCAACAGAAGCGGTGAAAGGGGCGGAAAATTTTTGGAATATGGCTGTCCTGAGATATACTTCTGCTGCAGGAATGACAGGTGTTGACGGCAGGTTTAGGAATGAGGAGCAGAAGATTGAAAATACGGTTCTGGAAAGAGAGAAGAATAAACGGATTTGCCGGCGCATGCTGGAATTGACCTGGAAACTCCATCAGATTCAGCCCGGCAATCCGGACTATATGGAGTATTATGAAAATCTGCTGTGTAACCAGTATCTTGAAGATGGTGGATGCGGTGGCAGCGATTTACTGCGGATATTTGAGGCAGACGAAGATACTGTCACGGTGAATCTGTATCGGACAGGAGAGAAATCACTTCCCGGACAGGGACTAAAAATGATCTTGAAAGCAGACGTATATGGTGAAGACGCAATCCTGAAAGTGGAGAGCCTGAATGAAAAAAAGGAAACAAGCGTGCAGGTCAGATTCAGAATCCCTTCCTGGTGTGGTGAAAACATGCAGATACTGGTAAACGGTGCGCCGGTAAAGACGGTGGAGAAACAGGGATTTCGGATACTTTCTGATATATCGGGTGGGGATGAAATACGTCTGCATCTGCCGTTTTCCTGTTATTTGAAGGAAGGTAATAAAGACAGTGCGTCAGCAGTTATGTACGGTCCGTTCGTTATGGTAAGTGAGACAGAGGTTTTTAAGGATACTCTAATCTTGACAAAAAAAGTCACCGATATGTCAGAGCGGACCGGAAGCAGAATGCCCGCCCTTACCATAAACGGAATAAATTTTATTCCCTATGCGGCATCCGCTTATTCAGACAGAAAGATCTATTATCAGATTCTTTACACGGATAACCCCGCTGTTAAATGGTATAAAGTCAGGATTGAAAAGGATACAGTCTCAGGAGGAAGTATTTGGGCAGACAAAGAACTGGTATTTGAAAATGAAAAGGTAACCATATACACAAATCCCAAAGAAGGTTATGTGCTTCAGAATCTCACAGTAAATGCCAAAGAAGTAAAAGTTGAAGAAGACGGAAGTTATCAGATATATCAAATGACAGATGATCTTATGGTTTCTGCCTCATTTGCAGAAAAAAATCCGCTGACCGTAAAAAGTGCCAGTCTGGAACAGAACGCACAGCTGAGTGCCCACTATACGGCATCCTGGGAGAATTTAAACGGGGTAAAAGACGCCGGCTTTCATCCGGCCTCATCGAATGAAGGAATGGGAAAGGGCTGGGGCAACTGGCAGCAGCCGGCAGGTTCTGTCTGCTGGATTGCTTATAATTGGATAGAGCCCGTTGCCATAGGGGCATGTGAAATCTACTGGTATGATGATGAGGATGATACCGGAGCACCTTCAGATTTCCATGTGGAATACCTGGATGAAAAAGGAGAATGGTGCAGTGCCAAAATGAAGACGGACGCGGGGAAGCTGCTGAAAAAAGACCAGTATAATGGTTTTTCATTGGAAAGCATAACGACAAAAGGACTGCGTCTGGTGATGACGGTAGCAGAAGACAAGCGGGCGATTGGGATATACCGCTGGAAAGTGAGTGAGCACGATACGAAATGAAAAAATGGAGATTCAGGACCTGGTTTTATAATCGGAAAATCTGGCAGAAACTGATGATCACGTTTGTGCTTGCGGTGTTGCTGCCTATTAGTATTTCCTGGTATGTGATGATGAATATGAACCAAAAGCAGATGGAGAATAAAATTCAGGAATTAATGGCAAGCCAGCTGGTGCAGATTTCTGAAAGGGTAGATCTGACTCTGGAAATCTATATGAACCTGGTTTATCAGATGAATGTGGACAGCCGCCTGATTGATGAAATCAATGGACTCAAGAGTAAGGACTTAAACAAACAGGTGGAGAGCCGTCATAACATTTACAGACGGCTGCAGGAATACAACAATTCCGTAGGGGGAATTCGGTGTATCAGTGTCATAACCGCGAATGGAACGGATGTGACCTACGACTGGGGAACAGCCTCTGTCCGGGAGAATATCTGGAAAGATTATGTGGATCTGAGGGAAACCACTGCCTACAAAAAGGCCCAGGAAACTACGGGTATTGCGATTCTGCCCACAGATGTCATGGAACAGAACGGAGAAGAGCTACCGGTATTTCAGATCGCAAAAGCAATCTATGATCTGGATGAGCTGGAAAGGGAACCCATTGCCGCCATCGTTATGATTCTGGATGAAAGTATCTTGAAAAAACTCTGTGAAAATGACAGAGAGATTGCCTGGAGCGGAATTAATTTTATACTGGATGGACAAAACAACATCATTACTTACCCCAATTCTTTTTTTGCCGGAACGACTCTGGATGCAGATCAGAATATCACAGATTTTGTCCGAATGTCAGGGGAAATGGATGATAAAAAGATAGGGATCAGTACCTATAAGGATTCAAAAACGGATTGGATCTATTATAATGCGTATGACCTGAAAAAGATGCTTGCAGAAATTAACGATACCAGAAGGAATGCATTGATCCTGGGAGGACTGCTGATTTTATCTGCCTTTATTCTGATTTCAGGCACGGTCCGCAATATTGGGGCATCTGTGAAAACGATTATAACCGGAATTCAGGCTGTCAAGGGAGGTAACCTGAATGCAGCCATTCATCTGGAGTATAAGGATGAACTGGGGGAAATTGCAGGAAATTTCAATGATATGACTAAGCGGGTATCCGCTTTGATCGGGGAAGTGGAGGGTGTGACTGAAAAACGGAAAAATGCCCAGATCCGGGCGCTGGAAGCACAGATTAATCCACATTTCTTATACAATACCCTGGATTCTATCAACTGGCTGGCAATCAGCAGGGGAGAGGACGAGATCAGTGAAATGCTTAGAAACCTGGGTATTATTCTTCGCTACAGCGTCAATAAAAGTAATATAGAGGTCAGCATCCTGGAAGTGGCGGACTGGATTGATAAATATATCAGTCTTCAGCAGATGCGGTTTGACCATGCGTTTGAGTTTCAGTTAACGGTACAGGAAATATGCAAAGGGTATAAAATCAAGAAGCTGCTGATCCAGCCGTTTATAGAAAATGCTTTGATTCATGGTTTTAAAGGAATAGAAGAAGGGGGCATGCTGCGGGTGGATATTTCGCTGACAGAAGAGGGGAGGCATATTTGTGTCATTATAGAAGATAATGGAAACGGACTTGATCAGGAACAGGTGGACAAGTATAATGACCGGACTTTGGCAGTGGAGGAGGATCAGGAAAAGATAGGCTTAAATAATGTGTTTTCCAGAATTGAAATGTATTACGGAAAAGATGCCGACTGGAATGTAATCAGCATACCGGATATCGGAACCATCATTACCCTGCGTTTTCCGGCAAATAAAATAGAGGTAGAGACATGAGGATTGTAATTGTAGAAGATGAGAAAAAAGTGCGGGAGGGAATGGCGGCTATGATAGCCAGCCACACCCGGCATACCGTAGCAGCGGAAGCAGCCAATGGAAATGATGGCCTGGAGAAAATTATAAAGCTCAGGCCGGATCTGGTGATAACGGATATCCGCATGCCTGTCATGGATGGGCTGGAGATGATCAGAGAGCTGAGAGAAAGAAATTTGTCCTGCCATATCATTGTTTTAAGCGGTTATTCCGAATTTGAGTATGCCAAAAAAGCCATCACATACGGCGTAGATGAATATCTGCTGAAGCCTTTGACTTCTTCTGATATACAGCATGCATTATGCAAAGTAGAAGAAAAGATAGAACAGGAAATGCTGGCATTGAAAGGAACTCCGGAGAGCTGTCTGAGGGATATTATTGAAGGGAGTACACAACCGGATCTGATGGAAATATTTGGATTTGAAAAAGGTATGAAGTTTCTTATGGCTGCCGGATATTTAGGCAGCATGACAAAAGAATATGAAGACCGGGTACAGGAATTTTTCCAATTCAGCAAAGTAAATGATTTAAATTTACATATTTGCGGCTGCTATCAGGGGAACGGCAGGATATTCTATGCATTGGCAGGAGGATTTGATCATTTAGAAGCATACCAGGAAGAGATATACCGCAGATTAGTGAGGGAATATCAGGGAAAAAGCAGGCATCCGCTATGGGCATGCGTTCATTTTTCAGATAGCGGAGAGATCAGCCGGTGTGCAGAGGAACTAAAGGGCTACCTGGACTATGGGGCAGCCGTTTCGGGTTTTCCGGGGTGGTATGACAGACAGTATGTAAATAACTGCAAATGGGAACCATTTAAAACTCCGGCAGCGATTCTCAGTAAAATAAAGTCAGATATCTGCAAGGAAGATATGGAAGAGGCGTGTAAGAATTTAGAACTGTTCACAGAATATCTCCAGGAGCATTCTTTTCGCAAGGAGGAGGTTCGCCAGTCCATGATCCGGTGTTACTTTATGGTATCCGGTTTGCTGCAGGATTTGGACAAGAAGCGTTTTCGAAAATTACAGAGCTATAATCTGGAGCATACCTTAAATCAGATTATAACCTGGGAAGAAATGAAACAGACTTTTGGTAAGATCCGGGATGTTTTGTCTCAGGGCAAAGCCAGGAGACAGGATATCAGCAATTATATCATTGTGAAAGTCCTGAATTACATACAGGAACACTACCGTGAAAAAATTGTTTTAGATGAGGTTGCAGTTCAGATGGGACTGACGCCGGAATATTTAAGCACGCTGTTTAACCGGGAGGTAAAAGAAAATTTTACTGTGTTTTTAAAGAAGTTTCGCATAGACCATGCCAAACGTCTTTTGACCGGAACGGATAAGAAAATTTATGAGGTGGCACAGGAGGTGGGTTACAGTGATGCTAAATATTTTATCAAGGTATTTAAAGAAGAAGAAGGAATATCACCGGGGGACTATCGTGAAATGCAGCATTAGCATTGCAGTGCTGTGTCTGGCAGGCATCCTGTGCGGTTGCAGTGGTGAGAAAAGTACGGTGGCGGATACGGCTGCCCGGGAGGACGGGAAAGAAACGCTGGTGTTGTGGTCTTATTATGAAACAAAGGAGCAGCAGGAGAGCCTGGATCGTCTCGTCGCTGATTTCAATACCTCTCAGGGGCGCTACCGGATGACCTGGGAGTATCATGGACCTGTTATTGAGTTTAACAAAAAGCTCGCTCTTGCCCTGACCGAAAAAGAAATGCCAGATCTTGTAATTGCAGACCAGTCCAACATGCAGGCGTATATTAGAAAAGGACTGTTAGAGGATATTACTTCCTACGTCCGGTATTCAGGAAGCGAGGAGGAGTACTTTGAGTCTGCCCTTGGTTCTGTGAAAAGCCAGGAACGGTATTACGGTATGCCTTTTTGCTGCAGCACGGCAGCGCTGTTTTATAACAAAGACGATCTGGAAAAAGCAGGTATCGAGGCGCCGGAAAACCTCCATGAATTTGTTTTGGCAGCAAAAGTGCTGTCTGAAGGCGGCACCTATGGTTTTGGTATGCCGGCAGCCAGCGGAAGCCAGTCCGCTTCTTCGGTTCTGCCCTGGGTCATATCAGCAGGAGACAGTAAAAATGTGCTGGAAAGTGACGAGAGCAAAAGTTTCTTTGAAGTTATACAGGAGCTGGTACAGTCAGGCTCTATGCCAAAAGAATGCATCAACTGGTCCAACAACGATGTGGCACGCAGCTTTCTGGCTGGTGAGATCGCCATGATGGAAAACAGTATGGATGTACTCCCGCTTCTGGAAAAAAGCAATATTTCCACAGGTGTAGTAAAGCTGCCTGCCGGTGGAGGCGGAAATAGCATGGCTGGAGGTGAAAATCTGGGAATACTAAAAGGAAAGAATAAAAACGGAGCGCTGGCGTTCCTGGATTATTATCTGGATGATCAGGTGATGGAGCAGATCTGTGGACCTCAGTTTGGCCTGGCACCTAAGAAAGAACTTGCCAGAAAACAGGCAGAGAAGGATTCAAAATATAAGGTGTTTGAAGAAGAGCTTGAGAACAGCATCAGCATGGACAATTATGCACAATGGTCTGCCGCGTCTGAAAAACTGTCGGAAGTTCTGGTAGACATTATTTTAGAAAAAAAGAAAGCAGGAGGATGAAGGAGCGTTAACTTTATCCCCCTGCTTTCGATAAAATTCTGGCAATCCTTATTTTTTTATGCTATGATATCAGATAGTGGGATTTTCTGTCCCAAAATGTAAAAATAAAGAATGAGGTATCTATAGAGATGAAATGGAATAAATTTACGTTAAAAACATTGACTGAGGCAGAAGATATAGTGATTTCTACTTTAGCCGATGTTGGAGTAGAAGGGGTAGAAATCGAAGATAAAGTACCCCTTACGGAGTCGGATAAACAGCAGATGTTCGTGGATATCCTTCCCGATGGGCCGGAGGATGACGGAATAGCTTATTTGAGTTTTTATCTGGAAGAGGATGTGGACAAGGAAGAAATGTTAAAAAATGTCCGCAGGGAATTAGAAGAACTTCGTACCTTTATCGATATCGGGGAAGGTACCATTGTAGAAAGCCAGACAGAAGATAAGGACTGGATTAACAACTGGAAACAGTATTTTCATCAGTTCTATGTGGATGATATTCTGATCATACCGTCCTGGGAAGAAGTGAAGAAGGGCGATGAAGATAAAATGATTATCCATATCGATCCCGGAACTGCATTCGGAACCGGTATGCATGAAACCACACAGCTGTGTATGCGTCAGTTAAAAAAATATGTGAATGCTGACACCAAAATCCTGGATGTGGGTACCGGCAGTGGAATATTGTCCATAGTTGCCATAAAACTTGGTGCAAAGCATGCTGTGGGAACAGATCTGGATCCCTGTGCCATCAGTGCCACCAAAGAAAACCTGGAAGTAAATGAGATTGCCCCTGAAAAAATGGATGTCATGATTGGAAATATTATCGATGACAAACAGGTACAGGATCAGGTGGGATATGAAAAATACGATATAGTGGCAGCGAACATTCTGGCAGATGTGCTGGTTCCTCTGACACCGGTTATTATAAATCAGATGAAGAAGGGCGGCATCTATATCACATCCGGCATCATTGATGAGAAAGAGGATTGTGTGGTAGAGGCAGTCAAAGCAGCGGGCCTGGAAGTCGTGGAAGTGACACACCAGGGCGAGTGGGTATCTGTAACAGCAAGAAAGAATTAGGTGGATTCATGTATCATTTTTTTGTATCGCCAACTCAGATTGGTGAAAAAGAAATTATAATAAAGGGTGAAGATGTAAATCACATTAAAAATGTTCTCCGCATGAATACGGGCGAGCAGATCAGTATCAGCAGCGGGCAGGACAATAAGGAATACCGCTGCGAGATCACAGAATACGACACAAATGCAGTCCTTACAAAAATCATGTGGGTGGAAGAAACCGGCATGGAACTCTCTTCAAAAATTTACCTTTTTCAAGGTCTGCCAAAGAATGATAAAATGGAACTTATCATACAAAAAGCAGTGGAACTTGGAGTTTACGAGATTATCCCGGTGGCAACCAGACGGGCAGTTGTTAAGCTGGATGCCAAAAAGGAGGAAGCGAAGAGAAAGCGTTGGAACAGCATTTCTACAAGTGCCGCAAAACAGTCAAAACGAACAGTGGTTCCGGAAGTGACCAGAGTGATGGGGTTTAAAGAAGCCGTAAGCTATGCCGGGAAACTGGATATCAAACTGATTCCCTACGAACTGGCATCCGGAATGGAGCAGACAAAAGAAGTAATTAATAAGATCCAAAAGGGCCAGTCTATCGGAATATTTATAGGTCCAGAAGGCGGATTTGACGAATCAGAAGTAGAGGCGGCAAAAGAGGCAGGAGCAATGCCTATTACCCTGGGAAAACGCATTTTGCGAACGGAAACAGCCGGTATGACAGTTTTGTCCATACTGATGTTTACTCTGGAGGACTAAGTGTGAAAGAAAATCGCTTACACAGTGCGAAATTCCTTCACACTATCTGTTGATGCAGTGCCGCAGACTTGTCTGTGGTATGCAGGAGGGATAGAAATGGAAGCATATTTAGATAATTCGGCTACTACCAGATGCCTGGAAAGTGTTAAGGACATTGTGGTAAAAACCATGATGGAGGATTATGGCAATCCGTCCTCCAAGCATCTGCGTGGAGTAAAAGCCGAGCAGTATATAAAAGAAAGCCGGGAAGCAATTGCCAAAACAATGAAGGTGAATGAAAAAGAGATATTCTTTACTTCCGGAGGAACAGAATCCAATAACTGGGCAATCATTGGTGCGGCAATGGCGAATAAGCGTGCGGGAATGCATGTAATTACTACGGCAATTGAGCATCCGGCGGTAATACAGCCTATGCAGTATCTGGCGGAGCAGGGCTTTCGAATCAGTTATATTCCTGTGGGCAGGGACGGAAAAACAGATCTGGATGCCCTTGAAAAAGCCATTTGTGATGAGACGATTTTAATTTCCGCCATGTATGTAAATAATGAGGTGGGAGCGGTTCAGCCATTGGAAGAAATATCTGCTTTGATTAAAAAGAAAAAGCCTGGCATACTTTTTCATGTGGATGCCATACAGGCATATGGGAAGTACCGCATTCTGCCAAAGAAGATGGGAATAGACATGCTGTCCGTAAGCGCTCATAAAATCCATGGGCCAAAAGGCGTGGGCTTTTTATATGTCAATGAAAAAGTGAAGATAAAACCTCTTATTCTGGGAGGGGGACAGCAAAAAGGAATGCGCTCCGGAACGGATAATGTACCGGGGATTGCAGGACTTGGCATGGCTGCAAAAGAAGCATATACAGGATTTGAAGAAAAGGTGAGCCATTTGTACCGGCTCAAAGAGTTGTTTGCCAATGGAGTCAGAGAAATACCGGATACCGTGATTAACAGTCCGGACGGCGTACTTGGCGCTCCCCAGATTGTAAGTGTAAGCTTTCGGGGGATCCGAAGTGAGGTACTGCTTCATTCGTTGGAGGAAAAGGAGATATATGTATCTTCCGGTTCCGCATGTTCTTCCAATAAGAAGCTGCCAATCAGCACCGTATTAAAAGAGATCGGTCTGGAAAAAGACCTGTTGGAAACAACAGTCAGGTTTAGCTTCAGCCATTTTACAACAGAGGAAGAAATTGCGTATTGTCTGGAAGAGTTAAAGAAGATTGTGCCTGTTCTGAGGAAATACTCCAGGCATTAGTAGCTGTCTGAAATTCATACTGCTTAAGCACGCTGCTTAAACCTCGGGTCGGTATGGGAATCAAATACATGTTTTAATATTAAGAGATAGATAGGAGAAAAGATGTTTAAAGCATTTTTAATAAAATACGGAGAAATAGGAATCAAGGGTAAAAACCGTTATTTATTTGAAGACGCACTGGTAAAGCAGATCCGCCATGCGTTAAAGGAAGTGGAAGGTGAGTTTCTCGTTCATAAGGAACAAGGGAGGATCTATGTGGACTGCATGAGCGTCTTTGATTTTGAAGAAACTGTAGAGGCGCTGCAGCGGGTATTTGGGATCGTAGGTATCTGTCCGGTCGTTAAGATAGACGACGAAGGGTTTGACAGTCTTGCAAGTGATGTGATTGATTATGTGTCACAGGTACATCCCGGTAACAATCAGACCTTTAAAGTAAATGCCAGAAGAGCGCGTAAAAACTACCCCATGACATCCATGGAGTTAAACTGTGATCTGGGAGAACGGATTCTGGAAGCATTTGACGGTATGAAAGTTGATGTCCATAAACCGGAAATACTGCTGAATGTGGAAATTCGCGAGAAAATCTATATTTATTCTAAGATTATACCAGGACCCGGAGGAATGCCGGTAGGAACCAACGGCAAAGCAATGCTGCTTCTGTCCGGCGGAATAGACAGCCCGGTTGCCGGCTACATGATCTCCAAAAGAGGCGTAAAGATTGATGCGGTATATTTCCATGCACCGCCTTATACAAGTGAACGTGCCAAACAAAAGGTTGTGGATCTGGCGAAACTGGTATCCAGGTATTCCGGACCGATTAATCTGCATGTAGTAAACTTTACGGATATACAGCTTTATATTTATGACAAGTGCCCTCATGAAGAACTGACTATTATTATGCGCCGTTATATGATGCGTATTGCAGAGCATTTTGCAAAAGAGACCGGTTGTCTTGGGCTGATTACGGGAGAGAGCATCGGGCAGGTGGCAAGCCAGACGATGCAGAGCCTTGCGGCTACCAACGAAGTATGTACGCTTCCTGTTTTCCGTCCGGTAATTGGATTTGACAAGCAGGAAATTGTGGATGTTTCACTGAAAATCGGAACATACGAGACTTCCATTCTTCCCTTTGAAGACTGCTGTACTATATTTGTTGCAAAACATCCGGTTACGAAACCGAATATTAATATTATCAAACGTTCGGAAGGAAGCCTGGAAGAAAAGATAGAAGAATTAATGAAAACCGCAATTGAAACAACGGAAACAATCTGGGTGGAATAGAACTTGGCAGCCTGTTGAAAATTGCTTTCTGGCAGATGTGCATCATGCATCTTACAGAAAGCATTTTTCAGACAGGCTTCAAGATTTTGTTTCCAGGTGCTTTAGGATTTGCTTCAAGATTTGAAGAACAGATTATGGATGCAATAAAAAAAGACAAACCGAAAATCGATTTGCCTTTGTACTTCGTTTAATCTTATGAGATTAGATGATGTATGGTTTTAAAGCAGCTAAAATGCTTTCAACATCATCTTCAGCATGGATATTTAAGTCGATAGGTTTAGATAAATCTAAACTGAAGATACCCATGATAGATTTTGCATCGATTACGTATCTTCCTGATACAAGATCAAAATCATAATCAAATTTTGTAATATCATTTACAAATGATTTTACTTTATCGATGGAATTTAAAGAAATCTGTACTGTCTTCATTGGAAAAACCTCCCTTGTATTTTTGTTTCTTATATCTTACATTTTGTGGTAACAAAAGTCAATGCGAAAACTCACAAAGTTGGGAAGAGTTATTCGTCAAAAGTTATAAAATTGTACAATTTGTATGTTGATTTTACGAAAGATTTACGAAAAGTATTTAATTGCATACAATTGTAAAGTATGCATAAGAGAAAGGTGTTAACATGAATCAAAAAACAGTAGCGCTGCATAATCTGGGATGCAAAGTAAATGCTTATGAAACAGAAGCAATGCAGCAGATTTTACAGGAAAATGGTTATAAAATAGTTCCCTTTGAGCCGGGAGCCGATATCTATATTATTAATACATGCACAGTGACAAATATTGCAGACCGCAAGTCCAGACAGATGCTTCATAAAGCTAAAAAAATGAATCCGGGTGCAATTGTAGTAGCTGCCGGATGTTATGTCCAGGCTTCTAAAGAAGAACTGAAAAAAGATGATGCAATTGATATCGTAATAGGAAATAACAAGAAAAAAGATCTGGTTTCTATCCTGAAAGCTTATGAAATAAACCAGGATGAAGAGGAAGCAATTATCGATGTAAACAAGACTTCGGAATACGAAAATCTGACAATTTCCCGGACTGCAGAGCATACCAGGGCATATATCAAAGTACAGGACGGCTGCAATCAGTTCTGCAGTTATTGTATCATTCCCTACGCAAGGGGAAGAGTGCGCAGCAGGGATATTGAGGATGTAAAAGCGGAAGTGGGCAACCTTGCAAAAGCAGGTTATCAGGAAGTTGTTTTGACCGGTATCCACTTGAGCTCTTACGGAATAGATTTAGGTCTGACTTTACTGGAACTGATAGAAGAAGTTCATAAAATTGAAGGAATAAAAAGAATCCGCCTGGGTTCCCTGGAACCCCGTATCATTACGGAAGAATTTGCAAAAGAATTAAGCTCAATGACCAAGATCTGTCCGCATTTTCACCTGTCATTACAAAGCGGATGTGATGAAACATTAAGCAGAATGAACCGCCGATATGACACAAAAGAATTTGAAGAAAAATGTATGATTCTGCGCAAATATTTTGATCTTCCGGCACTTACCACGGATGTAATTGTTGGATTTCCGGGAGAAACAGAAGAAGAATTTAACACAACAAAAGAGTTCTTAAAAAGAATCTGTTTTTTTGAAACCCATATCTTTAAATACTCCAGGCGCAAGGGTACCAAAGCGGCAGTTATGGAGAACCAGATTGATGAAAATGTAAAAAATATACGCAGTCAGGAACTGATCAGTTTAAATGAAGAAAACCAGACAGCATATGAAGAACGTTTTCTTGGAAGGGAAACCGAAATTCTTTTTGAAGAAAAAATAACAGTGGAAGAAAAAGAATATTATATAGGGCATACACGGGAATATATCAAGGCAGCATGTTTTGCAGACGCTGATTATTCCAATTGCCTGATGAAAAAAACACTGCAGGGAAGACTGAAAAAACACTTGTTATTATGTGAAAATTAGGAGAATTTCCAGGATTCAAAGAAGTAGTAAAGAAACTTTTTTGAAAAATGGGATTGTAATTTTCCTTTATTTATATTAGAATGGATGTAAAGTTTAATTAAGGGCGTGATAAAATGGGAAAGATTAGTAATACACAATATTTTAACGTAAACTCAGACGCAGAGATCCGGGTAAAGGACGTACTGGATACCGTTTATAATGCAATGACTGAAAAAGGCTATAATCCTGTGAATCAGATTGTAGGCTATATTATGTCAGGTGATCCGACATATATCACCAGCCATAACAATGCCAGAAGCATGATTATGAAAGTAGAACGGGACGAGCTGGTAGAAGAGTTATTAAAAGAGTATATCAAGAATAAGGCATGGCAGTAGAGACACTATGAGAATAATGGGATTGGACTATGGCTCCAAAACAGTAGGTGTAGCTATCAGCGATGCTTTGGGAATTACTGCCCAGGGGATTGAAATTGTACGAAGAACGTCCGAAAACAAGCTTCGTCAGACCCTGGCCAGAATAGAAACATTAATTCAGGAATATGAAGTCGGAAAGCTGGTGCTTGGCTTTCCTAAAAATATGAATAACACAATTGGCGACAGGGCTGAAAAATCTTTGGCATTTAAGGAAATGCTGGAAAGAAGGACAGGTCTGGAAGTTTTCATGTGGGATGAAAGGCTTACAACCGTAGAAGCGAACCGTACTTTGATGGAAAGCAATGTGCGAAGAGAAGACCGTAAAAAGTATGTGGATCAGCTTGCGGCTGTTTATATCTTACAGGGTTATTTAGACAGCGAGGCAATGAGAGCGAAACAAAATTAGAAGTAGAATTAGAAATAGAAACAAAATTAGAAATCGAATAAGAAACAGATTAAGAAACAGAAAGGAAGCCGCACATAAAATGGAAAAAATAAAATTTACTTTTGCAGACACAGATGAGGCTGCAGAGTTTTTTGTGTTGGAACAAACACGTATAAATGGCATGAATTATATTCTAGTTACCGAATCCGATGACGAAGAAGAAGATGCGGAAGCATTTATCTTAAAAGACCTGTCAGCAGACGGGGAGCAGGATGCACTTTATGAAATCGTAGAAGATGACGAAGAACTGGAAGCAGTGTCTAAGATTTTCGGTGAAATGCTGGAAGATGTTGATCTCACGATGTAAAGAAAATTGTACTGAATAATAGTGAATTGAATATGTGTGAATAATGGTGGAATATGCATGATGGTTATGCATACATCGATATAAAGAAAAACAGGGCATAGCGGTGTATATAGTATTTTAAAGAATATACCCTATGTACTGTGTATAAAGATAAGAAGAAAATGCATAAAGGCTGTGCATGCAGAAATAAAAGCGGAGCATAGCCGTGTATGTAGTATTTCAAAGAATATACCCTATATATTGTATGAAAATGGTACGAAGAAAAATGCATAAAGGCTGTGCATGCAATCGACATTAGAGAAACAGGGGATAGCCGTGTATATAGTGTCTCAGGGAATATGCGATGTTCTGTGTAAATAAGGATACGAAAATTGCATATGCATAAGGCCTGGGCAATTGGATATATGAAGAAAAACGCGGTAAAGCTGCGTATATAAATATAGATTAAAAATAAAACAAGTAGGCAAAGGAGGTCTAATTGATTGAAAAATATTAATAACTCAAAATTGAAAATCATTCCGCTGGGTGGTTTAGAACAGATTGGAATGAACATTACTGCCTTTGAATTTGAAGACAGTATTATTGTTGTGGATTGCGGATTATCATTTCCGGAAGACGACATGCTGGGAATTGACCTGGTAATCCCCGATATCACTTATCTGAAGAATAACATTCAGAAAGTAAAAGGGTTTGTGATTACCCATGGACATGAGGATCATATTGGTGCTCTGCCATATATTCTGAAAGAGATCAATGTTCCTATTTATGCAACAAAGCTGACAATCGGAATCATTGATAACAAATTAAAGGAACACAATTTACTGAAGACGACAAAGCGAAAGGTCATTAAACATGGACAGGCCATTAATCTGGGCGCTTTTCGTATCGAATTTATCAAAACCAACCACAGTATCGCAGACGCTTCCGCCCTGGCTATCTACTCTCCAGCAGGAACCGTGGTGCATACAGGAGATTTTAAAGTTGATTATACACCAGTATTCGGAGATGCAATTGATTTACAGAGATTCGGAGAAATTGGCAAGAAGGGCGTATTGGCCCTGATGTGTGACAGTACTAACGCGGAAAGACCGGGTTTTACCATGTCGGAACGGACAGTAGGGAAAACTTTTGACAATATATTTGCAGAGCATAAAAATACCAGAATTATCATTGCTACGTTTGCATCCAATGTAGACAGAGTACAGCAGATCATCAATTCTGCATATAAGTACGGAAGAAAAGTAGTAGTGGAAGGAAGAAGTATGGTGAGTATCATTACCATTGCTTCCGAGTTGGGATATATCAGCATACCGGAACATACTTTAATAGATCTGGAACAGATGAAAAACTATCCGGATGAACAGATGGTGTTAATTACTACCGGAAGCCAGGGAGAATCCATGGCTGCACTGTCCAGAATGGCTTATGATATGCATCGTAAGATCAGCATTAAACCAGGTGACACAGTAATTTTCAGTTCCAATCCAATACCGGGAAATGAGAAGGCAGTTTCGAAGGTAATCAATGAGTTATCTTTGAAGGGGGCAGATGTTATTTTCCAGGATGCGCACGTATCCGGACATGCCTGCCAGGAAGAGATTAAACTGATTTACTCTCTGGTGCGCCCGAAATATGCGATTCCGGTTCACGGCGAATACCGCCATTTGAAAGCGCAGGCTGGAATTGCGAGTAATCTGGGCATTTCCAAAGATAATATTTTTGTCTTGTCTTCTGGTGATGTATTGGAACTGGATGACAAGCAGGCAAAGATAGTGGACAAAGTACAGACTGGGGCGATTCTGGTAGATGGCCTTGGTGTGGGCGATGTGGGAAATATTGTTCTGCGTGACAGGCAGCATCTGGCGGAAGACGGAATCCTGATCGTGGTACTGACGCTTGAAAAATACAGTAACCAGCTTCTGGCTGGTCCGGATATTGTCTCCAGGGGATTTGTATATGTAAGAGAGTCAGAGATTCTTATGGAAGAGGCAAGAAGGGTAGTAGAGGAATCTTTAGACCATTGTGCCGATAAGAATATTACAGACTGGGGCAAGATCAAAAGCTCTATCAAAGATTCCCTCAGTGACTATCTCTGGAAAAAGACAAAGCGTAACCCGATGATATTGCCAATTATTATGGAAGTATAAGGATTGATAGATATGGACAAGGTGACAGCGTGCCTGGAAGCTCTGGTGGAAGCAATACAGGAATGTACAGCGTACACAGACTTTGAAAAGGCGAAAAGCAGACTGAAAGATAAACCGGAATTGAAGGCACAAATTGATGAATTTCGCAAGAAGAATTTTGAAATGCAGAGCTTGAAAGAAGATAAAGATCTGTTTCAGGAGCTTCAGAAGATTCAAAAAGATTACGCTCAGTTGCGGGAAAATCCACTGGTAGAGGACTATCTGAAGTCGGAGCTGCGCGTCTGTAAAATGCTCCAGAAGATTGATCAGGATATTATGAATGTGATTGAAATGGACATAGACGACTTTGCCGGTGAGCTCAGCTTATAGGAGGCGGAAGCTTGAAAGGAAACTGCTTTCAAACTACTAGTTAAGGAATAGTGCAAGCCAGCTTGTGCTATTCAGGAGGATATATATGAATGCCAAAAAAGTAGTGTTATCCATAACGATGACCTGTGTGAAAATGGTAATCCTTGTTTTAATTGTATATGCGCTATTTGTGTTTGGCAGACATGCTTATGATTTTGGTTTTCAGGTCTTTGCAGGGGAGTCGATATCTGATCCGCCCGGTAAAGAAGTGGCGGTCACCATAACAGAAGATATGTCTGTGATGGAAATTGCAGAGCTGCTGAAAAACAAAGGACTGATAAAGGATGCAAAAGTTTTCTGGGTACAGGAAAAATTGTCAAAATACAGTGGTAAATTAAAAAAAGGAAATTATATTCTGACGACGGCGCAGGATGCGGATGAGATGCTGGAAGAGCTGGCTCAGGAAACAGAAGCACAGACGGAAGAATAGGATGGAACAGAAGTGATTGTAGACGAAAGAATGGTAACCTATATCAACTCTCTGGATGTAGGGAATACACCGTTTTTAGATGAATTAGAGAGACAGGCATGTGAAGATTTTGTGCCGATTATCCGCCGGGAGATGCAGAGTTTTTTAAAAGTGCTCCTGGCGGTTCATCATCCTGGAAAGATTCTGGAAGTTGGGACGGCAGTTGGGTTTTCTACTCTGCTGATGAGTGAATATACCGGGGAAGACTGTCATATTACAACGATTGAAAAATATGAAAAAAGGATTCCCATTGCCCGTGAAAACTTTAAAAAAGCAGGAAGAGAAGACCGGATTACCCTTTTAGAGGGAGATGCCATGGAAATTTTAAAAGAGCTGCAGGGCAGCTTTGATTTTATTTTTATGGATGCGGCAAAGGGGCAGTATATTCATTTTCTGCCGGAAGTATTAAGGCTTCTTAAACCCGGAGGCGTACTGGTATCGGACAATGTCCTTCAGGACGGTGACATTATAGAGTCCAGGTTCGCAGTAGAACGCAGAAACAGGACCATTTACAAAAGAATGCGGGACTACCTCTATGAGTTGAAACATAACGAACAGCTTCTGACGACAATTATTCCTATTGGGGACGGAGCTACAGTAAGTATAAAGCAGGAGCATAGGACGGAGGGTTAGAGCGTGTTTATGCAGATCGATAGAAAGGATCGAAACATGAGAAAACCAGAATTACTGATTCCGGCAAGCAGCCTGGAAGTATTAAAGACAGCAGTTATATTTGGGGCAGATGCCGTATATATCGGTGGGGAAGCATTTGGACTGAGAGCAAAAGCCAAGAACTTTTCCATGGAAGATATGAAAGAAGGTATTGCATTTGCACATCAGTACGGCGTTAAAGTATATGTAACAGCAAATATTCTTGCCCATAACCTGGATTTGGACGGGGTTGAGGCATATTTTAAAGAACTGAGAGAAATTGGTCCGGACGCGCTAATCATTGCAGATCCGGGCGTATTTATGATTGCCAAAAGAGTATGCCCGGAAATAGAGCGTCATATCAGTACCCAGGCAAATAATACCAATTATGAGACCTACCTGTTCTGGCATGAGCTGGGGGCGAAACGGGTGGTGACAGCCAGAGAGTTATCTCTGGATGAAATCAGGGAGATCAGGGCGCATATACCGGAAGAACTGGAGATCGAAACCTTTGTACACGGTGCCATGTGTATCTCTTATTCGGGAAGGTGCCTGCTGAGTAATTATTTTACCGGCAGAGATGCCAACAGAGGAGCCTGCACCCATCCCTGCCGCTGGAAATATTCCATTGTGGAAGAGACGAGGCCCGGTGAATACATGCCTGTTTATGAAAACGAACGGGGAACCTATATCTTTAATTCCAAGGACTTGTGTATGATTGAACATATACCGGAGCTGATGGAGTCCGGCATAGACAGTTTTAAAATCGAAGGCAGAATGAAGACAGCTCTGTATGTTGCAACTGTTGCAAGGACATACCGCAAAGCCATGGATGATTATGCCAGAGACCCAAAACTATATGAACAGAATATGTCCTGGTATAAGGAGCAGATATCCAACTGCACATACCGGCAGTTTACTACTGGGTTTTTCTTTGGAAAACCGGATGAAACTACCCAGATTTATGACAGCAATACCTATGTAAAAGAATACACCTATCTTGGAATAGTGGGAGAATGCAATGCTGACGGGCTGTACAGAATTGAACAGCGCAATAAATTCTCTGTGGGAGAAGAAATCGAAATTATGAAACCAGGCGGAGATAATCTGACTGTGACGGTGAAGCAGATTCTCGACGAGGATGGAAATCCCCAGGAGAGCGCGCCACATCCAAAGCAGATACTCTGGATTGACCTTGGCACAACGATGGATCTGTACGATATTTTAAGAAGAGCAGAATAAAGGACAACCAAAAATAAATGGGAAAGGCACTAATAAGGGATTTGTAACATACAATGTTATAAATCCGCTTTGAGGTGCTTTTTTTGAAGACATTTCCCAAGCCGCTTACTGCCGAAGAAGAAAAGCTGTTTCTTCAAAAATACAAGGAGGGCGACCTGGACGCAAAGAGGATTCTAATCGAACGTAACCTGAGATTGGTAGCCCACGTCGCCAAAAAATATCAAAGGCCGGAAGAAGATTCGGAAGATCTGATTTCCATAGGAACCATTGGCCTGATCAAGGCAGTGACTACTTTCGATCATAGTAAAAACAATCGTTTAGCCACTTATGCCGCCAGGTGTATTGAAAATGAACTCCTTATGATGCTGAGGATGCGCAAAAAAACTTCCAAGGAAGTTTCTCTCTACGAGCCTATCGGAATGGACAAAGAGGGAAACGAAATCAGCCTTTTGGACATTATTGAGAGCAATAATGTCGATGTGATTGAAACCATGGAGCTGGAAGAAAATACAAAAAAACTGTATGAAATCTTCAAAGTATATTTGAATGACAGAGAACAAAAAGTACTGGCTCTCAGGTATGGCCTCTTTGGAGCAAAAGAGACTACACAGCGTGAGATTGCAAAAGCCCTTGGCATCTCCAGGTCTTATGTTTCCAGGATTGAAAAGAATGCATTAAAAAAATTACGGGAAGGCTTTTAATAAGTGCAAGCAGCGGATAAAAAAGAAAGCCTTTATCCAGATATATGCAGGAAGCATGAATTGTGCTATAATGCCAAAAAAGACAGCTGCATGGGACGGCATCAGGCAGCTGTAAAATGAAACCAGAGAGGAAGAGGAAGCTTGTTATATTTAGTTTTGGAAGAAATACTTGCCGCAACGGGTAAAGAAAAGCGCTGTCAGCAGAGTAAAATCGCTTATCAGCTTCTGGCATACGGCCTGAAAAATGAGTTTGGA
Source organism: uncultured Robinsoniella sp. (assembly GCA_900539655.1). GTDB lineage: Bacteria > Bacillota > Clostridia > Lachnospirales > Lachnospiraceae > Robinsoniella. The sequence continues at coordinate 29,722 of UQCR01000073.1, forward strand.
ATAGAAAAAATTCCGGATATTGCAAAAAACAAGCATGGGAAGCCATACTTTCCGGACTGTCCCCATATTCATTTTAATGTGAGCCACTGCCAGAACGGGATCATGTGCGGCATTCATGATAACGAGATAGGTGTAGATATAGAGAATCTGCTGGTATATAAGGAAAATCTGGCTAAGCGTATCAGCCATGAAAGAGAATGGAAGCTGTTGTGCGAGGCAGCGGATGAAGAGAAAAACCGGATATTTGGCAGGATCTGGGTAGCAAAGGAAAGCTATTTAAAGCAGCAGGGTACCGGGATCAACAGGGACTTAAGAAGTCTTGATTTTTCTGCGTGCACACAGGATATATTTTATCAGTACGGCTGCCGGTTCCAGGTTAAGCAGATGGAAGACTGCAATATAGCGGTCTGCAGCGAACAGGAAATATGCGGCATCCGGGTGTTAAAGGCGTCGGACCTGAAAAATGATTAACAGGGTCTGACGTTTTTGTAATAAAAACTATTTGCAATTTTATGTAAACCAGAGTATACTATACACAAATCAAAATAATAATCATTTCTTATATTCTTCATATATCTTTTGAAGAATTTTCCAACAAACTATTATAATTAAATAAAAGGAGGTAGCAGATTGTTTAGTACAGTTATGTCTGCAGTTATTTACGGTGTAGAAAGCAGGCTGGTGCGTGTGGAGGCGGATGTCAGTGACGGGCTGCCTATGTTTACCATGGTAGGCTACTTGTCGTCCCAGGTTAAAGAAGCCCAGGAGCGGGTGAGGACTTCTATTCGCAATGCCGGGATACGAATTCCGCCTAAAAGGATTACCGTTAACCTTTCGCCTGCAGATTTAAAGAAAAACGGTTCCGGATTTGATTTGCCGGTTGCAATCGCCGTATTGGGCTCATATGGCTTTATTCCCCAAAAGGCCATTACAAATGTACTGGTGGCGGGTGAACTCAGCTTAAATGGGGAAATAAATGCCATACCGGGGGTTCTGTCTATCGTATCACTGGCAAAGAATATGGGATTTTCCAAATGTATCATTCCAAAAAGTAATCTGATGGAAGGTTCCGTCATAAAAGAAATCTGTGTGATCGGAGTGGAAAACCTGGGACAGGCAGTGGATTATCTCAGCGAATCGGTTAAAATTGAGCCGGGTTATGTGGATGTGGATGCCTTGTTTGGAGAAGGACAGAGTCAGCAGCAGGAAGATTTCAGTGATATTAACGGCCAGGAAGCCGTGAAACGGGCAGCGGAGGTAGCAGCTGCCGGAATGCATAATCTGCTGCTAATCGGGCCTCCTGGTTCCGGAAAATCTATGCTTGCAAGGCGTCTGCCCGGTATTCTACCGCCCTTAACCCTTCCGGAAAGTCTGGAAATCTCAAAAGTCTACAGTGTTGCTGGGATACTTCCACCAGCATCCCCCCTGCTCTTACATCGGCCGTTCCGGTCACCACATCACACTATCACGCCAAAAGCGCTCACCGGAGGCGGACAGCATCCGAAACCCGGTGAGATCAGTCTTGCACATAATGGAATTCTCTTTCTGGACGAACTTCCTGAATTTAAAAAAGAAACCCTGGAGGTTTTGCGCCAGCCAATGGAAGACCGTCAGGTATGCATTAACAGAACCGGTGGAAGTTACCGCTTTCCTGCAAAGTTTTTGTTTGCGGCAGCCATGAATCCCTGCCGGTGCGGTCACTATCCGGATTTAAATAAATGCAGCTGTACCGAAAGTGAAGTGCGTCAATACCTGGGAAGAATCAGTGCCCCGCTGCTGGACAGAATTGATATCGCCATAGAAGCACCCTCAGTTTCATACAGGGATCTTGCCGGTAAAAAGAGTGGTGAAAGTTCCGAAATGATCCGCAGGAGAGTGAAGGAAGCCCACCGGATTCAGCTTGCGCGTTACGAAGGAACGCCCTATTGCTTTAATTCTGATTTGTCAGAAAGAGGGATCCAAACCTTTTGCCAGCTGGGAAGAAAGGAAGGGCTGTTGATGAAGCATGCATTTGAAAAGTTTAAGCTAAGTGCAAGAGCCTATCACAGGATAATAAAAGTAGCCAGAACCATTGCCGATCTGGATGGTTCCGTGAAAATCAAAGCGGAGCATATAAGTGAAGCTATCTGCTACCGCAGTATAGATAAAAAATTCTGGGAGGTATGAAAGGAGCTGGAAATGGAAGAATACTGGTATTGGATTTGCAGCATCAGAGGGTTGTACCGGGATAGAATAAGATGCCTGACCGAATATTTTGGAGATCCGAGATATTTATTTTATGCAAAGGAAAAAGAGATTGCCAGTCTGCCAATTTTAAATGAGGCAGAAAAAAAAGCTCTTGTCCAGGCTAAAAATAACACAGATATTGACAAAGAATATCATAATAGAAGAAAAAAGGGAATAGACTTTATCAGCATTGGACATCCGGCGTATCCGCCACGTCTGAAAGAAATACCGGATCCGCCTTTCGGGCTTTTTTATAAAGGCAAACTGCCGGAGGAAAAAATATATGCGGTGGCAATCATCGGAGCCAGGCGTTGCAGCACATATGGCAGGCAGATGGCAGAGAACCTAGGGGAAAAACTGGCAGCCAGAGGCATACCAATCATTAGCGGAATGGCGCTTGGAGTGGACGGATATGGTCAGTGCGCAGCGCTTCGGGCAGGTGGAGAGAGCTACGGGGTTCTTGGCAGCGGCGTGGATATCTGTTATCCAAAAAGAAACCGGGATTTATATAATGCCCTGGCAGAACAGGGAGGCATACTGTCTGAATACCCGCCGGGGACTCAGCCGCTTCCGGTACATTTTCCAATGCGAAACCGGATCATCAGCGGTCTTTCGGATGTGGTGATCGTGGTGGAAGCAAAGGTAAAAAGCGGTTCTCTTATTACTGCCGACTGTGCCCTGGAACAGGGGCGGGATGTCTATGTTGTCCCCGGAAGAATGAATGATGAATTAAGCATGGGAAGTAATCTTTTAATTGCTCAGGGAGCCGGCATCATAACAGGGGTTGATGCCCTTTTAAAGGAGCTGGGTCTGGAGGGGGAAAAAGAAAGTAAAAACAAAAAAAATAAGATAACACTTGAAACAAAAGAAAATTTGGTGTATAGTTGTCTGGATTTCAACTCTAAAAGCCTGAATCAGATTTTAAGTGCCACAAATCTACAGGTTAAGGAGTTGGCGGGAGTACTTATATCCCTGCAATTAAAGGGATTGGTGAAGGAATCGGCAAAGAATTTTTATGAAAAAATATAGAGGTTTTATCTCGTGGAGGAATATATGGCGAAATATCTGGTGATTGTAGAATCTCCTACTAAAGTAAAAACAATTAAAAAATTCCTGGGGGCAAATTATGAAGTGGCGGCATCCAACGGACATGTCCGTGATCTGCCAAAAAGCCAGCTGGGTATCGATGTGGAGCATGCTTATGAGCCCAAATACATCACAATTCGTGGAAAAGGAGATATCCTGGCAGGACTTCGTAAAGCAGCCAAGAAAGCGGATAAAGTGTATCTCGCAACTGACCCTGACCGCGAAGGAGAAGCAATATCCTGGCATCTGTCAAAGGCTTTAAAGCTGGATGAAGATAAGATGTACCGGATTACATTTAACGAAATAACGAAAAACGCTGTTAAGACATCTCTTAAGAGCGCAAGAGATATTGATATGGATCTGGTAGATGCACAGCAGGCCAGAAGAATGCTGGATCGTATGGTTGGTTATCGTATCAGCCCTCTGCTTTGGGCAAAAGTAAAACGTGGTTTAAGTGCCGGGAGGGTGCAGTCGGTGGCACTTCGCATTATCGGCGACCGTGAAGATGAAATCAATGCATTTATCCCGGAAGAATACTGGACACTGGAAGCTGATTTTGCAGTGAAAGGTGAAAAGAAGCCTCTTCGGGCAAAATTCTATGGCACCGATAAGAAAAAAATGCAGATTACATCCAAAGAAGAAATGGATAAAATCCTGGCTGATCTGGATCAGGTAAGCTATGAAGTGGCGGATATTAAAAAGGGTGAGCGTATTAAAAAGGCTCCCATGCCATTTACAACCAGTACCCTGCAGCAGGAAGCTTCCAAGGTGCTGAACTTCTCTACTCAGAAAACAATGCGTCTGGCACAGCAGCTTTATGAAGGAATTGAAATTCAGGGGAATGGAACAGTTGGTCTGATCACTTATCTCCGTACAGATTCCACACGTATTTCAGAAGAGGCAGATGCACAGGCAAGAAGTTTTATAGAGCAGGATTATGGAAAAGAATATGTTTCTTCCATAGTAGAGGAAAAAAAGAAAAACGGTAAGAAGATACAGGATGCCCATGAAGCAATCCGTCCCAGTGATATCAGCAGGACGCCGATATCCATGAAAGAGTCTCTGTCAAGAGACCAGTATCGTCTTTATCAGCTGATCTGGAAACGTTTTGCAGCGAGCCGCATGGAAAATGCCCGCTATGAGACTACATCCGTTAAGATTGCAGCTGGAGACTATCGCTTTACCGTAGCGGCATCCAAGCTTCTGTTCGACGGCTTCCTGACAGTCTATACAGACAGCGATGAAGAAGAAACAGGTGGAAATGTACTTTTGAAGGGAATTTCCAAAGATACGGAATTATCTTTAAATGAATTTGACTATAAACAGCATTTTACACAGCCTCCCGCACATTATACAGAGGCAACCCTTGTAAAATCTCTGGAAGAGCTTGGAATTGGACGTCCAAGTACCTATGCACCAACCATTACCACCATATTGGGCCGCCGGTATATTGCGAAGGAAAACAAGAACCTGTATATGACCGAACTTGGTGAAGTGGTAAACAATATGATGAAACAGGCATTCCCAAGTATCGTGGATGTAAACTTTACTGCAAATCTGGAATCTCTTTTGGATAAAGTGGAGGAAGGCGTAGTAAACTGGAAAACGGTGGTCAGCAATTTTTATCCTGATCTGGAAATGGCGGTAGAAGCTGCCGAGAAGGAATTAGAGCAGGTTAAGATCGAGGATGAAGTAACCGATGTTATATGTGAAGAATGCGGACGCAACATGGTAATAAAATATGGTCCCCACGGAAGATTTCTGGCTTGTCCGGGCTTCCCTGACTGTAGAAACACGAAACCGTATTTGGAGAAAATTGGTGTGGCATGTCCGAAATGCGGAAAAGAAGTGGTACTTCGTAAAACGAAAAAGGGCAGGAAATACTATGGATGTGAAGATAATCCGGAATGTGATTTCATGTCCTGGCAGAAGCCATCTAAAGAAAAATGTCCGAACTGCGGCGGTGTAATGCTGGAAAAAGGAAATAAACTGGTCTGCGCAGATGAACAGTGCGGATATGTTCAGGATAAATCGAAACAAAACGAAGAAAAATAGAAACAGAGTGCTCTTGAAAACAGAGCATTCTTTTTTATCGTCTGAATTATTTGCAGTTGTTGTGAAAAATAATTGATTATCGTAAGAAACCGATTGATTTTCAGAAAATTATATGATAAAATATGTATTATCGTGAAACAGTATGTAGAATAGAAACAATGGAAGATAGGAGGCTAAATATGAGTGTACAATTGTTAGATAAAACAAGGAAAATCAACAAGCTATTGCATAACAATAATTCCAGCAAGGTCGTTTTTAATGATATATGCACGGTGCTGACAGAAATATTGGAATCTAATATTCTTGTTATCAGCAAAAAAGGAAAAGTTCTGGGTGTCAGTCTTTGTGATGGTGTAGAAGAGATCAAGGAATTGATTGTGGATAAAGTAGGCGGGCATATTGACAATATGCTGAATGAAAGATTACTCGGAATATTATCTACAAAAGAAAATGTAAATCTGGAAACCCTGGGCTTTGTTGGAGAGGATATCAAAAACTATCGTGCAATCATTAATCCTATTGATATTGCAGGAGAACGTCTGGGAACTGTTTTTATGTACAAGTTTGATACGCAGTATGAGATTGATGATATTATCCTGAGTGAATACGGTACAACCGTTGTAGGATTGGAAATGATGCGTTCGGTAAATGAAGAAAGTGCAGAAGAAAGCAGAAAGATACAAATTGTAAAATCTGCAATCAGCACCTTATCCTTTTCAGAACTGGAGGCAATTACCCATATATTTGAGGAACTGGACGGAACAGAAGGCATCCTGGTTGCAAGTAAAATTGCAGACCGTGTAGGGATTACCAGATCCGTCATCGTAAATGCACTGCGTAAGTTTGAAAGCGCAGGTGTAATAGAATCCAGGTCTTCCGGTATGAAAGGAACTTATATTAAAGTAATCAATGATTATATTTTTGAAGAGTTGGAAGAATTAAGAGCTCAGAAAATGAAATAATTACTGATGTACAAAAAAATAAACACAATTGCAATTACTTATGTAATTATGCAAATAATAATATTTAAATTTATGAAACCCGGCACCAGGCCCCTGTCCCAATCATAAGATTGGAGCAGGGGCCTGGTACCGGGTTTTCTATTCACTTCAATCAATTTGG
>UQCR01000074.1 GCA_900539655.1 uncultured Robinsoniella sp.
CAGGCTGGACGAGTGGGAAAAATTATGTGAATGTAAAAGCCGGAGGAAGTATCCAAGCGGTATATTACACCGGAAAATACCGTACGCATAAGGTGGAGTTTGTGGATTACAACGGGAAAGTACTGATGAACCCACAGTATATCGTAGACGGGGGAAGTCCTGTCAGTCCGTTAAAACCAGTTCGGGAAGGATATACCTTTCTTGGCTGGGACAAAGAGTTTTACCGAATTACAGCCCCGGTTAAAATACAAGCTTTATACAGGGAAGGAAATTATACGACCCATCCAGTAACTTTTTATGGTAAAATAACTGGGAATACATACTGGCAGTTGCTGAAGACAGAATATGTACCGATGGGAGAAGATGCTCATCCGCCAAAAGTGCCAATCAATACAGGATATACTTTTCAAGATTGGTCCGGAAAGATAACGGGAATTCAGACATCTCAGAATTTATATGCCATATATAATAGTAATACGGAAACAGAGACAACATATACTGTCCGCTTCTGGTGTAGAGGAGAAGTTATAAAGACAGAGGAGGTGGCAGCAGGGGGAAATGCAACCCCGCCAGTTGTTTCGGGAGTTAAAGGATACAGCTTTGCAGGCTGGGATAAAAGTTACGTGAATATAAATCCAGGAACTCGCTCTATGGCAGTCGACATCACTGCACAGTACCAGCTTACCAGCGGAATCCAAAATGCAGGGAGTGTGACAGATCTTGTAAATGCCTTAATGGCACTTGGAGTGCCGGTTGCAGTGAAAAATGGGTTTTCTGCGTTGGGAGCAGCAATTATAAATCCATTTGATGGGATTATTTTAGATGTATTGGCAGCAACTGCGTTGGTTGGCACCATTATTTACTATTGGGATGATATAAAAGGGTTATGGGAAGACATCAAGACAGTATTCAGGAACTTTGCAGGAATGGATGCTGCGGGCGAAATATTAGGAAATATTGAGGCTGGGGTGGACGAAGCTGGGAAAGGGGATGCTGAGACTGATGCTATAGCGGAAGAACTAGGAGCTATAGCTGGTCAATATGGAATTTTCGAGTGTAAAGAAGCAGCTGATGCTATGGCAGAATATTTAAAGAAGCAGAAACAAGAGTTTAAATTTATTACAATGCATTATCCTGTAGGAAACGGAATTATTATTTCTTTATCAAAAGAAGCTATATACGGATTTGATAGTAAAGAATCCAGAATAAGTGAAAATGGTTATCATTATGGCATTGAATATAAAGGAATAGTACATTGTAATGTTCATCCATTAGGATTACCAAGAGCAGTATGGGAAGCAGATTTTTTGGGAACCGGACAAGAATTTAGAACAGTTACACCACCATAAATGATTACGAAATTAAAGGGAGGAGTTAAGGGGTATTCCCTGAAATTAACTTTATGAAAACATTAGATGATGCTTTGAGAAAAGTAAAAGAAAATCCAAGCAAATATATTGGAAAAAAATCCATAGAGAGATTGAATTGTTTTATTAATGGATATCTTTTGTGTCAAATGAAAGAAGATATCAACAGTTATCCTAAGTGGCCGGAAAAATTTATGCTGTATTTGCATGAAAAATATGATGTGAAAAAATGTATTGGAGCAACATCTATAATACGCCAGATCTCTTTATCAGATGATGAGGCTTTTGAAAAATATTTTGAACTTTTAGAAGAGTTTTATCATAGTAAATAACGGAGGGATACTCATGAATTATATGAAAGAAATTTTAAGTGAAATGAAAATCAGACCACGTATGTTTTTGGGTGAACACAAATTAGAATATTTACATGCATTTATTAACGGTTATATGTATAGGAAATTTCAGGGAGAGGATATCATACCAGAGTTTTATCCTGGATTTCAAGAATATATCGAAAAATATTATGACGTCACAACTGGACAGCATTGGAGTGAAATTCTTGATTTTAATTCTGATACAGAGGAAGAGGCATTGCAGAAATTCTTTGGACATTTAGATGAGTATACGAAAATAAATGAAGATAGTCAGAAAAATGATTGACGTATTCTTAGTATGGGCTTAAGCCTGTTGAGGGCATTGTAGTTTTTCATGTTCCGAAAATGGAAATTCCCGAAATCTAAACTCACCAGCTATGGGGGTGGAGACAAATTGTTATACAAAAAAGAAAAGCGATTTAGCTCACACAAAATGGATATGCAAATATCACATTGTATTTGCAAAGGTATTTTTAATCACACATCATTGTGTGAATACCATCAGGGTAAGCTGTTAGTTCATTTGACTATCCCCTTTGAGGAAAAGCCAGCCATAAATCAACCAGGTGAAAATCTACGGTATTATCGTGTGCGTAGCAACATGACAACGGGAGAACTGGCTACGATACTTGAAATCGCTCCAGCGACATTACTTGCTTATGAACAGAATCGAAATCCAATTCCGTATGATATTGCAATAAGTGCAGCAAAGAGTTTAGCTATAGATGTGACATTGCTTTTTGATGCCTTCACAGAATTTATTTCAACACCGCATACTGTGGTTTTGCAAAGGATTAGAACAGAATTGCAGATGAACCAACGTCAATTTGCTGAATATATCGGAGTTTTACCAAGTTATTATTACAAATTGGAATCAGGCAATCGCAAACCGTCACCATTCCTTTCCATTCCCTAATACTACATCATTCGGTGGAAAGACAATTGCTGAAATGTTCTTTTGATAGTTCCAGAATTGTCATTTTGACAATTCAAGAGTTGTCAAAACGACAATGTAATAATGCTGATATAAATCATACTGAGTTTAGTAATACTGATTCCCTTCCTTTCCGTTCTGTATTCGCATAAAAAGCTCGAACAAATCGCAAAACATCCCACTTGAATTATTCAAGATTAACTTGAATGACCTCGAAAGAGGTTGTATACTATAATTAGTATTGAAATTTTATGTGTATAGCTGAAAAGGAGGCAGAATAATGACTGTCTGCTATGACAAACTATGGAAGTTACTGATTGATAAAAAACTGAATAAGACACAGCTTTGAGAAAAAGCTAAGGTTACAACCAATGCTATGGCTAAACTTGGAAGAAACGAAGACGTACGAGTTGAGGTATTGGTCAAAATCTGTACGGTCTTAGAATGCTCCATTGATGATATCATGGATATCGTTTCAGAGTAATTCTGAAATGTTTGATTGAAATTTTGCTATGGATATTGAATACAAATGAGGTGAGTTAAGTGTTTGATAAAGATGGAATCAAAAAGTATGTAGGTGGTAATTCTGGAAACAGTTATTCTTCTGGACTGACAAATATTGAACGAAAATACGCACCTATCAGTATTGATGATGAATACAGCAAGGATGAATGCACTGCTTTATTATCAAAGTTGGAAAAGGCAAAATTTGAGTCCAATCTTGAACAGAAAGAAAAAAGCCAACGACAGGATAATTATTCCCACTTAAAAAAGTACATCTGGTTTATGCGATACAAGAAATTCATTCAATGGTTAGCTAATCAGCCACAGAAGAATGTCCCATCAAAGAAGTATTCTGCTTCCACTGTTGAAGCTGCGGCGAGGTGTTTACACAAAGGATTAAGTTCTCTTTCTGTCTACACATATAAAGATACTGATTGTTTCAGCATTAACGACGCATCGGAATTTAAGATACTCTACGACCGTTGCTATGAAGCCGCAAAAGAATACGATATTAAGCAGAATCATAGCGACTTTCGTAACGGTCTTGATTTCTATTTAAAATATCTGCAAGGAGGTAGCAGCAAAATGGATTTGACCACAGTAGGCAACACAATCACCGACAAAATCAATGCAGTTGTTACCGAATACATAAATGATTTTCAGAGAGTAAATAAAGATGAGCGTTACAAGTGGGAAGCTATTGGTCATTACAAGCGTCATTGGGACATAAATGCCGAAGACTTTTCTGACATGTACATAGAGGCATTTAAGCAGGCAGATAATCTTTTAGCGGCAGGTATGTACTACCCGTACAAGATGATAGCTCAGTTCTCGGAAACAGAACCTGAAAAGGTTCGTTCGCTGTTTGTTACCATTTATGATGAAACTATCCCTTTGGAAGATAGATACGTTAAATTCAGAGCGGGCTGCGAAGAACTTCTAACTGCGTACAGAAATAGTGACCCAAGCCATAGCAAGGCGAAGAACCACTATCAAGACCTCCATGCAATTTCTGTTTATCTTGCTTTTGAATATCCCGAAATCTATTATATCTACAAATTCAAGGTGTATAAAGGTTTTAGGGAGCTTATCGGTTTTGAAGAAGATAAAACGAAGAATAAATCTGAAGTTTGGAAGCTTGAGAACTACAACAAGATGTGCGATGCAGTTCTGAATGTTGTATCTCAAAATGAAAGCTTGATTTCAATGAGTGCAGAAAGATTGGATGATAGCTGCTATCGTGATGAAGCACATCATTTACTTGCAATGGATATCGTTTATTTCGGAAGCAATATTTCAGGTGAAGCAGAACCCGAAGAAATACTAAATGAATACTGGCCATCTTCTGACGAATATGATCCGCATATTGACAAAGATACTTGGCTGAAGGTTTTGAATGATACTTCTGTTACGACAACAGAGAATCTTGTAATGTTGAAGATGATTCTGGAGCAAGGCGGAGAAAGCACTTGTGCAAATCTTGCCGAATGCTACGGAAATATTCATAACTACTACAATAAACTCGGCAGCAGCTTTGGAGAAAAGGTAAAGAATAAACTGAACTGCCCTGACTGCATAGATGATGGAAGGGTTAGGTTCTACCCGATTCCGTTTGTCGGAAGAAGTGTAGTTGAGAACGGCTCTAAGAGGTATTCTTGGAAATTAAGAGATGAACTAAAGGCGGCGTTGGAAGATATGGATTTATCAAATATCAATATATCACAGGATGATACCGATACGGATGTTCCTAAGAACACCATTCTTTATGGGCCTCCGGGTACTGGTAAAACCTATAATTCAGTTGTGTATGCCGTTGCCATTATTGAGAGAAAATCCTTAGATTCTGTTAAAGAAGAAAGCTATGAGGATGTTCTTGACAGATACAATGAATATAAGACTGAGGGACTTATCGAATTTACAACTTTTCATCAATCGTATGGCTATGAAGAATTCATAGAAGGTATTAAGCCTGTAATGCAAAACGATGATGATGAGCAGACAGACATACAGTATGAAATAGCTTCTGGACTTTTTAAGAGTTTCTGTGATAAGGCGGGGCGCCCTGTTTTGAAACAACAAAAAACAGACATCGGATTAAACAGTTCACCAACAGTTTGGAAAGTTTCTCTTGAGGGAACCGGAGATAACCCTACTCGTTCCGAATGTATGACCAATAATCATATCCGTGTCGGATATGACAGTTACGGAGACATTATTTCCAGCGATACAAACTTCGTAGATGGCGGGAAAAATGTTGTCAATGCGTTCATTTATAAAATGAAAATCGGCGATGTTGTCCTCTCCTGTTATAGTGCAACAACGATTGACGCTATCGGCGTAATTACGGGAGATTATGAATGGCACGACGAATATGACCATTATAAACGCCTTCGTAAAGTGAACTGGATTATGAAAGGTATTCATGAGGATATAACCGAAGTTAATAATGGTTCAACCCTCACTCTGGCCTCTGTGTATAAATTAAATATTGCTCTGTCCGATGTAATGGATATCATTTCTAAAAATGCTCCATCCACAACAGAAGTCTCTGAAAAGAAAAAGAATTATGTGTTTATTATTGATGAAATCAACAGAGGTAATATTTCTAAAATCTTCGGTGAGCTGATAACTCTTATTGAACAGTCAAAACGTATTGGACAAGCAGAAGGAATGAAAGTTCGCTTGCCGTATTCTCAGCAATTATTTGGAGTACCTGACAATGTTTATCTGATTGGCACTATGAACACGGCTGACCGTTCTATTGCCACGATTGATACAGCGTTAAGGCGACGCTTCAAATTCAAAGAGATGATGCCAGATGCCGATGTGCTTGATGGTGTTAGCGTAGAAGACCTTTCAATCAAAAATATTCTCATTAGAATGAACAACAAAATTTCCGTTTTGTATGACAGAGAGCATACCATAGGACACGCATATTTTGTTCCACTTAGAGTAAATCCGACGATTGAAACTTTGGCTTCCATTTTCTCGGACAATATTATTCCTCTTCTACAAGAATATTTCTATGAGGATTATGAAAAAATCCGATTGGTTCTTGGCGATAACAAAAAGCAGAGCGAAGAAGAACAGTTTATTGTTGCAAAATCAAACGATTACAATGATTTGTTCGGTGACACGGAGTATGAATTTGACGAAATAAGCAATTATGAAATCAATTACTCCGCTTTTGATAACATAGAGGCATACCGCTCAATATAGGCAAAGTGAGGTGTTAAAATGCGAGCAACATATCAGATAACTGAATATGGCTCTTTTGTGAGAGATAAGGATGTTGCAGGTTGTATCTCTTTGCCTCACAACACTTTTGATGCCTTAGAAAACTTTATTCTTGCCAACAGGAGTAAGGAAACAGATGCACTTGAATTGATGGGGGTGACGGCACGAAAAGGCGTTGGAAAAATCATTACAGCAAAAAACTATGTCGGTGTAATTTCTATGAATGACGGAACTACCATCGAGATATTGCCAAAGATATATTCACGAGAACAAACATCGGATGCTAAAGTCAAAAGGCTTCTTGTGGATATGCTGAGAACACTGAGGAACTCACCATATAAGTCACTTCAACAGACAAATGTTGATGTGGAAAAGATGAGCATATTTGAAGTTTTTATCCGTATGTTCATTGATGAGGTTTTCGGCATAGTAAAAAAAGGACTTAAGTGTAGCTATCAAACAATTCAAGAAAACGAAACGATGTTCAAAGGTAAGATGATTTTCAACCAGCAAATCAAAAACAATCTTGCACACAAGGAACGCTGCTTCGTCGAATATGATGAGTACAACACAAACAGACCGGAAAACAAGCTGATTAAATCTGCTCTGTTGTACTTGTCTAAAACAAGCATATCGTCGAAAAACAAAAGTGATATAAAGTCATTGCTATGCAGTTTCTCCGAGGTGTCTTACTCTGACAATTTCAAAGCGGATTTTGAGAAAATCACGATAGAAAGAAACACCAAGGATTATGAAACGGCGCTTATGTGGTGCAAAGTATTTTTGATGGGTAAGAGTTTCACTTCTTTTTCAGGCTCAGAAATCGCTTTTGCACTTCTTTTCCCGATGGAAACACTGTTCGAGAGTTATATTGCAGCAAAACTTCGGAAAGAATTGAACCAATCTGAATACAGTTTTTCAGCCCAGGACAAGAGTTATCATCTGTTTGATGCTCCGAGCAGAAAATTTCTTATTAAACCTGACATCGTAGTAAAGCACAAGTCCACTGATACAATCTTTATTTTAGACACTAAATGGAAAGTACTTTCTGATACAAAGCCGAACTATGGTATATTGCAAACAGATATGTATCAGATGTACGCATACCAAAAGAAGTACAATGCTAAAAATGTTACTTTGCTTTATCCGCTCACTGAAAAGGTATCGAGAGAACAAAAAATTGAATTTCACTCTAAAGATAATGTTTCGGTCAAGGTAGAATTTATTGATTTGTTCAATCTGAAGCAAAGCCTGAATATTTCGTCTTTACTTTCCGACGAATTGTCGGGAAGTGAAATATAGGAAAACTAACTTCTACGCAATTTGTGTAGAAGTTGTTTTTTTCCTTGAACATTGTCCCAACTTGGGACGAAGTTCGAGAATTAAGATTTTAACTTCTCGCCAACTTGGCACGAAGTTGATTTTTGTATTTTCGTATTTTTTAACTTCTGCCCAACTTGGACTGAAGTTGATTTTATGAAAATTATGAAATTGCAGATTTTACATTTTTAAGGCGGTACTCTATCTGGGTTGAAAATTCTTGTGCCACAACAGATCACAATTACGGCTAAAGCCTGTAGTATAAAGGCGATGCAAGTATATATGTCACTACTTGGCAAGCAGGGTACAGCGGGTTGACTGATACTTTATCAGCGCATCATGGGTGAACTCTACACCATTATTTCCGAAGGTAAATTTACGCAATCGCATTCACACCCAAGTATAGACAAAAAATAATCTACAATCAATTAAAAGTTGATATAAGAGATATTTTAAAACAGTTATGTTTTACAAACGAGTAGATATTATTGAGGGGCATTTAATGCCCGATCATATCCACATGTTAGTAAGTATCCAGCCGAAGATGAGCCTTTGAGTTTTATGGGATACTTAAATGAAAAATCAGAACTTATGATATTTAACAGACATGCAAATTTAAAGTACAAGTTTGGAAACAGACATTTCTGGTCAGAAGGATATTATGTTAATTAGGTAGGATTAAACGAAGCGACGATCAAGAAGTATATACAAGACCAAGAGAAATACGACATCATGCAGGATAAATTAAGTGTAAAGGATTATGAAAACCCGTTTAAGGGTTAAGTCAAAGTAGTACGAACGCCTCTTCAGAGGCATAAGCAACGCGTCAAGTGCAATAGTGACTTGAACGAAGAGAAAGTCTAGGGCGCCTTGAGACGCTGCCTCGTAGCAAGGGCTTATAGCCAGCGTCCCGAGCCACCCGTTTTACGGGTGATGGCGACTATCAGTTTATCTTTAAAGGGCTATGTTCGCTGATAGAGGAGGGGCATATCTCCTTTCTTTAAGGCGTTTCCGGGGATTTTTAATTATGTATTATATTTGAAAATTAGTTGTATTTAGAATCACAAGGTGTTTTTGTGAATAATACATTATGCTATCTTGCAGATATTAATGGGGAAGATTATACAGAATTAACAATAAAGTTCACTGAATTAGTCCAAAAAAAGGGCACTTGGAGTGACGGTTGCAGTGGAAAATGGGTTTGCTGCGTTGAGAGCGGCAATTATAAATCCATTTGACGGGACTATTTTAGATGTCTTGGCATTAATTGCATTGTTAGGAATAGATACATACTTATGTTTGGTAAAATGAAAGGAAGGCGAGTTAATATGTTAGATTATACATGTGCCATACCAGAACTCTTATTTAAAAAGTATAAGATTAAACAAATAAGGTGGGAAATGTATGACAAAAAAAATATTTATAGAAGTGTAGCCAATGTGACATTTTATCTAGAAGAAAGTAGTTCAAATAATGAATCTTATGTAGAAATTTCAAATGTATTAGAGTCTTATAAAGGAAAATTAAAGTGGGTATTAAAAAAGAGTATCGGTTCTAGGTACAATTATTCTATTAAACCAGAAATTATCTACAAAATAGAAAAAGATAATTTCGATGAATTAAACAATAAATTTGTCAGCGTGAAAGATTTATTGGATGAACGAACATATAGAAAAATATGTGATTTGGCAATTCAAGATATCCCAGATTTATATGACTATATGTTAATGCAGCTATAACTATCTCAAAAATAAATTGAAAAATTATCTGAATATTTCAAAAAGAGGTATATTTTTTCCGAAATATTAAGCTTATATTGCAGTAAAATACAAGGTGTAGCAGGAGGTCGTTTAACTTGCAGTATGTCATAGGCGGCGTCATCCCACCATGCCAGAAAGCACAATCTAAAAAGATCATCACAAACTTAACAGATTGGAAAATGCATCAAACTATAGTATACTTATAGTAATACCAAGAAGAAATTTATCAATATAAACTACTAATAAAATGCAACTAGAACGCCAGAAATATGACAAACATCCAGAAAGCCGCAGGTAAATAAAATGACAAAAATATTACTACTAGAAGATGATGAAACAATCGCATTTGGCATCAAAGCAGCCCTTTCCAGAAAGGGCTATGAGGTTACCCATTGCGAGACTTTGGAAAAAGCTAAAAAGGAGTTTCACCAGGGGTTTCAACTGGTTCTTCTGGACCTGAATCTTCCGGATGGTAATGGGTACGGGTTCTGCAAATGGGTAAGGGAACAGGGAGATACCAGTATTATCTTTTTAACTGTCCGTGACGAGGTAGCAGATATCACAAAGGGACTGGATATGGGGGCAGATGATTATATTACGAAGCCTTTCCATATTGCGGTTCTGGAGTCGCGGATTGCTGCTGTCTTAAGGCGGGTGCCGGAAGACGGCAAGGGATGGATTAACTGCGGAGATATCCGAATTGATAAGGATAAGATGCAAGCGGTGCTAAAAGGAGAAAACGTCTCCCTCACGGCACTGGAATATCGTTTGCTTCTGGTACTTATGGAAAATAAGGGCAGAACACTTCCACGGAATCTGATCTTGGAGAAGCTGTGGGATTCGGAAGGAAACTTTGTCAATGACAATACTTTGACAGTTACCATGAAGCGCTTACGTGAAAAGCTGGGAAACACCAGGCATATCTTGACAATACGGGGAATAGGGTACCGGATGGAGGAAATATTGCCATGAGTCCAGGATGGAAAGCATTTTTAAGAACGTGTTTGCTCTTGCTGATACCGGGCATAGTGACCGGTTGGCTGATGGCTGTATTTTTAACGATCCATGAACATCATATGACGGCAGATCTTGTAGGATCTGTCCTGCAGAACGATTCTCTGCAGGCGGGTATTAAACGCATTTCAAAGGAAGAAAGAGACGCAGGAAATGCATTTTTGGAAAAATACGGATACCGCCCCCTTGGGAAACTGGGTGACTATATATTTTATACTTCTATGATAAGTATCCTGATTTTTGAAGGAATCGGCTGGGTTTTATACGTAAATAAAAAAAGGAATGACAGAAAGCTGGAAGCCCGTATCCAGGAGTTAACCGAATACATGAGATCCGTTCATTATGGGGAAGCGAAGACCCTCGCACGCATAGAAGACGGTTTTTCCCAGCTGGAGGATGAGATTTACAAAACGGTAATGGAATTAAAGTGTACGAAGGAGTCAGCGGTTCGGGATCATCAGGTATTGTCGGAGCGGATTGCAGACATCGCTCATCAGTTAAAGACGCCCCTGACATCGATGTCTTTGATGACGGAATTGCTGGAAGACTATCAGACAGAAGAGACGAGGGATTATCTGGTACATTTAAAAAATCAGGCGGAACGGCTTCAAAAGCTGGTATCCGGACTTTTAATTCTGGCAAAGCTGGATTCCCATGTCATTGATTTCGAACAAAACCAGGTGGAAGTCTCTGATTTGATTAATGCGGCTTCAGAACCGCTTCTGGAAATGATAAACCGTAAAGAAATTTCCCTGGAAGTAAGGTGCCAGGAGGCAGAGGATGCGCCATCCTGGATCTTGGCAGACATGCAGTGGACCAGTGAAGCCCTTCTGAATATTTTAAAAAACTGTGTGGAACATACACCAAAAAAAGGTACTATTGAGGTGTCGTATAAAAAGAATCCCCTTTATGCGGAATTGCAGATTGTTGACAGCGGTTCCGGGTTTTCGAAGAAAGATCTTCCACATTTGTTTGAGCGGTTTTATCGGGGGGAGGATGCGGCAAAGGACAGTGCAGGCATCGGTCTTGCATTAGCCAGACTGATCATAGAAAAACAAAACGGACACATCCATGCAGAAAATACTTCTGATGGACATGCCCGGTTCCGGCTTCGGTTTTATGTGTAAAACCGGATGCCGGCGCTTATTACCGTATCTAATTTTACTATATTATTTTTATTATATGGTGTCATCTTTGACAGAGGCGATAATATTGTCCTTTTGTATTTTTCGTCCACCCAAAAAGTATGCTCCTATAATTGCCAGCAGGACTAAAAGGGTATAGCCAAGAATAGGTACAAAGGGTGCATAGGGCAGATATTCCGGCAAAGTCACCTCATTGATCCAAAGAAACATGGACAATATGATGACCTGAAAGGGGATGCTTAAGAGCAGAGGCTTAAGGCCCAGTGTGATCCCTTCCAGAAATAACATCTTCCACAACTGCCTGGGTGAAAGTCCTGCGGATTTTAACATGCCGAATTCTTTTCTTCGCTGGCGCAGATTACCTGAGATACTGGCCCAGACATTTGACAATCCGATCACAGCTAAAAGTCCGGTGAGAAAGGTAACGATTAAATTCATTATTTTTGTTTCCGAATCATCCATTTCTTTTAACATGGCAAGATCGGTAATCAGGTAGTCTCCGGTACCATAATAGCGGGTAAGCAGCGTTTCCACCTGATCGGATACCTTCTGAATCCGGGGATAGGAGATACCTTTTGTGCTGTCTGTCAGAAGCAGGGCATTGATGCTGTTGGCTGTAGATTTCCTTTTACTGCTGCAGAAGGCACCGATTTCCAGAACATGATCCATTGGCATGATCGCCGTCAGGGTGAATCTGGAAATCTTAAGCCCTGTGTCTGGCAGCTTCTCCGCCAGCGCGCCGGCAGTGAGGCGGAAAGTATAGTCTCCGGTATCCTCATCATATGCCCGTTCCGTAAAGGTAATCTCCTGACCCGTACGAAGACTTAAGAGTTCACGCATGACACTGTTTTTTCTGGTGCTTACATCCGGGTCTTCTGTGTAATTATAGATAATGGCCCTGGAAGCGTCTTTCAGATATGGTTCTGGATCAATCCCCAATTGTCTGCAGTATTCACGGAAACTGTCATCTTTTAGCCCGATTAAGGTGGTTGAAATACGGTATTTTCCATCTCTTTCTATGGTAGAATATTTCTTTCTGGCTGCAATTTCATCAAAACCTCCAAAGTAAGTCTCCATATCCTCTGATGCGTCCTGATCGGTAATCCAGGTGGCACAGGGCAGTTTATTATAAATCGTGGTTTTGGTGATACTGGGAATTTGTTTTACCTTTTCCAGAACTTCCATATCCGGAGTCCTGCCGTCACTGATATTGAACTGTATATGGCGGATATTATCCAATCCGGACTGGTAAATGTTCTGGGCGGCATTTTGTGTCGAATAAATATATAAAAAACCGGTTAACAGCAGGAAAGAGAGGCAAAGTGAGATCGTTGCAGTACGGTATGAATGTTTTCTGGCAGATACTGCATTGGCTGCCAGTTCACCGGTGATTCCCAGACGGCTGGTAATACGGCTTTTTGGCAGATGTTTTTTCTTAATCCGGTTGTCAAGTCTCAGTGCTTCAACGGGAAGCAGTTTTGCAATTTTGCGTCCGGGTATCAGCGCAGACAGCCATACGGTCAGCAGAGACAGGAAAATAGCGGGCAGGATTGCAGGAAGTCCAAAAGACAGCGCAATATCCGGAGCAGTTCTGCCAATATCGTTATTTGCGTTAATGATCTGGAACAGCTTCATATCCAGCAGCCACCCGGAGATAATACCCAGCGGCAGTGGAAAAATGGTAAGAATCAGCGCCTCTGAAATTACGGCTGACTTAATCTGGCGGGGAGAAGCTCCTATTCCAGACAGTGTGCCAAGCTGGGAAAGCTTCTCATTTGCAGAAAGTGCAAATGCATTGTGGATAACCAATACAAACAGACCCACTAACATTATGGCAACTACCAGGATCATCAGGGGGAAAGCCAATGCGCTAAGCTGATTCATTGTGCTTAACTGCTGGCTGGAGAAAATGGCGTATTTGGATAAAAGCTCAGTATTGTAACGGAGGTTATATGCTCCGTATTCGTCCGTTTTGTATCCGATGGAAGCAGCAAGTGCCGGAAGCTCTTTATAGGTGTTTCTCATTGGGGCAAATCGCAGATATACGGTGATCTCATCTTCGGGCAGTATGTTTTTTTCATCCAGATAACCAATGCCGGTATATGCCGGGACAGAAGAAGATGTGGTCATATCCATTTTTCCTACTATTTTATAAGTCTTAGTACCGGTTTGCCGGAAGGTCTCATTCTCGTGATAACCTTCCGTTTCACTAAGGACCTCTCCGTCTAAAATTCGTTTGCCCACGGGCAGGGTAAGTGTATCGCCGATTTTTATATCAGGGTGGTTGTCAAAATATTGTTTGGATAAAGCAATTTCATTTTCGCTTCTGGGACGCTGTCCCTGGATAAGGATGTCTTTTTCCGGCATGGAATTCCAATATTCGTCGTTGGCACCCCGGGATATGAGATAGTTTCGCTTACCGGACTCATCCAGCCTTGCAACTTCCCAGTTTCCCTTAATCATGACAGCGGATACAGAAGCATAATTTTCTATATGTTCCAAATCTTTTCCATAAGTAATATCAAAAAGTTCTCCATGCCAGTCCCCGTTCTCCCATTTACTCATCTGAACAGCATCTGTCCACATGGTATAGAAGAAACCGCAGACGCAGGACATAAGTGTGGTCATCAGGAACAGGGCGATAATTATTGCAAGGCTGGTACGCTTGTTCTTGCGCACCGTATCCCAGACGTACTCTCGTAATATTTTCATCAGGACACCACCTCATCATGTAAGATTTTACCATCCTCCAACGTGATAATCCGGTCTGCCTGGAGGGCGGTTTTTTCATCATGCGTAATGAGTAAAATGGTCTGGTCATAACGTCTGTTGGAAAGCTTCAATAGTTCGATGGTTTCTTCTGACGTTTTGCGGTCCAGGTTGCCGGTAGGCTCATCAGCCAGGAGAATAGCAGGCTGGTAGATCAGACTTCTTGCAATTGCCACACGCTGCTGCTGTCCGCCTGATAATTCTTGAGGCAGATGAGTGAGCCGGTCATTTAATCCCAGAGAGGAAACAATCTGTTTAAATCTGTTTTCATCCGGTTTTTTTCCGTCCAGCAGGACTGGCAGCAGAATATTTTTCCTTACATTCAGCGTGGGAATCAGGTTATAGAATTGATAGACCAGACCAACCTTACGCCGCCTAAAGACAGCCAGCTGTTCCATGCTCAGTGTAGCGATATCCGTGTCCTCAATATAGATATTCCCACTGGTAGGGCGGTCTACCCCTCCCAGCATGTGTAAAAGCGTAGATTTCCCGGATCCGGATGCACCGATAATTGCTGTAAAGCTTCCCTTTTCCAGAGACAGGCTAACATTGTCCAGAGCAGTGATCTTATTCGAACCGATTCCATAAGTTTTCGTTAATTTATTGCATCTCAGTATTTCCATTTATAGACTCCCTTCGTATTGATGATATCATATTATCTGTGTTAAGTGACAAAAAAGTGACATTTTGCCGGTATTCGAAAAAAGGTTGCCAATACCGGCTCTTCGGGTTAGAATTGACTATAAATGAAACTTGGAGGGTCTATTTATGTCATTACAATTAATTCTGGGAAATTCCGGAAGCGGAAAATCCTTTGAACTGTACACAAGAGTAATTGAAGCTTCTATCGCTGATCCGAAGGGGCATTTTATTGTAATTGTACCGGAACAGTTTACCATGCAGACCCAGAAAGAACTGGTCAGCTTACATCCCAGGAAGGGGATTTTAAATATAGATGTACTGAGCTTTGGAAGGCTTGCATACCGCATTTTTGAGGAACTGGGGGCAGATAAGCGTACCGTTCTGGAAGAGACAGGGAAGAATTTGCTGCTTCGCAAAGTGGCAATTGAAAAAAAAGAAGAATTGCAGGTACTTGGCGCCCATTTAAATAAACTGGGATATATCACACAGATGAAGTCAATGATATCGGAGCTGACCCAATACGATGTGACGATGGATAAACTGGATCAGATGATTGAAAGCGCCGGGGAAA
This sequence comes from uncultured Robinsoniella sp., assembly GCA_900539655.1. Lineage (GTDB taxonomy): Bacteria > Bacillota > Clostridia > Lachnospirales > Lachnospiraceae > Robinsoniella. The sequence goes on from UQCR01000074.1 coordinate 15,638, forward strand.
AGAAACAGCTGTATTATAAACTCAAAGATATAGGGGTATTGTATGCCGGATTTAGGGAAAAGCTCCGGGACCAGTATATTACGGCGGAAGAAGTGCTGGAGGCACTGTGCCAGGCGGCTGACCGTTCTGAAATACTAAGGGGCAGTGTACTGGCATTAGATGGTTTTACAGGATTTACTCCGATTCAGCAAAAATTGTTAGAGAAACTCATGGTGCTGGCTAAGCGGGTTATGGTAACTGTTACCATTGACGCCAACGAAAACCCATTTAAAATTTATGGGGAACATGAACTGTTCTACCTCAGTAAGAAAACCATCCGCAGCCTGACGAGCATTGCAAAAGAGAAGCATGTGGAAATAAAGGATCCTGTTTTACTGGGAAAAGGGCAGGTTTACCGTTTTAAAGATGCTCCGGTTCTGGGATTTCTGGAACAAAACCTCTTTCGGAGAAGGAGAGGGAAATATGAATTTCCCATTGATGATATCTCCATTCACTCAGCCAAGAATCCAACGGAAGAAGCTTATTTTGCAGCTCGTACAATTAAGCAGCTGACAAAGGAAGGGTACCGCTATCAGGACATTGCGGTAATTACTGGTGATATGGCGGCTTACAGCAGTTATATCCGAAAAGTATTTGAATCCTGCAGGATTCCATGCTTTATTGACGAAACAAAAACGATTTTGTTAAACCCGTTTATTGAATTTATCCGTGCGGCACTGGAATTGGTTCAGAAAAATTATTCCTATGAGAGTATGTTCCGCCTGCTGCGTACCGGGCTTTGTGATGTATCACGGGAAGATACGGATCTTTTGGAAAATTATATTCTGGCGGCAGGAGTGCGCGGGTACAGTAAATGGCAGAAACCGTTTGAAAAAGTAACCCTGCGCAATGATGAACAGGTATTAGAAAAATGTAACGAAATACGGGTATCACTTATGGAGAGGCTTGTGCCCTTTACCAAAGTGCTGAAAAATAAAAATGCAACCGTCTCTAAATATACTACAGCCTTATATGAGTTTATTGTATCCTGTGACATTCAGCGCAAGCTGACAGTTTATGAAGAAGAGTTTAAAGTCCAGAATCGTCTGGATATGGCAAAAGAATACAGTCAGATCTATGGGATTGTGATAAGTCTTCTGGATAAATTAGTGGAACTTCTCGGAGAAGAATGTCTACCCGTAAAAGATTATGCCCAGATTCTGGATGCCGGATTTGAAGAAGCCAAAGTGGGGATAATTCCGCCGACAGTAGATCAGGTAGTGGTAGGTGATATCCAGCGAACCAGGCTGAAATCAATAAAGGCTCTCTTTTTTGTGGGGTTAAACGATGGATGGGTCCCAAAAGCAGGTGGGACCGGGGGAATCTTATCTGATCTGGAACGGACTGCTCTGGAATCCAGCGGCGTGGAACTGGCGCCCACCGCAAGGGAAAATATGTATACCCAGAAGTTTTATCTGTACCTGAATCTGACTAAGCCATGCAGACGCCTGTATCTGTCTTACAGTAAAGTAGATTCAGACGGTAAGACGCTGAGGCCTTCCTATGTAGTGCATGATATGGAGAGATTATTTCCGGGGGTGCTTAAAAAGGATGAAGATCTGTATGACAGTATGCTGGAACGTGTGGCTTCACCGGGCGGCGGTATCCCTTATCTGATAGAGGGGCTTCGCAATATCCGGGAAGGCAGGCCTATGCCGGTGGATGAATGGATGGTTATGTTTGACTGGTATAACCAGAATAAAGACTACCACAAGAAGATAGAAGGGCTGGTGGACGCTGCCTTTTATAAGCGCAATGACGAAGGGCTTCCAAAGGCTGTGGCATCATCCCTCTATGGAAGCATGCTGGAAAACAGCGTTACCAGGCTGGAACGGTTTGCAGCCTGTGCATTTTCCCATTTTCTAATGTACGGGCTGGATTTAAAGGAGCGGGAAACCTATCTGTTCCGGCCGATGGATATGGGGAATATATTCCACCGGGTCATCGAACTATTTTCAAAAAAGGTGGAACACAGCCAATACAACTGGTTTAGCCTGCCAGAAGAGATCCGGGATTCATTCATTGAAGAAACGGTAGAAGAAGTATCTTCCGAATATGGTGCCAAGATTCTCTACAGTTCTGCCCGAAATGAATATGCCATCGAGCGGATGAAGCGTATTATGCGCCGTACCGTCTGGGCACTGCATGAACAGATCAAAGCAGGGACATTTGTACCCAGCAATTATGAGGTGTCCTTCTCCCTGGTGGAGGATCTGGAAGCGGTAAACATTGCGCTGACAGAGGAAGACAAGATGAAGCTTCGGGGAAGGATTGACCGGACCGATGTGCGGGTGGAAGAGGACGAAGTCTTCGTTAAGGTGATCGATTATAAATCGGGCAATACAAGCTTTGACCTGGTGGCACTGTATTATGGCCTTCAATTGCAGCTGGTGGTATATCTCAATGCGGCAATGGAGCTGGAACAACGGATTTATCCCGATAAGGAAATTGTGCCTGCGGGAATCTTCTATTATAATATGCAGGATCCCATGCTTGATCGTGAGGAGGGAGATACAGAAGAAATTATTAACCAGAAAATCTTAAAGAAACTCCGTCTGGACGGCCTTGTCAATGATAATAAACAGGTGATAGAAAATCTGGATACCGGAATCGGAAAAGATTCCTGCGTTATCCCCGTTTCCTATAATAAGGATGGCAGTCCTTCAAAAGCATCCAGTACAGCCAGCAGGGAACAGTTTGGACAGATTTCCAAATTTGTAAATGAAAAAATTGCGGAGATTGGGAAACAGATTGTGGACGGGCATATGGAAGCCCTTCCCTATGAACGCAAGGACAAGACAGCCTGTGATTACTGTATTTACCGGGAAATCTGCGGGTTTGACGTGCGGATTCCGGGCACCCGTTACCATCGTTTAAAAGAATATAAGCCGGAAGAAATATGGAAGAAAATAAGCGGGCAGACGCAGTCCGAAGCAGAAAGTGAGGAAAGGTAAGTATGGGCGTAACATGGACAGAAGACCAACAGAAAGTCATTGACTTAAGAAACCGTAATATTCTGGTATCAGCGGCAGCGGGTTCAGGTAAAACCGCCGTACTGGTGGAACGTATCGTAACCATGGTTACGGATAAAAAGCATCCGGTTGATATCGACGAACTGCTGATTGTGACCTTTACGAAGGCGGCGGCAGGGGAGATGCGGGAACGTATTGCCAAGGCGCTGGATCAGAGAGCTTCTGAAAATCCGCTGGACGTACATCTGGAGCGCCAGCTCACCCTGGTACATAATGCCCAGATTACAACCATTGACAGCTTTTGCCAGTATGTGATACGAAACCATTTTCATGCTATCGGGCTGGATCCCGGATTTCGTGTTGCGGATGAAGGAGAACTGAAGCTTTTAAAAAGTGATGTGGCGGAGCAGTTAATTGAAGATTGTTATGAGAAAAAGGACGAGGCGTTTTTAAAATTTATTGAATGCTATGCTTATGGAAAAAATGATCAGGGGATTGAAGATCTGATATTTGGCCTGTACAATTTCTCCATGAGTTATCCATGGCCTGAAAAATGGCTGCAGCAGTGCAAGAAAGCATATGAAATAAAATCTGTGGAAGAATTTTTGCAGTCAGAATGGCTGATGAAATTAACGGATAATCTGAAGCGTCAATTAGAGGACATCGAGGAAAAGACAGAAGAGGCGCTTCGTATTGCCCGGGCGGAAGATGGCCCCTATATGTATGAGGATGCATTATGTCAGGATCAGGCGATGATCCGTCAGATCCGTCAGGCGGATAATTACCAGGATTATGCGCAGGCATTTGCCACAATGGGCAAATATGCCAGGCTTTCAGCTAAAAAAGATGAGGCTGTATCCGAAAATAAAAAAGAACAGGTAAAAGCGATCCGGGAACAGGTGAAGAAAGGACTCAAAGGGCTCCAGGAGCAGTATTTTTTTGGGAGTTTAGAGTCTGTGATTTCCGATATACAGGGAAGCAAAGAAGTCATGAGCGTATTAATTGACCTGACGTGTGAATTTACGCAGCGTTATGCCAGAAAAAAAAGAGAAAAAAACGTGGTGGATTTTAGTGACCTGGAGCATTTTGCCCTGGATATTCTGGTAGAGGATAATGATGGGGAAGCAGTGCCCACGCAGATTGCACGGGATCTGGCAGAGCATTACGAAGAAATTCTCATTGATGAATACCAGGACAGTAATCTGGTACAGGAATTAATCCTCACCAGTATATCTAAGAAATGTATGGGAAAATACAATATTTTTATGGTAGGTGATGTGAAGCAGAGCATTTACCGTTTTCGATTGGCTAGACCGGAACTGTTTATGGAGAAATATGATAATTATCCGGTAACGGACAGCGAATGTCAGAGAATTGACCTCCATAAAAATTTCAGAAGCAGAAGCCAGGTTCTGGTCAGCGTCAATTATATCTTTGAACAAATTATGGCAAGGTATCTTGGCAACATCCAGTATGATGCGGATGCAGCGCTTTATCCGGGTGCTGATTTCCCTGATAAACAATCTGAAGGGGAGGATTTTGCCAATACGGAAATGCTGCTGGTAGATCTGGACACGCTGGATGAGGTGGTAGAGGATGTGGAAGAGAATGCAAGAGAATTGGAAGCCAGAGCAATCGGCAGCCGCATTCTGGAGATAGTGGGCAAAGAAGAAGTGCTGGATAAATCAACCGGGCTCTACCGAAAAGCCAGGTATGGTGACATAGTAATTCTTCTGCGCACCATTTCAGGATGGGCAGAATCATTTGCAAGAGTGCTTGAAAGCCAGGGGATTCCGGCGTATACCGGATCCCAGACCGGATATTTTGTGACGGTTGAGATACAGACGATTCTGGCATTTCTGAAGATTGTTGACAATCCAAAGCAGGAAATACCAATGGCGGCAGTGCTGAAGTCGCCCATCGGGGGACTGGATGCCAAAGAACTTGCCTCTATTAAAAGTTTAAATCCCGAAATGCCATTTTATGAATGCTGCAGAATGTACGCTTCTAATCCGCCTGAAGGAGAGTGCCAGAGTGGGATATTAGAAAAGTTAAAGAAATTTTTTCGATTGCTGGATCATTTCCGTATGCTGGTACCCTATACGCCGATGCATGAACTGTTATGGCAGGTGCTGGATGCCACCGGATACGGAGATTATGCGGCAGCAATGCCGGGAGGGGAACAGCGGACGGCAAACCTTAAGATGCTGGTGGAAAAGGCTATGACTTATGAGACTACCAGTTATCGGGGGTTGTTTAATTTTATCCGCTATATTGAAAATTTACAGAAATACAATGTAGATTATGGTGAGGCAAGTACTATCGGTGAACAGGAAGATACAGTTCGGATTATGAGTATTCATAAAAGCAAAGGACTGGAGTTCCCAATTGTGTTTGCCGGGGGAATGGGTAAGTCGTTCAACCAGCAGGACAGCAGGAGCAGGGTTTTGCTGCATCCGGATCTTGGGATTGGCTGTGATTATATTGATCCCGTTCTCCGTGTTAAAAGTCCTACACTCATAAAGAAAACCATTCAAAGGGAAACGATCAATGAAAATCTGGGGGAAGAACTTCGGGTATTGTATGTGGCTTTCACAAGAGCAAAAGAAAAACTGATTATGACCGGTTCAGTGACTAAAATCGCTGATAAGATAAAAAAATGGAGTCAGATCTGCCGCAGGGAAGAGGAAAAAATTTCTTTTACAGAATTATCCGGTGCATCATCCTATCTGGATTGGGTGATGCCTGCGCTTATGCGTCACAAGTCGGCGCGGGAGCTTTTGGAGGAATACGGTTTTGTCAACGATCCTGCGCATGAACTATACCGGAAGGAAGGTTATTTTTCTATCCGGGTGTGTCCGGTAAAAGAGCTTGTTACCAGAGAGGCAGCCCATCAGATGGCAATTAAAGTTTCCAAAGAAGAACTTTTGGAGAGAGGGGAGCATCTGCTGAGTGAAGAACAGCTAAAAGCCCTGGATCAGCGCATGGACCCTGTATATCCCTTTGAACAGGATGCAGATATACACGGGAAAATTACGGTTTCCGAATTGAAAAAATACAGCCAGTCTGTGGATAACCTGCTATATGGGGAAGAAGAATTCTTTATATATGAAGAACCGGATATTGTTCCCCTTATCCCACGGTTTATGCAGCAGAAAGCAGAAGTACCCGGAGCGGTACGGGGGACGGCATATCATAAGCTGCTTGAGGAATTAAGTTTTGCGGATGCTTCCGGCAGCAGGAAGCTGAATGAACAGATTGAACGTCTTCTGGAGGAAGGAAAAATGACCCGGGAAGAAATTGACATGATTGATAAAAGAAAGATCGTGCAATTCTCCAATTCGGTTCTGGGCAAACGAATGGCAAAGGCGGAGCAGGAGGGAAATCTATACCGGGAGCAGCAGTTTGTTCTGGGAGTTCCTGCATCAGAGATAAAAGAATCCTGGTCAAAAGAAGAAATTGTACTGATTCAGGGGATCATTGATGCATTTTTTTACGAAGATGAGGCAATAATTCTGGTTGACTATAAGACAGATTATGTACCGGATGAGCAAGCGGAAATACTGGTGGATAAATATAAGATCCAGCTGGACTATTATGCACAGGCATTGGAGCGTATGACCCAGAAAAAGGTGAAAGAGAAGATACTTTATTCTTTCTGGCTGCAGAAAGGAATCCGGATCAGATAGAGGGAAAGGACTTTTAAACCTTTTCCATGTTAAGGAAGTTTTAAGGGGATTTCACACAATTATGGTTGATTTTTCAAATATCAAAAGCTATACTTAACACGACAGTATTTTAAATGAGGAGTGCAAAATGAACTGGATAAAAAAATTGTTTAAGAATCAGGTCATTCGTTATATCTTTTTTGGCGGATGTACCACACTCGTTAACCTGATTTCCTATACGCTTATGCGTACCGTTTTGGGCATCGACATTACGATAGCAGGTTTTATTTCCATATTGCTGTCAATTGCTTTTGCCTATGTTGTCAATAAAATCTTTGTATTTGAAAGCAAAACAAATACCGTTTGGGAAGTCATAAAAGAATGTGCTCAGTTTGTAGGCATGCGGCTTCTTACTATGTATATAGAAGTATTTGGAGTCTTGCTGCTTAGCTGTGTCTGGGGTATGAATGATTTAATTGCCAAACTGGTAATTCAGGTAGTTGTATTAGTATTAAATTATGTATTCAGCAAAGCATTTGTATTTAAAGAAAAAAAGGATATTTCCGAATTAACGGAAAAAGAAAGAAAGATTCGTAAGACAAAGAAATGGTGTGTGATTGCATCAGCTGGTATACCGGCAATCGTAATGTTAATTGCCTACATTGCCAACGGTGTCTTTCCATTTGGAGACCACGGAGTACTGATCATTGATTCCCTGCATCAGTATCTGCCGTTTTTTACGGATTTTCATGACAAGCTTGCAGCCAGTGAATCGCTGTTGTATTCTTTCGGCGGTGGACTGGGGTATAATTTCTGGGCGACTTATGCTTATTATCTGGCAAGCCCGTTGAATTTTCTCATCGTCTTATTCCCAGCTAGGAATATGATGGATGTGATGGCATACCTGATCATTATTAAGATCGCATTGTGCGGAGGCTGTTTTGGATATTATCTCACCACCCGGAATAAGGGAAAGAATTTTACCCCGGTTGTGTTTGCCGTAATGTATGCACTCAGCAGTTTTATGATTGGTTACTATTTCAATTTAATGTGGCTGGACAGCATTGCCCTGCTTCCTATCGTTATGCTTGGAATTGAACGGATCGTAAAAGGAGAAAGCGGAAGAACCTTTGGACTTGCACTGTTTCTGGGGCTTTATTGCAACTACTATATCGGATTTATGCTGTGCCTGTTTTCCTGCCTGTATTTTCTGGTGCAGTGGATTGCTGCAAAGAGGTTTACCATCAAAGCGTTTTTTAAATCAGGTATTAATTTTGCCTGGTATGCACTGTTAAGCGGTGGGATGGCTGCGCTGGTTCTGATGCCCGCCTACCGTGCACTGGGAATTACGGAATCCATGGATGACAACGGATTCCCGGATAAGATCAAGTTCTTCACCAGTACAATTGATCAGCTCACCAGCCATTTTGCATTTGTGGAGCCAATCAATATCGCGGATGACCAGGCTGGGGTAAATGCCTACTGCGGCGTCATTATCCTGATTCTGGTGGTACTTTACCTGCTGGATAAAAAAGTGAGCCTGCGGGAACGTATTTCGAAAATATTGTTATGTGCAGTTTTAGTATTGAGCTTTAATTTCAATATGCTCAACTTTGTATGGCATGGATTCCATACACAGAACGGGCTGCCTAACCGTTTTTCCTTTATCTATATCTGCTTAATTCTAATCATGGGATACGAAGCGTTTACCCATGTAAAGAATATGCATGTTGTTAAAATAATCATATCCTGCCTGGTGCCTATCGGGTTTGTGGTATACTGCATGATTACAAAAGCAGGTGAACGGGATCTCTATGTCTACTTGGTTACACTGGGATTGCTTGTGATTTACAGTATCCTGTTGCTGCTTTACCGCTTTATACGTCTTCGTGCACTGATTGTGCAGAATGTGGTGCTGGGAGTCATGCTTGCCGAGATGATTACCATGGGAATCTATGGTGTCTGCAGCAATGGTACCGTTGGAAGAAGCACGTATTTAGATGAGCAGAGCGCCTATAAAAAATTAATGGTTGAACAGGGCGACCAGGATTTCTACCGCAGTGAAATTGACAGCCAGAGAATGCGCAATGAGACAATGTTCATGGGCGGCAACGGCGTCGTGCTGTTTTCATCCACAATGCCGGCTGCAACGGTCAATATGTGTAAAGGCATTGGTATGGAGGCGCGGACCAATAAGAATGGTTATAACGGAATGACAAAATTATTCAGTGATGTATTTGGAGTCCGTTATCTGGTTTCAAAAGCCAATTCCGATACCCTGTATAATATGAACCGCGTTGGCTTTGAAGAGCCGCTGGCACTTTATAAAAATGAAAATGCCCTGTCACTGGGCTTTATGGTGGATTCTGCGATTAAAGACTGGCAGATTGAGGGACTGGTTCCGATGGAAATACAGGATCAGTTTGCTGGGCTGGCTACGGGCAGCGATCCGATCTATACGCTGAGAGAAGAGTATGATATTGAAGAAGGACCCACTTATATTATCCGACTGCATCCGGGAGAACAGACCTATCTGGAAATGACCTCCAATGTAGAAAAACTGGTGATTAAGACACCTCAGTACGAGAAGACCATTAATGGATATAACAGTAACCTCTTTGACCTGGGAAGAGTAACCGAGGATGGGAAAGCAAACGTCACCATCACTTATAAAGAAGGCAATGAAAATCCGGTGGGTGTGCGTGTATATACCTGCACAGATGAAGATTATAACCGGATGTATGAGAAACTTTCCGCTAACCAGATGACTGTAACAACAGCAGAAGACGGAAAAATCAGAGGAAATATCGATGTGAAGACAGCGGGAACGCTACTTACTTCCATTCCGTATGACACCGGATGGAAAGTAAAGGTAGACGGCAAAGAGATTGAAACCTATGCTGTCGGTACCGCGCTTATGGGATTTGATCTGGACGAAGGCCCACATGAGATATCCATGGACTTTACACCGGAAGGCCTTTGGTCCGGAAGCTTTATCAGTATTGCCAGCATCGTCTTGTTTATGGTTACCATAATGCTGGAGGGCAGAAGCAGAAGAAAAAAAGGGTTACTGCCCGGATATGAAGATGATGATACAGATGATGAAGATGAGGATTTGGAAAATGAATATCAAGGTATAGCCGAAAGTTATGAGGAATCTGATCCAGAGGAAGACTATGTGGATTCAGGGAAGTCTGAATATCTGGAAAGATATGGAGCTGCAGGCGAATATGAGGATGAGGAAGACTATGATTCTGCAGTGAATGAATCCGGATATGAGGAGGATTATGATCCTGCGGAAAATGAATCTGAGTATGAGGATGACTATGAAATTGCGGAAAATGGGTCAGAGCATGAAGAAGACTATGATCCGGCGATGGATGTGTCCGGGTATGAAGAAGACTATGAACCTGCGGAAAATGAATCCGAGTATGAGGAAGATTATGAACCTGCAGAAGAATCCGGGTATGAAGAAGACTATGAATCTGCGGAAAATGAATCCGAGTATGAGGACTATTATGAACCTGCAGAAGAATCTAAGGAACAAGTCTAAAGTATAAAATTAAATGGTTCAAATATACAGCTGAGACTGCCTGTGTATTTGAACCATAAGTTTATAAAGAACTACGGAACATAATGATGAAATTTAAAGATTAAAAGAATGTAAGATGAAAATACATGGGATACATCAGAGAAAGAGGGTTAATAACGTTATGAACATTACATTTTCCAATAAGGCAGATATGTTTGAGACAGGGATATTTGCCGTGCTCAATGAAAAAAAAGAAGAGTTAATCAGGCAGGGAAAGAAAATCTATAATCTTTCGGTAGGGACACCGGACTTTAAAACCGCTTCACACATCATAGAAGCCGTATCTGAGGCAGCAAAAGACCCTGGTAACTACAAATATGCCCTGGTGGATATTCCACAGCTTATACAGGCGGTACAGGACTTTTATGAAAAGAGATTTCAAGTTACACTGGATGCAGACGAGATCATGTCGATGAATGGCTCCCAGGAGGGGATGGCACATTTTGCCTGGACACTGTGCGACCCTCAGGATGTGGTGCTTGTGCCAAATCCCGGGTATCCCATTTTCAATATCGGTCCATCCCTCTGTGATGCAAAAACTGTACAATACCCTTTATATAAAGAAAACCACTTTTTGCCGAGGTTGGATGAAATCCCAGAAGAAACAGCAAAAGCTGCAAAGTTTATGGTGGTAAATTATCCGGCAAATCCCGTTTGTGCAGTGGCTCCGGACAGTTTTTATGAAGAACTGATTGCTTTTGCAAAAAAATATGAAATTGTTATCCTTCATGACAATGCCTATTCTGATATTATCTATGGCGACAGAAAAGGAGGTTCCTTTTTGCAGTTTGAAGGAGCAAAAGAAGTAGGGGTTGAATTTTACTCCTTGTCAAAATCATTTAACTATACGGGTGCCAGAATGTCGTTTGCCATTGGAAATAAAAAGATTATCGAAAAATTCCGGGCGGTCAGATCCCAGATCGATTATGGCGTATTTCTTCCCGTGCAATATGGAGCAGTGGCAGCACTTAACGGGCCGTTTGACATGGTAGAAGAGCAGTGCCGGGAATATGAAAGAAGAAATCAGGCGCTATGCGGAGGACTTCGCAGCATTGGATGGAACGTGCCGGACAGTGAGGGAACCATGTTTGTATGGGCAGCCTTGCCGGAGGGTTATACTGATTCCAATAAGTTCGTAATGGAACTGATGGAAAGGTCAGGTGTAATCTGTGTGCCGGGCAGCAGTTTTGGTACTTTGGGTGAAGGATTTGTGAGGTTTGCTCTGGTGGAGAATGTGGAGCGGATCAAGGAGATTGTGGAGAGTATACGGGTTAGCGGGATATTATGAGATAAGAGTTATTAAAGAAAGTGATATATTATAGGAAGTTTTGAGCCAATTGTTGTTCTTGATGAGGTAATCAGGATTACAATTGGCTTATTTTTTTGAATAAAAACGGTAATCTGAAAGATGCAACAAAAAAGAATTTTGGACTATATTACCAGTTAGTCAAGGATAGAGACCAAGTAGTCAAAGGGCATGGAAAATGTGATATGAATATGATAGGATAAAACAAATTAATTATTATAATATTTAAAACATAATTTTGGTACAATTTAAAAACCTAAACGAGGGGGTGATATATGATTAGTCCTGAAATTGACAGTAGTTTTAATATATTATGAAAATGAAAAACCACTTATATTAAGAAAAACTACAAAGATTCATAAGAGATTCAAAAAATACTGAATAAAGGAGAAAGCAGTTATGAAAGGAAATAGGATAAAACGAATCAAGAATAAGACGATAATTTTTTGTGGAATCTTGATGATAGCTGTAGTGGGCACCAGTGTTAATTTATATAGCACATTTGGCAAACAAAAGATTGTTACAGTTCGCCAGACAATTGAAAATAACCTTACTTTTGATGAGGGTATTGAGAAAGCAGTATGTATTGTAGAAGCTCGTATAACGGGTACTGCATATGAAATAAAGGATGAAGCATTACCTCAAACTGTTTATAAAGCCGATGTTTTTTCTATATATAAAGGTGATGTAAAAAAGAATATTAATATAATTCAAGATGGTATTTTAGAAGAACCTTTTGAAAATAAAGAACTCTTTAAAATTGGAGATAAATATATATTTATGTTAGCAAAAGCAATGCCAGAAGAAGATTACGAAAATACATATTGGATACTTAACAATTATTATTCTGAAAGTAATGCTGTTTTAGGTATAAATATGATTGATGAGGGCATTGATGTTAAAATGGAAAATGATATAACAGCAAAGATACAAAATAAGGTAAACGAAGCTGTTAAGAAACAATATAATGTTAATGTATATAATAAAGATGAATTTATAGAAGAAATGGAAGGAGTTATTTATGAATAAAAAGAATTCTAAAAAGTATATTTTTTGTTCCATTTTAATAAGTTGTATTCTCTTAAATATTGTTGCATATGCTAGTCCAGTGGATATTTGTATATATGGAAGTGAAAAAAGCGGATATCGTGTATCCAGTAGAAATTTAATACCTGTCAAAAATAAAAGTTTTACATATAATATGAGAGGATTGACGGGTAAATATAAATCGAGTCTCCTTTATGGTATAAAACAATGGGAAAATACAGGATTTATAAAATACAAAGAAGATAAAAATTCAAAAAATGTCGTTAAAGTAGTAAAAAAATCTTCTACTAATTCTAATGCTGTTGCATCGACTGGAACATCATATTATGTACTATCAGGCGGTATAGCTGGGTTTACAATGAATTTATATGCCAAATACATGGATAAAATGTCGATCAATGAGTGCAAAAGTGTTGTAACCCATGAATTAGGTCATACTTTTGGATTACTTGATTTATATAATAAGAAATACAATTCAAATCAAATAATGTATGGAATAACCGAGTTTAACCCATTAAGACCATCGGCTAAAGACATAAAAGGTGCAAAATATTCGATATTAGGACAAAAATAGGAGGACATTATGATTAGATATTTTAATTATATAAAAAAATTAAATGTAATTATGTTACTTTGTATACTGAGTGTAACTTGTATATTACCAAGTAGTAAAGTTAATGCATCGGCTAAGACTGTAAATATATCTGGTTTGCAACAAGATATAAAAATAACTGCTAATGGAGCTAGATTAATTGAAATTAAGGTTAACTTAGATAAAGGAATAGGATTAACGGTGAGTCTTTGTGATGCTAATAAAAAACAGATATCTGAAAAAAAAATAACCATGACACAAAATAGTAAAATGAAATATTATGTTGAAAAAGGTATTTATTATGTTCATGTCTCTACGAATAAAATAAATCAAAAATTGCAATATGAAATTATTAAAAAAGATTCTTCAGGAGGAAAAAGTAGAGGAACAGCTACTTTGTTAAAAAAAGGTGACAATAAAAAGTATGGTATCTTAGGTGTTGCTAGGGGAATTAAAGATAGGGATTATTATAAATTTACTATTACTACTCCCCAAGTTGTCAATATAGCTATATCGAAATTATTTTCAGGAAATGATAGTGATATATTAAAAATAGGAATTAAAAAGGGCGTATCAGAGACATTAGGAGAGACACAATTGTTCATGAATCAAAAATCAGGAACAATCACATTGCCAGAAGGACCAGGTAAGTTACCAGCCGGAACTTATTATATTATAATTTCAAAAAGTCCACATGCTAAAAATGCAGGCATGATGTACAGTGTCCGTTGGAAATGATTATAAGGAGAAGAACATGAAAAAAAATTTAAAGATGATCGTTATAATATTTTTATCTGTTTTACTATGTACAATACCGGTAACAGCTGCAAATAAACCAATTTCGCCTACAGTACAAAAGCAAGTTACAAATAAAACGACGAGGATAAAAGTACAAGCAAATAAAAAAACAATTCTATACGTTGAGGTGAATAACAAACTTTTATCGAAAGTTAAGTATAAAAAGGATCAGATTAAAATAATATCCATACCCAAGCAAAAAGCTGGTATGAAAATAAAGTTTTATACAAAAGACAAGGCGGGTAAAAGAAGTAAAACAGTTACAAGAAAAGTGAAAGATGTTATTGCCCCCAAAAAAACTGTAGTCAGATTTACTGCTGATCAAAAATTACAGATTAAAGGGGAGAAGGGATGTTTTGTTTCCATCGTAGAGGATGCCATCATGAATCCTTCTTATGATCCAATAAAGGTGAAGGATGAAGAAAGTATAGTCGGAAAAATAAAAAGTAAAAGAGGTTTTATTTATGACAATAGAAGTTTTGGTATCGGATCACGTTATATTATAAAATTACGGGACAGTGCCGGAAATTGGAGCAAACCAACGATATTGGATTTTAACGGTTATGGGGATTATAAAATTTATTAATGAAAAATAGTCAGATAAATTTCCTGTATATTACTTAGTGTTTATAGATTACTTTTATTGTATCTATGTAAACAATGAAATGCATTAAAAAATAGAATATAATTCCGGAAAAATCTCATAGTAGGTGAAATCCATCAAAAAGAGGACTTGAAATAAAGCCCTCTTTATTGTATTATAGGGAGTAAAGTACAGGCCAAATAAAATGACTTTTATAAATCGGTACAACAATACCGGATAGCCGGTCAAATTGCTGGTCTATTTTTCCGGTTTAAGGGTATATATGGTACTGGATATAAAAACAGATTAGGGGTAAAAAGTGAATCAGGATTTGTATAATCAGTTGTGTGAGATTGTCGGAAGTGACAATGTACATGTAGATGAAGAAATGAAGAAACATACCACTTTTAGAATTGGAGGTCCGGCAGACTTTTATGTACTGCCTCATTCCAAAGATGAAATTGGACGTGTGGTGCAGGTGTGTAAGAATGCCGAAGAGCCGTTTTATGTATTAGGGAACGGCAGTAATCTTTTAGTTGGTGACAATGGTTATCGTGGTGTCATTATTCAAATTTTTAAGAACTACAGTGATATTATAATAGAAGGAACGCAGATTACGGCAAAGTCCGGGGCGCTGTTGTCAAAAGTTGCTAAGAAAGCCCTGGATGCAGGACTGACCGGTTTTGAATTTGCATCCGGAATTCCAGGAACAATTGGTGGTGCCGTAGTTATGAACGCTGGTGCCTATGGCGGTGAGATGAAAGATGTAATTCTTTCTGCTACGGTTATGACCCAGGAAGGCAGTATTCAAAAGCTGTCAAACCAGGAACTTCAGTTAGGGTACCGTACCAGTCTGGTAGCCAGACAGAATGATATAGTGCTGGAAGTAAGACTCGGATTAAAAAAAGGAAATCCGGATGAGATTCGGGGCCTTATGGAAGAGTTGAAGAATAAAAGGGTTACAAAGCAGCCTCTGGAGTATCCCAGCGCCGGCAGTACGTTTAAACGGCCGGAAGGGTACTTTGCCGGAAAGCTGATTATGGATGCGGGACTGAGAGGGTTCTCCGTTGGAGATGCCCAGGTTTCGGAAAAGCATTGTGGATTTGTGATTAATAAAGGGGATGCTTCTGCCAAAGACATTGTGGCACTGATGGATGAAGTTACCGGACGTGTGAAAGAACAGTTCGGTGTGACATTAGAGCCGGAAGTGAAGAGATTAGGAGAATTCTAAGGATGAGATTCGTTATTGTTACGGGAATGTCCGGGGCGGGTAAGAGTACGGCACTGAAGATGCTGGAGGATGCTGGTTATTTCTGTGTAGATAATCTTCCGATCCAGCTCTTGCGTAAATTTGCAGAGCTGGCCTGCACTCCGGGAAACGAGATCAACAAAGTGGCAATGGGCGTAGATGTGCGGAATGGCAGGGCACTAAAGGAACTGGAACACGTATTGGAGTCAATGGTAATTGAGGGCTTCCATTATGAAATCCTTTTTCTGGATGCGGCGGACGCAGTTCTTGTAAAACGATACAAGGAAACCAGAAGAGCCCACCCACTTGCAAAAAATGGCAGAATAGATAAAGGAATAGCCGCTGAGCGGGAACAACTGGCATTTTTAAAACAGCATGCGGATTATATCCTGGACACCAGCCAGCTATTAACCCGGGAGCTGAAGCTGGAACTGGATAAAATATTTGTGCAAAATCAGGAATTTAAGAATATCATGATCACAATCCTTTCTTTTGGATTTAAATATGGGATACCAAGTGATTCCGATCTGGTATTTGATGTACGGTTCCTGCCAAATCCCTTCTATATTGATGAATTAAAACATAAGACCGGAAATGACAGAGAAGTGCAGGATTATGTCATGGGTTATGACATAGCACATGAATTTTTAAAAAAACTGACTGATATGGTGGAATTTCTGATTCCAAACTATATAATAGAAGGAAAAAATCAGTTGGTCATCAGCATTGGATGTACGGGAGGGAAACACCGTTCCGTTACATTGGCAAACAAGCTGTTCGAGACCCTTGGTCCCAAGGATGAATACGGACTGAAAATTGAACACAGGGATATTAATAGATAAGAAGGTGTGTTATGTCTTTTTCAAGCGATGTCAAAGAAGAATTATCAAGACAGTCCAGCAGCGCGAGACATTGCCAGATTGCTGAAATAGCCGCGATTATAAGTATGTGCGGCGGTATATCGATATCCAGCAAAGACAAATACAGTGTCAGAATCCAGACAGAAAATATCGCAGTCGCAAGAAAGTACTTTACTTTATTGAGAAAAACCTTTAATATAGAGACGGAGGTTTCTATCAGGCAGAATATGTCTGTTAGAAAAAGCCGCGTGTATATAGTTTTGGTAAAACGACATGAAGATTCACTTATGATTTTGAAGGCCGCCAAGCTCCTGAACAGGGATATGGAGGTAGAAGAAAATCTTTCCATAGTGAATAATATGGTGATTCAGAACACATGCTGTAAAAGGGCATTTATAAGGGGCGCTTTTTTAGCAGCAGGTTCGATTAGTGATCCGCAGAAGTTTTATCATTTTGAAATTGTCTGCACGACCATACATAAGGCAGAACAGCTGCAGGCGATTATAAACAGTTTCGATCTGGATGCTAAAATTGTAGCCAGAAAGAAATATTATGTTGTCTATATAAAGGAAGGCGCACAAATTGTCGATATATTGAATATCATGGAGGCACATGTGGCACTTATGAATTTAGAAAATGTCCGTATTTTGAAGGACATGCGCAACGAGGTGAACCGGAAGGTAAATTGCGAGACGGCTAATATTCATAAAACAGTCAGCGCGGCAGTAAAACAAATTGAAGATATTAAATATATTCAGTCTACAGCAGGATTTGAAAGTTTGTCCGAAGGATTGGCTGAAATGGCAGAACTACGGTTGGCCCAGCCGGATGCGACACTAAAGGAATTGGGAATGTTGTTAACACCTCAAGTTGGAAAATCAGGAGTAAATCATAGATTGAGAAAATTAAGCAATTTAGCGGATGAGCTAAGAGAGAACAAGGAGGAGAAACATTATGATTAAAAAACCTATCACAATTCAGATTCCAAGTGGATTGGAAGCAAGACCGGTAGCACTTCTGGTGCAGGTGGCAAGCCAGTACGAGAGCGATATCCATGTAGAATGTGGTGACAAGAAAGTGAATGCAAAAAGTATTATGGGTATGATGACGTTAGGCCTGGTTGCAGGTGAAAATGTTAATGTCATCGTAGAAGGCAGTGATGAGCAGGAAGCTATGAACAATATCGAGAAATATTTAAGCAGTAAATAAAAAGGAATCGTATCCGGTTTCTTAAAATATCAGATATAACGTGAAATAAGGGGAGTCGGGTGAGCCCGGCTGAGAGTAAACTACACGAATGTTTAGACCCATAACCTGATCTGGATCATACCAGCGTAGGGAAATATACCAATGGAGCAGTTTTTGCTAAGTATAGATAAAATTGCAGCTGATTGATAAAACCCTATCGTGAGATGGGGTTTTTGTTTTTTTAGGCAAGTTCCATCACATGAAACGGAGCATTTAGCTCACGCTTCGGATGCCGGATGGACATGCCCCCATATATTCCAAGCTCGTAACCCAATAAAATAAATTATAAAATAAATAATATAAGAAATGGAGAAAATGAATAATGAATGCAAGTGTAGCGATCCAAACTTTACCGGAAGCAAAAAATGATGAGGAATTAATCCGTATTGTAGATGAAGTAATTGCGTATATTAAAAGTACAGGCTTAAATTGTTATGTCGGACCTTTTGAGACTGCAATTGAGGGGGATTATGATGAATTGATGGATATCATAAAAGAATGCCAGCACATTGCAATCCGTGCGGGAGCACCATCTGTTGCTGCGTATATTAAAGTTTCCTATAAACCGGAAGGAGATGTACTTACGATTGAAAAGAAAGTTACAAAGCATCACAAGTAAGCTGTATTGCATCAGTGCTATCCTGGTCTTGCTTATCCTGTGGCAGGCGGCATCCTCATTTGAACTGGTGCCTTCCTTTATGCTGCCTTCACCTATGGCAGTAATCAAAGCCTTTGTAAGTGATTTTAACTTATTAATGATGCATTTAGGTACAACGCTGGTGGAAGCTTTTCTGGGATTGGGGATTGGTATCCTTACTGGATTTATGGCGGCATTATTAATGGATCGTTTTGAAGGCGTGTATAAAGCATTTTACCCAATTATGGTCATCACCCAGACGATCCCTACAATTGCCATTGCACCGCTGCTGGTATTGTGGATGGGATATGACGTTGCGCCAAAGGTGACATTAATCGTAATCGTAACTTTTTTTCCCATTGCGGTTGGACTTCTGGAAGGGTTTCGGGCGGCGGATGCAGACACTATGAATCTTATGAGGTCCATGGGAGCAAGCAAAGGACAGATTTTTTGGTATGTGAAGCTCCCGGGGGCATTGGGGAATTTTTTCGCAAGCCTGAAAATCTCTGTCTCTTATTCTGTAGTAGGGGCGGTCATTGCGGAATGGCTGGGGGGATTTCAGGGACTTGGCGTTTATATGACCCGGGTGCGTAGCGCGTATTCCTTTGACAAAATGTTCGCAGTAATTTTTCTGATATCAGCAATCAGTCTGGTTCTGATGTGGCTGGTAACGGTCCTGCGTAAAAAGCTGATGCCCTGGGACCAGGCAAAGTAAGATTAGTATTACATGAATAATAGTATCACATCAATGAAAAGTAAGAGAAATTTAGTTGTTTAAAATAGAGGAGAATACAAATGAAAAAGAAATTATTAGCGGTAACTTTAAGCCTGGCTGTGGCAATGTCTCTGGCTGGCTGCGGAACCAGCGGTACAAAAGGTGAGACTGCCGGGATTTCCGGTGATACACAGGCAGCAGATACAGAAAAAGCAGAGACAGATAAGTCTGCAACCGGGGCGGACGCAACACAGGCGGACAGCGGAGAATCTGCACAATCAGAAAATTTGGCAAAAGCAGACGAAGGAATCACGAAGCTGACCTTTGTATTGGACTGGACGCCAAATACCAACCATACCGGACTCTACGTTGCGCAGGAAAAGGGATATTTTGAGGAAGCAGGTCTGGAAGTTGAGATTGTACAGCCTCCGGAAGACGGTGCAACACCGCTTGTTGCCTCTGGAAAAGCACAGTTTGGCGTGGATTTCCAGGATTCCCTGGCACCTGCATTTGCAAGAGAAGATCCCCTGCCGGTAACGGCGGTTGCAGCGGTGATCCAGCATAATACATCCGGTATTATTTCCCGAAAAGGAGAAGGCCTGGATACGCCCAAAGGGATGGAAGACCATGTATATGCTACCTGGGACCTTCCGGTAGAAAAAGCAATGATTTCAAATGTAGTGGAACAGGACGGCGGTGATTTCAGCAAAGTGCAACTGATTCCGAGCACAGTGACAGATGAAGTGACAGCCCTGAAATCAAAACAGGTGGATGCGATCTGGGTATATTACGCCTGGGGTGGAATTGCCACAGAAGTAAACGATCTCCCTACGGACTATTTCGCATTTAAGGATATGAATCCCGTGTTTGATTATTATACTCCGGTAATTGTAGCGAATAATGATTTCTTAAAAGAAAACCCGGATGCAGCTAAAGCATTTATGTCGGCTCTGGCGAAAGGGTATGAAGATGCAGTTAAGGACCCGGCAGGAGCGGCGGGGAGTCTCTTCGAATAGAAAGTC
>UQCR01000075.1 GCA_900539655.1 uncultured Robinsoniella sp.
CCAATTCTTATCAGGAAAAATCATTTTCTATAGACACAGAAATTTTTACGCCCTCAGCGAATGCCCGCGTGCCGCCAAAAAGCGCTCCGCAAAGGTTAGAAAATACCAGTTCTGCGGCAAGCTGACGGAGTCCATATCAGTTTCCCACCCCCATCTTTTCGTACACTACCTATACTATACAAAGCGTCTTCCTCAGCTAAACCTATAATCATTTCCCCCCATCATCCCCCTAACCCAGCGTACCTGAAAATAAGCCAACATGCTCTCGCACATTGGCTTACCCCCACATTCTTTATTATTTCTTTAGATCACCTTAGACATACCTATTCCCATATTCATTTTCTCTGTCCTATTCAACAGTGACCCTGCATTTCACCTTTTTCCCATTACTGCTTATTGCAATTACATTCGCTTTTCCTTTTTTCTTTGCTATTACTTTTCCATTCCTCACGGTTACTACGCCCTTGCCCTTCCCAGTGGCTTTCCATTGGATCGGTTCATTTGCGGTCAATGGATTTCTGGTAACTTTTAAGATTATGCTTTTTCCTTTTTTTAATGTCACCCGGGAATTACTTAGGTACAGTTTTTTTGTTTTCACTTTGCTCTTCTGTACTTTGATCTTCACGCTGGCAGTGCCGCCATTTGTCGTTTTTACGGTAATTGTGGCTGTTCCTTTGGTTTTCTGGGCAGTCACAAAAAGCTTGCCCTTCTTCACTTTTACCTGAGCAATTTTTTTATTACTGCTCTTTGCAGATTTGATTTTTTCACCTTTTACATCTGAAGATTTTATTTTCAGTACTCCGGTTGTCTTTCCAGTCTGCAATGGCAGCGTTGATACATTCATCCTGATTATCGGGGTTTTTACCCGAATGCGCAGTACGGCGGATTTTCCTGAACCATCCATTGCTTTTACCATGATTTTAGCAGATCCTGCTTTTTTAGCAGTAACCACTCCGTTATCTGAGACAACTGCTACATTTTTATTATCCGTGGTATAGGTAACGGATTTATTTGTGGCATTTCGGGGCAGGACTTCCACAGGAATACGGTAGCTTTCTTTTATTTTCATGTTCCTGGCTTCTGTTCCTATTGTAATTCCTGTTACCGGAACCGTCTGGTCTGTCGGTGGAAGAACCTCTTTTACGATGGTAAAGTTAATAACTGTCTCATTATCCGCTTTGTCTTTTACCTGTACGGTATATTTTCCGGGATTTGCTGCTGTAATCTCTTTTTCAAACGGTTTTCCGTTTAAAGCAGCAGATAAAAGATTCTCATCATATACCTGCACAATTACTGGTTTGGAATACTGCTGATTGTTTTCCGGTCCTTTTACTACAGGTGCAGCTCTGTCAACTTTAAACTCCAGCGAGTACTCTTTTTGAGAGACTGTACGTGCTGTAATTTTATAATGTCCCGACAGGGTATCTTTAAAATCCAGCTGTACATTGTAATCCCTTGCAAATGTTTCCGTATTTTCCTTATGGGAGATATTTCCGGATGCTTTATTGGTGCTCAACAGTGTCATTACCGTTCCATGAGACCCGTTTACAGAATCTTCCTTATCCGGCTCCCAATTCGCTGCCTGAAAGTTTTCTTCACTTGCAGATACCGCAATATTATCAAACAAAACTTCTGTGGTATCCCAGGTACGAACGCCAATTGTTCCTGCTGCCGTCTTCATGCCTTCCAGCGCCTGATTAAACACCTCGGTCTCATCGATCCAAACCGTAACATGTTCTCCTGCAAATTGAATTTTAATGTTATAGGTTTGTCTCGGATTCAATACCGGTGCGCCGGAAAATACCTGATTTCCATTAATACCTTCTCCGGATAAAAACCAATAGTCTGAATTGAGGCTGTCAACTCCAACTTCTACAAAACTGCTACCGGTATCATCCATTCTGAACATCATAGCTGCTTTTCCACCGATAAAGCCATTTGGTGGAATTGGGGTAAACTCATATTCAACGATTCCGTCTGCAAAGGTTTCAAGACTTCCCGCAATCCATTTTCCTTTTCTGTTGGTATCTTTTAACTTTAGTTTTCCATCCAGAATTTCTGCTGCAGATCCATCGTTCAGTCCACGGAATCCCTCCAGGGAATTATCAAAGGTAAACAGGTGAGGCAGACTCAGCTGAGGTTTCTCCAATGCCCCTATGGCATCTATTAATCCGGCCAGAGCCTCTTCTATTTGCGATTGGGCTGCATTGATATTACCTGCAACTCCATTAGCTGTTTCCAGTGCCTTTGTGAACACCAGCCAGGATTCTTCACTGTAATCCGTCTCCAAAAGTTCTCCTGCTTTTCCAATCCATTCCTTTAACTCCTGCTTATCTGTGCCTTCCGCATCCAGTTCAAAGTTCACTTCAGCGGTGTCCTGATCTGCTGACGTTACCGCTTCTTTTTCTTCCAGATTTCCGGTAGCCGCATGTCCGGATACCACATAGGTTTTTCCCCATTCAACCGGGACTTCAAATTCATAGTATCCCTGACTGTCTGTCATTGTGTCGGCATATCCGTGATCCAGTGACATGGATACGTTTTCCACACCGAGGCCATTTTTCCCTGATACGCGTCCTTTTATAGTACCACTGTTGACTCTGATATTATCCAGTGTCACAGACTTATAATTCCATTTACATGCACCTATCCCGCCGGCACTCAGTTCCAGTCCCTCAAAATTAAGATCGGATACCAAAACGCCATCAATCCAAACGGTGAAATGGTCTCCTTCCATTTTAATTTTCACCGCATAAGTCTGACCCGGAACGGCTGTCGGGCAAAGTGACGGGTCGAACTGTGTATGGCTGATTCCATCATAAGTTCCATCTATAAACCAGTAATTTCCGCCAGCCGTATCTGTACCGACTTCAATAAACTTGGACTCTTCCCGGTTATATCTTACTATCACAGATGACTTTGCATTTTCTCCCAGCGTCATCTGGAATTCAACAATACCATCCTGAATCACAGGTGCCCGTTCTGCAATATAATATTCTTTATTGTCTTTGTTAATTAATTTAAGCTTTCCAGCCTCCGTCTGCACGCTGCCCGCTCCTGTCGGAATCCAGGACTGAGCATCCTCAAAGGTGAATATAAACGGCGTATCATAAGGTTTGGCTGCCAGGGGAATCAGTGCAAATTTGTCGATTACAAATGTATCTGCACCCTCTCCCAGAACCTGTATACTCACCGGCACGATTCCTGCCGGGATCTCTTCTGGAAAATCTAAAATCTGATTCTGGAAGCTCTCAGATCCCGTTACACGAAATATCTCTGATATATCTCCAACCGTGACTCTTACATCTAAATCCCGGACGGATTTTGTCACAAAACGAATGCTTTGAACGGGTGTATCCAGCAGTACTTTCCGGTAGTTCAAAGAATCCTGGTCACGAAAGCCCGTTACATACTTTTCCGTGTTATTCTCATCGCTTCCTTCAATCCGCACTGTGGAAGAATCCGTGCTGTCATATAACTCCGCTTCTATCCCTGTACTTCCATTAACAGGTAGTTTCTCTACAATCCCATCGCCCGTATAGGATCCCTGAAATTCATTTGCTCCAATATCCGGTTCCCCGTAGTAAATATCATTGTCATATAAATCCCTGCCGCCATTATCCCTAATTGCCATTCCTCTGTTAATTGCCGGGGAATCTGACTGTAACTGCCATCCTTTTGTCTTGTCAAATCCATCCAGACTGCCTGGAGATGCAAGTATTGGCTTATAGTTATCTTTTAATTCTGTAATCTGTGCAGCTGATGTATCTGTAAACTTTGGATCTGCCAGATAGGTATTCTGTGCATTTTGTGGAAATGCTATCTCATTGCCATGTCCCCAGATCAGATTAGTATTAAAATCAGATTTTGAACGGTTCCAGCGAATTTCATCCGCAACAAAAATATTATTTTGATAATAGTTTCTGATGTCCCGCCCTTCATTCAGATAAATGCTTCCCGCTCCGGGAGCCAGATAAACGGTATTGTTATAAAAATGAATATTACCCTGATAATTACTTGTGATCGTCCACTGGGCACCAGGTTCGTTGACGCTGAGATTATACCTCATAATCCAGGCTTCGTATTTTGGAGAGCTGAATGCGCAGTCCATCATCATTCCACCTTCGTTTTCATGGCTGTAATTATACTGATAGACAGAGGTTCCTCCAGATCCCCAGTCCAGATCCCATGCCATTCCGTCCCCTTTAAAGAACCTGGTTCTGGCACATTCATTATACTGAAATACCGGATCGTTCACGTTTGACTGCCATATTCCTGCAATGACGCTTGGTCTGTTAAAGTCTGTTTTTTCCCCTGCGTTATAACCAACATTTCGCTCTACCAGTACTTCATTACAATATTCCACAACGATTGCATCCGCACCGGTTCTGGCTATGGAGTTTCCACGCAATACAACATTCTGGTTATATCTGTCATGCTGAAAATTATAGAACCCCGCATCCTCAACATTAAAATTAATTCCCTGACAGCTCATGTCCCTGATCAGATTATTTTCAATTTCCAGACCGCTAAAATATGCGGCATCCCCGTTATTTCCCTCCAGCCATACGAAGATTCCCGCATTGTGGTACATATCATAGGGAACTTCTGTGGGGTAACGGTTACTGGATCCTTTTACATTATAGATCTCGTTTTCGGAGATTCGGATGCCTTTCATTTCTTTACTGACGCCTCTTGTCCCGGCAACCATGATTCCGCTTCTTAATCCTTCATTCAGCCCCAATTCATCAATATCATTCGGCGTTCCATCCGCCTTCTTTCCAAGATTGGTAATTGCCAGTCCCGTAACTTCCACAAATTCCTTATCTTTAATCAAAACTGCTGCCGTACTGGGAATTAATCCATCGTTTGTATCTCCAATCCCGTTTATTAAAGGTTTCGCACCTTCCCCGTATGAACTGTACGTGATTGGCTTCCCTTCTGTCCCTGAGGAACTTGCAACCAGATTCCCGCTCCATGCCTGTCCGCATTTGAATAATATGCCGGTATTGGGCTGATACCTGGTCTCGTTTACTTTTTCGATACTTCTCCATGCCCGGTCGGGGCTCAATCCGTCATTTTCATCATTGCCCCCGGCTGCATCCACGTAATACACCGTCTTATCCAGATTCTCCATGCCCAGATCCAGTTCTTCTCCATCTTTATATACTTTGATCTCTTCTAATGTCTCGCCTTCCGGTGTATGTATGGTTGCTTTTGCCGTTTCGGCACTGTGGTTTATAAATCCATATTCATTGATTTCCTGATCTAATTCGATCAGATTCTTTCCAGCTGCATCCGCTCTTTGCGGCAATGCCGCCGGTGCCAACATAGAGATGGCAATTATGCCCGCCAATACTTTTCTTAGTGTTCCTCTCAAATCTTTTTCCTCCCTAATAATACGATGTCTTCACATCCACCCTGTGTTACGTTTCCGCTAATTTCATCCCGGATTGTTTTCTCTCATCCAATTAGCCTGGGATTCCTTATATAATTCTTCCATATAATCATGTTCCACAGCAGGTTTAACCTCCTCATAAGAATAATGACTCTCCCTGTTAACTTCACTTATAATTCCAATATCATAGGAAGCGCTGTTATTTGTAACCGGAGTAATCTCTCCTTCCTTCCCGGATAAAACCTGCTCCATAAGTTCTGCATAGACCGACTCATCATGGTTCCTCGATGCCAGATTCAGCTCAATCTCTTCTACCCTGCATCTCCCTTCTGATTCTATTTTTTTTATCTCTTTTGCCACATCTTTACTCTGGCTGAGGCGAAGCCTGATGTCTTCCATCAACTTGAGCTTCTCATCTTCTTGTTCTTTTTCTTGTTCTTCTCCTTGTTCCTTTTCTTGTTTCTTTTCTTGTTCTTCTCCTTGTTCTTCTCTTTGCTCCTTTTCTTGTTCTTCACCTTGTTCTTTCCCAGATTCTTTTACTATCTCTTTCTCTATAAAAATTCTCACCGCCCGGGCTTCAGGCTCTTTTCTAAAATGAGAATCTTTTTGCTCTTCATAAAGTTTATGTAAGTCTTCCGAAGAGGCTCCGCTTATCTGCCAAAGCTGCTGTTTTACTTTTCCTTTTAATTCCTCCAGGTAATAGTCATAATACTCATACATATCCAGTTCTGCCGGACCGGCAATTACCTGTCCCTGCTTTATCGCGTCCTTCCTGCGCCCATCCTCCTTTTTCCATTCTTTTAGAAAATATTCAAAGCTGCTGTCTTCTGTCAGCCCATATTGCTTTGCTGTACAAAAAACGTAATGATTTTCCATTAATTTATTCACAGTCCGTTCTGTCAGCATATCCCCGGGACATTTGCCTTCATAATTCCCATCCCATGCGAGATCCCCCGGCTGCACTCCATAGACACTTGTAAAATAGTTATAGATATCGGATTTTTGCCGCTCCATTATCATTTCATATTCTTCCTGGCTGACTTTCTGACCGGCTATCTTTAAAATTGCCTGCTCTTTTCCATTTACAAATAAAACCGCTGTCAGAAGCAGCACCAGTACCAGCCCTGCAACACTTCGTTTTCTGAACTTCATAGTTATACCCCTGCCCTACCCGCAATCTATTCAATTACAACCATTTGATGCCCTTTTACTTTCCCGATCTCAAATGTGATCTGCCCATTGTCAACATGATAATTCAATTCCTCCATGGACGGAGCCAGATAAATCCGTTTAACTTCTTTGTTTTGCTTCAGTGTAACCGGCACATGATATACAGGAACCAGATCTTCTATGACCTCGATATTTTTTTCTGAACCCTGCATGATAAATTTGCCCCGCTGGGTTGTATGGGCAAAGAGAAAATGCAGCACCAGCCTGTCTTCTTGTTCCTGACGGGTTAATGTTACGACTCCCCTGTCCGGAAACTCTGTACGTACCGTCTTATCTTCACCCAATAACCGGTCTAACAGATAGCAGACTATCTCTTTGCAGTGAAGAGATCCTTTTTTTCCATAATCCGTAAATATCTCCCAGCCGATATATGCCGTCTGCCTGGTCATAACAACTCCAGGACTGCCCTCTTCCATGGAACACGGGGTGTGCTGATGGGAGCAGAAATGATGAATATCCCTGTTAAAATAAGAAGGCAGAGATACCGCCTCGATGTCCCCCTGTTCCACCTCTATTTCATATCCCTGTTCATACATCACATGAGGAGTACGTCCGGTAATCAGTTCAAAATCCGTTTTCACATAACTTGGTTTACTGGTTAACATTCCTTGATATTTCACACCCATATCGATTACAAATTGCGTCCCGTCACTATCCAGTCCACTTCGTCCGCTTGCCAGTATCTTCCCGCCGTTTTGCATATATGCTTCCAGGCGTTTTTTTAGATTGCCGTCAATCTGGATGGTGTCCGGTAAAATAAGTACTTTATAAGAATCAAATGAAGCTTCCAGATCAATGAACCGGTACAGATATTTTCCCTCCAGCATGATACGATTGGCACCTATATCAGCATATCTCTCTATATCACGATCCGATACTCTGCTGTTCACTGCCTCATCACTTAAAACTGCAATATCGGCATAATTGACTGCATCTTTACACCAAGCTTCCTTTTTCTGTACTTCTTCATATGCTTTGCCGATAAGCCGATAGGTTTCCAGATCCATCTTCCCGCTGGGATGAAGCTGATCTCCAATGGAGCATTTCGCCCCAAATGCCAGAGAAAGCCCCGTCTCATAAATCAGCGCATTGGGATGCTTAAAACCGCCGAATTCGCCCCAGGTAGTATGGAATTTACCCGTCATGCCCAGGAATTCTAAGCCTAATCCGCCAGCATAGGAGGCCGACATTGGAAAATGGTCATACCCCCAACCGCCGGTTGGCAGGCTTTCCAGCTCCAGATGCGTATTATATCCTGCAATGTCCCGTCTGCCCCGCGTAATATGTCCGGCATTATGAAAAATCCGGCACTGGGGATCAAAGCTGTGGATCAGCTGCTCAACCCGTCTGCCATAACGCCCATATACCATTTCTGCCTGTTCCATAACATCCCCGTAATTCGACGGATCTTTTCCCCGGGATATAATTTCCTGTCTGCAGCTGGAACAGTAACAGGGATGAACCGAGGAAATATCCAAAAAGATGCCGGAGGGATGGTAATTTTCCATTACCTCACTTATCTGTGCCAGCAAAAGCTCCAGATATCCTGTGTTGAAGCAAAGCAGATGATATCCCGGTTCACTGGTAAAATCCTTTACCCAGGTAGTGGATTCATCCGCCAGCCTGGATACCCATTCCGGATGCCTTACAGCTTCTTTTTCATCCAGTCCTGCTGAAATATAAACAGGTGCCGCCACTCCTATTTCTTTACACGCTTCTAACTGCGCCTTTAGCAAATCAAATTTCAGATTTCCGTGCATCTCATGTACCTTTGTAGGATGATATGCCCATCCGTGATGGCATTTTGAAAATACCGTAACCGAGTCAACATGACCTGTTATTAATGCCTCCTGAAACTCCTCCTTGCAAAAACATTCTCCTATGTTTTGAATTTTTTCTGATGTATGAAAATCTAAGTGAACCTGTCTGAATTTTAATTTTTCCATATTCCAACCTTTCTTTGTGAGACTCGGGAGCGTTTTAATCTGGACGCGTCTAGCCCTTGACAGCTCCGGCTGTCATTCCGGATACGATATATTTCTGGCAATATAAATATAAGATGGTGATTGGCAGCGCCGTAAGCACCAGATCTGCAAATACATAATTCCAGTTGCTCTGATATTGTCCGAAGAAATTATACACTGTAAGGGGCATTGTCCATTTATCTGAAGTATTAAAGAAGTAAAGCGGTATCATAAATTCATTCCATGCCCCCATCGCAGTAGATACTACTGCTGTTGCGAGTATTGGCTTTAACAGAGGCAGTATTATTTGAAAGAACATCCGCAAAGGCGCTGCTCCGTCGATAAATGCGGCCTCATCCAGATCCCGGGGAACATTTTTTATGAAGCCGGACAGGGTAAATATCGTCCATGGCAGCTGTACTGCAGTTATAATGAGGATAACGCCGATATAGGTACCGGTTAGATTTAATATTTTTAAAAGTCCAAAAGTTGTTACAACCTGTAATGGCGACACCATACCGATCAGGAATAAATTGTATACACACTTGGTATAGGAACTTTCTCTGCGGCTCACGACGAATGCACATAACCCGCCTGCCACGATTACGATTATAGTCACAGACACCGTCACTATGAAGCTGTTCATCATAGCCCTGCCAATTCCACCCGTCTGGAAAACATGAACATAATTCTCAAAATGCCATTCCGTAGGCAGGGACAGTTTAAACTGCTGCGCTTCAGCAGGATTTTTAACAGACCCCAGCAGCATTACCAGCATGGGAACGATAATTAATAAACTCAATATTCCCATAAATACAGTTCTTACTATTTTCATCATCTGATCTTTTCTCTTAACCGTCATTACATCTCTACCTCCCTGCGTTTTAACAGTCCGTTTATGACCAGAGCGATTATTGTAATCATCAGGAAAAGGATCAGTCCCATTGCCGTGGATCTTCCAAGGGAGCCCTTTGAAAATTCACGATATATATAAGTTCCCATAACCTGGGAAGCATTACCGGGTCCGCCTCCTGTCATAACGTAAACCTGTTCAAATACCTTGAATCCGCCAATTGTATTCATGGTTACAACAACGGTAAATGCCGGCGCCAAAAGGGGAAATGTGATATTTAAAAACTGTCTCCATCTGCTGGCACCGTCAATTTTTGCTGCCTCATAATATTCGGCTGGTATACCCTGAAGTCCGGCAAGAAAAATTGCCATGGCAAATCCTGCCCATTTCCACACCTGCACAAAGATGACGCAATTTAAAGCAAATTTAGGATTTCCCAGCCAGTCTCTTTGCAGGCTCTCCAATCCAAGTGCCCCTAATAACTGGTTTAATATACCATTATCCATCCTTAATACAGAAGTAAACATAATACCCACTACGATCAGGCTTAATACTGCCGGCAAATAAAAGAGAGTTCGAAAAACGCTCCGTCCAAATATGGCTGCATTTAAAAGCAATGCAAAGAGCAAGCCGATCACAATAATCAGTACTGTGGTAATGATTGCAAACTTAAACGTATTCCGAAGTGCCAATGCAAAATATTCATCCTGAAACAAATATATAAAATTCGCCAGGCCATTAAAGGACGGCTTAAAAAGCCTGTTAATATTCCAATCCGTAAAACTTAATCCAAACGCCGCAATTACCGGGATACCAAAAAACAGTACAAACAGGAAAATTGCAGGATATGTAAAGTAATTCGGGTAGAATTTTTTCATTTTTTTATCCATTTTTTACTCCCTATTTCTTATATTCTTCTATATTTACATGCAATTACTAACTATTATATTGCATTTCTCGCAATTTTTTTAAAAAACAGGACAGTATCATACTGTCCCATTTTACGAATTTCAGTGTCTTAAAATCCCTGTGCGCCCTGCTGCTGCATAAAATCTACATACTGCTTCTGCCAGGTTTCCAGCACTTCTTCGCTTGTCTTCGTACCGGAGATCATCTCATTATAATAAGTCCATAAATCCGGCCATACGGTACTGCACTGTGACATCTGATCATTTAACTGATAAACATAATTTTTGGTGGTAACATAGTTATCAACCAGCTTTTGTACCGATTCCGGAACGGTTCCGCCTTCTACATCTTTGTATGCTGGAAATCCGGGCTGTGATTCATAATATAAATTCTGATACTTGGGATCTGACCATATTTTCAAAAATTCTTTTACTTTGTCTACCTGCTTTCCTGCCTTAGGCACGAATAACCCCTGCACATATGCTCCAATTGCCATTTTTTCCACATCATTGTATGGGATAATAAAAGAGCCTAATTTACAATCCGGGTATTTAGCACTGATATCCGATGCAAAGCCTTCTGTGCTTAAATACATTGCAGCTGCCCCCGTAGCAATTTTTTCTGCTGCCGTATCATAGGAGGCAGACAAAAAATCTGTATTGACGTATTCATTTACAAATAAGTCATTGTATTTGTCCAGCACATCTTTAAACTCCGGAACGTCCGTCCACTTTAATTCATTTTTTGTAAGCTTTTCAAAAGTCTCGGATGCTTTCTGATCCAGTGCTACCGGAAATCCTGCTGTCATATTTATCTGTGTTGTCCAGGAATCTTTATTTGTCATATAGAGAGGAATCACTCCTTCTCCTTTTTCTTTGATGGTATTTAACATATCCACAAATTCCTGATAAGTCTTTGGCTGAGGATCTTTAAATCCGTATTTCTCCAAAACGTCTGCATTGTAGTAAACTGCCAGAAAGCCGGAAGATGATTCTTTTGGAAGCGCATAGATCTTTCCATCATTAATGTCTTTTAAAATTTCCGGATTCGCCAGACGTGATACCCATTCTTCATTGCTCAAATCTTCACAATATTCTGCCGCTCCGATTTCCACATTGTTCGTTGGCGTGTTATATTCGAAAATATCCGGCACTTCGGAAGTAGATAATTTTACTTTTAATAAAGAATAATATTCATTGTCCGGTACAACCTGAAAATCAACTTCGATCCCATGATCTTTTTTAATTGCCTCCGCCATGGTTCGGTATTCTTCTTTAAACTTCCCCTGGCTTGTTAAAAAGGAAATCTTCGTTGCCTCTGTACTTGAATCATCTGCTGCTGTGCCTGCAGTTTCTTCCCCAGACTCTCCTTTTGCTGTCTGTGCCTCATTTGCCGCTGTACTCTCTTTTGCGGTACTCTCTGTTTTTTCCTGGGAGCATGCTCCTAATGTTAATGCCATTGCTGCCGCCATCATAACTGCTAAAATTTTTTTTCTCTTCATTTCAATTCCTCCTTTGATTTAAACTCATTATACTTGCAGTCCACGGGAAAAGAAATGGAATATATGATTCAGTTTATATGTAAAAAATTCCAATCCTCTTGTTTCTGTGACGCAATCCCTATATAATTACAAATAAGTAAGAACATCGTTTAGGGGATGTTATTTTAAGCTTATAAAAGATATCTGCGAAGGGGAAAATCACATGAAAAAAACTAATTTTCAGAAACAACTGTTCTTTTATTACTCGGTAATCATGCTTTGCTTTATTGTTATATCCAGCGCTGCTTTTTTTCTATATACCTATAACAACCTGAAAGAAAGTACGAAAACCACTTTAACCCAATTGACTACCAAAACTTTGAATGAGCTTGATAACCTTTTTACTGATATGGATAAAATGGCTTTGTACATATGCAGCAATCCCACAGTCAGCAGCACTTTTTACAAAGCATTTAATACCCCTTACAGCAACTACCAGCTCAACTCCGAAATAGCTTCTACCCTTACCAGTATCAATGCGCCTAACAGCGCATCCCGTTTTCGTTTGAATATTTACAATCAAAACAGAAATTTTATCTCGTCGGGAATTGCATTTAATCCCAACCAGCAAGCCGAATGGTTTGATTCCCCTGAATTTGATGCCTGGTATAAAAAGCTGCCCATCCTCAGTAACCACAAATCCATCCAATGCTTTCAAAATGATTACCTGTCTCCCGACAAAAAATTAATGGCGTCTCTTTATCGGGAAATATATAATCCCCTTAATATTAACAAGACAATTGGAGTCGTAGAAATTCAGTGTCCATACGATACATTTGCAAGTATACTTACACTTCCCGGCACCAATTACAGTTGTTTCCTCTATGATCAAAACGGAGAACAAATTTACCCCTATGAAGAGAACCAAAACACAGGCAGTAAACTGTACCGGCAGCTGCTGGGGGATCAAACACATAAAGATGCTCCATTGCAGAATTATTTTTATTATGGCCAGTCATCGGATTATTCAAATTTTACTTTGATTATGACACAGCCAACGTCCCAGGTAATCACCGTAATGAAACCTATGCTGCTGATGCTGTTGCTTTTCACCCTGCTTACCCTTTGCATATTTCTCTATCTGGTGTACCAGGTATCCAGCAGGATCACACAGCCCCTTCGTAATTTATCGGATTCCGTGGAACAGGTTTCCCTAAATAACCTATATTTAAAAGCGGATACGGAAGAATTTAAAGATGAATTTACACAGCTGAATGTCGCTTTCCAGGGAATGTTCCAGCGTCTGCAGGATTCTATGGATGAGGTAATGCTCCTGAAAGCGCAGGAAATGCAGGCACATATGATTGCCTTACAAGCCCAGATGGACCCGCATTTTCTCTATAATATGCTCACCATCATCAAGGCTATGAGCCATCAGTCTGATGTGGACCGGATTGGCATGGTCTGCGATTATCTGGTGCGAATGCTGCGGTATAATTCCACTTATGACCGGGATCTGATCCCGATTGAAAAAGAGATTCAGCATACAGAAGACTATTTGAATTTAATGAAAGTCCGTTATGAAGATATGTTTGAATATTCCCTTCAGATTAGCCCCCACATACCGGAGACCAAAATTCAAATCCCCAAGCTTTCCCTGCAGCCAATTGTAGAAAATTGTTTCCAGCACGGATTTAAACAGACACTCCCGCCCTGGATCATCACTATCTGCTGCTGGACAGACGATAATAACTGGTATCTGTCCGTAGAAGATAACGGCATAGGCATGGCTGATGATGAAATCAAAAAACTGGATAAACGTGTTGATGAATTTCTTTCCAACCCTTCCAGCAATTTAAGCATGTTGAAAATAGGAGGCATGGGATTAATTAACACGATTGTACGCCTGAAGCTTAAATACAAAGATGATATTACATTCCATATTGAACAAATAACAGACGGCGGAACCCGTATAACAATTGGAGGAACTTATTATGATAACGATTTTATTAGTTGAAGATGAACCGCCTATTTTAAGAGATATACAGTTTCAGATACGTAAATGCTCTGAAAAATGCACGATATTTGCAACCGCTTTTAACGGCAGGCAGGCCATAGAAATATTAGAAAACTCCCATAGTAAAATAGACCTGTTAATCACAGACATTCAAATGCCTGTAATCAATGGTCTGGAACTGATTCAACATGTGAAAAAGCGGTATCCTGATATCATCTGTGTGATTCTCACCGGATACAGTGAATTCAACTACGCCAAAGAAGCACTTCGGCTGGGAGTCATGGACTATCTGCTAAAGCCCGTAGAGGAAGAAGCTCTGACGAATATCCTGAACGATGTGTACGAAAAAAAATATCAGGAAAAGCTGGAAAGTGAAATCAGAAACAGCGGACCTGTTTTATCTTATTCCCCCAGGGTACCACAACCGGATAAAACAGATCATTATGCGACGGCTGTTCTTTGTATTGGCTCTTTTCCCATCTACTCCACCATTTATACTACTTCCATGCATTCACTGTGGTCAAACTGCCATCTGGAAAAAATCATAACCAAACTGCTTAGGCCTGATGAATCCTTTTGGATTTTAGAGGGGAAAACTCCATCAGAAAAAAATATTATCCTATCCTTTAATCAACGTACCCTGAGCGAAACAGAGACCTTTTATCATCAGTTTTTTTCTTCTTTGCAGCTGCAGCAGCCTTTCACAATGGCGGTGGATCCGGAACTAAAAAATATGAATGAAGTGGGAAAGTCCATTCAGTCCCTTCGTCAGCTGTTAGCTAAAAAGACCATACTTGGTACTTCACAGCTGTTGTTCCAGCCAAAAGAAAACCGTGCCGGAAACACTTCCGAAAGTACCCTTAAGATGCTGGATCTCCATCTGTCTAACCTTTGTACCTTTTTTGACCAGATGCAGTTTGGCCTGTTTACAAAAGAGCTTTCCGGCATGATAAGCACCATGAAAAAAAAGAACTGTAATCAGAGTACCGTTTTCAAGTATCTCTATGATTTAATGAATATCTGTTTTTCCAAAGACAAAAATATTTCCTCTTCCTCATCCAGAAGCTGCATTGAATATGCCGGAGACGCCATCTATATGTCGTCCTCCTTTCAAGATCTATTTGATAATATGAATGATATTTTCAATGATATTTTTGACCAGATCAAAAATCAGTGTGCCACTACAACGTTTAAAGAACACCTGATGATTACGATTGATACCTATATACAGGAGAATTACCAGCAGCCCCTCAATACCCAGAATCTCTCAGAACATTTTAACTTTTCTCCTGCCTACCTGAGCAAATTGTTTCGTGAATACAAGGCACTTTCTCCTACCGAATATATCACTGCACTGCGCATTGATAAGGCAAAAGAATTGCTGCTGGCAGATAACTGTTTAAAGATAAAGGAAGTTGCGACTTTGGTGGGATATGATGATTCCCTGTATTTTAGTAAGGTATTTAAAAAAACTACGGGTAAATCTCCAAAACAGTTTCTGGGATAAACACAGCGAAAGCCATTGGACAGACTGATTATCCTTTCACTGCTCCCAGGGCAGCTCCCTTTGTGATATGCTTATTTAAAAGCACATAGATAACAACTGCAGGCATCGCTGTAAGTGCCATAACCGCAAACTGAACCGCATAATTTGATGAATACTGCCCGGTGAACTCCAGCACAGAGAAGGGAAGGGTCTTCCATTTATTGCTGCTTAAATAAGTGCTCGCCATCATAAATTCATTCCAGTTATTCAAAAATGTCATGATTGCTACCGTAGCCATAGAGGATTTCATCAGAGGTGTGATGATTACAGCTAATATCCGGTACAATCCGCATCCGTCCATGACTGCTGCCTCTTCCAGTTCCCTGGGTATGGACTCCATAAAGCTGCAGGTCAGGAAAAGCCCCTGGGGCAGCGAAAATGCTACATAGGGAATCAGGAGTGCCCAAAAACTGTCCGTAATTCCCACTCTGTCGTAAATTACATAATTAGGCAGCAGTGTGGCGTGAATAGGAATCATCATCCCAAGCAGCAGAATGGTTTTGACCAGACCGCTTAGTTTCCACTGCATCCTCATTATGGCATAAGCAGCCATAATGGAAATTAAAATTACCAGCAGAACCGCTGTCACATTAATAAATACGCTGTTTTTCAGATACAATAAAAAGTGTCCGTCTACAAATGCAGTAACATAATTATCCCAATGAAACTTTTCCGGAATGATCAGCAGTCCGTTTGTAAACATTTCATTGCTGCTTGCCACCGAAAAATCTAAAAGCCAAACCAGCGGAAAGATCTGGATGACGGCTGCAAGAATCAGACAGGTATATAATATAATTCTTTTCCAGTTCAATTTCATATTGTCATCCCCCCATTAGTCATTTTTTTCCTTAAATACCCGGTTTAAGAGAACGGTTGCCATAAGACAAATTAAAATAAAAGCAACGCTGATTGTATTTCCGTATCCATATTTAAAGGAATTGAATGCTTGTTTATATAAATAATTTGCCAGGAACTGAGTCTGGTTGCCAGGCCCCCCATTGGTCAAAAGATATACCGTTTCCATTTGCTTCAGTGCAGATATAATTGCCATTGTAACGTTTACCTGAATCACAGGCTTCATTAAGGGCAGTGTAACTCTGAGAAATGACTGGGCTCCTGTTGCCCCGTCAATGGCTGCAGCCTCATATAAAACAGGATCAATATTTTTAATTCCGGTATAGTAAATCAGCATGCCCCAGCCAAAACCATGCCAGATCAGGACAATCAGTACTGACCAGATCGCCATGCCGGATCCCAGCCAGTTAATTTCTTTTGTATATCCAAAAGCTTTAAGAATATTATTCAGTAAACCGAAATTCGGATTGTAGATAAATTTCCATAAGTAAGCGATAACTGCCACGGATATGACATTTGGAATAAAATATACACAGCGGAAGATTCCCTCTGCCTTATTCTGTAACTTGTCCAGAATCGCTGCTGTGATCATGGCAAGGGGATGCTGGATACAGATAAATCCCACTGCCAGCAGCAGTGAATTGCGCAGGGATATCCAGAATCCCTGATCCTGAAATAATTCTTTATAATTTGCAAGGCCTGTAAATGTGGCAGCTCCCATACCAGAAAAATCTGTAAAACTGTAATAAGCACTCAGACAGATTGGTGCGAGAATCGCCAGCAGAAAGGTTAAGATTCCAGGGAGAACCAGGCTTATGATAACCTTTCTGTTGCTGTAAATTTTGCTCATAAGCATACCTCTTTCTATTTTCATATATTATGACGGCATCACCAGAACCCATTTACAAAATAGTTTCCATGCTGTGTGGTGCCGCCATTTAAGTGATGCGATAATACGATTATTTATTTCTTGCAGGCAGCCTGAAGCTGGCTGATAAAGTCTTCCGGTGTTACCATTCCGATGGCAAGTTCTGCTGAGAGGTCTTCACTCGTTGTTTTAAACTCGGAATTCCCCAGATCATTAAAGGTCACTCCGGTTATACTTGATGCATTTCCAATGATGTCTGTAAATGCTGACTGCACCGGGGTTTCGGTACCGGTCAGATAATCTGAATAGTTCTGAGCGGACATACATACTCCGTTTTCCCATGCGACCTTTGACCAGTTCTGTGGAAGGAACATGTAATTCAGTAATTTAACAGCTTCCTCTTTCACCTCTGATTTTTCTGTCACTGCATATCCGCCGCCGTTCCATGCTGCAATATCAGTTACTTTACTTGCATCTGCATCCACTACCGGCATCATAAATACGCCGATGTTATTGCGCACTTCTTCCAGTACATCCTGGTTCGTTGCCATAGACATTTCCCAACTTCCCATATAGAACATTGCTGCCTGTCCGTTGGCAAAAAGATTCATGGAAGTACCATAATCCGTTGTCTCAAATCCATTCTGGAACAGGCCTGCTTCTACTGACTGCTGCATCAATTTTGCAGCTTCCAGATAAGCCGGGTTACTGAAATCACCTGTACTTACGGAAGTCCTTACATCCTGCTGGCTGTCTCCTAAGATCTTGGTAACGATATCCTGATAATAAATGGAAATGGGCCATTTGTCCGCTCCATCCATACTGCAGGGAATCAGGCCTGCTTTTGAAATGTCACCTGCAAGTTTGATAAGGTCATCATATGTTTCCGGTACCTTCCAGCCGTTTTCTTCAAATAAAGCTTTGTTATAATAAAATGCCATAACATCGGTATTTCTGGGCAGTCCGTAAAGCTTGCCATCTTTGCTGAAACCATCCAGCGAACCGGATAAAAATCCATAATCCGCATATGCATCTGTGTCTAATTCCGCAAGCAGCCCCTCTTGTATTACTTCATCTAAGAAGGATGGCTGGCCCCAGATATTTACCAGATCCGGCATCTCACTTCCGGATGCATAAGCCTTGAATTTCGTCTTATAAGCTTCGTCATCTAAAGCTTCCACTTCAATTGTAATATTCGGATTTTCACTCATATATTGATCAAACAATGTCTGTTCTACAAAACCCTGTCCGTTTTTACGGTCTGTCAGATTGGAGAACACTTTGATAGTAACCGGGTCTGATGATCCTGCTTTATCACCTGTATTATTGTCTTCGGAAATTGTCTCTGTTCCTTCTAATGCTGTATCCTTCGTTTCCCCTGCGGTTTCTGTAGCTCCTGCGGTACCCTCTGCATTTGTGGCACCTGCACTTTCTGTACCACCTGCTTCTGTGGTTTTATCTGCTGTGCTGCCGCATGCTGTCATGGAAAGAGTCATCGCTGCTGCTAATAAAATACTTACTATTTTCTTCTTCATATATATATGCCTCCTGTTTGATGGGGACTGCTTTTTAGCAGCCCCGCCTGTATTATTTTTTTATCGTTACCGTACTTTTCTGACCTTTGTTTTTGAACAATGCCTTATACTTTTTCAGTTTAGATGACGGTACTTTCAATACTGCTTTTTTATCAATTCCCTTTAGTGCATTTGTGCCTACTTTTGTGATCCCTTTTGCAGTTACAGTAATATTTTTTAATTTTTTGCAATTATAAAATGCCTGTTTGCCCACAGAAGTTACATTGCTTCCGATTTTCAGGGTTTTTAGTTTTTTGCTGTTCTTGAATGCCTTATCAGCAATTGCTGTCACTTTATAGGTGTAGCCACTTATTTTTACTGTAGAAGGAATGCTAATTGATGTATAGCTCATTTTAGCCGGTGCTGTTACGGCTGCGGTTCTTTTTGACGAAGAGGAAGCCGTGATTTTATATTTTAATTTTCCTGCCGTTACTTTAAGTCCTTTTTTGGGCAATGTTGATATCTCTCTGATCTCCAAACTTCCCACTGCATCATTTACGGATTTTGCCACTACATCCACTACGGACTGCAACTGTTTTTCTGGAGCAACCCGGATTAACTCCTGTGCTGCCTGCAGTATACTGTCAAGCCTTGCCAGTGACTCTGCTGTATATTTACTTCTATCTACTGCCCGGGCCTTTTCGGCTGCCTGATTCAGAGCACGGATATCGGCATACTGTATTTTTTCCTCCTCCGCCGGTTTCACAGTAAGGCCGCTGAGAGCATTTACAATCTCCATAACAGCTGCATCCACTTCTTCCTGAGAAGCATCTTCTCTGGAGATCACTGTTTCTGCTTTCTTAACCGCTTCCGAAACCCTGGCATACGATTCAGCAGTATAATATTCATCATTTACAGCATTTACCTTTGCAATTACAGCAGTTAAGACGGACTTATCCACAGATACCTGTTCTGTCTGTTCTTTCACAAACTGAATTGTATTAATTCTTGTATCTGCATTTGCAAATACCAGATAGACATCGTGAACACCCAGGAGGGGAGATTCAAGTTCGATTGTCACATCTTCGTATGCCAGTTCATTCACCGGAAGATCCACTGCAGCTTCCGGATTTTCTCCCGTCTCAGGCGCAGTATAGCTGTTAACCGGTGTGATATCAAAATTGATACTTGCTATTAATTCTCCATCCGGTGAGTCACTTCTAACATCAATTGCGGCATGTTCATTCCTGGTTGCCACATTCGCACAGATTTTTGTTACCTCATCCAGATTTACATTTTTCATGGCTGTCCATGCGCCTTCCCGTTCTGACATTACGGCATAATATCCGGATGCTACACGGGACTGTGCATTTTCCTCATTGTCTCTGGATGCATTTGCCAGGGACTCTGCCGTATGTTCCTTGGACACTTCCCGATACACGACTCCGCTTCCGGCATAGCTGCAGTCAAATACATTCACCGGACTGCCTGCATCCAGTTCACCAATTGCCCCGCCTGTAACCGAAACCATACCCTGCTGTAAAATATTCCTGGAGGAACTTCCCACCATGATGTCGTAATTTCCTGTCTCTATAATATATGAATGGCTGTTGGTATCCCAAAGTTCAAAATCCTTGGGGTCTACACTTAGAACAACGGTTTTCGTCTGCCCAGGTTCAATCTCTGCTTTCTCAAAAGAAACTAGTTTTATCTTTGGTGCATATGAGCCATATGCTGAATTATTATTTGAGATATACGCCTGTACAACTTCTGATGAAGCAGTATCTCCAGTGTTGGTAACGTCTACCGATATCTGGAAACTGCCATCCTCTGCATGAACTGATTCTGGCAACTGTAAGTTGCTGTAAGCAAAAGTTGTATAGGTCAGTCCTGCACCAAATTCATAAGTAATATTAGAATCATCCGAATACATATAGGTCAGTCCGGTCTGAACCGGATCTGAATTGGTCATATCCGTTGTGAATCTTGGGTCTAGCTGGTCCAGAGTCAGATCCATTCCTTCCGGAATAGAGTATGGTGTAATTTCCGGCAGAACCTCATTGCTGGAATACCAGGTAGACGTTAATCTTCCGGTTGGCGCCACATCGCCGTAGATGACCTGGCCCATGGCATATCCCCCGTACTGCCCTGCATATGGCTGTACCAATATGGCAGCTACGTTATTATTTTGTTTTATCTCCTCAATGATCTCTGGATAGTTGGTCTGCACGACTACAATTGTCTTGCCGGGATAAGCTGCCGCTACATTTTCCACCTGTTTATACTGGTCTTCTCCCAGATACATATCAGAACGGTCACAGCCTTCACCGGAACTGTGTCTTGCCGGGGCGCCTACAACCACTACTGCATAATCGCTTGCGCTTTCCTTCGTCTCTGCTCCCGCTTCTTTTACAATTTCTTCTGTGAATCTTGCACTCTCAGTACGCAGGCTTTCTGCTGTTGTCTGATCCTGCAGCTTATCACTAAAAGCTACATTTTCTCCATCCACACTGAGATAACGTCCGTTTGTATAGTATCCCACTACCGGTGTTGTTCCTACAAAACTTTCGCTGTAGGACTCCATGATGTAGCTGATGGTCTGATCAGAATTTTCTTCTACCCGGAACCGGTAAGGCATGGATGTTGTTACATAGGTAGCTTCCAGATCATTAACAATCTGCTCCAGGGATTCTGTTCCGCTTGCTTCCACACCAGTGAAAGTTCCGCCGCCTCCCCAGCCGCCGCCGGTCGTAACACCTTTGAGCCATTTGTCATTATTCAGGCACTTATAACTGTAACCATCCTGTCCCCAGGAATATTTTTCGAATTTTGCCGCTTTCTCCTGTTCACTTACCGTTACCAGGGACTTTCCATCATCGGAAAGTGCAATATATTTTCCGTCGGCTGTTTTTATCCGCACTACTTCGGCATCTGTGCTGTATTTTACCTTGTCTTCTCCTCCGATTTTACGGATTCCGGCTGCGGTAGAATACAATGCATTATCGATCTCAGGGGATTTCCCTACCGCATAGGTCGTTTTGAATCTGGCTACGGACATTGGTCCGGATACATAGACAGAGTCTTCTTTATCCAGCGGCAGGACATCATTGTCGTTCTTGAGCAATACAATGGATTCCTGTGCCGCTTCCAATGCAACGCCCTGATTATAAGTATTATTATAATCATCGGCTGCTCCAACTCCTGCTGACTGAGAATAGAAAGGATAATCATTCATATCCTCATTCAAGACACCACAGCGTACCAGCTGTCCAATCTGGTCTCTTGCCACATTCTCCACATCACTTTGAGTGACGCCGTAAGTTCCTGCTTCTACCTGATCGATCAGGGTCTGAAAACTGGCGTCATTTGCACGTGTGGTACTTGCCCCCGCTGAATTCGCCACTGCCATCAGCGCACCGATGGATGAATAGCCGGCTCCGTTATAAGCGCTGTCATCAATAAGAGGTACATAACTGGAGTCAAATCCATTCCCATATCCACTCTGATTACTTACAGATCCAGCATCTGTTACAGAGAACAGTCCGTAAGGAGATAAGCTTTTTGCATAATTAATCAGTGGTGATATAATATTTGGAATACCATTTGTCCTTCCATATGAGCTCATAAAGCCTCCGATAGCCCCGGACTCAATTCCTTTAAATGTACTTTGCGGCTGGTATTCTAACAGCGTTCTGGCACTGGCATTATTGCTGGCTACAGAACGGAATGTCTGAGCATTGTAAGTGGTAAAATGCTTGGTTGTAACTACCGCTTTCTGCCAGAACCCCTCCGGATTTTCTGCTTGTGCAATACCGGAAACACCCGTTGCCATTTCATTCACCATAGATGCCGCCAGATACGGATCTTCTGCAAACCCTTCGTCAAATCTACCGCTCAGCGGGTTGATACGCAGATCACTGGTTGCCGTACATGCCATAACATTAATGTCAGACAAGCTGCTGTAATCCACTTTATTCACTCTTTCGTTTCCAAGAACATTTCCAACGGATGCTACCAGATCCTTATTCCAGCTCTGTCCCAAACCGATAATTGCGGGAAAGTCAGTGGATACTCCCTGTACACAGTCGGTAAAAGTGAGGGAACCAGGAATAGTTCTTCCTGCATTTT
Source organism: uncultured Robinsoniella sp. (assembly GCA_900539655.1). GTDB lineage: Bacteria > Bacillota > Clostridia > Lachnospirales > Lachnospiraceae > Robinsoniella. The sequence goes on from UQCR01000075.1 coordinate 22,763, forward strand.
CACCCTGTGTCAGTACATAATCACCTCTGGTGTCAAATGCAAATCTGGCTGCTCCTTCCAATCCTATGTAATCAATAACTGCATCCAAATACTGCTCATAATGTGCCGGTACCCCGTCAAATAAAGGCATTCCTGCATATACATGCCCTGCCGGAGCCGGTGTAAACGTTACGGACTGGCCATCTGATTCCTGATTTTCAGTGGCTTTCGTGTCTATTGGTACTGCATAGGAAATGGTCCCCGCTATCAAAGCTGTGGTAATCATGTATGCCATTAATTTTTTCGGCATGGCTTTTGCCTTCCTTTTCATAAACGCTACCTCCTGTTTTTCGTAAGCTTATACAGCTTACCATTTTCAGAATTTGATCCCGTGCACGTTTGGATTTCGTTCTTGTTATTATTATCATGCAAAACTGAATTTTCAACAATGCAGATTATCTACCAAAATGTTGAAAAAAACGACCTTATAATTAGATTCCATTGTTAGAAATCCCAATTATAAAGCCGTTTGTTCATTTATCGGACCTTTGGAACAGATGCATATGCTGTCATCTCTTCAAATAATTCTGCCTTCAGGGTCAGTGTTACCTCCGTTCCTTCACCCATCCGGCTGTCAATACAGATCCCGTACCCATCCCCATAATGCATTTTCAGCCTCCGGTGTACATTCCGAAGCCCGATACTCGTGCCTTTCGATTTTTCTACTGTTTTATCATCCTGAAAGATTCTGTCTATAATTTCCGGAGACATTCCGATTCCGTTATCCCTTACATGTATCAGCAGCTTTTCGTCTTTCTTCTCACCGGTCACCGCCACCTTTGCATCACCTATTTTATCTTCCACACCATGGACAATTGCATTCTCCAGAATCGGCTGAATCAGAAGCTTGGGAATCCGGTAATCCATCAATTCCACAGGTATCTCTACCGTTGCCTTCAGCCGGTCTCCATAACGGTATTCCTGAATCTTAATATAATCCCTCAGGTTGCGTGCCTCTTTTTCAAGAGTGATATACGTATCCGGTCCCAGTGCAAACCGCATGAGATTGCCCAGAGAAGACACGATATCTCCCACTTCGTTAATTCCTTTCATACGTGCCATCCAGTTCACGGTTTCCAGTGTATTATAGAGAAAATGGGGATTAATCTGCATTTGCAGGGATTCCAATTCTGCTTTCTGTTTTAATAACTGCTGTTCGTACACCTCATTGAGCAGATCCTGGATCCTGGCAACCATCTGGTTAAACGTGTCCCCTACCATGCCAAACTCATCATTTGTAGAAATATCATACCGTGCCTCAAAATCTCCCTGCCCAAACCGCTTCATCTGACCCGAAAGAGTTACGAGCGGACGTGTGACACTTTTAGAAAGCTTTATTGCAAGTGCAGCTACTATCAGTGCCGAAATAAAAGCAAGGATATAGAACACATTTCTCAGGTTCTCCACATTTTCCCGGAAATACCCGGTTGAAATAGCCGCTACTATTTTCCACCCATTTGAAATATTCTCGCTGGTATAGTAGGCAAAATCGCCGGCATCACTATCCATATGCAATTCATTTTTTCTACCGGAATATTGAATGGTCTGCCCTAACAGATCCTTTTCCTCAGTAGAAACCACATGATTGGAACTATCCAGCAGATAAATGGTACCGCCTTCTATTTTTTTAAAGGAATTCAGCAGTTCATTCACTGCATGCTCCTGAACAGTCACCGATACATAACCAAGGGATCTGCTGCTTTTTAAAGAGTTTATTTTTCTTGAAACCACAAACTCCTGCTGGTCTTGATTCGTAGTTCCCCATACAGTTCTGCCATCTGCTTCATATACTTTCTCCCGATCCACTTTAATGTCCGAAGTGCTCCTGTTCTTATTGTAAGAATAAGAGACGCCTTCTTCCGTCACAATGCTGATATTGGAAATATAATCCTTTAATAGAGCATAGGACGATAAATGGTCCTTCAATGACTGCATCTTTTTATATTTTTCAAATCTGCCGGCGTCTTTTTCCAAATCGGATAAAATCTCCTGGATTGTGGAGTTGCTTATGATACTGAAGGTAATATCTTCTAGTTCCCCTGCAAAATCGTCAGCCTTGATATAAGTCCACTCCACCACATCCTGAAGGTATTCCCTTGTCTGTTTTTCCACCAGTGTGCTGGAATAATAGTATTGAAACGTACTCATCAAACATGTGGGAATGATGGTAAGTGCCATACACAATGCTATCAGCTTATAACGAAAGCTGTAAAATTTCTTCTTCTTTAATTTCATACCTCATCTTCTATTTGAGTAAGCTGTTCTATATCGATTCCTTTTCGCCTCGCTTTTCGATACTGGCTTGGTGTTACTCCATATGTCTTTTTAAAAACCTGCCCAAAATACCTTTCATCATTGATGCCCACCCTATTGGCGATCTCATAGTTCTTCAATTGTGTATCACTCAGCAGCCTGGCTGCATGGGACACTCTGATTCCCGTTAGTATACCTAAAAACTTCTGACCGGTTTTCTGTTTGATAACCCGGCTTAGATAATCCGTATTAAAATGTGTAAAGTCCGCAAGGGCTGCTAAAGTGACATTCTCTGCATAATGTTCCCCCAGATAACGGATAATCATTTCAATCAGCCCCTCTTCTTCCCCATCCGTCCCGGGTTTTGATCCCAGCAGACTATTTGCCTGCTGAAGCGTTGAAAAGTTCTGAAGTTCATTTTGAATCAGGCGAAGGTGTTCTTCCTGCTTTTGCTCCTGAAGTATCCTTTCTTTCGCCCTCCCTACACATTCAAAAATTCCATTCGGCGTGCTGGGCTTTAATATGTAATCAAAAATTCCAAGCTTAATCGCCTCCTGGGCATATTCAAATTCACCATACCCTGTTAATAATATGATCTTAATATCAGGCTGTATTTCCAGCACCCTGCGCGATAATTCTATTCCCGTCATCCCGGGCATACGGATATCCGTAAGTAAAATATCAGCATGTTTTTCTTTTATCAATTCCAGCACTTCTATCCCATTGCGTGCCGATCCGCTCACTTCTATCTCCATTTCGCTCCACGGCATGGACGCCAGACCCATTCTTATAAATTCTTCGTCATCTGCAATTACGATCTTTAGCAAACCGCTCATCCTCCTTTTTCATCTGTACGCTGCTTTTTTGCATAGCTCTCCAGACCTTTCATTGCTTCCCTGTAATCCTCACCTGCAATGACTGCCTGTGCTGTCTCATTGAACAGATCTCCAAATTCAGGACCAAACCGTACATCCATATTCAGGCAGAAAGAATCCGTCGTTTTGTATAAATCAAAACATTCCAGCTGCAGGTCCGACAACCTGCTTCTGTCTGCCTCGATATCGACTACCGGTATTGTCCCTTCATCATATAAGATTTTACTCTGATATTTGTCACTGCTTAGCTCTTTCAAAAAGCTGCATGCTGCCTCGGGATTTTTACAGCTCCGGGATACCGCAAAGCTTCGGTCACTTCCTCCGATTGCTATTCCCCTGTTTTCTTCCTGAAGGGGTGGCAGCAGAAAAACTCCCCAGGGTTCGCCCTCCTGACTCAACCATTTTGCCATCCAGTTGCCGGAAACTGCCATTGCCGTATCTTCTGCCGCAACAGCTTTCCCCTCTGTTCCCAGAAAATCTTCCGGCAAGTATCCCATGTCATATAAATCTTTTAATAATTCTGCAGATTTTAATAGCTTGTCAGAAGTCCATGGAATATTCTGCAGATTCTCATATGTCTCCAGTTCTCTTCCACAGACACTATTCATAACCTGCAAGAAAAGCTGCCCTGCATTCCAGGGTGTACTGTCCAGATTAATCGGAACAATTCCGTTTTGTTTAAATACTTCACAGACATTCAAAAACTCCTGATATGTTTCCGGCACCTGAAGTCCATACTGTTCAAAGAGTTTCTTCTTGTAAAACACTCCGGAGATGCACTTTGTAGCAGGTACCGCATAAATTCCACCGTCAAATGTGACATTTACAAAATCATCCTCCTGGAACTGTCTGCTAAAACTACTGTCATTCTGTATTTGAGAGGTTAAATCCAGCACTTTCCCTTTATCCACATAAGCTTTTAAAAATCCTGCCTGCCAGGAAAAAAACAGGTCGGGCTCCTCATTTGCAGCCATTTTTCTTGCCAGCGTCGCCTTGAAATCCTCCATGCTGTATTCTTCGCATGCTATCTCAACATCAAACGTATTGGATGCATTAAATTCTTCAACCGCTTCCTTTAGCACCTCCTGCCCGCCATTACTGATTGTCATCAGCGTAAGCGTCTCCTTCATCCCTTCCGGAGGGGATGTATCCGCCTGGGTACACCCCTGCAGAAGCAGTACACCGGACAGACAAAGGCCTCCAATGAATCCTATCCATACCTTTTTCATATTAATCCCCCTGATTATCCGTGACAATATAAAACCAGTCCGGAATCTTGCTTGTAAACAACTCTATCTCTTATTATACTGAAAAGAATTTCTATTTACAATCAGAACAATTAGACAAAGGAAAAGCCGGAAATTTGTAAAAGTTTACTCATTATACAAATCACCGGCTTATTGGTTTCCTGCTATTTTATTTTTATTTATAAGAACTCTTTCAGTTTCTCTATATTTTTTTCCTCAAAATCCAGGAGTTTTTTCATCAGGGAAACGATATCTTTTTCTGCATCATGCTCATACTTTTTGATACTTTTAATTGCATCAATAACGCCCATGTTGCTGCCTGTCAGCATCATTTCCGCAATATGGCTGCTTGATTTGTCTGTCATTGTCTTGACATTAATCATTACATTAGATGTCATTTTCTGAAAAGCGCTGATATCTTTTTCATTGTATCCGTTCTCATTCAGCATTGCTTTTGCCTTTTCATTAAAATCACGGTATCCTTTTAACTGACTCTCAATCTGCTTGCGAAAAGCATCACTTTCAACAATATCAAGCAGCTGATTTAACGTATCCACGCCCATTCCCGAGTTCTGGTAAACAAAATTTAATAACTCTGCATTTGCATTCATAAATATTCCATCTGCCTTTCCGTTCCTATTATTCCAGGTAAAAATCTGCCTGTCCTGCAATACCTATGATTACCAGATTAACCAGAAATATTCGTCATATCAGTGAGATTCTGACTAACAGATCATGGATAAATGCCGTATTAATCAATTTTAATTTTAAACACAACCGGCTTGCTGCTCTGTACTGAATTTACATGAATGTGCAGGCCCTTTTCATCCCGCACCCAATCCGGTTTTTCTTCAAATCCCAGTACTTCTGCTTCCAGAATGATTCCATGGAAGTTTGCCTGTCTGGAGGCATCCTGGATACCCAGTTCTTTAAACGTATAGTTCCCGTCCGGGCTGCACTTTAATGCAGTCGCATAAAGATAACTTCCATTTACTGTGTAGCGGATATCTTCATGGGTAAAGTTTTTCTTAATTCCATCCGAAAATTGCCCTTCCACGATCTCCGTTGGCCCTTCTCCGTATTTTCTCCACACGCTGGTTTCATATACTGCTTCTCCATTGACCTTAAGCCATTCTCCAATCTCCAGTAAGATCTTTGTATCCTCATCTGAGAATGATCCATCTGCTTTTGGACCTACATTTAACAGCAGGCATCCGTTTTTACTTACTATATCTACCAGATCACAAATCAAATCTTCAGCAGGGCGGAACTCATTATTTTCTGTATAACACCAGGAATTTAATGCAATTGCAGTGTCTGTCTGCCAAAAATAAGGTTTCATATCTGCAAACTGTCCTCTTTCAATATCCACTACCGCACTGCCAAACATATATGCATCATGTTTATAATTGATTGCAACCTGCTCCCCCCACTGCGCCGCTCTGTTATAATAATAAGCTGCCAGTTTCTTCAGATATGGTTTTGCAGCATGATGCTGGATCCACCAGTCAAAATATACAATCTTCGGATGATACCGGTCAATAATTTCACAGGTGCGGCAAAGCCAGTCCTGTAAAAACTCTTCGGTCGGTTCCGGTTTACTGTGCAAATCCTGAGGTCCCATTTCGGGCATTGCAGGCCAGTAAAAGTCTCCCCGTTCCATAGGCTCTTTGATATCACTGTCAAATTCCTTTCCATGTCCCATGAAAAACCAGTGCTCAATCCGGTGGGAAGAAGCGCCTGTTTCCATATTTCTCTCTTTGAATGCACGGTCCAGTTCTCCCAGCACATCCCTGCAGGGTCCCATCTCATAAGCATTCCAGTGAGAAATTTTGCTCTTGTACATCTGGAATCCGTCATGATGTTCAGCAACCGGAACCACATACTTCGCACCGGCATTTTTGAATAGATCTGCCCATGCATCAGGATCAAACTTGGGCGCATCAAACATAGGTATAAAATCTTTATATCCAAAATCTTTCTGTGGTCCATAGGTCTTTACATGGTGTTCAAATTCCGGACTCCCCTGGATATACATATTTCTGGAATACCATTCGCTTCCAAACGCAGGAACACTGTAAACGCCCCAGTGGATGAAAATTCCAAACTTCGCTTTTCGGTACCATTCCGGAACCTGATAATGCTGCAGGGAATCCCAGCTGTCTGTAAAAGGTCCCTGTGCAATCACTCTGTCAATTTCTTCTAAATATGGTTTTAAATCGTACATCGTATCCTCCTTATTTACAAATGAAGACTACATTTGGTATGTTTTTATTCTCATATGAAGACTACATTTGTTTTCTGTTTTGATAACTTCATTATAGTAAATTCAGATACAAATAACAGAGAGACGGGCGGCGTGTTAGACTTGATAATGTCGCTATTTTACAATCTGCTTGCTGCCTAGCCTGTCCCTTGCCAAAGGGTACTTGTAATGGGCAGGCGTATTACTGTTTACAGCTTGCTTGTTAACTGTAACGTCAGATTTTCTCACACAACCTTTTTATACATAATTTATCTTCCCTTCCCTGGTCTTTTGTATTAGAATAAACTTATTGCTACATGAAGCAGGTTATTGTCTCCATAAGGAGGATTTTATCGCAGACAGGAGGATGATATATGGGAGATGTCAATATCTATTTTTCCATTAGTAATACTCAATTTCATGTTCTTTCTCTCACTTCCGGCCCCATGCCCTATATGCCCATGCATGCCCACAGCAGTGACAGCTATGAACTTCACTATATAACTCAGGGAAGCGGAATCGTACATATCGATACAGATACCTATCATCTTGCAGAAGGAGATTTTTATCTGACCGGTCCGGGTATTTTCCATGAACAGATACCGGATTCCAAGGATGCCATGCATGAAATTGGTGTCTACTATACAGCTAGTCAAAAATCCATTCCCGAAAAAGATCCTCTGATTCAAACACTGATCCGGCAGAACTTCTGGTTTGGAAAACTATCCTGTGCTGCCAGAGATTCACTGGACAGGCTTTTTATTGAAGAGCAGCAAAAAACTGCCGGAAGCCAGTTCCTCCTTCCCCATCTTGCAGCAGAATTTTTAATACACCTTGCAAGGGAATATTCCCCTTCCTATACATTTCACCCTGAAGTATCGTATATACCGCCGGATGAAAAAAAGTATTTGATGATTGAACGGGCATTTCTCTCTTATTACGCTGATATCACACCTGAATCACTGGCGGATATGGTGGGTTTGAGCATACGGCAGCTGCAGCGGTTAATCAAAGAACATTATCACACAACTTTTCAGGAACTCCGCTTAAGAGCAAAGTTAAATGCCGCCTGTATTCTGCTTCGCAATACGGAAGATTCCACCGCATACATTGCTGAAAAAGTAGGGTTTTCTTCGGCTGAATATTTCTGTAATTGTTTTAAGAAAGAATTTCATATGACAACTTCTCAATATCGACGAACAGACAAAAACCCCCATTAGTTAAAATGGAGGTTTTTCTTAATAGGAAAAATCAGCGGACGTAAAATGTTCCCGGTACGTCCTTCCAGTGTTCTTCTGCATACTGCAAAAGCGTATCTGCCTGTGTGCGTGACATTTCAGGAAATAACAGGAACAGGCTGTGTGAACCGTATTTCTGAACCAGACGGTCTACATTTTTAATCCAGTCATCAAAGGTTCCGGAATATACTTTTACCCAGATGGATTTACCTGCAGCGATTGCCTTATCGTAGATCACATCCCAATCCGGCAAGGTACCATCAGGTCCTGCATCTCCGCTGGTCCACTGAAGTGCGTCAATTCCGTCTATTTCCATAAGTGCATCCAGATGCTTGATCGCAGCAGGTCCATCCAGATGGTACAATACATGGTCCGCTTTGTCTGCCTGTGCTTTCAGAGACGGCTGAATGTACTGACGGAAATCATCCGGTGACATCATAGCAGAAAAGTCACACTGCAGCTTCACCGTGCGCCCTGGTCCCCATATCTGGAACACCGTATAGGCATTTCCTCCCTTATCATCTTTAATTACTTCGTAAAACTTATTATAATAATCATAATACAGATCCGTTATTTCTTGTATGCGCTCACCTATTGTCTCCGGCTCGTCTAACATATCAAATAAAATCTCCTGTGCCCCACGAAGAGAAGCCAATACATCGATGTTCTCCATCAGATCCGGCATATCTACATAAAAATCATCACCAGCCAGTTCGCGGCATCTCGTAACCAGATCAATATGCTTTTTGTACCATTCATTTTCCGGGTCAAACTTAAATTCAGGTACACCCTCCCAACTATCCAGACAGGACTTAAACCAGACCGTATCTTCTTTGAATCCTATATCGGATCCCAGATAAGCAGCCAGGGAACCCGGTCCAAAGTCTACATTTAAGTTTGGAAAACTTTCTCCCAGGAAATCGTGCGTTTCACAGAAATAACGGTAACGGGCAACAATCTGCTCCGGATTCTGATATTTATCTTCCATATCCTTCCACTTAAGTTCTTCGGGCATATTATAATATTTACCCTGGCAAATCTGGTCCAGATAGCCGCCTTCCACCGGGGAACCGTCAGAAAATGCTTCCATTTCCGGCTTTCTGGCTATGACACACATAAGCGGGCGTCCTGTATTTCTATGCTTCCAGTAATTCGTAAACTTTTCTTTTACACCATCCATATTTTCTTTGTAGGGGATACCGGATACCACCGGGCTGATTCCTGTAAATTTTATCCCCTCCGATTTGGGGGCAGCATTTTTTGTTGTATTCAATTCTTCTGTTGCTTCAGTCATCCCTCCAGTTCCTTCTGGATTAACTCCTTTTGCAACTACCTCTGCTGCACGCGCAACTGATTCAAAAGTTTCAATTCTTCTAGACGCTGGATATGCACCTGTACCTGCTTTTGCAAGTTCTTTGGCTTTTTCTGCTGCTTCTGCTGCATCTGCCGTATAGGCATCTGCCCCGATTTCATCAGCAAATGCCTGGGATATAGGTGCACCGCCAACCATAATTTTAATCCGGCTGCGAAAAGGTGCATGATTCAAAGCGGCTACCGTATTGCGCAGAGAGGGCATCGTTGTTGTCAGAAGTGCCGAAAGTCCAACAATGGTCACATCGGGATGCGCTTCTATTTCTTTTATAAAATCTTCGATTGGAACATCCACACCCAGATCTATTACCTCGAATCCCGCACTTTCAATCATCATTCCTACAAGATTCTTACCAATATCATGCAAATCACCGGCTACTGTTCCCAGGATCATCTTCCCTGCACTTCCCGCGCCTCCCGTTGCCAGATGAGGCTTTAATACTTCAACACCTGCTTTCATGGCTCTGGCGGCAGCAAGCATCTGGGGCACAAATATTATTTCTTTTTTAAACTGGTCTCCTACTACAGCCATAGCTCCGATCATGCCATCGTTTAATACGGCAACCGGGTCACATCCGGCATCAAGTGCACCTTGTACAAGACATCCGATCTCTTTATTTTTGCCATGCTGGGTTGCCAGAAAGACATCCTTCATCTCGGGAACCATGTCCTTTGTTAATTCATCGATATCCACGCCTGCTTCTTTTTTCTCCTGAAACTCCTTTATGTATTCCAGGCAAAATTCATCTTTTCCCAGGAGTGCCGTCGTCGCATAAATCATGCCGATCATATTTTTGTTCGTAGGATCTACAATGGCACTGTCCATCCCCGCATTCATTGCCAGCACCATAAAAGCCTGATTAATATTTTTACGTACCGGCAATCCATAGGATATATTACTCAGACCGCTGGTAATGTGGATATCAGGATATTCTTCTTTAATCAATCTGCAGCATTTGGCAAAAACCTGTAATGCCGTTTCATCTGTCGAAAGAGTTACAACCAGGGGATCAATATGTAGTCTGGATGGAACAATCCCGTATTCCCTTGCTTTTTCCATAATTCCATGAAATACCTCCATACGGCGCTCCACGGAATCCGGTATTCCATCGTTGTCACAGAGCAGAGCCACACATTCCCACTTTGTATCTGCAATCAATGGAAATATCGTATCAATTTTATCTCCTTCCAGGGAGACGGAATTGAGCAATCCGGGTCTCTTACAATAAGGCAATGCCCCAATACAGGATTTTGCACTTGGACTGTCTACACAAATTGGAGTATCCGTTACTTCCTGAACCTGTTCAATCATCCATCGAAGTGTCTCAATCTCTTCCTCTTCTTCCACAGAAGCGCATACATCCAAAAAATCAGCCCCCGCATCGGCCTGTAATCTTGCGCGCTCTTTAATTAACTCTGCATCTCTGGATGCAATTGCCTTTGCCACAGCTGGTATGGACCCGTTTAGTTTTTCACCAATTATAATCATGTTCTACCTCCTAAACATGTTCGCTATGAATGGTTATCTTTGTCTCGTTTATATTTACACTTTTATTTTATAGAGACCGGAAAAAAATAACCTCTGGTTTATTATGATGGGAATGTACTATCTTACGATAGATATTACCGGATTCTCAAACATGTTAAATGAAGAAATACATGATAATATTATGAGACAAATCTTTTTATTGGCGTTATAATAGATACAGAATAGCGGGAGTTAATGAAACAGAGAGGTATTTGCGGAATGATCATTACACAGGATACAACTATACTAAAAAAAGAAGAACCTTTTGAGGTAAGAACATATATTGAGAAGCGTTCTTCGAAAAAACCGGAGGTATACCATTGGCATAACTTTTTTGAGATCACCTATATTTTAGATGGCCATGCCAGATATTATGTAAATGGCAAACAATACGATATAGAAAGGGGAGAAATTATTTTATTCAACCATATTGAAGCCCACGGCTGGGAAGTGTTAAGTGACGAAATGACCTTACTTGTCTTGATCTTTGGTTCGGATTTTATCGCAGACCGAACAAGCATTTTTGATTATGACTATTTACTGCCTTTTGTAGAACGCGGCAGTAATTTCCAAAACAAAATTCCCGGCACACTTCCTTATGCGGGAGAAATCATCCATATTATGAACGAGATAAACCGGGAATACACCCAACGGGAAGTTGGATATGCTTTAATGATCAAATCCGATATCCTGAAAATACTCACCATACTATACCGGAACTGTGAGCGTTCTTATCCATCAGGCGAATTGCTTGGCGGAAAAAAAGAGGCAATGAAAAGGCTGGAAAAATCTTTCCAATATATCAAAAAACATTATTGCGAAAAAATAAAACTGGAAGACGTATCCAGAATATCATGCATGAGTCCCAATTATTTTTCGTCCTATTTTCGAAAAGTGACCAATATGCAGTTCCAGGAATTTTTAATCGAAATGCGTATTCAAAAAGCTCGGGAAATGCTGCGCACATCTGATGAGGGCATCTTGGATATAGCTGAAGAGTGCGGGTTTTCAAACATGTCCAATTTTTACCGGCTCTTTCGGAAGTACACAGGATATTCTCCTGGAGATGAACGAAAACTGTCTCAAAGTAATGGGGTTATGTAGTAGGTAAGGCCAGCGCGTGTTTAAAAATTGCCCTCTAGCAGCTGTACGTCACTCTTTGTGGGTGATTTGACCCGGATAAAGGGCCGCGTAGCGGGCTACGTAACCTGGATTCGGATCAATTATGCCGCAAAGTTGGACGTGCAGATGTCGGGAATGAATTTTGAAACACGCTTTAGTACTACAGCGAACGTTTTGTAATGTTCTGTTAAATGCATTAAATTTGGGTTTAGCTGAGGAAGACGCTTTGTGTAATATAGGTAGTGTGCGGAAAGATGGGGGTGGGAAACTGATATGGACTCCGTCAGCTTGCCGCAGAACTGGTATTTTCTAACCTTTGCG
>UQCR01000076.1 GCA_900539655.1 uncultured Robinsoniella sp.
GGCAGCAGAAAGAATCGACGTAGACGAGACAGGAAAGATTTCCGGATTGTTCTAAAGATTATAAAACACCAGGAGGGTATTATGGGATTTTCAACTGTACCATGTAATGAATTTGTAGAAGTATTAGCTTCCAAAGCACCGGTACCGGGCGGCGGCGGAGCCTCAGCATTAGTAGGTGCTATCGGAACCGCACTGGGAAATATGGTGGGCAGCTTAACAGTAGGCAAGAAGAAGTATGCAGAAGTGGAAGAGGAGATGTATGCGTTAAAAGCAAAATCTGATCAGCTTCAGAAGGATCTGTTAACTTTAATTGAGAGAGATGCAGAAGTTTTCGAACCCCTCTCAAAAGCATATGGACTGCCTCGTGAAACGGATGAAGAAAAGGCAGAAAAAGCACGTGTAATGGAAATTGTGTTAAAAGATGCATGTTCCGTGCCTATGGAAATCATGGAAAAATGCTGTGAGGCAATTGATATTATTGTGGAATTTGCAGCAAAAGGAAGCACCCTTGCCATCAGTGATGCAGGCGTTGGGGCAGCATTTTGCAAAGCGGCATTGGAAGGTGCCAGTTTAAATGTATATATCAATACAAAATCAATGAAAAACAGAGAATATGCAGAAGAGTTAAATCAGAAAGCAGATGCGATGTTAGAGAAATATACCAGTCTTGCAGATGAGATCTTTAAAAGCGTGCTTGGAAGGTTGAAATAGCAGAGACGGATAAGTTGAAAGAAAATTATGAAATGGGGATAAAAAATGGCAAAACAATTACTTGGAAAAGAAGTAACCGCTGCATTAAATGAAAAAATTAAAGCAGATGCAGAAATGTTAAAGGGAAAAGGAATTAACCCTACTCTGGGAATTATCCGCGTAGGCGAAAGACCGGATGATGTATCTTATGAAAGAGGTGCAACAAAGCGCTGTGAAACTCTGGGTGTAGCTTATGAAAAATTCCTTCTTCCTGCTGATGTAACACAGGAAAAACTGATGGAAACTCTGGATCAGTTGAATAAAGACGATAAGATTCATGGTATCTTAATTTTCCGCCCATTACCAAAACATCTGGACGAAAATGCTGTAATCAAAGCATTGAATCCGGAAAAAGATGTGGATGGAATTACAGATGGTTCTATGGTTGGGGTATTCGCCGGAACAAAACAGGGATTCCCTCCATGTACGCCTCAGGCTTGTATGGAAATTCTGGATCACTACAAAATTGACTGTACTGGCAAAAAAGCAGTTGTTGTAGGAAGAAGCCTGGTAGTTGGCAAACCTGCTGCTATGATGCTGATTAAGAAAAATGCGACTGTAACCATTTGCCATACCAGAACAGTGGATATGCCTTCTGTTGTAAAAGAAGCTGAAATTGTAATTGTGGCTGCAGGACGTGCAGGAGTTGTAGACGGTTCTTATCTGTCAGCAGGTCAGACTGTGATCGATGTTGGAATCAATGTAAATGAGGAAGGCAAGCTCTGCGGAGATGTAAAATATGATGAAGCAGAGGCAATTGTAGATGCAATTACTCCGGTTCCGGGTGGTGTAGGAAGTGTAACAACTTCTGTACTGGTAGGACATGTAGTGGAAGCAGCTATGAGAACTTTATAGAAGAATAGGAGATCTCTTTGGATCTGGAAAGGAACGGGAAAGCTGAAAAGCAGAACCGTTCCTTTTTTTATCAATTGGAACCCAGATTTTTGATGTGTGCTTTGAGCGCAATATTAATGTACTGTGACAATGAACGCTCATCAGAATCAGCTAACTGACGCAGCTTTTTAATGACACTTGTTTCCAGTGTTAAGCTGACCTTTTTTTTCATTTTCTCATCTCCCTGTGTTAAAAATTGCCAAAAATATTATATACCCTAGTTTCTGTTTTTACCATGTGCAAATGATACAGGAATATTGGAAATTCATTGTCATTTTAATAGGATCTTTTTCTAATTTTGTCATCATAATTGAAAAATAATGGGCATTATAGTAAAATATAAATTTATAATCATATATTGTAAACCTTTAAAAATTCTGTCGATTACGGTGGAGTTTTTGCCCCCCGCGACAGTCCCCAAATGGTCCCGCATGCGTACCCGTTTGGTTCGTTGCCCGCGGGAATAAAAGATACGGGGAGAATGTGAATTATGGATGAACGTGATGATGAATGTATATTTATTCATGAACAGTTCTATCAGGAGCTGGACAAATTTGGACCGGTGGAGAAGCTGTGTGTCATGCAGCATATCCTTCTGGATCATGATACAAGGTATAAGCTTTACTGTATGGCCAGGAATCGGGCAGAGGCTGAAAAATTAAACGAGGCCCTGAATACAATTTTCACATATGGGAGCCAGATTGTGCCCTGAATCCTGGAATATCAGAGTTAAGGAAACAGTAGTTTTCATTAAGCTTTCTTAAACTTTTTTTAATTCTCTGCGAATGCAGTCAAATAATGTTATAATACCACAGTCATCAGTTTTAAACGTTGAATTATCCGCTTTTATGAGAGGAGAAAATTATGAATGATTCAAGAAATCAGTACAATAACCAATATGGGGGATATCCGCAGAATGGCAGAATGCCTAAGCGGAAAAAGAAAAGAAGAGTATGGCCATTTATTCTGTTGATATTGCTTCTGCTCGTTGGGGCAGCAGCCGTGTTTGTCCTTGTTAAATTTGCGAAGATCCAGAGAAATGATATTTCAAAAGAGGATCTGGTAATTAATACAAATTTGGATCCGGCAGAACTTAAGAATATGTCGGGATATACCAATATTGCCTTTTTTGGTGTAGATTCCCGGGAAGGCAGTCTGTCATCAGGCGCTAACAGCGATACAATTATGATATGCAGTATCAACAATAAAACAAAAGAAGTAAAGCTGGCATCGGTATATCGTGACAGTTACCTGGACAATACCCAGGGAGGTTTTCAAAAGGCAACAGAAGTGTATTCCATTGGAGGACCACAGCAGTCTTTAAATATGCTAAACAAGAACCTGGATTTGAATATAAGCGATTATATTACCGTGGATTTTCAGGCGCTTGTGGAAGCGGTAGATTTATTAGGCGGCGTTGATATAGAGTTGACGGAAGGTGAAGTGAAATGGCTGAATGGTTATCTGGTAGAAGGACGTGAGGTTGTGGGAAAAGACACACCGGATGTCCCGGGGCCGGGTATGCAGCACTTGAATGGAATGCAGGCACTGGCATACAGCCGTATCCGTTACATCGGACTTGATTATGAACGTACAGAACGCCAGCGAAAAGTATTGGAACAGCTGATGCAAAAGGCAAAAACAACAGATCTGCTTACTTTAAATAAAGCAATTGATACCGTTTTGCCCATGGTCCTGACAAGCCTTTCTAATACGGAAATAATAAAGCTGGCGACAGGTATATCCGGATATGATATCGGTGAAACCACTGGTTTCCCAATGGATAAGGATACTGCTGATATACCGTCAGCTGGAGATTGTGTAGTTCCTAAAAATCTAGCTAACAATGTTGTCCAGCTTCATCAGTTTTTATTCAGCGGGGAAAGCTATACACCTTCACCCACCGTACAGGAGATCAGTAATCAGATTATTAACAATACGGGGATTCAATAATCTAATACCATCTGGTCATCGGAAGGTCGTTATTGATGCCTTTTGAGATCAGGATCTGATCCAGGTCGATGATTCCATTGTGGAATGTGGCAGCGCATGCATTCAAATATAAATCCCACATTCTGGTGAATTCAAGCCCCATCATTTCACTGATCTTGTCCCGGTGTTCGTTAAAATTCTGGCTCCAGCAGCGGAGGGTTCTGAAATAGTGGCGGCGCAGGCTCTCTACATCCAGGGTATACAAATTATAATCACCCAGGATATGGATCATTTCGCGCAGGCTTGGAACGGTTCCGCCGGGGAAGATATATTTTTTTATCCATGGGTCACCGGGGTGTTCCTGCAAAGCGCTGATATAGTGCAGCAGGAACAAACCGCCCTTTTTCAGAACCGAATCTACATTTTTAATGTAAAGCTCATAGTTGTCACGGCCTACGTGCTCCAGCATTCCTACACTAACGATGCGGTCGAAAGTTCTGCCGCTTTTAGCCAGATCCCGATAATCCATCAGTTCAACAGAGATCTGACCGGCAAGGCCTTCCTCTTTGATTCTGTCCTGGAATTTTTTCTGCTGCTCTTTGCTGAGTGTAATTCCGAGTCCGGAAACACCGTATTTTTTTGCAGCTTCAATCAGCAGGAACCCCCAGCCGCAGCCAATGTCAAGAAGGCTCATACCTTTTTGCAGGTAAAGCTTTTCCAGGATGTAATCGACTTTATTTACTTGTGCATCGTAAAGGGTATCATTCGCGTTTTTGAAATAGCCGCAGGAGTAGCTCATGGTGTCATCCAGCCATAAACTGTAGAAATCATTACCAATATCGTAATGAGAAGATACTTCTTTTTGCTGATTTTTTTTCGAGTGTGAAGAGAAGATCAGTTTTTTCAGTGCAGAGTGATTGGTAGAAAATTTCCCCATCTGCCCCAGAAAGTGATCCAGTGCGTCGAACAGGTCCCCCTCTATGTCGAGATCACCCCGCATATATGCTTCGCCTAAGGCGAGAGAGGTACTGGTGAGCAGTTCCTGTTTTGGAATGTCATTTTGCAGTTTGACCGTAAAGGCGGGCGCCCCGTCACCGATTAGATGTTCTTCTTCTCTAAGTTTGACTAAGAAAGGATATTCATCAAATCTTCGAAGAAATTGAATTATAAAGTTTTCCGTTAGTGTCATTGAATTTACCTCCAGTCGTTTATAGATATTTCGTATAATACCAAAACAGTATGATATTATTTACAAAATAATTATAAACTTATTAAAATACTTTACAAGATGAAATCTGTACAATATTTCAGGATTATATCCAGATAATGAGGATAATATGCAGATTTAGAATGTGAATTTGTTGTGAACAATTATGTTTTCGGGATAAAACACTTGACACAATTGTTAAGTAAGGTATACTAGTATTATGAATTATTTACATAATTATATGGAATTCAATTTGGCATTTAAGTATTAAAACGAAATTCGCAGCGAGAGACAAAAGGAGAATACAAAAATATGCATTATAAATCATTGTGCAGGGTTATGGTTGCAGCTATGTCATTATCCCTGGTAGTTCCCAATGTTTCTATGGCAGCAGAACCCACGACGGTTGCTTCAGAGAACCATACAGAGGCTCATTCTCAGCCGGTTACAGATCCGGAGACTGAACCATCTTCACCTGAGACTAATCCGTCCGAGACAACGCCATCAGAATCAAATAAACCCTCAGAAACACCAACTGAGCCTACGACTCCGACTGAATCGGAATCACAGCCAAATACCAAACCTGAAACGGAACCGCCATCTGAGTCTGAAACTCCTTCAACCGGTGAAACAGGGGATGGAACGAATGGCTCAGAATCCAACTCACAGGATGGATCAGACGCTACAGAAAAGCCTTCGGAAAGTGAGACGGATGATTTACACAAACAGCCTCAGATCGTAGGAACAGAGGAAGAAGAGAGCGAAACAAAGGATCAGACTGAAAGTAATGAGCAGACAGAATCCAATAATAATAACACCACGAATAATTCTCAGTATGGCAGTAACCAGGAACTGGTTGCAAATCAGCAGATCGTGATACCGCCTCAGATTTTATCTTCTTTCCGTTTTGTTACGGTTAAAAAAGTATATGCGCTGTCAAAACAGAAAAATTTAAAAGTTTACAGTGACAAGGATACTTCATCCACGGTAGTAGGGAAGCTGCCAAAGAATGGTCTTTGTTATGTATTGCAAAGTGAAGATGAAGAGTGGACATACATAGAGTCCGGATCGGTCAGAGGGTTTGTCAAAGCAGATAAACTGACAACAGGTAAAAAAGCCAGTAATTATGTAAAGAAAAAGACAGAGAAAAAGTTGCAGAAAGCAACTGCATTAGTAAATCCGTTAAAGAATCCGGCTTTAACATTTACAAAAACAACAACGAAGACTACGGTTGTTAAGAAGAGATATGCAATCGCTAAAACAGAAGGATTGAATATCAGAGAAGGTAAATCAGAAGAATCCCGTATTCTTGGAAAGCTTCCGAAAGGAGCTCTTTGCTACGTTTTAAAAGATGCGAAGAAAGAATGGGTATACGTTGAGTCCGGTGATGTAAGAGGTTTTGTAAGCAGCAAACTTCTTCTTCAGGGAAAAGAAGCTGAAAAGCTGGTAGAAGAAACCGGTGAAGATGAGATTGCTCTGGCAGATGAGTTGATTGATGCGGAAGACAATGAAGTATTATACTATACATTAACATCAACTAAAGAAGGTGCAATTTCAAGTTCAATTCGTGATTCTATGGTTCGGTTTGCACAGCAGTTTGTAGGCAATGCCTATGTCTGGGGTGGTGTAAGCCTTACAAATGGAGCGGATTGCTCCGGATTTGTTCAAAGTATTTATGCTCAGTATGGATACAGCCTTCCTCGTGTAGCGGAAGACCAGGCTCAGTACGGAATGAAAATTCCGGTAGAAGAAGCAGCACCGGGTGATTTGATTTTCTATGCTAAGGATGGTTATATTCATCATGTAGTTATGTATATAGGTGACGGTAAGACAGTAGAGGCACAGAGTACAGCAACCGGTATTGTAAATGCCAATGTAAATACGGGTGAAGCCGTTTGGGCGACCAGAATCATCTCTGATGATGATGTAGCCAATGTTGAGCTGGTTTCCAATAATACAGGTCAGTATACGTCAGCAAGCGATTCCGATATCGGACAGCTTTTAGGGACTTTTAAATTGACAGCTTACTGTAGCTGCCCAATTTGCTGCGGTCAGTGGTCCGGCGGTCCAACAGCCAGCGGCGCTATGCCAATTCAGGGAAGAACTGTTGCAATGGCGGGTGTACCATTTGGTACAAGACTGGTTATCAATGGACAGATTTATACTGTAGAAGACAGAGGAACTCCTTATGGACATGTGGATATTTATCTGAATAACCATCAGGAAGCAGTTAACTTTGGAGTGCAGTATACGAACGTTTATATGGCTAATTAAAGATGAAAAGCGTCGTATTTCAGTAATGAAGTACGGCGCTTATAAGTTGTGTCTGTAATGAAGAAGTACAGGGCTTATTTATATGTTATATCTGCAATGAAAGTTTGGGGGAAGGATATGAAGGCACATCAGACGGACTTTTCCAAGGGAAATGTTTATAAAAATATCTTAGAATTAGCTGTGCCAATGACTATGGCACAGCTAATTAATCTTTTATACAATATAGTTGACCGGGTGTATATCGGGAGAATACCGGAACAGGGGACTCTGGCGCTGACCGGACTGGGACTGTGTTTTCCGATTATTACTATGGTTTCGGCATTTGCAAATCTATTCGGGATGGGCGGTGCACCACTCTGTTCTATTGAGCGTGGCAGAGGAGATACTGAAGAAGCCGAGAAAATAATGGGCACATCATTTTCCATGATGATTCTCTGTGGGGTACTGCTTACGGTTTTGGGACTGGTCTTTAACAAACCGATTTTATATGCATTTGGCGCCAGTGATGCTACTTATCCTTTTGCCAGAGATTATATTATGATTTATTTGTGTGGAAGTGTTTTTGTAATGATTGGGCTTGGCATGAACAGTTTTATTAACAGCCAGGGATTTGGTCAGATCGGGATGCTGACTGTATTGCTGGGAGCTGTTACGAATATAATACTGGATCCTTTATTCATCTTTGTATTTGGGATGGGGGTAAAAGGTGCGGCGCTTGCAACGATTATATCCCAGTGCCTGTCGGCAGTCTGGGTGCTGAAATTTCTAACGGGAAAACGGGCAGTTTTAAAGCTTCATCTGGATACGATGAGGGTGAAGTGGCATCGCCTTAAGGATATTGTAGGCCTTGGACTGTCCGGATTCATTATGTCTGTTACTAACAGTGCGGTGCAGGTAGTGTGCAATGCGAGCCTGCAGTCCTATGGCGGGGATTTATATGTTGGAGTAATGACGATTTTAAACTCTATACGGGAAATTTTAAGTATGCCGGTTCAGGGCATTACAAATGGAGCAACTCCGGTATTGGGCTATAATTATGGCGCCGGAGCTTTTAGCCAGGTAAAAAAAGCAATACGTTTTATGTCAGTCGTATGCGTTAGCATTACTACAGCATCCTGGTTAATACTGATACTGTTTCCGGAATTTTTTATTCGTATCTTCAATAATGAGCCGCAGATGATAGAGGCAAGTACAGAGGCTATCCAATTGTATTTCTTTGGTTTTTTTATGATGGCATTGCAGTTTGCCGGACAGACCGTTTTTGTTTCTCTAGGAAAAGCAAAACAGGCGGTGTTTTTTTCGCTGCTGCGTAAAGCTGTAATAGTAATACCGCTGACGCTTATGCTTCCACAGATTGCTAATCTGGGGGTAAAGGGTGTCTTTATAGCTGAACCCATATCGAATTTTATTGGAGGTCTGGCATGTTTTATCACAATGCTCTGTATGGTGCTGCCTGAATTATCAGGAAAAAAACGATAAGGTTTTATGCATTAATTTAAGTACCAAAAAGAAACAGGTTGTATATTTTTACATCAGTCGGTATAATTAAGTAAAAAAGAGATACTGAAGGTGTGGGATCATGCAAGAATATAAATATATAAAACACAGTGATAAACAGAGGGCATTTATACTGGAAAAAGCGAAAGAATTATTTTTAGAGCAGGATATAAAGGATGTCAGTATGTCCCAGATTGCCCAGCAGAGTAATCTGATGCGAGCTACGGTCTACCGCTATTTTGAGAACCGGGATGCAATTGCCTGGGAAATTTATATTGATTTTAATAAACAGGTCAATCAGATGCAGCAGGAGAAATTCAAAGGCAATAAACTGTCCACCTATGAAAAGATGGCATTATTTTTGCAGAATATGACAGATGTCTTTGAACAACTGCCGGATTATTATAAATTCTTTTTTCATTTCAGTAAAGAATACCTGAACAATAAATTATATCCGGATACCAGATATACGAAGGAGCTTTATGAGACAACTGGTTTAACGTCAGGATCTACCGTGGCATTTCTGATGGAAAATTTTCATGATGGATCAGTCCGTGAGGAACTGGACAGTAAAGAATTTTGTGTCTCCCTGGTATATGGTACACTGGGTGCAATACAAATAGTCAATAATAACCGGGACAGCCTGCCGCTTAAATATGATTTGTCGGCTCTGCAGGTATTAAAAGGGATTTTGCGTGGCTATCTGGAGGCAGCAAAAAAGGATGGCTATACATCTAAGCTGGCACAAAATCTATTGAAGTAAACGGATCATGAATAGCAGAGAATAATGTCATATCCTCTCATATACAGTTGTTGAGAGATTTTGGTGAAAAAATTAAAGTATAGCAGTAAATTGGAGATAGTGAAAAAATGCAGCAGGAAATGCGGAGGTAAGGATAAAGTACAATAGGAAATGCGGAGGCAAGGAAAATACAATAGGAAATGCGGAGGCAAGGAAAATACAATAGGAAATGCGGAGGTAAGGATAAAGTACAATAGTAAATGCGGAGGTAAGGAAAAGTACAATAGGAATTGCGGAGGTAAGGAAAATACAATAGGAATTGCGGAGTAGAAAAACGTACAGAAGGAAATGAAAACGACAGGAAAACAAAATGACAGTAACATTTCATACAGGACGATTTGCGAGAAATTAGAGAGCAAATCGTCCTGTTTTTGATTCTTTTAATCAATACAGGTTCGTCCTAAGTTGTTCGTGCGAAATGAATTATGAACACTATGTTTAATTTACAGAAATTTAACATTGAACAGCATGTATAATTTACAAAAGTTCATTAAGATAAGAGTGTAGTTAAGAACTGGAAAAAGGAACCCAGGAGGATAATATGGAAAAAATTAGATTTGCACATTTATCGGACACCCATATCTGTAAAGATTATAGTGGGAATCAAATGAAAGATTTATTTGAAAGATCTGGAAGCCCTGCGGCTAATCTGGAAAAATGCCTGAAGGGACTGGAGAAAAAACAGCTGGATTTCGTACTAATCAGTGGAGATCTGGTACATGAGGGAACCAGTGAGGATTACCGGTATCTCAATGATATGGCATGTTCCTGCATGCCCAGAACCCATGTGATCTATGTGCTTGGCAATCACGACCGCAAGCAGGCGTTTCGGGAAGGACTTGAAATGGAGCCTGCCCAAAGCTCCCTGCATTATGTAAAAGAGATAAACGGTCTTCGGATCATCGTACTGGATTCCGCTGTAGAGGGAAGAGAGAGCGGAAATATCAGTGAAGAGCAGATAGAATGGCTGGAAGATATTCTTAAGGAAAGGGCACCAAAAGGTTCCATTATTACATTTCATCATCCTGTTGAATGGGAAGTAAAGGAACTTGGAATGCAGATTACAAACAGGATGTGGAATGTCTTGAAGAATAGCGATGTACTTGGGATATTCTGCGGGCATACCCATGCAAACAGCTTGAATTATCTGGAGCACATACCTCAGATCACTGCAGATTCCATGGCATTTGGACTGGGAATTGAGGGACAGATGTTGAGCTTTACGGATAAAACAGGTTACTGCCTCTGTGAAATCAATAATGGAAGGCTGCAGGTACACTATGAGACAAATACACCAAAACCTGCCGCATATGTAACTTTTGAACTGGCAGCACTTCAGAAAGCAATGCAGTAATCAAGAAGGAGAGAATAAAATGAGCAGAGAAAAGAAGACAGTTATGTGGAAGCGGATGACGGCATTTGCTGCCGCAGTTTTAATCGGAACTACGGCACTTACGGGATGTGCGCCTAAAGGTATCCAGGCGGCAGGGAGCACGGAACCTGCTTCACAAAGTACCGGTAATACCGGGACAGGTACGGCAGTCTCCAGTAATCCGGAGACAGAAAACCTCCTTGATCCGGCAAATCCTACAAAAGTTACTTTTTATAGTTATAGTCTGAATTATCCAACCATGAAGGCAGGGATGGAACACCTGATCCAGGAATTCAATGATACCCTTGGGAAAGAAAAAGGGGTAGTGGTTGAAGGCATTCCTGATGATATGACAAAGTTTAAAACGGATATCCAGGCAGGCAATCAGGTGGATATTATCCAACATACATTTGGAACGCTGGATGCATCAAGGGGGGCATTGGGGATAAAAGCTTACGAAGATGTATTTCCGGCAGAAGAGCTAAAGGAACATTTTCAGGGGATTTCCGAAAATGCACTTGCACTTGGCAAGATTGATGATAAGACTTATGGCCTTGCATTTACTTTCAGTACACCGATTCTCTATATTAATGGAAAATTGTTTGAGGATGCCGGTTTGGATCCCAACGCACCGCCTGAATCATGGGAAGATATGCTCGCTATGGCTAAGGCGATTAAAGAAAAAACAGGTAAGGATGGATTTGGCCTGGCGGCTGATAATGGCTGGGTGACAGAAGGAATCGTATACAGCAGCGGATCAGACATGATAAATGCTGACCGGTCAAAAGCCGTTTTTGCAACGGATAATACGGTGAAAGCTTTTGAAACATGGAAACAGTTTTATGCGGAGGGCTGCGGTGCAAAGGGGACGGATAACGATATGATGCAGCAGTTTATGGCCGGGAATGTGGCAATGCATATCCAATCCACCTCGGTGTTAAGCGGTTTTGCAAGTGCTGCAAAAGCAGGAGGCTGGGAACTGTACGGATCTGCTATGCCGGGATTTGACGGAAATGAGGCTGTTCCGGTGAATTCCGGGAGCTGCCTTGCTGTACGCCCGGATTCCGACCAGAAAGCGCAGGCTGTCTGGGAGTTTATCAAATTTGCAACAGGCAAGAGGGGGTATACCATTATCACTTCGGAAATCGGATACCTTCCACTTCGCACGGAGCTGGCAGATGACCCGGAGTACTTAAAAGATTTTGTGGATCAGTATCCGCTGCTTCGTGTGAATCTGGAACAGCTAAAGAAAATCCGTCCGGTTACCATTTGGCCGGGTGATATTGCAAATGAGGCATTTACCATTTTCAGAGACGCAACGGTAGAAGCGCTTACTACGGATGCAGATGTAAAAACAGTTCTGGAAAAAGCCCAGAATGACATTGACCAGTTATTAGAATAGAGGAGGATCCGATGAGTACATTATCTCTGGAGAAAAAATATGCAGTGACAACATCCACTGCAGATAAAACGGTGAGAAGGAGAATTCCGGGAGGGGTAAAACCTTACCTTTTTCTCCTGCCTGCTATTGGACTGATTCTGTTCTGGACCTACAAACCATTGCTGCAAACCCTGCAATACAGCCTGTATAAGTGGAGTATGGTACCAGGGACTGTGCCGGAATATGTGGGATTTGAAAACTTCACCAAATTATTCCGCAACAAAGACTTTGTACCTGCTCTTAAAAATACCCTTATCTATATCTTGGGAATGCTGCCGTTTTCCATTATACTGCCGCTTTTTATTGCGGCGGCAACGCAGGATCTGAATGAAAAAGCGAAGAAGATTTACCGGGCTGTCTTTTTTATTCCCATGATTATGGCACCGGTGGCAGTGAGCATTATTTTCCAGTGGCTACTGCATCCAAGTAACGGATTAGTCAACCACCTGCTTCAGACAATGGGGCTTACCGGAGAAAGCATAGCCTTTTTTGCAGATCAGAAGTTTGCCAGACTGATGATTATTCTGATTTCAGGATGGAAGATGATTGGATTTAGTACACTGATGTTTTCCTCCGCCTTAAGCGGAATTGACACACAGTATTATGAGGCTGCGAAATTAGACGGGGCGGGAAGTATCAGGAGGTTTTTTGATATGACGCTGGTCTTGCTGTCACCTACGGCAATGCTGATGCTGATGGTCAGTGTACTGTTCTCCAGCCAGTGGTCCTTTGCCTACATTGATGTGCTGACACAGGGCGGACCGTTTGCAACTTCAACCAATATCTATTATATGATGTATAAGTTTGCATTTGGCGATCTGAATGTGGGATTGTGTGCGGCAGCGGCGACATTGTTTCTTATTTTATTTGGTATCATTGCACTGACGATGCAGAGGCTCACAAAAAAGTATGCCTTTTATGATAATTAGGAGGATTTGCAGATGGTTAAGCGTAGAATGTTAAATGGCATCAAGCATGGTCTTTTGATCCTGTTATCTTTTCTGGCAATTTTTCCACTGTATTGGATGATAATTTCTTCCTTAAAGGGCGAAGCTGAAATCTTTCATTACCTGCCATTTCCTAAAAACATTACATTGGAAAATTATTTTTATGCATTTTCGCAAATGCCTATTCTGAAAATGCTTTTTAATTCCGTAATCATCAGTATCATTGAAACAGCCGGTCAGGTATTTACATCAGTGTTGGCAGCCTATGCCCTTACCAGATGGGAATTCCGGGGGAAGGGGTTGATCTATGGCCTGCTTACGTTAACCTGGCTGATTCCTTTCCAGGCGATTATGGTACCCAATTATACCCAGATTAACAATATGGGCCTGAATGGGCAGCTATTTGGTATTGTACTTCCCTATCTGGCTTCGGCATTTGCCTGTATTTCCATGTATCAGGCGTTCCAGTCTTTTCCCAGGGCATTAATTGATGCGGCAAGAATGGATGGAAGCGGGGAGATTCAGATATTAAAAGATATTGTATTGCCAAGCATGAAAGCATCCATCGCATCCCTGGGAATCCTGCTCTTTATCAATTCCTGGAATGATTATATGTGGCCGATGCTCATTGCCAAGAAGCTGGAAGAGGCACCGATTCAGATTGGACTGAAAATGTTTGTAAGTTCGGATGTGAATTTGTGGGGCTCCATGATGGCGGCAACCACAGTTTCCTGTATTCCGATTTTTCTGATCTATATGGTTTTGCAGAAAAACATCGTGGATTCTTTTATGAAATGGGGAATTAAATAATCAGTGCATGAAATAGTCGTTGAATTAAATAATCAGTGCATGAAACAGTCGTCAAATTAAATAATCAGGCAATTAAATAGTCGAAGAATTACATAATCGAAGGATTAAATATTGAGGTGCAGGAAGATATAGCAAGCACCTCCAATCAGCAGGAGGAAAAAGTATGTTGCATAATCAGGAAGTATCAAAACCGCTGGATTTAGAAATGGCATACAATGTGAGGGATTTGGGCGTTTATATTAATTCCAGGGGAAAAAAGTTAATTAGGAATCAACTGTTCCGGGCAGATGGGCTGCACAGCCTGACGGGAGAAGATCAGAAAAAGCTGAAAGAAGCGGGGATCACGGCAGTGATTGACTTAAGAAGCAATCAGGAAGTTGAACTTCTTCCCTGTGTATTCTGCAATGAGGCAGATATGGTTTATCACCGGGTGCCGCTGCTGGATAGGGTATCGTCCAATGGGCTGCAGGGAGGATTTCCGGATAGTATGGCTGATCTTTATATTGAGCTTCTGGAGAACAGTAAGGATGAAATCGCGAAAGTGCTTCGCATTATTGCAGGATATCCGGACAGGGCGGTAGTATTTAACTGTACCGCAGGAAAAGACCGTACAGGAGTTATTGCAATGCTGCTTTTGGAGCTTGCAGGAGTAGAGGAAAAATGGATTATTGCAGATTATGCGGTCAGCGAAGAAAATATCCGACCGTTGTTCGAAAAACAAAAGGAACAGTTATCGCGGGCGGGAATTGAGATGCCGGAGTATTTATTCGCATCCAGACCCCAGGAGATGGAACAGACCATTCAATATCTGAAAAGTGAATATGGCAGCGTGCGCAGATACGTGGAAAGCCTGGATCTGACGGAGGATGAGCGTTATGCCATTCAGTTGAAAATGGAGGGCAGTGTAGGATGAGCAGTGTGGCTGTGAAAAATATCGTAAAGAATTTTAAGGATATTCAGGTATTAAAAGAGATATCCATCCAAATACCGGACGGTTCATTCACAGTTCTTCTGGGACCTTCAGGATGTGGGAAATCAACGCTGCTGCGTATCATCTCCGGTCTTGAAAAAGCAGATGCAGGGGATATCTGCATAGGAGAGCGCTCTGTTACCAAAGAGGAGCCAAAAGACAGGGAACTTGCCATGGTATTCCAAAATTATGCTTTGTATCCGCATATGACTGTTCGCGAAAATGTGGAATACGGACTAAAGGTAAAAAAGGTTCCAAAGGCAGAACGAAGAGAAAAAGTGCAAAAAGCGCTTGAAATGGTGGAATTAACCGATCAGGCAAATAAGCGTCCGGCACAGATGTCTGGTGGACAGAGGCAGCGGGTGGCTCTGGCAAGGGCAGTGGTTAAAAATCCAAAAGTATTCCTGATGGATGAACCTCTATCGAATCTGGATGCAAAACTCAGAAATCAGATGAGGGAAAAAATAACCATGCTTTATGAGCAGCTTAAGACTACTTTTTTATATGTGACTCATGATCAGGTGGAAGCAATGTCTATGGGCAGTAACATTGTAATCATGAATCAGGGAATCGTTATGCAGCAGGGCACTCCAAAAGAGATTTATACCAATCCACGAAATGTATTTGTTGCCGGTTTTATAGGATCTCCGCCGGCAAATATAATCAATTGGGAGATGGGGAGTGTTGCAGTAAGACCGGAACACATCGCCTTAAATCAACCACAGATGGAAGGGATCCATCTGAAAGGAGAAATAAAGACGGTAGAGCAGTTAGGAAGTGACAGCATATACAGTGTAAAGACCGGTACCTTGAATATAAAAGCAAAATCCGTCTGCCTGTGGGAAGATCAGGATAAACATGTAGATGTTTGTTTCCCCTATGAACATATTTTTTATTTTGACGAAGCAGGGGAACGAATCAATGGGGACAAGATCTGCCGGACGGAGTTTGAGAATTTTATAAATGGCATCCGGTAGTCCATGAATTCAAGCTTTATGGACTACGGAAGTATATCATGGAACAGTTACAAATAGGTTACAGCCTGTTTGCAGCTGTTTTTATTTGAGAAAAAATATCATTGTTGCCCTGAGACAACCTGTTTTTAGCCAGCATTTATGGTTAAAACTGGGAATTTATGGAGAAATCGGTGCGCAAAGGCAACAAAAATAAGTATTGCAATTAAAAATCCAGAGCTATATAATGGCAACAGTTAGCGGAGGCTAATTAAAACTCATAACTAATATTTATTTAAACAGGAGGGAACACATTATGAACAAAATTGCAAAGAAATTATTCGCAGTAGGATTAGCAGGAAGCATGACACTTGGTATGGGCCTGACGGCATTTGCAGCAGAACAGCAGGGACCATTTGATGCAAAACTGTATAAGGCAGGTACTACTACATTATCCATGGGTGATGGGGCACTTTTGGATGCTTCCTATACTCAGGCGGCAGATGGGATTACTGTTACGGTGAATGTAGATGAAGGTTTTAAAGCATATGGGATGAGCGGGTATCTCACAAAAGTATATATGGACCTCAATGGAGATGGCGTAATTGATGCAAATGAAAAATTAGTGAATGTAGTCAAAGATACAAATAGAAATAGTAAAACAGATGCACTTATATTTACTTACACAGGACCTGTATCAGATACAGAAAATTTAAAGATTAAAGGTGATTTTACAATTAGTGTATTAAACTTCATGCCAATGAACTCCATAGGAGACCTGGTTATTGAAAACCATGGAAAATAAGAAACATAGCTTGCAAATAAATGAGCTTTATCAGTATCAGATATAAGTATTCAAAAAATAAGATTATTTATATCACAGATTGAGAAGAATTTTCGTTTACACGTTAATTCTTCTTAATTACTGTATAGAAAAGAAAAAACAGGAGGAAATCATGAATATAATATTGAAAAAAGGTATAGCTGTTATGCTCACACTGGTAATGGTTATGACCTGTTTTTCTATGGATGTATCCGCAGCAGAGGACAAAACTGTTTTGGAACAATTTCAAGAAAAACTGGAATATGCTTTGACGTTAAAAGAGGAAGATTATACGCCGGAGACCTGGAAACCATTTAAGGAATATGTGTTGGACCAAATGGCGGTAAATCCGGATATACCTACATATCCTGAGGTTGTAATCAAAAATTATCTAAATTCCATTACATCATATTTGGACCAGCTTGAAAAGAAACAAAAGACCATTTATGAACAATTGTTAGAGAAAATTGAATATGCAAAAACACTGAAAGAAGAAGATTATACGCCGGCTTCCTGGAGCTATTTTTCAGAGTTTATGAAGGGGATTGAGGGGAACGAATATTTAGAATCAATGGCTGCCATGTTTCTGGGCGGGGTAAATTCAGCTATTGACCAATTAGTCCCGGTGAATTCTCAAACCACTGATTTAGAGGACGGCACTTATTCTATCGGAGTATCTCTTTGGAATGATTTTAGTAAAAAAGTAGATTTCCAAACAGGCGATCTGGCTGTTCCTGTTGTGAAAAATGCTATGATTACAGCAAAAGACGGAGCATATACACTGACTTTTAAGCTCTATAATTATTCATGGATGAAGTCTATAGCTATTTTAAAACCGGAGTTTCAAAAAAAGCAAACAGCAGATAATGCAATGGTGCTATACAATTTTGGAACAAAAGGATTTCTTAATGACTTCAAACCGGAAGAGAGTAATCTGCATCCCGATTTAATAAAAAGATTCTCGGCGGAAAATGACCAGTATTGGGAGGATTTAACGTTAAAAGCAGCAGAAGATGACGCTGTATACGTATCTGTTCAGGTTGAGGATTTAACACAGGATATCTATGGGGCTTATGTTATTCATACAAACTCTAGCGACGTGGACAAGTATACGATGGAGAGCTTTTTTGCTGATTTAGATGTAAACAGTATAAAGGAATTGCCAGAGCTTCCTCTGGCTGACGGAGAGGGTGAAGCCGGTTGTAACCGAGGATCACTCTATGTTACACTTGCTGCACGTTTCCCTGATTATACAGGCAGCTATACCGTTTCTCAGGGAAAAATGACATTGACTTACCGATATGATAATAAAGAACAACAAAAAGATGAGTTAAAGGGTTTATACGACTGGAATAAAAATATAGTACTGGCTGAAAGAGGAGAATTTTCTGCAGTTTATGAGACTTTTGAGGATTTGGTTTTTGGAAAAAGATTTTTGATGATACCGAATTCAGGGTATTGGTATGGATATGATATGATCCCGCAACTTGAATTAAAAGATATTTCATTAGAAGATTCCGATTCGGGGACAATACTGCTTACCAATAATTATATTATTCCCGAAGATTCCGTATTAATAGCAGAAGAAGTAACGGATAATCCGGATGAGTGGGATTTATATGATGATATAGAAAGCAATATCGGCGGGATTGCAAAAAATATACGCCCATATCAATATTATGTACAAAGTGGAGACAACAAAATAACCAAGCCTGTTCAGGATGTAACTCTAAAATTTAAGATTCCAAAGGACTGGGATAAAACAAGAATCCAGTTATTCAGAATGGCTGAGTTTGGTCCGGACTTAAGTGTTCAGGGTGGAAAAGTGGAAGGTGATTATTTTGTAATCCAAACCAATGACATCTCTAATTATGCTTTATATGAAGTGAAAAATGCAGACCAGGATGCACCGGATCTATCAGACGGAACCTATACTGTCCCGATTACCGTATGGCACATCATAGAAGAAGGAAAACAGTCCATGTCTTCTAAGTGTGTTGGCAAAACTGCAAAAATTGTAGTAAAAGACGGTGTGAAGACTATGTGGATGGACTACCGCATGGTGAACAATGGAGTGCTGCAGTCCTATATGACCGACATGTGGTATTATGACAAGGATGTAACTTACGATGACGGTGGATACCCTCAGGGTGATATACACCGGGTTACATTTAACTCTTATTTCAAATACGATGACGGATCTTATTTGACAGATATATTCAATGAAGGGACAGGGCGGTATTATCCAAAGACCGGATATTTTGTATTACCAAGCGACAAAGCTCAATTCCCGGTTAGGTTCCGTGTTCCGGTTATGGATGGATTTTCAGCCACCGGAGATAATTCCCAGGATGCCAGATTCGCCATTGATTATGCAAATATTGAAAAGGTGTCCGAAGAAACGTTAGATCCTGACCCGGAAGAAATCCCGCCGGCAGGACAGCAGACAATCTCTGTCAAAGATGGCGTCTATACGACAGACAGTGCACTGTGGATTAACCGTTCCAACAGCGAAAGTGATTACAATGGTGTCATAAAAGGCGCTCGCCTGGCGGTAAAGGAGGGGCAGATTACCGCATATCTGGATTTACAGCCGGTAAAAACAGGTTCTGAAGATGTCTTTCTTACAAGCTTAAGTTACCAGGATGGAGATACGTATAAAGAGGCAGTGGTTACACAGAAAGACGCAGCTGGGAATATTGCCCAGGTAAAATTTACCCTGCCATCCAGTGTGACTTGTACCAATGTTAAGGCTGCATTTTCAGAAATCAGTGAAGATGACCGTCTGTTCCTGGATCTTAGAAATGTAAAAGAACAGCAGTCGGATAAGGCCGGGTTGTTGGAGAAACTTGCTGAGGCAAATTCTTATGATAAAGATGCATTTACTGCTGAAACCTGGGAAAAGTTAGAGAATGTACTAAAAACTGCTAGGGAGACAGCAGATCATGCTGCTGCAAATCAAACAGAGATTGATACACAGGTGGCATTATTAGAAGCAGCAATAGCCGGGCTGATGCCTGAGGATAAGCCGGGCGAGGCTAAGAAACAGGCGCTTAGAGAAGCATTAAAAGAAGCAAAAACATTTAAAGCAGGAGAATATACAGCGGAAAGTTTTGCAGATTTACAGACAGTCATTACAGCTGCTCAGGCAGTGGCTGATGATAGTAATGCGAATCAGCAAACCGTAGATGCACAGGTAACAGCAATACAGGCGGCGGTAGCATCCCTTGTAAAACCGGAAGCGGCAGAAGCAGCGGATAAAACAGCTCTGAAGCTGGCACTTGAGAAGGCAAATGCCTATACGGAGCAGGGGTCTTATACAACAGAGAGCTATCACACGCTCCAGACAGCCATCGCTTCGGCATCTCATATTAAGGAAGATGACAATGCCTCACAGGATGCAGTTGACCGGCAGAGTGCTCTGTTAGAAGCATCCATAAATGCATTGACAGAATATACAAAAGGTGTTTTAAAAGACGGCACTTATACCATCCGGGCAATTCTGCGCCATTCTAATAATCAGCAGGATTCTATGGGAAATGCAGCGCTTGTAAAACCGTCCACACTCACTGTGGCAGATGGAGCAGCGGTGTTAACAATGGATTTTGCACCGTTGACGATTGCCGCATTTGGAAAAGGGTATCTGGCAAGACTACAATATCTGCCTTATGAAGGGGATGAGTACCCGCCGCAAGACAGTGAGCTAATCCCGCTGGCCGTGGATGAGCAGTATACCGGCATCTATGATACTTACAATGATCCGGAAACCGGTGTGGATGAAAGCATAAAAGGACAGTATTATCCGAAAACCATGTCGATGCCCGTACAAATAGATGATTCCGAAATCTGGATGCAGGTGTATGTGCCCATTATGGAAAGCATCAGTGAAGGAGCAGGGACCCAGTATGCAAGACTGCAATTAGATTGGGATAACCTGGCATGGAAAGATGGCGGGGGAACGGATACATCAGTTCTGAAAGCATTGATAGAAACGGCTGAATCTGTAGAGCAGGGAACAGCTTCCGATGAATTGTATGCAACACTTATCTCTGCAATCGAATCATCTGCAGCGTTAATCAATAATATTCGTGCAGAGGAGCAGCAGATTCAGGCACAGGAAGAAGTAATAAGACTTGCTGTAGAGGCGGTAACCTCATCCGTGCAGGCAGCCGATAAAACAGCTCTCCTGCAAAAGATGGAAGAAGCAGAGGGATATCTGGGACAGACACGCATTTATACAGTCCAGTCATTGGCGGTGTTACAGGATTACTATAATAAGGCGAAAAAGGTATATGACAATGAAGGCGCGTCAGAATCGGAAGTGACTGCGAAAACAAATGCACTGGATATAGCGGTTAAGGGGCTTTCTAAAATCGTAAGACCAGACGTGACGGAGTTGAACCAAAAAATCAGCAATGCCAAAGGGATCCAAAATTCCGGTGGAGTTTATACAAAGGCAAGTTTTGCGGCTTT
The DNA here is from genome assembly GCA_900539655.1 of uncultured Robinsoniella sp. GTDB lineage: Bacteria > Bacillota > Clostridia > Lachnospirales > Lachnospiraceae > Robinsoniella. The sequence goes on from UQCR01000076.1 coordinate 21,146, forward strand.
GCAGACAGCAATCGCAAAAGCCCAGGCAATATCAGAAAATGATGACAGAACCACGGAAAGTGTCCAGGCAGCGGTTACACAGCTGCAGCAGGCGATAACAGGGCTGGTTAGGACAACGATCAGTTTGGATAAAACGGCAGCATCTATGACCGTTGGAGAGAGTTTCACGTTAAAGGCTGTCACAAATGACAGTGGCAGTTCCATTCAATGGGCGTCAACCAATTCTAAGATCGCATCGGTTGACAAGAATGGTACCGTAAAAGCAATAGCATCCGGAAGCGTCACTATTCAGGCATCAGTTAATGGCATTAAGACTAATTGCACGATTACAGTCAGGGCAAAAGAAGTGAAGCCGGTGCCAAGCCCGGTAGCTTCTCTGAAACTGAGCAGTAATAAAATTACCCTTTATACGAAGGGGGCAAAAACGGTAAAACTGAAAGCTACAGTAACGGGAAGCAGTAAAACAGTAACCTGGAAATCCAGTAATACCAAAGTTGCAACCGTGAAAAACGGTAAAGTTACCATTAAGAGAAAGACGGGAAGTGCCAGAATTACTGCAACCGCTAATGGTATAACCAAGACTTGTAAAATAACAGTTAAAAAACCAAGTTTGAAGCTGGCGAAATATAGTAAGACTCTGAAAAAGGGGAAAACTTTCCGCATATCAGCGAAAGCGCAGCCAAGCGGAAAAATCAAATACATTTCAGACAATAAAAAAGTGGCAGCGGTAACCAGCAAGGGACTTGTCAAAGCAAAGAAAAAAGGAATTGCACATATCACAGTAAGCTGTAATGGTGTTAAGAAGATTTTTAAAGTAAAAGTGAATTAAAGTAGTTTTTAGAGGGCGCACAGCTGTAGGGAAGGAATAACCAACATCCCAAAGAGCGGTGCGCCTGTATTATTTTCAGGGAAAACGGCATTTATAATGAGAAAATATATCATAAGTTGCGCGGGAGCAACTCGTGAAAGCCCTGTAAATATAAGGAAAAAAGGGAATTGGATGGAAAAACAGTTGCACTGGGACAACAAAATAAGGATTGCAAAATATTCCTGCCGGCTATATACTGTTGAAGTCGAAGTTAGCGATTGCTAATTAGAAACCAAACAGAAAGATAGCAGGAGGAATCAACAAGATGAAAAGGACTACAAAGGCAAAGAGTCTGTCGGTGCTTATGGCGGCCATGGTGGCAATGAGCTCATTTTCAGTCGAAGCATTCGCAGCCGGGCAGGATTCGGCAGATTCAATTGTGACTCAATATCAGCAGGCAGCAGCAAACAGCGTTCAACAGGAGTTATATCAGGTAAGCGCAAAGTTCTGGAAGACGGACAAAGATGAAGTTTCCATGTCCAATGGAATTATAAAAGGAGCCAGATTCTTATTGGAGGATGGCGAAATGCAAATGTATCTGGACGTACAGAAATTGACGGTCAGCATGGGAGGAAACGAGATCAGTGCATATATGCAGGGCCTTCAGTACAAGTCAGGCAGTGGGGACAACTCGTCTAGTGAAGCGTATAAAGATGCTGAAGTGACAGCTTATGATCAGGATGGCAATATCGCCCAGGTGAAACTGATACTTCAAGAAAATGCAGGTATTACGGATATTATGCTGGACAGCGGCATGATGGGAACGCAGGCAGCCAGATTATATCTGGATCTGGAAAATGCAGTTTTACAGAGTATTGATAAAACAGAGTTAAATAATCAGATTGAAGGAGCGTCGGATTATGAAGAAGCAGCATATACTTCGGAGAGCTATGCAGCTTTTACAGATGCATTGGCTGCAGCCGTCCAGACTGCGTCGGACCCGGCAGCTTTTCAGGATGAGATAAATGAAGCCGCACAGAATCTGGCATCTGCAATATCGGCTCTAGTAAAGACGTCAGATAAAGAATATACGTTTGACAACGGACTTTACAAAGTCACGGCGCAGTTCTGGAAATCAACAGAGGATGCACCATCCATGTCCACTGGGATAGTGAAAGGGTGCAGAATCCTCTCTGAAAATGGACAGATGAAAGTATATCTGGATGCCCAGGCATTATCAGTTGAGATGGGCTCCCAGGTTATCACCTCCTATATGCAGGGGCTGCAGTATTTAAGTAAAGAAGCATATGTGGATGCAGCAGTGACAGCCAGAGACGGGGAAGGGAACATTTCTCAGGTAGAACTGGTACTTGATAAGAATACAATTCTCACAGACATTAAACTGGACAGCGGTAGAGTACAGGCAGCCAGATTATACCTGGACCTGGAGAATGCAGAAATCCAGAATGTGGATAAAAGCGTCCTGAATGAACAGATTCAGACAGCATCCCAATATGCAGCTTCTGATTATACCCAGGAAAGCTATCAGAATCTCCAGACAGCCCTTGAAACAGCAAAGGCGGCAGCAGAAAGTCCGATTGCACTCCAGAGTGAAGTGTCTGAGCAGGCGGATGCCCTTGTGGCAGCAGTAAATGCATTGGTAAAAACAGTGGCTGACGGGAACTATACCATACCGGTGAGCATGTGGCATGCATTGGCAGAACAGCCTTCCATGGGAAATGATGCGATCGTTAGCAGCGCTGATTTGACTGTAAAAGACGGAAAGGGCATATTAAAACTGACGTTGCTTCCACTTGATTTACAGGGACTAAAAGGTTATCTTGGATGGATGAAAAAGGTGACGGCGGATGGAACCATTGATGCAGAAGTGCTGTCAGAATATGATGTGTATGACAGTTTTAATGATAAAGAAAACGGATCTGATCCACAGATGAAGGGCAAGGCTTACCCAAGCAGTCTGTCACTACCTGTAGAAATTGGTCAAGACGAATCGGAAATTCAAATGTATATACCGGTTATGGAAGGAATTCAATCCGGAGCAGGTACGCAAACTGCCCGTTTAAGATTAGACTGGACAAAGCTTACCCCGGTAAAAGAGGAAGAGCCGGCTGTGGATTTTTCTGCACTGAACGCTAAGATAGCCAGTGCCAAAGCAATCCATAATAATAGCGGAATTTATACGAAAAACAGCTTTGATGCATTACAGAATGCCATCGCCAAAGCACAGGCGGTTGCGGGGGACAAGAACAGCAAACAGGAAGATGTAAATAAAGCATTACAGGAACTGCAAAATGCGGTGAATGGTCTGACTAAAGAAAAACCTGCACAGGCGGCATCCCTGACATTGGATAAGAGCAGTATCATCCTTTATACCAAGGGCAGTATCCAAGCCACATTAAAAGCTGTTGTGACAGGAAACAGTCAGGAAGTCATCTGGAAATCAAGCAATTCTGCCGTTGCAGAAGTATCCAATGGAAAGATTACAGCTAAAAAGGCCGGAACCGCAGTCATTACAGCTACAGCCAATGGCATCAGTAAAACCTGTACGGTAACCGTAAAAGCACCGGCTTTGAAATTAAGTAAATCAAGTGCAACCCTTTACATAAACGGAAATAAGACAATTACCCTGAAAGCAGGCGTAACAGGTGCCACAAGCAAAGTCACCTGGAAAACCAGTGATAAAAAGATTGCAGTTGTCAAGAACGGAAAAGTAACGGCGAAAAAAACCGGGAAGGTTAAAATAAAAGCTACCGCAAACGGTATTACAAAGACCTGCAAGATTACAGTGATAAAGCAGAATCTAAAATTAGAGACATCTTCTGTGGAATTAAAAAAAGGCGGTAAGTTTAAAATCACCGCAAAGGCTGTTCCAAGTGGGAAAATCACCTATACATCCAATAAAAATAAAGTGGTAACGGTGAACAAAAAAGGCGTTGTAAAGGCTAAGAAAAAAGGAACTGCGAAGATTACCGTTCAGTGTAACGGACTGAAAAAAACAATTACAGTAAGAGTGAAGTAATTCCAGCAGATTTTAATTTAAACAGGGATGCGGCATAAGTCATGCGGCATCCCCTTTTCGGGAGGAGTGAGTGTATGAGAACGGAACTGACACCGGTACGTGTGAAAATTCTGCTAAGTATATTAAAAATGAAAGAGAAGGAACTGAGTGCCGCAAATATAGCTAAAACGCTTCATATTTCCAAGTCAACGGTAAGCCGCGCGGCAGACAGTTTTGCAAATGAAAAAATACTTTATGAAAAAGAGTTAAAGTTTACGCCCTATGGAGAAAAACAGGTGAAAAGAATTGATCACGAAAAGGAAATCCTTCAGAATTGGTTTATCAGTGAGGGCGGAATGTCTTTTCAGGAGGCGGAAGATCAGGCAATTCACCTTTTGCTGTGCACGGCGGAGCAGACCAGGGAATTGCTGATCGAAAAGCTGGCGAGTGCCACCAACAGATGTGCCCTTTGTGATGTAGACGGATTTTGTGAAAAGTGTATTGACTATCTTCTGGCTGATGGGGAGTATTCCATTGCTTATACGATTTATAAAGATAATTCCAAAGAACATCTGCAGGTATCCATGGCAAATGAAGGATTTTCCCATCCAGGCATTCTTCGTGTCAAAGATGGTGTGGGATATGTGTATCTGAAATCAAAGCGCCTGGTCCGTCCGCTGCCTACGGGTAAAGGAATGATGTCCGGACAGGTTGATGAGGTAGCGTATCTGATGAACCATCAGTTTAAGGCTGCAGTACGTAATAACAATATCTGGAGCTTTCCTACTTCCTGTATGAAATTCACTTACAATAAAGGAGAAGGGGTCTTACTGGGAAGTGCACCTCTGAAAATGAAATGTTCATCAGGCAGCATGTATATGCCGGAAAGCGTAGCAATATTTACCCTGGCATTGGTGCTGTAATATCGGTCTGAATGATAAAATTTATCAAAGTTGCGCGGGTGCAACCGCAAATATCCTTTGCTCAGTACAGAATGGTAACGAGTTTTCACATAAACAGGTTGCGCCGGATCAACTTTTTCTTTTCTTGATCATATGGAATTAATCATTATAATAAAGAAAAGAGGTTAGCTGAAACTAACAGCAGAGTATGCCTGATACAGAGATTATAGAATTAGGAGAGTAAAACATGAAAGGTATGATAAAAAGAGCCACTGCAATACTTTTGGCACTAATTGTAATTGTTACGTCCTGTCCTTATGAGGCTATGGCAGGGGAAAGAGAAAGCCTTCAACAGCTTCAGGGAAAACTGATTTATACGGAAGCGCTCATGCAGGAAGCTGCAAGCGATATCCAAACGCGTGTGCAGCCTTATTTGGATGGAGCCCGTGCGGTTGCGGATGATCCGCATGCTTCTGATGAGGAAGCAAAAGCCCAGATGGATACTTTAGATATGGTGATAGAAATTATAAATACATATGAGGTAAGCCAGGATCAGTCGACACACGCTAAATCCGGTATACGATCCAATTCCGAGGGTTCGGAAAATTTCACCGGAAATGGATCAGATGCAGTGGTCAGAGGCCAGGAATCCCAGACTGACCTGACAGCTTTAAATGAAGCTATTGCTCAGGCAGCCGGAATTGTTCAGGGGCATTATACCGATAAGAGTTATGATGCGCTAAAGAAAATTCTGGCGGCAGCAGAATTGGCGCTAAGCGATACTTCCATTGATCAGGAACTGGCGGACATCTATACATCTGCTGTTTTATCTGCAATAGCAGCCCTTGCAGAAAAGCCGGAAGAAGGAAAAATAGTGGATGGGACCTATAGCATCCCCTCCGTTTTAAAACATGCAAATAACAGGCAGGATTCAATGGGGAATGCGGCTCTTAAAAAACCATCCTACTTAACGGTAAAGAATGGGAAGGGAACTCTGACTTTGGATTTTGTATCCCTATCTATTGCCCTTGGCACCGGTTATCTGGGGCAGTTTTATTATCTGACTTATGATCAGGAGGGATATCCGCCCACAGGTACTGAAGTTTTTTCTCCTACGGTTACAGCTTATTATGAAGGGGTATATGATACCTATAATAATCCGGTAAATGGAATTGATGAGTTGATGAAAGGGAAGCTTTACCCAAAGTCCATGACGATGCCCGTAACTCTTGGGGACAGTGAAATCTGGGTCCAGGTATATGTGCCGATCATGGAGGGAATTTCGGCAGGAGCAGGAAAACAATACGCCAGACTACAGCTGGATTATGAAAATATAGAGCAGATATCCGGACTGGACGCAGATAAGTCCATTTTAAATGCAGTGATTACCCGGGCAAAAAATGTTGCTCAGGGAACTGCTTCCAACGAGGCATTTGAAGCGTTGCAGGCATCCATTTCAGCGGCCTCAGAACTGGCAGCCAATATGAATGCATCCCAGGACCAGGTCAATGCCCAGGCTGATGCACTGCAACGAGCAGTAGAGACCATAACCGGAAAAGTTTTCGTTACAGATAAAAGTGCTTTGGAAGCAAAACTTACCGAAGCAAATGTGTATTTGATAAAGACCAAAGAATATACAGCAGTTTCTCTTGACGCTTTAAGAACAATCATAGAAACAGCAGATACCATTTTTAGAAACGCAGATGCAGCCCAGGCAGAAATTGACGGGCAGGTTACGGTACTGGATCAGGGGATTGCAGCCCTGGTAAAACTGGCTGATAAGACAGCTCTTACAGCGAAGATCAAAGAAGCGCAGGGCTATCTGGATCAAAGTTCAGTTTATACGCAAGAGTCTTTAAATGTGCTGAAAGGTGCCATTGAAGGTGCCGTTAAGATTTTTGACAATGCACAGGCGGTTCAAAGCGATGCCGATGAAGTTGTGAAATCCCTTAACTCAGCAATTGCAAATCTGGAAAAGAAGAAAACGGTTGATAAGAGCGGGCTTAAAGCAAAATTAGAAGAAGCTGCAAAGCTGTCGGATCAAAGTGATACTTATACAGCATCAACCTTGAAAGCGCTGAAAACGGTGATGAAAGCAGCACAGGCAGTCTATGATGCAAATGATGCTTCCCAGACATCCATAGATGCACAGACAGAGGCGCTTACGGCTGCAATCAATGGCTTAAAGAAAAATACTGATGAAACGCTGGACTACAAGAACTTAAAAGACGGGGTTTATTCTGTTTATACCGATATGATTAAGGTAGACAGGGCCAGCAAATCTATGTCGAATGATGCGATTAACCATACAGTTAAATTAACGGTGAAAGATGGAACGTACAGTCTGACTCTGGATTTTACAGGACTTAAAATAAATGGAAGCTTTGGCTATTTAAGTAAATTAAAGTACTATGCGGATGGTTATACCTATGATTCCCTTGGAAATCCACAGGGCACATTAAAGGATGTAACCGTATTGACCACCCAGAAAGACAGCGATGGAAATGTAGTTGTGGATATCTATAATGATGCGTCAAGTCCATATCCGGACACGGTTTCTTTTGAACTGGTTAAGACGGCGTTAAACGATGAGAATGGTTTTGTACCGTTGCAGGTTTTTGTGCCCATCATGGACGCTATCTCAGCAGGAGCCGGTACGCAGAACGTATTGATGAAATTAGACTGGACTACACTGAAAAGCACAACGGATGACGATCCTGATTTGCAGCCGGATGATCCTGAGGAACAGTCACCTGCATTTGACAAAACGATAAATGGAGTTCGAATAGCAGCTGAAAAAGGAATGATACCTGAAGGTACAAAAGCAGAGGTGACGGAGATCACTCAGGGAGAGGAATATACCGGCGCAAAGACAGCGCTTTCCTCTGTGTTTAGTAACTTTAAACTATACAAAATAATTTTGACCAAAGACGGCAAAGAAATACAGCCCGAAGGATTTATAACGATCAGTATTCCTGTGGGCAGTTTATCCAGCACAAAAGCAGGGGTGTACCGTGTGAACAGTGACGGAACAAAGTCCCTTCTGTCAGGCAGCGTGGAAGATGGGATGTATGTATTCAAAACAAATAAGACCGGTCTGTTTGCAATTGGTGAAAAGACAGCTTCATCTATTACGGCGAATACAGCTAAACCCACTGTAAATACTCCGAAAACAACCCTGGGCACAGGCAGCACGGCCGTAAAGACAGCGGCAAATGCCAAAACAGGAGACACATCACCCATCGTACTTTTTGGAGTGTTGTTTATGGCATCACTTGGGATTTTATCCTTATCTGCTTGCAGAAGAATGAAAAAAAGGAATAGGTGAGCATAATGTGGACAAAAAGTGTGAAAAAGTATTTGAAAAGAATGATAACAGTACTTACAGCAGCAGTAGTTGCAGCGGGATCAGCCGTTTCTGTGATGCCGGTTCATGCAGCAATGGCAAATGGTGTCTATACAGCAGCCGTACATCCCAGTTACAGCCATCCGGTATCCGGAGAGATTGAAGATTCCGGAGGAGAATCCTCCCAGGTACTGGGACAGTCAATGGTGGAGAGCGTTTTATATACCCAGGCGCTTTTGGAAGTGGACGAAAGCGGGAATACTTATGCAAATGTGAGGTATTACCTGGCGGACCAGATATCCGATGTGCAGTTTGCAGTCCAGGAATGGGGAGATAGCAGCTGGATGAGTACGGATGGCAGTGTGATGCAGGAAAATGCAGGAGGAACCTATTGTACCGATTACCGGATTCTTTTGACTTCCGAAACAACAGTAGTCAGAAGTACGTTTTATGTGGAACCAATGGGAAGATACGTAATTTTTTATTATTATTTTTCAGATCTGACGGAGGGTAACAATACGGATTTTATACAATCTGTAACAGTCTCCAATGAAACCCCGGCAACCCAGACACAGGCCCCCGAGACGCAGGCACCCCAGCCCCAGGCGGCAGAGGTTCAGTCGACAGCATCCCAGGCGGCATCTCAGGCGGCACCCCAGACAGCAGCGCCCCAGGAGACACCTCAGACAACAGTCCCCCAGACAGAGTCCCAGAAAGAAACGGGAGCAGCCTTGGCAGCGGCTACTGCAGCGGAGTCCTCAAAGCAGACAGAAGAGCAGAAGAAAACGGAGAAACAGGAAAATGATAAATCCGATAATCCGCTGGATGAGGTAGAGGGTTTATCAGCATCAAAACCAATTGCGGCATCGGAAGAGAGTGAAGAAGAAACAGCTTTACGCAAAGATAACGAGGACCTAACTGTAGGTGCCGGCAGCAGTACCAGTGACATGGGACAGATGGTGAAACTGACAATTGTTACAGTCGTCTCCGGCGTTGTGACGGGAGTGGTATTGATGGCAATTGCAGGTACTGTTCTATATCTGATATACAAATGCAAAAAGGAGGAGGACGATGATTAAGAGCACCATACTTAAAAAATCCGGAATTCTTTTGATGGGGCTCTTTACCCTTATATCCCTGGGGGGATGTGTGGACCAGACCCAGGGAAATAAGTCCAAATCCCAGGCCGTGAATGCAGAGGTAAAAACAGCAGAAGAAGCAACAGAGAATACAACAGGAAAAGCAACAGGGGAAGCAACAGAGGAAGCAGCAGAAAAAGCAACAGGGAAAGCAGCAGAAAAAACAGCAGAGAAAACGTCAGAAAATCCCCGGATTGCAGCAACCTCCATGGCAACGGTCGCCATTTGCGAAAAGCTGGATCTGGATTTGGCAGGGGTGCCTAAAAGCAGTCTGACGGCTCTCCCGGAAAGGTATCAGGATGTTGAAGTAATCGGAACGCCCATGTCTCCGGATATGGAGATTCTAAAGTCGGTAAATCCGGACTGGGTATTAAGCCCTTCCAGCCTGCAGTCTGACCTCCAGGGCAAATATGAAGCGGCAGGACTGGATTTTGCCTTTTTGAATCTAAAAAGTGTACCTGGCATGTATAAGTCCATACAGGAACTTGGGCAGCTCTTTGACCGTGAGGAGGAAGCGGAAGCCCTGGTAAATGAATTCCTGGAATTTTATAATTCTTACAAAGATAAAAATGCAGATCAGGAAAAACCTAAGGTGCTGGTATTGATGGGACTGCCTGGTTCCTATATTGTAGCAACAGAAAATTCCTATGCAGGGAGTCTGGTGGAACTGGCAGGAGGAATCAATGTATATGCAGGAAGTGATCAGGAATTCCTTACCGCAAACACAGAAGATATGAAGAGCAAGGATCCCGATATAATATTGAGAACAGCCCATGCCATGCCGGATCAGGTGGTAAAGATGTTTGCCGATGAGTTTGAGGAGAATGACATCTGGAAGCATTTTCGTGCAGTAAAAGAAGGTCGGGTTTATGATTTATCCTATGATAAATTCGGGATGAGTGCTACCTTTAACTATCCGGAAGCCCTGGAAGAATTACAGCCGCTTCTCTATCCGGAAAGCGGAAGCAGTTCTGAAGAAAAAAGTGCAGTAAATGAAACAGAGGACATAACAGAAAATAAGGAGCAGACAGATGGAAGCAATTAAGGAACAGGCTGCAAAGGAAACAGCCGGGAAAAGAAAGCTTACAAAAACAGGGCAGAAGACTCTTTCTTTTGGGGTAATGATTATTCTTTTAATTACACTGTTTTTCCTGGCAGTTAATATCGGAAGCCTGAAGGTGTCTTTCGTACAATTAATTAAGGGGCTGTTTGTCTCATTTGATGAACAGGTTGCAACGATTTATGACCTGCGCTTTCCCAGGATCATGATCTCTATGCTGGCAGGTGCAGCCATATCCGTTTCCGGTGTGCTGTTTCAGGCAGTGCTTAAAAATCCTCTTTCAGACCCGGGTATCATCGGTATTTCCAGCGGCGCCAGCTTTACGGCGGTTTTGATTACGGCATTTGCACCCCAGTGGTTTTTCTTTACGCCGGTATTTGCCTTTCTGGGCGGATTAATTGCATTTTTACTGGTATATGGTCTTTCCTGGAAGGGAGGGTTAAGCCCTCTGCGGATTATTTTGGTGGGTGTAGCCGTGAATTCCATGTTTTCCGGTCTTTCTAGCGCATTTAATTCTATGAATGGAGGGAATATGTCCGGTGTGGCAGCTATCGTGAATGGAAATATTACCATGAAGACCTGGGATGATGTCCATACGCTTGTATGGTATGTTGTTGCAGGGCTGATTTTATCCATGGTATTTTCCGGGAAATGTAACCTGCTGTCCCTGGAAGATAAGACAGCAAGAGGACTTGGGGTAAATGTCAATACAGTCCGTATTGTAATTTCCTGTGTGGCGGTACTGCTGGCAAGCATTTCAACAGCTGTGGCGGGAGTAATTGGATTTTTAGGGCTGATCGTTCCCCATATAGGCAGAATTCTGGTGGGCTCCGACCATAAGGCACTGCTTCCGTTTTCCATGCTCCTTGGGGCATTTACATTTCTTCTGGCAGACACAATCGGAAGAACCGTTGCCGCACCCTACGAAGTATCAGCATCCATCATTATGTCTGTAGTGGGAGGACCATTCTTTATCGTTTTATTAAGGAGGAGTTCAAAATATGGAAGTTAAGAACCTGTCGTTTTCCTATGGGAAAAATAAGATCCTGGATGATATTTCTTTCCAGGTGGAAATGGGAAAAATTACAACCATCATGGGGGCAAACGGATGCGGGAAATCTACATTGTTTTCTCTTATGACAAAAAATCTGGTGCCTGACAAGGGTAAGATTTATCTGAACGGAAAGAATATACGCAATATGAAATTAAAAGATTTTGCAAGAAAAGTATCCATTGTCCACCAGTACAACTCCTCAAGCAGCGATATCACCGTGGAAAAACTGGTATCCTATGGCAGAACCCCTTATGCGAAAATGATGCAGAGCAAAAAGGAAGAGGATGAAAGAATGATCGCCTGGGCGATGGAAGTGACGAATATAGAAAAATATAAAGACCGGGAGGCTGCAAAACTTTCAGGAGGGCAGAAGCAGCGTGTCTGGATTGCCATGGCACTTGCCCAGAATACAAAGATCTTATTTCTGGATGAGCCCACAACTTATCTGGATATCCGATACCAGATAGAAATCCTGGAGTTAATCAGAAAATTAAATCGGGAATATGGCATTACCATTATTATGGTACTCCATGATATCAATCAGGCGATGTATTTCAGTGACCGGGTCATTGGTTTGAAAAAAGGGAAAATTGCTGTTCATGGAAATCCTGAAAGAGTCATTGACTCAGATGCAATCCAGTCTCTGTATGGAATCCGTCTCGATATTGCAGAGGTGGAGGGGAAAAAATTTGTGCTGGCTGTATAAACTGCGTTTCCCAAAGCCTGCTCATTCGACAAATCTTCCGAAAATTCATGAGGAAAGGAAATTTAAAGTGTTTATCTCTTGCAATTATTCTAATAAATGTTACAATCTAAAAGGAAAGTACTGAAGTACAATATAGAAGCTTGAAAGGAACGTGGTGATACCTATGCATTGCACAAGAAAAGTAACGGACAACATTTATTGGGTAGGCGGAAATGACAGAAGACTTGCCTTATTTGAAAATTTATTCCCCATTCCAAGAGGAGTATCTTATAATTCTTATTTAATTATGGATGAAAAAACAACACTCATGGATACTGTGGATTTTTCCATCAGCCGCCAGTTCATTGAAAATATTCAATATGTATTAGACGGAAGAAATCTGGATTATTTAGTAATCAATCATATGGAACCGGACCACTGTGCAAATATTGAAGTTCTGGTTAGGCTATACCCGGAAATGAAACTTGTTGGAAATGCCAAGACCGTACAGATGATTAAGCAGTTCTATGAAATGGATCTGGAAGGAAAAGTAATTGAAGTAAAAGAAAAGGAAGAACTTTCCCTTGGAGTACATACCCTGCAGTTCTTTATGGCGCCAATGGTTCACTGGCCGGAAGTAATGGTAGCTTACGAACAGTCCGAAAAAATTCTGTTCTCCGCAGACGGATTTGGAACTTTCGGAGCATTAAACGGCAATATTTTTAATGACGAAATGAATTTTGACAGGGACTGGCTGGAAGATGCAAGACGTTACTATACCAATATTGTTGGAAAATACGGTGTGCAGGTACAGGCACTGTTAAAAAAAGCAGCAACACTGGATATCGAAATGATCTGTCCTCTGCACGGTCCTGTATGGAGAAGCGATCTTGGATACTTCATAGACAAATATGACAAATGGAGCCGCTATGAGCCAGAAGATAACAGCGTGGTAATTGTCTATGGTTCTATGTACGGCAATACGGAAAACGCAGCCAATGTACTGGCGATGTCACTGGCAGATGCAGGCGTAAAAAATATTGCATTGTATGATGCTTCCGTTACCCATGTATCACAGTTAATCGCAGAAGCATTCCGCTGCAGCATAATCGTAGTTGCAACACCTACCTATAACGGAGGAGTCTACCCATCCATGGAATCTTTCCTGCTGGATATGAAGGCACTTGGGCTTCGTAACCGGAAAGTCGGAATTCTGGATAACGGCACCTGGGCACCTACCGCTTCCAAACAGGTGAAGAAAATCCTGGAGGAAATGAAAGAAATTGAAATCCTTGGAGAAGTGTCAATTAAGTCAACACTGAAACCGGCTGGGCTTGCAAATGTAGAAGAATTAAAAGAAGCCATATTGACATCTCTGAATGCTTAAGTATCGTAGTATATTGTTATAAAAAACGTTCTTTGCACGGGAATGTATCTGAAAGCGGGTTCAAGCGCGCTTTTATGATCTCCATTACCTGCAGAGAACGTTTTTTTAATTTACTGTATTAGAATTATGATGCACAGTTTTATATAGATAGATTATGCATGGGGTGGGATATGTTTAGATTGAGTAGGATGAATTTATGATGTTTAAAACATTTGGGTTTTGCTGATAAATGACGCTTTGTGTCAGTAGGTAGTGTACAGAAAGAGAAGGGGGCGAGCCAGGACATTGATTTGGAAGGCTTACCGCAGAACTGGTATTTTCTAACCTTCCCAGAGCGCTTTTTGGCGGCACGCGGGCATTCGCTCCGAAATCCTGATGCATTTCGCAGCTCAGTGCCCGCTTACAATCCGATG
>UQCR01000077.1 GCA_900539655.1 uncultured Robinsoniella sp.
CCAGGACATTGATTTGGAAGGCGTATAGCAGAGCTGAGTATTTACTTACCTTCCCAGAGTGCTTTTTGGCGGATACAATTCGACTGTCTCACATCGGATTGTAAGCGGGCACTGAGCTGCGAAATGCATCAGGATTTCGGAGCGAATGCCCGCGTGCCGCCAAAAAGGGCTCTGGGAAGGTTAGAAAATACCAGTTCTGCGGTAAGCCTTCCAAATCAATGTCCTGGCTCGCCCCCTTCTCTTTCCGTACACTACCTATCATATACAAAGCGTCTTCCTCAGCTAAACCCAAATATAAGTCATTTAATAGAACCCTGTAAAACGTTCGCTGTAGTACTAATCTGCTCATTGTTTGAAATAACAAAAAATCCCCGCCATGGATTGTAAAAATACCATAGCGGAGAAAATACCCCTTAATATTACTATTCTGGTTCGTCTGATTTTATGCCAGCCACAGAGCGTGTTTGAAAAATGGCAGGAATGATTTTTCAAACACGCTCTGACTCCGGCTTTCATATATATTCCTTAAGTTGTCAAAAAGGTCGGGTAACCATATCTGCGAAGTGTAGCTTCCATACGGATCGCGTTATCCATTATTTCAAATGCACCTACCTGTACTTTGTAATAACCGTCTTCATTAATGATAAACGCTGGGAATCCCTGACTCTGCAGCTGCTCTAACAGTCTTTCGGCATTATCTTTTCTTCTGAAAGTTCCGGCCTGCACACGGTAATAAGTAGGCTGTGACGACGCTTCGTCCAGAGATTCCATAATTCCATTTACGATCGCCTGTGCAATATCATCAAAACGGGTGTCAAATATCAGATTATCCTCATCGCTGTTTAAAAAGCCTACCTCAACCCAGACAGCAGGCATATTTGTCCTTTTTAACACGACCAGCCCGGGACGGACTTTGACTCCCTGGTTTTTAAATCCCACTTCTTCCAACTCTCCATTTATATCATCCGCCATATCTGACTTTATGCCAGAGTCATCATAGATTAAGGATTCCACACCGGAGTACTGATTTTCCACGGGACTGGAATTACGGTGCAGGGAAATATAATAGTCAGCCTGTTCTTCATTTGCAAGGTTTGCACGTTCAATTGGAGTACGGTATTCATCGTCGGAACGTGTGTATACGACTTCTATCCCCTTTTCTTCCAATAGTTTTCCGACTGATTGTGTAAGCTTTAATGCATCATCTTTTTCCTGACGTCCCTTGTAAACCACACCGGTATCCGTACCGCCATGCCCGGCGTCTAAAATAATTTTAGTCATAAAAATCTCCTCTGACATACCTTTATAATTAAGATATGTCAAAGGAGCCAGTTTGTTACTTGATAAAGTGAATTGCAACTGCATCAAAATCCTGATCCATTTCTACCGATACCATTCCATTTTGAACGGATAAGGTCTTTTCGGCGGAAGTAAAGATACCAGAAATGCCATATGATTCCCCTATCGGAATTTGGATGGTTTCCTTCTGGGCACGGGCAAAGCTGTGAATGACAAGAAGTGCCTCCTGTCCGTCCTCACTGAAACGCAAGACTCCCTGCCATCCCTTTAAATGCCGGTAGCCGGATAACCGGGGTCCGTAGAAATGACTTACTCCATTGCAGATAATATGGCGCACCGATTTATAAAAATGAATTCCATTGTCCACTAATGTCCACTGCTCTTTTGACAAGTCATAAATTTCACCTGACAGGCACATCATTCCAAGGCATGCCGCTGCCATGGAATAGGCAATTCTGCAGCTTGAATCTGTTTTGCGAAGTACAGACCAGATCTGGCTTTTTTTTGGCAGCATCGCCCGATGCAGGTTAGCTGCAATTACCGGAATTTCTCTTTCTTCGTGGGCGTCTGAAAAAGATGCCACATCACCTATCTTCAAATAGGAAGGTTCCAGCCTGTGTCCACCGGATGCACAGACTTCAATCACAATACCCGGAACTTCTCTTTTTATCTTACGGAAAAACTCCTGTGCCGCCTGCATATTCTGCCGGAGTCCTTCTCCCAGACTCTCTGCTCCGTCACAACCGATCCCAATTGTCTCATTGTAATCAATCTTTATATAACCAAATCCAAATCGGTTCAACAGCCCAATTACCCGCTCCGTCAGATAATCCACGGTCCATGGATCCCGCATATCCCAGAATCTGCGGCTGCCAACTGTAATTACCTTGCCGTTTCGCTTTAACAGATGATCTTCATAATGAAATGCCCGGGCATCTCTGCCGCAGGTTTCCAGTTCAAACCAGATTCCGGGGATCATCCCCTGATTCTTAATCATATCTACGGTTGCCTGCAAACCATATGGGAATAATTCCTCATAGACCTGCCAGTCTCCCATATTGCTCTGCCATCCCTTCACAGGATCTGCATACCAGCCTGCATCAATAACAAAATATTCTATTCCTCTGCCTTTTAGGACATCCATTATTTTTGAAATGTTTTCATGGGACGGCATTCCCCAGGTAGTACAATATTCATTAAATACCAGCGGAAGGTTTCCATCTGACCAGCATTCCGACTTATCATCCTGCATACGAGACAGACGCTGGCAGGTATCATCCAGACTTCCCTGATAAACGGTGAGATAAGCTGTTGGCGTCTCAAACCATTCTCCTGGTGCCAGATTCTTACGCCAGTGTCCGAAATCAAAGTCCGGCAGTCCACCGGAAATGCACAGACCATCATCCTTACGGTATACTTCCATCTGCCAGGAGGAGGGGCAGCCCACCTGTACTGCCCATATAACCTGATTCTTTTGATCTTCCAACGCAGTAAAAGGGAAATACTTCCGTACCGGCAGAGAGCCGAGCTGTCCAAATTTTTCACTTTCCACACCGTGTTTTGCCCAGGATGGTTCTAACTGAAGTTCCTCAGCCGACTGGGTCTCAAGCCTTCCCTCTGCACTCCATTTACTTCTCAAGCGGTGTACCAGCAGGGTATCCGGCGCATCGCCGGCTTCAAAAGGAGTAATTCCCCCAATCGAAAAGCTGGACAGCATCTCTAAAGTAATTTCCCTCCCGGTTTCATTTCCATACCTGGTTTTAAGGGTAAATCCTTCCCTGCCCTTTTGGTAAGCAAGGATATGTTCTGCTTTCTGTCCGTCCTTTGTGGAAAGCACAGTAGTAATCTCCAGCGTCTCTTCGGACTCGTGAACCCTTTGTTCCTGATACTTTAGGTTATAACAAGACTCTGCGTTTCTAAAAGTATGTCCATTAGAAAATCCCCCCGGATAATCATCTCCGTCAATCATCACCTGTACCAGGGATTCTGTTTCATATTCTCTATCCTCTGCCATCCGGCATTTTAGTTTTGCCGGATACAGTTCAAATCCTGCTGTATTCTGCCCGGACAAAGTATAGCGGACAATCATGTCGGACAGCTGAAATTCAGAAATTATAGTACTTTTCATTTTTCTTACACCCCTTTGCCCTTTCTATGAGAATCTGTCAGTTTTTTTACAGTACCTTTATTTAAAGATCCTTATTTTACATTTTCTTTTGCTGCAGCTCCAGCCATGGCTCTTGCTTTTTCCTTATCCTGTGACATTTCTTCCACAGACTTTTCTTTTACGATAAATCCTTTGGATGGACGGTATGGAAGCAGATCTCCCTCCATGCGGACTTTTGCCTGTTCAATTTCACCGGCATACTGGGGCAGCCATTTTTCGCCTGCAACCAGCATCTCATCTACCATCTGCCTGATTTCACCCGGAGTACATACAGCCCCTGTCAGCGGATCCATCATTGCCGCCTGATAGAGAAGCCTGATATCCCCGTGAACTGCTGCCTCTACGGATAGCTTTTGTACCCACACGCTCTGGGAACAGATCGCCGCACAGCCAAGAGGCAGATCGCCTACTTTCGGTACGGAGATGCCGTTAAAATCTACGTAACACGGCACTTCTACCACGCATTCATCAGGTAAATTCGTAATACATCCTTCGTTCATAATATTAAAATGTCCCCGGTACACACGTCCCGTTTCCAGACTCTCAATGATGTAGCTTCCATGTTCCGAACTTCTTTCTTCCTCCCTGAACTCTTTTGCCGGTTCCTGCAGCCAGTTTGGAAAATCTGTTTCAAACCAATTCCTGCCCTCTTTGCAGACTCTTAAATATCCCGCTGTCTCACCCTGAATCCAACTGCTGAAATTTATCCATTTTTCCATATCTTCCGGACGCTTCCGGTACCAGGAAAGGTATTCTGACAGATGTCCGTTGGACTCTGTTGAATAAAAGCCGAAATTCTTCATAACATCCAGGCGGATATTTTCATTATCCAGCATATCCTGCTGGTTTAACATCAATTCATAGAGATCCTCTACTCTTTCTTCTCCCTTTATCTTCGTGCTTATGTACCAGGTCTGGTGATTCAGTCCCGCACAGATAATATCCACATCTTTAACATCCACGCCAAACGCCTTTGCAATCTGCGCATGTCCATGCTGTACACCATGGCACAAGCCATAAGTCTTAACTTTCCCGTATTTATTGCATGCCCAGGTAAGCATGGCATTTGGATTGGAATAATTCAAAAGAATACATCCCGGCTTTGCCACGTCACGAATATCCCTGCAGAATTCCAGCAGAGTGGCAATCCCTCTCTGTCCGTACATAATACCCCCAATACACAGGGTATCTCCAACACATTGGTCCACACCATATTTCAGCGGAATTTCCACGTCCGTTGCAAATGCTTCCAGCATTCCTACCCTTACACAGTTGACCACATATTTGGCATCCTTAAATGCTTCTCTCCGGTTTGTAGTGGATAAAATCTTAATCTTAAGACCGTTTTCATCAATATCCCTCTGACAGAGCTGCGTCACCATGTTCAGATTTTCCTCGTTCATATCGGTAAATGCCACTTCAATGCCGGAAAACTCTTTTACCGATAAAATATCTCTTAACAACCCTCTGGTAAATCCTAAACTTCCTGCTCCGATAAATGCTACTTTAAAGCTCATAATATCCCTCCATATGGTAATTTTTTGCTATATACTTTGCGTATGCCCTGTGTTATCATAATTCTATAATATACAGTTATTGGCAAATAATCAATCTGACTAATATGATAAAAGAGGTAATTTTTTGATGGCATATCAATTTGGATTTTATAACTTTTTATTTCCGGATGAACTCCAGGATCCATACATATCCTTAAACTGTATGGGCATAGAACAGCGCTCTAATACAGGCTATTACTTTGATAACCGGGAACGCAATATAGACAGTTACCTTTTCCAGTACACCTTAAAAGGGGAAGGGATCTATGAGTCCCATGGTAAACGTTTCCGTGTAAAACCGGGACAGGGATTTTTTATACATATACCGGACGATGAAAAATATTACATGCCGGCTGACAATGAGGATCAACCCTGGGAATTTATTTTTCTGCTGCTCAGAGGCGACGCCGTAGCCGGCTACTATGAACTGATTACAAAAAAAGCCGGAAAGATTCTGGATCTGCCGCTGCAAAACAGCGCCATCCAGACTCTTTTCGACTTATATAACCAAACCCAAAGCGGCAGAATGTTTCATCCGTTTCTGGCGAGTGAATTTGCCTACCGTTTTTTATGCCGGCTCGGCCAGAGCGTCATACACAATGAAGCCGATTACTCTAACCGGACCCAGACTGCGATTAAGATTATGGAAACAAAATACGCTTCCATTGAGGGCATTGACAGAATCGCAGAGCTTCTTGATATTTCCCCCAATCATCTGACACGGGAATTTACCAGGGAAACCGGCGTCCCACCCATTAAATACCTGACGAACATCCGCTTGCAGCAAGCTGCTGCCCTGCTTCTTGAAACGGCACTTCCTGTCCATCACATCGCCGTAACCTGCGGATTTTCCTGTGGAAACTACTTTACAAAAATATTCCGCAAACACATGAATGTCACTCCACAGGAATACCGGCGTGAGTGGAAATAAATTTTGTTTATAACAAGATCCAGATTATTCATCAGGCATCCCGAAATAAGCTGCTGCATTCCCGTAACAGATATCCTGTACTACTTTTCCCAGGTATGCCAGATCCTGCGGGTATTCGCCATCTTCCACCCAGCTGCCTAATTTCTGACAAAGTATTCTTCGAAAATATTCGTGCCTTGGGAAGGATAGAAAGCTTCTGGAGTCGGTGAGCATTCCAATAAAAGTGGGCAGAATCCCTACATTTGCAAGATCCTCCAAATGCTTATCCATCCCCGCTTTATGATCGTTAAACCACCATGCTGCACCCAGCTGTACTTTTCCTTTTGTCTCTCCACCCTGAAAATTTCCTGCCATGACGGCAAGCATTTCCATATCATTTGGATTCAGGCAATATAGTACGGTCTTTGGCAATTCGTCGGTTTTGTCCATACTGTCCAGCAATGCTCCAATTTCAGGTGCATAGTGAAAATCATTCATGCCGTCGAATCCACTGTCCGCCCCGGTTAACCGGTACATACGGGATGAGTTATTGCGAAGTGCCCCGATATGCAGCTGCATAACCATCCCCCGCCTGTGATATTCACGACCCAGACTGCAAAGTACGAATCCGCGGTATTTTGCATATTCCACGTCCGTGATTCCTCTTCCATCCAGCTTTTTTTGATAAATAAAATCTGCCTCATCCCTGTCCGTATTCCGATAGATATTACACTCCAGGCTGTGGTCGCTGACCAGACATCCCATGTTCTCAAAAAAGTCTAATCTGTCTTTTAATGCAGCAAGCAAATGATCAATGGAATTCAGTTCATATCCCACCTTTTCCCCAAGTTCCCGTATGTAAGGGACGAACTCACCTTTTTCCAGCGCAACTGCCCTGTCCGGACGAAAAGTTGGGAGTACCTGAATCTGAAAACCTTCGTCTTTTAGCTTTTTGTGGTATATGAGGTCCTCCATTGGGTCATTTGTCGTGCACAATGCTTTTACGTTCTGCATCTTAAGGAGATCCCGGACCGAATATTCTTTTTGCTGCAGCTTCTTATTGCAATTATCCCAAATCTCTTTTGCATTTTCCGGTGTCAACGGCTGGTATATTCCAAAATACCGCTGTAATTCTAAATGGGTCCAGTGATAAAGAGGATTTCCAATAGCCGCCTGCACCGTTTTTGCCCATGCTTCAAACTTCTCCCAGTCATTTTCCATATCTCCGGTAATCTGCTCTTCGGGTATGCCAAATGCACGCATGGCCCTCCATTTATAATGATCTCCTCCAAGCCATAACCGGGCAATATTTTCATAACAGCGGTCCTCATAAATTTCCTGAGCACTCAGATGATTATGGAAATCGAAGATTGGCATATTCTTCGCATAACTGTGATACAGGACTTTTGCCGTATCATTTTTTAACAAAAAATTTTCATCTAAAAATTCCTTCATTTCATCCTCCCTCAGGTTCACACTCGGGTTACCTTATCCAATAAGTTTCTTACGGCACCCGGACCCGCTGTCATTTCCTGTACATAAGACTCAACCAGTTCTCCCATTCCTGCATCATAGACATTTATTCCAAAGATCTTCTCATCAGACAAGAGTGGTTTCAATATCCCGTGGATATCAGACTCTCCCCCTATCTTCAATTCTGCAATCTGGGGACATAATGTATCCAGAAGCGGATCCGGACTCAGGGTAAATGGATTTCCACAGTCGTCTATGGCGCAGAGATAGCGGATCCACCCTGCATATACCAACGGAATCATTTTCAGATCCTTCACATCCAACTGTTCCGATTTCAGATATGCTTTCACCGTTTCCCCAAAACGTATCGCCAGCTTCTGGGAGGTGTCAGTTGCAATTCTCTGTGGCGTATCAGGCATAAACGGATTTGGAATTCTCACATTTAAAACTTTATCTATAAACTTTTTGGGATCCAAAATCCCAGGATTTATTACAACAGGCAAACCTTCCTGATATCCGATCGCTTCCACCAGTTTTTTTAATGCGGGATCCTTCATTTCTTTTGAAATCAAATCATATCCCAGGAGGCAGCCGAAGACTGCCAGAGAAGTATGCAGTGGATTTAAACAGGTGCACACTTTCATTTTCTCTACTTTGTCTACCGTTTCTCTGGCAGTAAAAAGTATACCGCCCCTTGTAAGGTCTGGTCTTCCGTTTGGAAATGCATCTTCTATCACCAGATATTCACATTCCTCTGCATTTACAAATGGTGCGACATACGTATTTTTAGACGTAACGATCTGATCCAGCTGCTCCACTCCGTCATTTTTCAATATTTCTTTCACAGATGGATCCGGCCTTGGTGTTATCTTATCAATCATGGTCCATGGAAATGATACTTTTTCTTTATTATTCACATAATCCAGGAAACCAGTTTTTACAGTACCGTTTTCTTCCCAGGCTCTGGCGAAAGCTGCAACTGCCTCATATAATCTGCTTCCGTTGTGGGAACAGTTATCCATGCTGACCATAGCCACCGGCTTTTCCAGAGACTGATATCTCTCATACAAAAGTGCGGCAATTTTCCCGATGTAACTCTCCGGTTTTCCAGGCCCACACTCCATATCCGCTTTTACAGACGGCAGCAGCTCTCCTTTTCCATCTACCAGGCTGTAGCCTTTCTCTGTAATGGTAAAGCTGACCATTTGCAGGGAGTCTATTTGAAAAACCTCTTTTAACCGGTTAAAATCCCGGTCATTTCCACTGTCTGCCGTAAGGGATTCCACCACGCTTCCCACCACCGTTTTTTCTACAGATCCATCTGCCTTTAAAGTAACAAGAATACTGTAATCATCGTGAGGGATATTCATTTTCCCAATAATTTCATAATCATAACCTTCCGCCACAATCAGTCCTCTGTCCAGAACTCCTTTATTCAGAAGATTCTGCACCACATTTGCCTGGAAGGCACGAAAGATATTTCCTGCGCCAAAATGGATCCAAAATGGATTCTCCATGGTATTCTTTCTCACAGCATCCCGGTCAAATTCCGGCAGATGATATCCGGCTTTTTCCCATGCCTCTCTATCCTGTAAACCATTATTATTTAACTGCATCATAGTTCCTCTTTTCCTTTATTTATATAGAATCTTTGAGTTTCAGAGCATTTTTTATAATTGCTTCCCACAACCCATTCAGATAGGAGGCACCTAACGCACGGTCATACAATCCATAACCAGGCATAGCGACTTCGCCCCAGATCATACGTCCGTGATCAGGTCTGATCGGGCCGTCAAATCCAATCTCATATAAGGCCTTCATAATTTCGTACATATCAAATGTTCCATCGCTGGATAAATGTGCCGCCTCTTCAAAATCCGTTGGGGAATTAAATTTCAGATTTCTTACATGGGCAAAATGAATCCTGCCTTTTAAGGAACGTATCATATCCGGTAAATCATTTTCCAGATTTGTCCCATAAGATCCCGAACAGAATGTCACGCCATTATGGGGATTATCCACCATTTTCATCATCCTTAAAATATTTTGCTTATTGATAATGATTCTTGGTAGCCCAAAGACACTCCACGCAGGATCATCCGGATGAATCGCCATATTGATGTTATATTTGTCGCAAACCGGCATAATTCTTTCCAGAAAATATTTCAGATTTTCAAATAATTTTTCGCCGTCCACCTCTTTATACAGTTCAAACAGTTCTTTAATTTTGGACATCCTCTCCGGTTCCCAGCCCGGTAGTATAAAGCCATTGGAATCAGAATCTATGGATGAAAACATATCTTCGGGATTCAATTTATCAACAGTCTCCTGGTTATAAGCCAAAACAGTAGATCCATCCGGCCTTTTTCTCGCCAGCTCCGTTCTGGTCCAGTCAAATACCGGCATAAAATTATAACATACCAGATGTATATCGGCCTCCCCCAAACGCTCTAACGTGGTAATATAGTTATCGATGTACTTATCTCTGTCCGAGGTTCCCACCTTAATAGCATCATGAATATTTACACTCTCAATTCCGGATACGTGAAGCCCTGCTGCCGTAACTTCCTCCTTCATTGCCTGTATATCCTGCGCACTCCATGCTTCTCCAGGAACGGAATCATACAGAGTCGTAATCACTCCTGTCACTCCCGGAATCTGTCTGATTTGCTCTAAAGTTACCGAATCATGTTTACTTCCATACCATCTTAATGTCATTTCCATAAAATCCACCATTTACCTCTCTTATTTGACGAAGCTTTCTCTTTTTGATACTTCCAATTATACTTTAATTACAGGAAAATCCAATTGGTATAGTTGTTGTATACATTGCAAAACTTGCTGTGAAGTATTATAATAAACATTACAAACGAATTGACTGCCAGAAAGGATTCCATAAAGATGATGAAGAAAAACCTGCAGACGGCTTTCAGCACCCGCCAGTATATGCGCTCTAAAGATTTTGAAATCTATTATTACAGTGATCTGGGACTTTCACCGGTGGATTCCCACAGCCACGATTACTATGAATTTTATTTTTTTCTGGAAGGGAATGTGAACATTTCCATAAACGGCACCCTCCATCCCGTCAAACCCGGAGATTTTTTACTAATTCCTCCTGGCACTAAGCATCACCCATGTATTCTTGACAAGGAGAAACCCTATCGGCGATTTGTACTCTGGATCAGCAAGGATTACTGCAGCCAGCTTACAAGTGCCTCCACCGATTATATCTATCTCATGCAGTATACCCTTACCGCGAAGCACTATGTCTACCATACAGAAGTTATTACTTTTAATGCTATTCAATCCATGATCTTCCGGCTGATAGAAGAAACAAGAAACGACCGTTTTGGAAAAGAATCTGAAATATCCCTTCAAATCAACACCCTGATTCTTTACCTGAACAGGCTGGGATATGAACAGAATCATAAGAGAACCACCACTGCTGAAAAATCCCTGTATCTGAACATCTGTAATTATGTATCGGATCATCTGGATGCAGACCTTTCCCTGGAACATCTGGCACAAAAATTTTTCGTCAGTAAATTTTATATATCCCATACTTTTAAAGACAATATCGGCATATCCATCCATCAGTACATTACAAAAAAACGGCTGCATGCCTGTAGAGATGCTATTCTGGGAAGTACTCCAATCAGCAGGGTTTTTGAATTATACGGTTTTAAGGACTACTCCAGCTTTTATCGGGCTTTTAAAAAGGAATATGGCATTTCCCCAAAAGATTATAAGGAAATGTACCAGCTTTCGGATGATCTCCACCTGTCAGAACCCCAGTCATAAACAAGAGGCGCTTTGACTCTTGCAGCAGCTGTCAAATAACTCCGCAAGCTCTCATTTGGTTCGTTACTTGCGGGTAAACAAAATACGGCTGGGAAAACTTCCCGCAGAGGTTTATGATGTTTTCTGATCTGGCTGATTCTGCAGCCGTATCCATTTATAAATCCAGTTCAACTAATACTGGTATAATGTTTTCTTAACTTTTCGTATAGCTTTTTAGAAATCTTATCTTTTAAAATATAACAGTAGTTCACAAATCTTGCAAAGCCCCGTTCCAGTACCAGCGCCATGCAGATCATTGGAATAACGAAGATTACTTCCCAGCGGAAAACATCATATATTCCCAATAAGCCCGGTGCAATCAGTATTCCTGCGCAAAAAATGGCAACTACTCCAATGCTCAGAACTCTTCTAAGCATATTCATAGGCTTACATACTCTGAATACCACAAGCATACTCACCATTCCGCCTACCAGCAGGTTAAAAGTAGAAGTCATCGTTTCGTTCATCCCCCAGAAAGGACTTAATGCCTGAATCGTACTCATGGTAAGAACCATCGTCAACGCAGCCGGCAGTGACACCCGCAGTACATGCTTTAAGAAACCGGTAGTCGTCACTCCCTCCGTCTGCTCCAGCGTTAGTATAAAGCTGGGGATACCGATCGCCGTACTGCTCATCCAGGACAACTGAATAGGAATAAAGGGATAAGAACGCTGTAAAAATATAAAAATAACACATAAAATAACGGAGTATATGGTCTTTGTCAGATAAAGTGCACTTACCTTTTCTATATTTGTAATAATCATGCGGCCTTCCCGTACAATATTCTTCATAGATGCAAAATCAGAATCCAGTAGCACGATATGGGCAACCTGTTTTGCCGCATCACTTCCTGCAGCCATGGCAATACCGCAGTCGGCATCCTTTAATGCCAGAACATCATTGACACCGTCACCTACCATTCCCACAACCTTCTGGTTTGCCTGATAGGCTTTTACAATACTTTGTTTCTGTTCCGGACGTACCCTGCCAAATACGGAATATTTCGCAACCTGCTCACGGAGTTCTCCAAAGTCTTCCGGAAGCGTGGATGCATCCACGTAGTGCTCTCCGCCTTCCAGTCCTGCTTTCACCGCAATATTAGAAACAGTTATTGGATTATCTCCTGAGATAACCTTAATCTCCACCTGCTGCTCTTTAAAATATGCAAAAGTATCCCTTGCTGTAGTACGAATCTGATCGGTAATAACTACAAGTCCAACAGGTGTTACCCCTTCCACAGTCCCGTCTTCCGGGGACATCTTCTCGCAACTGCCAAGAAGCAGAACACGGAAACCCTGATTTGAATAACCATCTACCCTGGCTTTTAATTCTTCGTCATCCCGGATTAAAAACTCCGGTGCTCCAAGCACAAATGCACCTTCCTGCCCGAACCGGATCGCTCTGTATTTACGATCTGAAGAAAAAGGAATCTTCTCTTCCACATTCCAGAGATTTGTTTTCTTAAAACGCTGCATCAATGCATTTTGAGTAGCATTCACATCATCAAAAGCAAATGCCACTTCATTCATTACATTTTCAACACGAATCTCTTCCGTTTCTCCCAGCGCTACTACTTCCACAACTTCCAGATCCCCCGTTGTAATGGTACCCGTTTTATCCAGGCAGAGTACATTTACTCTGGCGAGGGCCTCGATTGCCTCCATTTCCTGTACCAGGGCACGCTGCTTTGCCAGACGTCCAACCCCCAGGATAAAAGAGACACTGGTCAGCAAGACCAGACCTTCCGGAATCATTCCAATAATACCGGCAACGGTACTGACAAGGGCGTTTGAAAAACTGATATCGTGAATGCTCTTCTGAGACCAGAATAATAAAATTCCCACAGGAATTATTAAAATACCCAGCACCTTGATAATTCGTTTAATGGTACGCTGCATTTCCGAAGTTGCACGTTTTTTGCTCTTGGCTTTTTTGGCAAGCTCCGTAGCATAATTCTCTTCCCCCACATGTTCCACTCGCCCAATGCCGCTGCCTGCTACCAGATAGCTGCCTGACATCAAAACATCCCCGGGTTTCTTCTTCACCGGCTTGGATTCTCCGGTAAGCATGGATTCATTTACTTCAATACCGTCTGATTCCAGGACAATACTGTCAGAACACACCTGGTCTCCGTTTTCCACAACCAGGATATCATCGAGTACCACCTCATTTACCGGGATAATAATTCTGGCACCGCTGCGGATCACTTTTGCTTTAGATGCCGTTATAACTGACAGTTTATCAATCAGCTTCTTTACTTTAAATTCCTGGGCAATACCAATGACAGAGTTAATAATGATAACTCCCATAAATGTAATATTCTTAAATTGCCCCGATATCAGCACCAATACGCCTAACAACAAATTTAAAAAGTTAAAATACGTCAGCGTATGTGTTTTCACAATATCCTTTTTGGATTTGGAAATATTAGTATCTACCGTATTGACCTCACCCAGGTTAATACGTTTTTGTACTTCATCATCGTTCAGTCCCGTATAGTTGTTTGTCATCTATCCATCCCTTTATCCATCATCTCTGGTATAGTATATGTCATAATTATACTCTGGAGAAATTGCAAAGTCAATAAATGGGATTATTATTATTTCTTTAATAATAGGAAGAAATTATAAAATATATCTTTTTTATCTGTCATACTGTACAAATTACAATTATTATTATATCATAAAAGCTGATGTGCGCAATTATAACCACTTATAAAGGAGTGTTTAAATATGAGACATAAAAAAAATTACAAAAAAATTATTACATTCTTATCTGCAAGCGCCTTATTTTTATTTATTCCCGGATGTTCTGATCAGGGAACATCCGCCGTTACAAAATCCGTAATACAGAAAATCACGCCTGCAAATCCCACCGGTATTAATGTAGGATGGTCTGTCTATACCCTGGAAAATGATTTTTTCAAGCGTATGGACAAAAGCCTGAAAGAAGATGCCGGCAGCCTTGGCATTACACTGCTTACCCACAATCAGAACAATGACCCGGAAGAAATGCTGCGTGGCTGCAAAAGCCTGATAGCACAAGACATTGATGCTCTCGTAGTCTCTCCCTGTTACCCGGGGTATATGGAAGAAATCGTTAATCTTTCACACGAAAAAAACATCCCTATCGTCATCGTGGATATCGGTGACGGCGGTTCAGACAAGGATGCTCTGATTGTATCTGACTGCACTGTGGGAGGGGAAACGGTTGCAGAATATGCTTTAAACTTACTAAAAGATGCCCCGGCACATGCAAAAGAAATGGCAGTTTTAAAATGCGAATCCTCAGCTGTTTATGCGAATCGCCGTGGAGATGCTTTCATTACCAAAGTAACAGAAGCCGGATATAAAATTTCAGCTGTGGAATATGCCAATTCCGATCAAGACCTGGCATATACCAAAACAAAAAAAATGATACTGTATCATCCTGATATTGCCGTACTGTTTGCAGAAAATGACCCTATGGCACTTGGTGCTTCCAAGGCCTTGAAGGAAGCGGGCAGAGAAGACGTGCTTGTATTTGGTTTTGACGGAAGTCAACAGGCAGTCAACGCCATTGTGGAAGGTGAAATGTCCGGAACCATGCTGCAGGATTCTGAAAAGATGGGCAGTCTTGGTCTGGAAACTGCAATTCAACTACTAAATAAAGAGGTTCCCTCATACGATGAACCTGAAAACAAAGTAATTTATATCGATGGCTATCTGATAGGAAAAGACGGCGAGATGGTCCATAAAAATAAATAATCCAAGCAGAAACCGCCCGGCACCTTGCCGGACGGTTTCCAAAGATTTACCTGCCATTTTAAGATGTGAAATATAAGTAATTCATCCACAAATACTCCGTGAAATTATCCGACTATAGGTATGCTGACAGTGATAGGTTCTTTCGCATTTGCAGCATTACCCTGTATTTTGAATGTAAATACGTTTGTATACAGCGGAATTGGATTTAAAGCCTGTACCCGGAAGGACATATGCGTACTATCATAGTCACAGTAAGTAATCGCCATAACCGGTATATTCGCCGTATTCATAATACTAAGCCTTACATTGTTTCCTAAGCAGGATGTGTTAAATTGCACGCCTCTTACACCTTGCAGATCTAAATCAAATCCATGTTCCAGTTCATTCCGGGATACACTTTTTTTCGATGTAATAACATTCGGTGCATAAGGATCCACATCATCGATTACCGGTATCCGAACGGACACATCAGAATCCGAAGTCAATACAGAAGCGTCTATCCTGATGTCCCAGTCAGGCAGATATTTAATGCCTGCATTGGGTGCAAATACACCTAATTCTATGGATTTTCCATCATTACATACCGCAACAGTTGTCTGAATATCATAGTTCTGGGAAATCGCCCTTTTTATTTCATTTGGGTCACCAGTATTAAATAGTGCTCCTTCCAGGGTCAGCTTTACCCATTGTTCACCACCGCCATTTTTCGTAAAGTTTGTATACAGCACAGACTGCTGATCTGATTTCAGCACAGCCTCCTGTGATGCCTGCTGTTCCATAACTGGCATACCAGATACCGGTTCCGCCGCAAATGCAGTTGCAGAATTCACAGCTAATATGCCTGTAATCATTAAAGTTGTAATTAAATTTCGTTTTTTCATTTTGTTTTCCTCCTTAAAATATTGTTCTATTTATGAACGGCGAAATGACGTTTGTGATAGCTTAAGTTTAGACAATTGGCAGGTTTTATCTTCATACGCCACTTCCGTCCGCATCATACATCTGTATATCAGAAGCCTTTCCCCGGTATCTGTTAGTTGCTGCTTTCTATGCTGTAACAATATGGTAAACGCTCAGACTTTTATTTTCAATGTACAAAAAACGCATCTGCACAAAAATTGTGCAAATGCGTTTAACTGTGCAAAAATGCCGATCCTGCTGTTAATCCTATCCCCGGTTTTCCAGTAAATATATAATTGCCCCCTCCATAATACTGCTTACACGATTCACAAACTCCTGTGGGGATTCTTTTAATCCGCCGCTCATCCATGCCATGAATTGCCCGGTTATTGCAAAAGCAAAAAAATCTCCCAAATCTCTTTTCAAACTCTCATCTACCAATTTTCCACAACAGATATCTTCTATTACACCCTTCACTAGCTTTCTAAATGTGGTGTAAAGGCTGCATTCCATATACTCTCTGCCCATACTTCGGTATGTATTCATGCATATCACCCGGTTACTAAGTGCATAATGCAGCATCAGCAGCAGGCCATCCTTCCACCTTTCTAAATTTCTGCATTGTTCCAGTTCCAGAATAACTTCATATTTAAAAATACTCTCTAACACATCATATACATCCGCAAAATGATTATAAAAAGTATTGCGGGTTAATCCGCAGCCATCCGTAATCATCTTAACCGTAATCTTGTTCATGGAATATTTTTTCATTAGCTGTTTTAAAGACTGACGCAGTGCAGCCTTTGTAATCTGCGATGTTGACATGCTATCATCCTTTCCCTATTTCTTTTTGTAATATATAAAGAGTCATAATTTAAAATAATTAAGGATTGTACATCTTTGATTTTGGGCACGGGTTTGCGTCTGCTCCCTATACCTATTTTGTATATAGCTATTATAGGAATTCGACAAAAGTTATAAGGGCGTATTTTCCATATTATAACAAATAAAAAAACTTTTTTCTACAAAAGTCTTTTCTATTCTCCTTATTTATATATATTGTTTTAATTTTATATTCAATTCATTCTTTTTTTATCTATTATACACAAAAGAAAATCCCTGGTTTTAAGGTAACTCTAAAACCAAGAATTTTTACTTTTATATTCATTATTCCACTTATACGTTTATCATCTTCATCAAATTATCACCTATAAAAGCGGATCTTTCTTCATCTGCTCCATGCCCACCCAAACGTATGGAGGGTTTTGTCTTCCCATGATAATCGCTTCCGCAGGTGATCAATAAACCATTTTCCTGGGCTATCTCGGTAAAGTACGTAATTTCCATCCTGCAGTGATAAGATGAATACGCTTCGAGACCGTCTAGGTCCGTCTTGACGATCTGTTGCAGAAAGGCATAGTCACCCTGAAGATTCTGTCCTGGATGAGCCAAAACGGCAATCCCCCCTGCTCCATGAATCAGGTCAATTGCCTCTTCCATGGAAATGTATTTTATAGGCACATATGCCGGTTTCCCCTGAGAAAAATAATCCCAGTAAAAGTTCACATAAGGATTGTCAGAGCGTGTTCCGCCAGGCAGATACGGCAATAAACTTTTATAGTCTCTTGCATTCTCCTTTTTTAATAAGATTTCTGCAATCAATTCACCAGTAACTATACCATCTGTTGAAACACTCATTACCTCTTCTGTGCTGAACGCAATACCTGTCTCCTCCCGGATAAGTTCAATTTTTTTCTTTGCTGCCTTTCGTTCCTGCTCAAGAATACTCTGCTCAATCCCTGCAAACACCGGATGGGTACAGTCGAAGCCGTAACCAAGCAGGTGAAAGTTCCGTCCCATATAGACACAGTCCAGTTCCACTCCGGATATAAATTCTATACCCATTTTCCCGGCAAGTGCCAGCGCTTTTGGTATGCCTCTCACAGTATTGTGATCCGTAATGGACATTAATCCGATACCGGATCCTTTACACATATCCATAAGCTCAGAAACGGAAAATGATCCGTCATCACTGCAATTGGAATGCATATGCAAATCAATTTTTGCCATATCAGCAACCTCCTTCTAATGTAATTTTACTGTCCTTATTCTTTGCACTCAGCATCAGAACCTGGAGTAATATAATTGCAGCCGTTGATACTGCATATAAAATACGGATATTTCCAAACTGGATCACTTCCGACACCCAAGGGCTGGATTCCAGAAGACGTTTCACTCCTCCCCCGATGACAGGCCCCAGAATAAACGCAAGACCAACTGCAGCACTATAAAAATTATCGTACAAAATCCGCCCTTCTCTGGGCATCAACTCATAACGGCGGTTAAATACCGAAACCATAAATCCTGCATTTGCCGCCGAAGCAAACAAAAAAGCAACAGGAATCAAAACATAAAAATTATGTGAATTGGATAATGCCATAAAAAAAGTTTCTCCCGTAAAAAACCATATAGAAGCAGTGAGTGCAAACTGATGCCCTCTTCTGTCACTTACTTTCCCCCAGAAGCCCAACAGGAAGATCTGCGGCAATGAAATCAGCATCTGCATACCAGTAGTGGTTAAATAAGAAAGCTGCAGGTAACGCATCATATATACTACAGTAAAACTGTCAGCAATGGAAAGCATCAAATAAAAGAGAAAGATATACACTACAAAAGCCAGGAACCGGTGGCTTTTCATCGGTATCCGGACCATATCTGAAAATCTGCTTTTCTTTATCATTGTTTTTTTCTGATCTGCATCGGGAATGCGTAGCAAAACCATTATCTCTATGACAGCCATAAACATTGCTGCTGTAAACAAAAGTGCGAATCCTATATATGCTCCCGATACTGCGTCAAGAAGCCTTCCGCCTGCCAGGGATAAAATCACCGTAACCGCCAAGACAAAAGTCTGGCGTCCTGCGATATACCTGCCGCTCTTTTTTTCCTCCACAAACGTGACCATCCAGTTATTCAGTACCACAGTTGTCTGTGCCTGTAAAGTAAATGCAGCGACCATCACAGGTATAAAAATTAGAATCTGCAGGTTCTCTGGTACAAATACCGGAATCAGAACTATCAGCAGCGTTGCAAATTTTGATAATGCTGTTAATCCTATGGTTATCTTTTTGAAACTGCGAAACCGTTCCATAAAAGATGAAAATAAGAGAATTGAAATTCCACAGATATTAGCAATCATGCTGATATAACTCACCAGTAAATCGCTTGCTCCCATATACATAGCCAGTCCGCTTAAAAAAACGCCGCTGGTTAAAAATGTAAAAGATGTTCCAAAAACCACCTGGGTATGAAAAGATCTCTGTACCTTAGACCGTGCCGGCAGCTCCGTGGCAGTATCCATCATATATTATTACCCCCTTACGAGCATCACATCCGCAAAAATCTGTTCAGCGGTTAAATAGGCAATCCCCTCCAGATAGTCATGCCATATATCTTCCGCATAAAGTATCTCAGCAGACATTTTTACCGGCAGCGTACTGTCAAAATAATCGTTAATCAACGGCAGGCATTCTTTGCGGAAATCATTTCCCCCCAGGGCAATGTATTGCGGATTCAGGATACAGCAGATTCCTGCAATTAATTTAGCGATTATACTGGAATACCGATCATCTTCCAGATGTGATGACAGCAGATCGTCAAGCGTCCTGGTTTCATCCACAGGAAACAGTCCCAGTTCCCCCACAAAGTTATTCCATCCCCGCAAAACCCTTCCTCCCGAAAGGAAACCTGCACTTAGACAGTCGTTGTCAAAATGAATATATGCCATGTTGATATTTTCACATATTTCTTCCGGGTATTCCTTCAAATAGCATCTGCCAAAGCCCAATGTAATGGCATTCAGGTCATTTTCCAAGATTACCGGTATGCCATAACGCTCATGAATTGCCGCCCCAATCGTATAGTCTTCCAGCTGCCCTTCCAGATTTTTTCTCTGATATTCCAACCCGTTTACAATACCGGGTACCCCGATACCAATAGACTTTATTTCTATTTTGTCTACAAGTTCATCCAAAAATGAACAGATGTCCTCCACTGCATCATTCCCTGGAGGTATGATACCGCTATCTTGAATTTCCCCACAGATATTTACAATTAAGTATCGAATACTTTCACTTCCAAGGCATAAACCAACTCCGAAAAAACGGTTTTTATTCAGTTCATAGCGTACTGCCTTTCTTCCGCCAATCGATTCATCATATCCTGCATCCACTATCTCATTATTCATCAGCATCTCCGTTAACAAAGTGCGTACGGTAGTAACACTGATTTTCGTTGCTTCCGCGATCTCGGCCCGGGTAGCCGAACCCTTTTCCTTAATCGCCTTACGCACAACGGATAGATTTACTTGCTTCAATGCATGAGGTTTCCCTAATATATCTTTCATATTTCCTCCTGACCGGTATATTATATGTAACGAATGGTGTATGAATTTACTTTTATAATATACTTATATAAGTTTCTAACAAAAGTATATACCCGGTTATTCTTAAAGTCAAGTACTATTATTTTGATTATTTTTGGTACCTAGACTTGCTGCTTACAAAGGTTCTAACTGCTTTCCTGCACTGTAGCAAACTTTCTGTATTAGTTGATTTAACTTTCATTTACATATATAATTAAACTGGAATTAGGAAAGGAGTTCAAAATGAAAAAGATTTTTTACATCATAAGCTTTGTGTTACTGCTGTCTTTAGCTGGTATCGGTGGATTTTTCATAGGAAAAAGTACAAATCAACCAGTAATCGGAACCACATTTTACGCAGTTATCGACGTTATCAGAGATCAAAATATTTGGGTAAGTGGTTTGGATGTCAATGATATAAACAGCAGGGGGGAATTCTATTTTACCATAGAAGATACAACAAAATTACAATGGCGGCATACAGAAATATCCCTATCAGATCTAAAAGCCGGTAATACAATCTCAGTTACATACACTGGCCTGGTTCTTGAGACTTCTCCTGCCGGCATTGAAGATGTGATTCAAGTACAGCTTTTGGATGATAAAATATAACGGGTTTGAGACTGATACACTCAAACCCGTTAATTCATATATACTTGTTGTAGTTAGTATCTAAATTAATACCTCCAGAACTACTTTCATCAAATAATTTTCTTTATTTTATTCTGTAAAACCGTTTTCTGGATCTTTTTTTCATCTTCATTCACTTACCCTCTCAAGGTTTTTTCATATTCATAGAATATTCCAGTATTTTACTCTACAACACACAGCATTTAGATATAATAAATATGCGTATAAAGGCCCTTTCTTTATCTAAAAATTATAAAATATTTATAATTTACTATATTATGTAACATTCATTTGTTAATTTTCTAAATATTTTTTCTATTCATGACT
Organism: uncultured Robinsoniella sp.; assembly: GCA_900539655.1. Lineage (GTDB taxonomy): Bacteria > Bacillota > Clostridia > Lachnospirales > Lachnospiraceae > Robinsoniella. The sequence continues at coordinate 21,275 of UQCR01000077.1, forward strand.
ATTTCATTAAATCTTAATTCAATCTCAATTTACCTCAAACAATTTTTATGATATATTTTCTAATGTATTAGTTAACACTAATATATTTAATTAACACACTCCGCAACGCCCCACGTTGCGGAGTACTCCCAGTTTTGGCATGGGTATCTCATTGGAAATAAATATTGATTGTGGACAAGTAAGAATTTAGAAATCTATCTTAAGAATGCCGCAATGTAATACAGTGGAATACAAATTGGAATAACTTTAGAATAAATTTTAGAATAAACTTTAGAAATAAATCTTAGAATAAACTTTAGAAATAAATGCGGGATTGAGACTGGCACTCTCAACCCCGCATTAACTCTATACAGAAAAACCCCGCAAACCCGCATAAACACTGCGGATTTCGGGGCATAGAAAGAGCGCGAGACGGGACTCGAACCCGCGGCCTCGACCTTGGCAAGGTCGCGCTCCACCAACTGAGCCACTCGCGCATAAATTACTTTTTCTTTTTCTTGTTTATCTCCTTGAGACAAGAATTATAATACTATATCTTCCTGTATTTGTCAACAGTTATTTTTATATTTTTTATATTTTTCAAATTGTATATTCTATTTTGCAAAAAGAATGCAGAACGGTATGCAAAAGCTGACTTAGTAACTATGGTAATTTTCAGCAATTGTTACCGTCCTACATTTTATTATTTGTTATACATCCTTTTTTAATCCCTACATTGTGCTGTACCGTGTCTCACTATTTCTAATTAATAAATGAAACAGTTTTGCTCATGCCTCTACTGCTTCAGCAGAACACTTAAAACATACTGATTGTTCGGGAGTGTTTTATGAGTGATATTATTCAGGCGGATCAAATCCAGATCCACCCAGATCTCTTCTGCTGCTATCATGACATTAGCGAACATGATGCCGAGATTTAATTCTGCAAACTTTCCAAAAGTACCATTTGCCATTACGGCTTTCTTACAGAATACATGAATTCTGTTTTCATATACGACGAATCGCCATGGTTGGCTGTTATAGCTGGATGGTGCCAGCCTTGCAGTATCCAGAATCTCTTTTACCCAGGTTTTCGGCCTCTCCTTATATGCACAAAGCTCGTCCATACTCAGACGCTTCGCTTCGTAATCATGACGGAACAGAGAACCTTTGGGCAGTCCAAACGCCATTGCTGTGACAAAATCGTACCCAGCATCTTCCATCTTCTTGTCTTTTCTCTTAGCCATACCAAGAAAACAGCTTCCAATTCCTTTTGTATATAAATACAATGATATATGTTCCATAATATAGCCTGCATGCAGATCTCTTTTTTCTTTTTTCTCAGCATACAGAGCAATATAATAAGGCGCACTTACATTAACCAGTCCACCAACACGGCCTCTTTTCGTAACATTATCAATAATTTCAACTTTCACACCAATTCCGGGAAATATTGGTTCTATTTCCTCTACAAATTCAAGGATCCCGCTTAAGATTTTATCATCCAGCGCTTCCTTTTTAAAATTCCGTATCGATTTCCTGACATAAATCGCTTCGTACAGATTCATTCTTCTCACCCATTTAAACATTTTGTAACAATATTGTAACATGTTTTTATCAGAATATCTACTGAAAATTTGATGGAAAATTGTTTATTTTTTAAAGCATTACCTGTACAATTGTTCTAATTTATCCAAATAACTTCCAAAAACCTTTAAGGCTTCGTTTACTGGTTCGGGCCGGGTCATGTCTACACCACACAGCTTCAGCAAATCTATGGGATCCATGGAACTTCCGCCGCTTAAGAACTTTTTATAGTTCTCTACCGCATCTTTTTCACCGTTTAATATTTTACTGCTGATAGCAATTGCCGCTGAAAAGCCTGTTGCATACTGATATACATAAAAAGGTGTATAAAAATGAGGAATCCTGGACCATTCATAGGCGATGTCATCGTCTATTACCATACCTTCTCCAAAATAAGTTTTATTCAAATTATAGTATATCTTGCACAATGTCTCAGCATTCAGCGTTCCGCCCCCGCCAACTACTTTATGGGTAGCTTTTTCAAATTCTGCAAACATAGTCTGTCGGTAGAGCGTACTCTTAAACTGATCCAGGAAGTAGTTGATCAGGTATGCCTTTTCCTGCTTATCCTCTGTCTTTTCGATTAAATAATGAATCAAAAGCGCTTCATTGCATGTGGATGCTACTTCGGCTACAAATATCTTATATCCCGCATAGATGTATGGCTGTTTTTCATCGGAGTAATAGGAATGCAGTGCATGCCCCATTTCATGCGCCAGAGTAAATACACTGTTGAGATTATTCTGGTGGTTCAGCAGTACATAGGGATGTGTTCCGTATGCTCCCCAGGAATAAGCGCCTGTTCTCTTTCCTTCATTTTCATAGACATCTATCCAGCGGCTGTCGAATCCCTTCTGAAGCAGATTAAGATATTCTTCTCCCAAAGGTGCCAGCCCTTCCAGGACTATTTTCTTCGCCTGCTCATAATCAATCTTCATATCTACCCCGGACACCATGGAGACATGAAGGTCATACATGTGAAGATCATCCAGATCCAGTAATTTTTTACGCAGTTCTACGTAACGGTACATCAGATTCATGTTCTTATGGACTGCTTCAATCAGGTTATCGTAAACATGTACCGGAATATTGCTGTCATCCAGTGCTGCCTCAAGTGCAGAATCATAGCTTCTTGTTCTGGCAAAAAAAGCTGCCTGTCTGGCATTGGCATCGTAAGTAGCAGCCAGTGTATTCTGAAAGCTCTTATAGGAGGCATACATGGCCTCAAAAGCTTCTTTGCGGACTTTCCTGTCCTTGCTTTCCAAAAAGGAAATGTAGCGCCCCTGGGTGAGTCTGACGGTATTGCCGTTTTCATCTGTTATATCCCCAAACTTAATATCTGCGTTATTAAACATACTGAAGATATTTCCCGGTCCCTGGGCAACTTCAGAGACACCCGCCAGCATTTCTTCTTCTTTTTCAGATAATACATGGTCCTTCTGCCTGATAATATCCGCTAAAAATTTCTGGTATCTGTCAAGCCCCATTGTCTCTTTCTTAAATTTCTCCAGTAAATCTTCCGGCATGTCCAGAATTTCAGGTACCACAAAAGCCGTGGCGCTGTTAAGCATGGTCATAATCACCTGGGACTCTCCTGCCATCTGCTGATACTTGCCATTCCCTGTATTCTCATGTAATTTCTGGTTTGCATAGACATATATTTTTTCTCCCAGCCGATTCATATCGCTGTAGGCGTCCAGCATCTCCAAAAGGCGGTTCCCACTGTCCTTTAAATGTCCCCGGAAGGCAGCAAATTCCTCAATCATTTTCTCCAGTTGTCTGCTGTCTTCTCCCCAGGCTTCATCTGTTTTATATAGATCTTCCATTGCCCATGTATCTTCTGTCTTCTGTTGTTCTCTGGTGATAACCGCGTTTCTTTCTGCCATATTAATTCCTCCATTCTTTGCTTCCATTCTTATGGTTAAGTATACGAGCCTGGAAAAATGCTGTCAAGGGGTGCTGATCCTGTCTGTCTTTTCTCCCGGAATAAAAAAGCTATGAAGCATTAAAAACCAGAGCTGCATGGAAGCTGCTCCGGTTTCTCATTCGTAAATTATAATTAAAGCTAATTAGCAGCTGGTGCGGATAGCGGATGCTATATTCATAGTTATTTGTGCAACGCAGTACTAGTGCTCCATTCGGACAGTAACAATAGTGACAGCACTGCCTATTTTGCCATCTGCCGCGTTGTCGTCAGTCAGCGGAGGAACCACTCCGCTTCCATCCTTCGCCTTGCAGACTGACAAAATATTCAGCACTGTCACTGTCATTACTGTCTGGATGGAGTACTAGATGCATTTCACAATAAACACACTGCTGCCTTCCCGATCGTTTATTATAGTCTCTTTTACCAATTTAAAGTAATCCTGCTTTCGCAGCGTCCCCAGAAGAACATCTCTCTCGTCGGAGTACATGACAATGCATCCGTCTTCTTTCAGCATCTCCTTGGATTTTGTCCAGAATTTCTCATAAAGTTTCTGTACAAATACCCGGTCCTTGGTTTTCGATACGCCCGGCATATTCGTTACGATCTCATCAAACAGATACTCATGGCGGAAATCAAAATAATCACGATTGATATAATGGGCAATCATACCTGCATTTTTAGTATTTTCTTCTGCTTTTATTACCGCTTCTTCCAGGATATCCAGTCCGTAAATCGGATCCGCTTTCGCTATTTTACTGCGTTCAATCAGCATTGTTCCCACGCCGCAAAACGGATCTAATACCTGGGCTCCATCCTTCAAATATTCTTTTGCAAGTTCCATGATAAGAGCTGCATTACAAGGAGAAATCGATGTGGGCAATGCCTGTTTCCGGTATGAAAACCGCTTATCCTCTAACGTATAAAGCTTTAACAGCGGTATGAAATCTCCCGCTTTATTTTCAATCAAACGCAATTCAATTTCATATTCGGAGGATGAATTTATCAGTTTTCTGTCCAGCTGCTTTTCCAGGGATGCAGAAAACTTACGTATAAATGGACCTTTTTTATCCAGCATCATACGGCTCTTTAATTCAATACGATAATAAAACGGACCTTCTCCGCTATGCATCTCTTCCAGAAAAGATAAGAAGTCTGAGCGTTTAAGCTGATGAGCCATTTCCTCAGGCGTGCCCTTAAGAACCAGAGCGCCTTTAACCGGGAACAGCAATTCCTGATACGTCCGAATCGGCAAAATTTCTGCCAGAGATCCGGTCGTTACCCGCAGTCCCCCTGCCAGCATTTTTATTTCTCCGTCTGTAATCTGGTTCTGCGTTATTTCCCTGTGGCTGCGGTTTGTAAGCAGAATCACTTCCAGTGGTTTATCAAATCCTGTAAATTTATGCTTTTGCGGCTTTTCGTATTTCAGAATCATATTCTGGAGAAGAGCAGATTCTTCCCTTACATGCTTTACATTTGACTCCTCTACAGGGTCATTTGTAAGAATTAACAGTCTTTCTTTTAGCACCGGCAGATAATCCTGATACTCATACTGCGATATGGCTTTCAAAAAATCGGACTTTATAAATAGTTTTTCTTCCTTTTTGTACGCCTTAACCAATACAGGAAGTAAATCCTGGCATTCCAGATCCCCCATAATAAGGGCAGCATTTTTCCTTACTTTAGCATCATCATTCTTCAATAGTGCCACAAATACATTAAATTCCCCTGCCAGTTCATACGCCAGTGCACGTTTGGCAAAAGGTTCTTTCATTTCCTGCCGGAGAGAAATCAGATTCTTCCTTAACTCGGTATCATTACAAATATTCTTATACAACTCTTTTATCATAAAGCTCCTTACAGGCTTCTGCGCCCGCTCTCTATTTTTCTTTTTCCATAATTTTTCTGCGGCTTACTTCCAGGACCAGATCCCTTAACTCACCGGTAACCCCAAATTCTCTGGCTTCTTCTGCCCCATAGTTCATCTGCAGGTCATACTCCAGAGGAAGCCAGGTTGACAGATCTGCTTCATTGTGTTGGATTACGGCCTCCATTTTATCTAACACATGAAATAATCTGGACTCTTTGGTTACGTTTTCTTCCATCTCCCGGTGGAGGTCCAGAAATTCCTGTTTCCTGCGCCCATCCAGCATTTCTGCAATCTTTCTGATTTCCTCCCCTTCAACCGCTCTTGCTTCATCTGTCTTATCAAAACAGGGAATATCACCTGTTACGGCTTCTCCCATATCATGAACCAGACACATGTGCATTACCTTTTCCATATCCAGGCCAGAAAATTCATCTTTTAGAAGCCAGGCAAACAAAACCAGCCGGAAGCAATGCTCCGCCACACTTTCTTTTCTTCCGGAGGAAGTCTCACAATGCCTGGTATTGCACTTGAGCTGCTCTGACAGCTTCAGGAATTTTAATACAGATTCTGCATCCAAGAATTATCCCTCCATTACTTTTACATAATAAGATCTGTTGCGGGGACCGTCAAACTCGCAAAAATAAACAGCCTGCCAGGTGCCCAGAATCAGTTTTCCATTCTCCAATATCAACGTAGAAGACGCCCCAACAGCTGCAGATTTCATATGGGCATGGGAATTTCCTTCAAAATGGCGGTATTCTTTGTCCTGGGTTGGAAATACCTTTTCATAGCCGTAAATAAAATCTGTGCACACATCCGGGTCACAATTTTCATTTATCGTTATGCCTGCCGTGGTGTGTGGACAATATATAACTACAATTCCATCCGTAATCCCGCTTTTTTTCACATCTTCTTTTATGCTTCCTGTTATATCCACCAGGCGCTGGCGCTGTGATATTGTTAAATTATGCTTATAGGTATTCATTTCGTATACTCCTCCATATAATTTGCTACATCTTTCTTAAACGCTTCCCACTTATCTTCATTTTCCACAAAATATTTGGGACATATTTTCCCCGTAACATCGTAATGCCGGATAATCTGATCCGTCCCCAGATCAAACTTACCGCAAAGAAATGCCACCAGTTTAACAAGTGATTCGTAAGTCGCATCATTATATTTTCCGCTTTCATCCGGGTGGCAGCATTCAATGGAAACCGTATCCTGATTTCTGTCATTTGAAGCATATGCCATCTCAGAAGTGGGTACGCACTGAATAATTTCTCCATCCAGTCCCACGATAAAATTACTGCTCAGATAATCATTCTGCAAGTCCTTCAGGCTATCGAAATAATCTCTGTTTTGCTGAGCCGTGGTCATAGGGTTGGCAAGATAATGCACGACAATTGCAGTGATCTTATCCGTAGGTATCCCAGGCCTGGAATATGGATTGATATCCAGCAGCTGGACATCAATATCCGGCTTGGGTATGGGATTGGAATCCTCTGTCTCCGCACCCGGCTGTGTCTCTGCAGTTGTCTCTGCCTTACTGACAGGCTGTGTCTTATGAAATATCAGCTTATACCCGATCACAGCAAGAACGATGATCAATATCCCGGTTCCTGTTACAATCGTTCTTCTCACCATGTTCTCACGCTGATTATACTGTGTTTGCGTTTCTCTGCTTCCCCGGGATCTGCGCGGGGAAACTCTTCTTCTATTTCTTTGGCTGTTTCTGTAATATTTATTTCTCTGGCTGTTTCTCATTCGTATTCTCTCTTTACCGCTTGCAGGCTAATGGCCTGTCAGTTTTTCGAACTTATTTTAACTTATTCAGTATAACTTTATATTGTGAAAATTCTTACAACATTCCCTTAATTTTTCCTTAACACATAGCTGAATCCCTGCTATCCGCGTTATCTCAGATTTGTAACAGGGCGCATTCACATAAGAATGTCGTGGTATCGCCTGCGGTATGGATGTACGAAAAAATAGCGCTTCCACTTTTACAGTGCGGCGCTACTTTCAACTCCCCTCTCAGGGCACATTCCGGCTCTACATCAGCTTTACTTTGCTGGGTGCAATTCTTCTGATATCATTTAACATCACTTCATTTGGCTCAAAAAGAATTTTCTCCATGCCTTTATCCGCCTGTATAATCAATGCGAAAATCTTATGATCCGGTTCTCCTGAAGAAAAATCAACTACTTTAATGCTATTGTTCTGGTTGTAATAATCCAGCTCATGTGAATTTACGGGTGCCATAAGTATCATTTTTTCCAGATCCAGACTGCGGGCTCTTTTTCTTTTTGTCTTAGACATAATCTTGTCCACATCCAATTCCCCATTTACATACAGGTACTCAAATTCCAGGTCAAATCTTGGAATCAGGAAATAATCTGCAACACCGATGGCAATCAACGCAATTAATCCGAAGGGAGTAACAAACAGCCCTACAAATGCTATCAAAACGGTAGCAACAATCAAAAGCACCTTCTTTACCTGATCCGATGCCGGTGTCTTCCTCTTAACAATTAACTCTGTGTACAAATCACTCATGTTCTTCCTCCTAAATTAGCAATACTTGTATTCTTTTATTATAATGCCATTCACCAAAATAATAAAGTATTTCTTCCCTTTTTCCTTAATTTGATCCAAAAAGATAATCCACATATTTTGCAGATGTTGCTGTTCGTTCTGAATTCGCTAACGGACAGAGAATAATTGGACTGTAACTTGCCATTTCAGAATCTTTAATGAGCTTACTGTCCTCAATACGGAGTCCACACGTATATTCCGTACCGGTATCCTTATCTGTGCCTGTCATTAAGTAATCCTTATACTTCTCATAATCAGCATCGGACAGGATTCCTTTCCAGTCCTGGAACGCTCCCGCACTAGCATAATATTCAAATAAATCTTCCGGTACAATCATAAGATCCAGATCTCCCGTGGACATGACAGCCATGACTTTCGTAATACTGCTGACAGTCATCTGGTCCTGCTGATCCAGATTAATCATTGCAGATGAGTCAAAAGTAACCTGCTCACCGGTTTCCTCAAAGCCTGCGGCCTTTATAAAACCATCCGTAAGAGGGGAGCCTTCGGTATCCATCATGTTGGTATTCAGTGCCATAACATACAATCCGGTCTTAATCTGTTTCCCTTTGTAAATATCCACGGCGAGCCAGACGATAATAACAATGATTGCCAGAATAACCAGTACGAACTTGTAATAATCCCAGAAATACTGTAATTTCCCCTTAAATGTCAAGTCTTTTAACTTCGCTCTTTCTTCTGTTGCCTTCTCCTTAAATGACATCTTCTGATTTTGCTCCTTTTTTCGTTTGTTTACCAACTAGTTTAACATAAATAAGGACGAACGTCTATCTCGTTCGTCCTCACTTTTTGTAAAATTTCTCTAAAAAATATTAAACTAAAGTTACCAAATATTACATCATGCCCATTCCAGGGTTTCCTGCCGGCATAGCCGGAGCATCTTCTTTAATATTTGCAACACAGGACTCTGTTGTAAGGAATGTGCTCGCTACGCTTGTTGCGTTCTGCAGAGCGCTTCTTGTAACCTTAACCGGATCCAGGATTCCTGCTTCTACCATATCTACATAAGATTCTTTAGCTGCATCAAATCCGATACCAACTTCAGATTCTTTAATCTTGTTGATTACTACAGATCCTTCTAATCCTGCATTTGCAACAATGTGGAACAGAGGTGATTCCAGTGCTTTTAAGATCACTTTTGCTCCGGTTTTTACATCGCCGTCCAGAGTTGCTACTAAGGTTTCTACTTCTTTTGCTGCATGAATATAAGCAGATCCGCCACCTGCGATAATTCCTTCTTCCACTGCTGCTCTGGTTGCATTTAATGCGTCTTCCATACGAAGTTTAGCTTCTTTCATTTCTGTCTCTGTAGCTGCTCCTACACGAATAACAGCAACACCGCCTGCCAGCTTCGCAAGTCTTTCCTGTAATTTTTCTCTGTCAAAATCAGAAGTTGTCTCTTCGATCATAGATTTGATCTGGGATACTCTGTTGTCGATTGCATCTTTATCGCCGCATCCGTCAACGATGATTGTATTCTCTTTCTGAACTTTAACGGATTTTGCACGTCCAAGCTGTTCCATTGTAGTTTCTTTTAAGTCTAAGCCAAGCTCATCAGAAATCACCTGTCCGCCTGTTAAGATAGCAATATCCTCTAACATAGCTTTTCTTCTGTCGCCGTAACCAGGAGCTTTTACGCCTACTACCTGGAAGGTTCCTCTTAATTTGTTAACGATCAGAGTGGTAAGTGCTTCCCCTTCGATGTCTTCTGCAATAATTAAAAGCTTCTTGCCGGACTGTACGATCTGCTCTAATAATGGAAGGATTTCCTGAATGTTAGAGATCTTTTTATCTGTGATTAAGATATATGGATCCTCCAGATTAGCTTCCATTTTTTCCATATCAGTTGCCATGTATGCGGAAATATATCCTCTGTCAAACTGCATACCTTCTACAAGGTCTAATTCAGTCATCATTGTTTTTGATTCTTCGATTGTGATAACTCCGTCGTTTGAAACTTTTTCCATAGCATCTGCTACCATGTTTCCAACTTCGTCATCCCCAGCGGAGATAGCTGCAACTTTAGCGATCTGTCCTTTTCCGTTTACTTTGCGGCTCATAGCTGCGATTGCATCTACTGCAGTCAAAGTTGCTTTTTTCATACCTTTTCTAAGTTCAATTGGATTAGCTCCTGCTGCCAGGTTCTTCATTCCCTCATGAATCATTGCCTGTGCCAGTACAGTTGCTGTGGTAGTACCATCACCAGCTACATCATTTGTCTTTGTAGCTACTTCTTTTACCAGCTGTGCGCCCATGTTTTCAAATGCATCTTCTAATTCGATCTCTTTAGCAATTGTAACACCATCGTTTGTGATAAGGGGTGTACCGAACTGTTTGTCAAGTACAACGTTTCTTCCTTTTGGTCCCAATGTTACTCTTACTGTATTTGCTAATTTGTCTACACCAGCCTCTAATGCTGTTCTTGCATCAATGCCGTATTTAATTTCCTTTGCCATGTCTATATTCCTCCTTGAAATTTCCCACGTATTATTCTACGATTGCTAAAATGTCATTCTGTTTTACAATGATAAATTCTTCGTCTTCTAATTTCACTTCATTGCCTGCGTATTTGGAGTAGATTACTTTATCTCCAACTTTAACCTGCATGGTAACTTCTTTACCATCGATATTTCCGCCAGGTCCTACAGCAACTACTTCTGCTTCCTGTGGTTTTTCCTGAGTTTTGCTGGCCAGGATAATTCCTGATTTTGTTGTTTCTTCAGCTTCAAACTGTTTCAATACGACTCTGTCGCCTAATGGTACTAATTTCATTCTATATTCCTCCTTAAATAATTTAAATTTTCTTTTACTAGCACTCGCTTTGGTTGAGTGCTAACCGTTAGTGATATATTAGTTAAATTACTCCATTTGTGCAACTTCCCGATTTCGCTTTATATAGTTTCAATCTCATTTTTTTTTTACTATACTCTTTATATCTCTTATTTTCTTACTTTTTATGTTTTTATATTTTTTTTATAAAATATATGATTCCTTAATTTCTACAGGGTTAATTACCCATATTTCCCCAAAGTAACTCTCCCGCTGCAAGATGTGGGCGGACACATAACATAAGGTGTGACATTGCGTAAACATGCCACACCTTTAACCGGTACCATAGAAATACCCCATATTAATATACACTGCTTTTAATTTCATTAATTAACGTATTCAGCCCCAGTTCATTGCAGTCATTAATCAGGCCTGAAATGATGAACTGTTCAAAGAATACCTTCATCTTCTCTCTGTCATTGGTTTCTGCAACCCCAATCGTACTTTCAATTAATTTTAAATTCTCCTGATTCAGCTCACCCTTATGCTCACAGTTATCAAGAAGCTGATTGAGTTCAGATACCAATGGACCTTTATTTTCCTTAGAAATTCTTTTTTTCGGAGCAGGCTCTGCTATTTCTTCTGCTTCCACCTCTTCCTTCTTTTTCAGTTCTTCCATAATAGAACCCTCGCCCGATAAGTTAATATGATAAATCGTTGTATCATCATTTTCTGTAATCAGACGGGAAAACAACTCGTATATTTTACTGTTAAATACACTGTTTTCAGCATAAAAGCTATATATTTCACCGCTTGTCAGCCCCAAATGAACTCCCTTGCGGTTCTTAATGTTAAGGCTCCAGACCGTCCACACCGCCCCGCCTATGAGGATTGCGGCAAGCATCAGTACCATGCAGACCGGGTGGTAACTTGCCATAGAAATAAATACACCCAGTAAAGCATAGTGAATCGGAAATTTTTCTTCTGTTAATTTTCCCTTCCACAAATGTTCCGTATATGATAACCGAACCATATGGTTATCCCATTTCATGGTACCTCCATCAATATCGATCGTAGAATTTTCAACTATATTATTCGCCTTTCTGGTCATGTATATCCCCTTTTTTATGATTTTCTTGATTTTTTTCTACTACAGCTGCAATCAGAACGGGGTTCGTGATCATAACTGCCCCTGCTGTCTGCTGACCCACAATCTCTATAAACACACTGTAATTACACCACTGCGTACCATGAGAATCACAATCTAATACAGAAAATGTAACCACATCGCTTTCTGTTACCTTTTGATTTCTGAAATAAGAATAACCGGAACTTAACGGCAGCGGCATCGCTTGGTTTTTTTCTTGTTTTAATATCTGAAACCTGAGCCTCGCACTTGCATCAATGCTTAAGACATTGCAGGAAAAGCTCAGTTCCGTATGAAAATGCCCGCATGCTTCCGTATCCAGATTAATCGAGACTGCATTATATGCAGTACCTTTTTCCGTTCCATCCGGGATGATGATTCCTCCAAAAGCGGAAGTTTTCAGAAATACATCATTTGAAATGCACGGCTGCTCATCCTGGCATTTTTTTATTCGTATTTCTTTTACTACTTTCTTGCAGCACTCCTGTTTATGATCTGAAGAATGATCTTGGGAATGATTTGTGGAACAATTGGTGGATTGACTTGACGATTGACATGAGGATTGATTGGAACACCTGTTTTCCTGAAAGTTATTCGGAACAAATAATCCGTTATTACAGCCCGCTTGTTGCCGTGTCCCTGCATTGGCATTTGTTCTCATCCCTCTGTTAGCCTGACAGTTCCGTCTCTGAGAGTAAAACAATCCATTATACATACACAGCAGCTCCTTATCAGAATATGCATAGACAGGATATTAATGCAATACCCCATCTATGCTAAATATTATGCTATCTCACCTTAGGATGGTTATGGCGGCTTACAACTGTAGGCCTGAACCCTCCTGTTCTTCCTTTAACTGTTCATTAACATCCGCAAGAAGAAGCATTGTCAACAACGATTGCTGATAATGTTGCATTATTAATTGCAGTTACGCCAACAGTTGCAACGCCGGCAACAGTAGCTACTACACTGTACGTGCAGCATTCTTCATCACAAATATCACAGTCACAAACAAAGAATGTGAATGTGTTGCTGTCTGTAATTGCTACAAGGCGTGAGAACACCCAGGTAGGTCCTACAGGAATTGGAGTAAGCTGGCCTTTGCACTGTTTGAATACCTGGAAGTTCAGTGTTACAACTGCTGCAGTTGTATTGATATTGCTGGCAAATTCAAATTTAATGCAAGGATTCTCGAATCCTCTTGTATCTACGTTAACTGTTGCTACTGTATAAGCTGTACCTGCAAGGGTTGCAAGCGGAAGTGTAACTGCACCTGGTGTGCCACATTTTAATGTTGTTCTGTTTGGTCTCAGGCTTTTGCGTTTTTCACATTTGCAGAATAATTTACATTCGCAGTCACAAGGTTTATCACAATGGCAATCACAATGACGGTCACAATCACAATCACAAATCAATTCTTTTATTTCACTCATATCAAGACCTCCTATGATCTATTAAAACTCAAGTTTTTATACCAAATTAGGTATAAAACATTATATTCGAAAATACAATTATTGTTACTTCCCTTACTGAGTTTCCA
>UQCR01000078.1 GCA_900539655.1 uncultured Robinsoniella sp.
TCTCTTTTAATAGAATCTTTCAAGGTTGTTTCACTGTTCAATTATCAAGGTTCTGTCTAACTTTGTCTCATTTTGTTTCTGTAAGTCAGCTTTTAAATATTACCATGTTTGCTAAAGCTTGTCAACAACTTTTTTAAAGTTTTTTGTAAGCTTTTCGCTGACAACGGAGAAGGAGGGATTTGAACCCTCGCGCCGCTATTAACGACCTACTCCCTTTCCAGGGGAGCCCCTTCAGCCGCTTGGGTACTTCTCCTGGCTGAATCGACTATTGCTTAAATTTTGTTGAAAACATTTGAAATGTTTTCAGCGGAGAGGGTGGGATTCGAACCCACGCGCCCTTGCGGACAAACGGTTTTCAAGACCGCCTCGTTATGACCACTTCGATACCTCTCCAGTTGTTTGCACACCTCAGTGCAAGAAGTATTCTACCATTAAAGCTAAATTCTGTCAATAACTATTTCAAAATTTTTTGAAATTTTTTCATTTGTTTCAAAAACTTAGTATTTTAGGCACATTTTGACCTTCCTCCCCATCATTTTTAGGGCGGGATTCTCCTTGATTATAGAAATATTTTACTTTACTTAAATCTTGAAAGCATGTTTAAAAATTACTTTCTGCCAGCTGTATGTCAGACTTTGTGGAAGTTTCGTTCCAAATGAAAGGAACATAGCGGTCTATGTAACCTGAATTTGGTACGAATATTCTGCAAAGCAGGGCAGACAGTGGCAGAAATTACTTTTCAGACATGCTCTGGTAGACCTGTGCAAAATACATTCGAAAGAATTATTACCCAATTATCAGAAAATATACAGGGTTTTTATAGTACTATAGTGTATTTGAGAAAATTTCAGCAATTTCTAAATCTTCCGGAGTGGTTATTTTAATATTTTTATAGGAGCCCTCTACCATTTTTACCTTAGTATTGCTCATTTTCTCCACAACCATAGCATCATCTGTCACCTGAAGCGTGGGATCCTCCATTATATTTTTATACGCTTCAAAGACCAGTTGGTATTGAAATACCTGGGGTGTCTGTACCATCCACAACATTGAACGGTTAGGTGTATGCTCCGCAAATCCATCCTGGCTGATGACCTTAATGGTATCTTTTACCGGCATACCAACTACACATGCTTTATGTAAATGAACAGAATCACAGGCGCGCTGCAACAGATCCTGATCAATAAAAGGTCTTGCACCATCATGTATATATACATAGTCACAACCTACAATTGCTTTTAACCCCTCAAAAACAGAATGATAGCGTTCTTTCCCGCCTTCCACAATGGACGTTACTTTTTTCAAACCATACTTTTCTACTATTTCCTGACGGCAGTATTCTATTTCGTCTCTTCCAGTAACCAGTACGATTTCGTCTATAAACGGACACATTTCAAAAGCATATAAGGAATAATAAACTACCGGTTTCCCTTTTATAAGTAGATATTGTTTTTGTACCTCGCTGTTCATTCTAGTGCCACGCCCTGCACAAAGCACAATGGCAACATTTTTTTCTTTCCCCATTATCGCTCTCCCAGTTTCAGGTTGGGAACAGCATTCAGATCTAAACCATGTCTGGTTCCCTGGATAAACTCATAGTAAGCAGCTACCCCGATCATTGCAGCATTATCCGTACAGAAGATCGGCGACGGGTGATAAAATTGAACGCCATTTTTCCTGCACGCCTCTTCCATGGCGCTTCTAAGAGTGGAATTAGATGCTACTCCGCCTGCAATAGCAAACTTATCATAGCCATATTCTTTCACAGCCATCATGGCATGCTCTACCAGGACCTCTGTTACTGCTTTTTGAAAGGACGCAGCTACATCTGCTTCTACAATTGTTTCGTTCTTCATTTTACATCCGTTGAGATAGTTCAGCACTGCCGATTTCAAACCGCTGAAACTAAAATCATAGGGTGCATCAGCTACATGGGCTTTTGGAAACTTTATTGCATCTGCATTCCCTTCTTTTGATAGTTTATCAATTTTAGGTCCTCCCGGGTATCCCAGACCAATAGCCCTTGCAACCTTGTCAAAAGCTTCTCCTGCTGCATCATCCCTAGTTCTGCCAATAATTTCATATTTACCATAGTCATTAACCACTACAAGATGAGTATGTCCACCGGATACAACAAGGCAGATAAACGGTGGTTCCAATTCGAGATTTTCGATATAGTTGGCTGAAATATGGCCTTCTATATGATGCACACCAACCAGAGGCAGTTTTTTGGCGTAGCTAATAGCCTTTGCTTCAGCCACCCCTACTAACAGTGCCCCAACAAGTCCGGGACCATAGGTAACGCCTATGGCATCCATTTCATCCAGCGTCATGCCTGCTTCTTCCAGCGCCTCTTCAATCACCTGGTTTATTTTTTCAATATGTTTCCTTGAAGCTATCTCCGGAACCACCCCTCCATAGAGTTTGTGTAATTCTATTTGGGACGAAATGATGTTGGATAATACTTCTCTTCCGTTTTTTACTACCGATGCAGCTGTTTCATCACAGGAGCTTTCTATCGCCAATATGAATACATCTTTTTTTTCCATTGTTATACCATTACCAATTGCAGGCTACCCCGCAATCCTGCCACTAAAATCAGACTGAAAGAATCACATTGTGGCTTCCTTTCAAATTCTCAATTTTCCTTCAGCCTTATATCCGTTCCTACCTATTCTTCATCAAAATCCAGCTCAACCGATTTACAGTCTTTACCCGGATAAGCATTTGGAAATATTTTTTGTACATCCCCCATAAACTCTTCCGGATGAATAAGTGACGGGCTGTAATGTGTTAACCAAAGTTCTTTTACTTCTGCTTCTTTTGCAAGTTTCGCCGCCTCCGTGAATGTCATATGCTTGTGTTCCACTGCCTTTTGTTCCTTGCCAGGTTCCCCATACATGCCTTCACAAATAAACAAATCAGAGCCTGCCGCATTATCTGAAATTGCTTTTACAGGCCTCGTATCTGTACAGTAAGTCAATTTTATACCTTTTCTGGGCGCGCCCAAAACCATGTCCGGTGTATATATTCCGTCCTCTGCTTCAATAGTTTCTCCCTTTTGCAGCCGGCTCCAGTAGGGCATTGGAATTCCCTGTTCTTTTGCTCTCGTAACGTCAAAACGGCCTGCTCTGTCTATCTCAATAGAATAGCCATAGCAGACAACATTATGATTCACCCGGAAAGCCCGGATTCGATATCCATTCATTTCAATTGTTTCTTCCGGATTCGTTATCTCTAAAAAACGCAGTTCAAACGGCAGTTCCGGCGCAATGACTCGCAATGCGTTTACAACTCTCTCCAATCCTTTAGGCCCTATTAATGTTAAAGGCTCATTTCTTTCTGCATTTCCCATTGTCAGGAGTAATCCCGGCAGTCCGCTTATATGATCTCCATGAAAGTGGGTGAAGCAAATCACATCAATCGGTTTGAAACTCCATCCTTTTTCCTTAATCGCAATCTGGGTTCCTTCTCCGCAGTCGATTAAAATGCTGCTGCCGTTATATCTTGCCATCAGAGCAGTCAGCCATCTGCGCGGCAGCGGCATCATCCCTCCGGTTCCTAATAAACATATATCTAACATCTGTATTTCCCTTCTTCTTCAAATCTATTTTAAAATATGGCCTTTTATTTGTTTTCTAATTTTTAACAGCCACGTCAAATCCTTCCCCGATAATGGCGGATTTGACCCTCGCGGCAGTCACCAGATGGACATGCAGGCATGTCCGCCTGGTTCATTACCCGCAGAAATCAAATTTTAATATCTGATTGTATATTCTAACACAGATGGAAGCAGGGAACAAGATGTAACCCCTTGATTAAAACGCAACTTTATACAAATTCTTTTTGTGTTTTCACAGTAACAGGGATTTTAAACTGTTTTATGAGCTTATTATAACACTCTTCACATAGGTCAAGCTCATGGATTTCACCATCTTTTTCAGAAAAATATCCCCAGCACTTCTCTACCGATAGAATTCCTTCCTTCACTATTTCTTTCTCCAGATGAAATTCCTTTCCGCACATATTGCAGTAGATTTTATTTGCTTGTCTCATGCTATTTTCCTCCCCTTTTCCTACGTTTAACACTGTATATCATATTTCATAAACATCTGTATGAAATACAACAGTTACTTTATATAAGTCATTATAACGAAAAATATACATCAATGATAGTGGTAATTGCTGTATGATTTTCCAAAAAAAGAGCAACCATCACTGCTTACACATGATGACTGCATCTTCTATTGGCTTTTCATAAAAATTTTTACGGATTCCAGCTTGCAAAAATCCGGCTTTTTCATATAATCGAATTGCATATTTGTTGCTTTTACGTACTTCCAGAACAAAAAAGGTGATACCCCTGTCGTTTCCTTTTTTTAATAATTCTGCCATCAGCATGGACGCTATTTTCTGTCCCCGAAAGCATTTTTTTACTGCGACATTTGTAATTTCACCTTCATCCAGAACCTGCAGCAAGCCACAATACCCTGCCAGTTCACCGTCTGAAAATGCACTTAAATAAAGCGTATCTTTTCTTCCTAGTGAGGATGCAAAACCTTCCCTGGACCAGGGCATAGAAAACGTTTCCTGCTCTATTTGTGCCACAGAATCCAGATCTTCCTGCCGCATTAATCGTATCTGGATCATTTTTCTTTTGCCGCCTTTTCCTGCTCTGCCCGCTCTCTTTCCGCCTGAGAAAGTCGCAGGTAATCCGGTTGATGTCCCTTTGCACTTTCCAGTTTTCCAGCCTCTATGTAGGTTTTGGCAAGGGTACCAACTGCAGCGCTTCGCTGTTTGTTCATATGTGCTGGTGCAAATGAATAAGGTACCGTAATCATATCTTTAATCTGCTCTGCATATACAGGAACTCCATCTCCTAAAAAGATGACTTCCCTGCCATAATTATTTAATTTTTCTACAATTTCCTGTACCGGAACTGCCATTTGATTCTCTATAACCCTGAACTCTTGTCCCCGAAACTCATAAATCCCTGTATACACCTGGTTTCTTCTTGCATCCATCAGTGGACAGATTAATTTATCTGTACCATAGAGATTAAATGCAAGTCCGTCAACGGTAGGAACGGAAACCAGCGGTTTCTGAAGAGCCAGTCCCAATCCCTTCGCTGTAGCAGAACCTATTCTAAGCCCTGTAAAAGAACCAGGACCTGCTGCAACTGCAATTGCATCGATGGTTTCCAGATCCAGATCAATCATCTTCCCTATCTCGTCCAGCATGGGCAGCAAGGTCTGAGAGTGTGTTTTCTTATAATTAACCGTATACTCTGCCAGCATATTATCATCTTCAATAATTGCTACGGAGGCAACTAATCCTGAACTGTCTATCGCTAATATTTTCATACTTATACCCATTGCATATTGCAGGGTTCTTCCTGCAATACTGCCACAATAAAACAAGTTGAAAGAATCTCACCATGGCTTCCTTTCTATATCATAATTTCTTTCAACCTTATCCTTTACCTGGATTTGTTTGATTCCTTCTAACTGCTGAGGGATCATTGACACTCTATGGTTATTCGTCGGTAATCAAACCCTTTTTCCAGATCTTTTTCAATTGTCACCGGTATAATGCCCTCCGGCAGAATTTCCCCGATGAGATTAGCCCATTCAATGAGGCAGACGCCCTCTCCGTAAAAGTAATCCTCATATCCGATTTCTTCCATCTCTTCCACGTCACCAATCCGGTAGACGTCAAAATGGTAGAGGGGCAGTTTACCGCTTTCATAAATCTGCACAATTGTGAAGGTAGGGCTGCTGATTGGTTCTGTAATTCCCAGCCCCTCTGCCAACCCCTTGGTAAATACGGTCTTACCCACTCCCAAATCTCCTGTGAGTGTGTAAATCTGACCTTTTTCTGCTTTTTCTCCAAGATCCTTTCCCACCTGGAAAGTCTCCTTTTCGCTCCATGTTTCTATAATCATCTTATTTCAACCTGCTTTTTATCTTTATTTTTCCGGCATCTACATGTCCCTGTATCAGCTTTAGTAATTCATCGTACTGTTCCCCAATGGATTCTTTAGGAAATACAAACGAGTACCGCTTTCCGGTGTATACCAGCAGGCTTAACTTTGTTTCTGTCACCTTGACCAGGTCTTCCCACTTCAGCTCTGCATTCTGATCATCCTGTATTGTCTGAATTCCTTCATCATTTAAAATATAAGTTATGGGTTTTTTAAATACCGGGTTTAACTTCACCTGCTTGACGGATTTCAGATACAGTGTAATTGGCAGATAAAGTATAAACCATATACCAAAAACCAGATATAGTATACTCTGCCAGGATTCTACCTTTTCAAACGTCATGGCAAACACAGCCAGCGCCGCCGCACCAAATAGCACACCAAATACCCCACTGAAGCTTTTGTACGTATGACTGAGCAAGAAATTATACATGATTTTCTGCGTCATTTTCACATCAAATTTCACTTCCATAAACGCCCGCCTCCTGCTTTTTGTATGAATCAGTTTATCATATTTATTTTAAAAAGGCAAACGGATCGTCCTGATCTTTTAAGAAATGCATCAGCATATATGCACACATAATCGCCACTCGTTCTTCTTTTAAAATTCTTCTTACCTCTTCTCTGTCTGCAATTATTACTTCGATGTCTTCGTTGTCCTCCAAGCCATCTTTACTGATCTCACCGGTTGCAAATCCGTATACGGTAGCACAGCATTCATCCGTCATTCCAATGGTGGTAAAATATGGTTTTTCATACATCTCGTCCACTTTTACAGAATGGAAATCAAGCCCTGTCTCTTCCTTTAATTCCCGTGCCCCTGCTGTTCTGTAATCCTCACCGGGATCTACAAGGCCTGCCGGGAATTCATAAATATATCCATCAATTGCATAACGGTACTGGCGTATCAGAATCACTTTATCTTTCTTATCCCCATAAAGACTGTATATGATGACTCCATCCGGCTCAAGGTTGTGGGTGCTTATCTTTAAATTATCTATTTCTTTTGCTCTGGATGCCACAAAATAATCAACCGGATTTCCCAGACGGTTTCTGGCTTCCAGCTCATATAAATTCAAATGCCTGCTGTCTGTTAATTTATCAATGTGCCTGATCCTGCTCATGATTGCCCTCCATAAAATTTCTATATTCAAATCTTTTCCCTCTATTATAGCAGAAAAAAACAGAGAATGAAATCTTTTCTCATAGAATTTCACTCTCTGCTGCTTTTATTCAGGATTTTATCAAATAACCCCTGTATAACCATCATTTAATTTTTCTTAAAGATCGGACTGATATATCGGTACAATAAAAATGTAATAACAGAAACCACAACCCCTTTTAACAAGTTAAACGGAACTACCATAAATAATGCAAAGGTTGCAATATTGTCAATAGCAGGGTTCAGCGCACTTCCCATCCCTACCAGTGCATCAATGGGCATACCGAATGCTTTTGCATACGCGGGAAGCAGGATGAATGCATTCATCAGACTTCCAATAACAGTCATGGTTATAATTCCAAGGATCATTCCGATAAGAGCACCCTTCCTGGAACGAACTTTTTTATAGACAAGACCTGCCGGGACAATCAATGCGCATCCAATCAAAAAATTTGCCAAATCTCCAACTCCTGCTGTACTGCTGCCTTTCATTATGAAATGGAGTAAGATCTTCACCAGTTCGATCACGGCTCCCGCTAAAGGTCCCAATGCAAAGGCTCCAATTATTACGGGTACCTCACTTAAATCAATCTGGTAAAAGCTTGGGGCAAACCAAAGGGGTATCTCAAACATCATAAGAACGACGGAAATCGCTCCCAGCATACCTATCTGCACCATTGTCTTTAAATTTGTTCTGCTGGCAGGCCTACCCACCACATTTGTGTTTGAACTCATTGTTATCTCTCCTTTTTTATCATGAAATTTAAAAAGGAAAATTCCGGTAGAAAATAAAAAAGCCGAATACATTTGTATTCGGGGGTCTCCACGTATCCATATAACTTATTATAAAAAATACGCATTTTCTTCTCTCATCCAGACTTTACTGTCGGTATTGGAATCTCACCAATTCAGCCACTTATTACAGTGGGTCGCGGACTATACCGCCGGTAGGGAATTACACCCTGCCCCGAAGAATTTCCTTATTTAGTTTCACTTATTATAACGCATTACCTAACAATAATCAAGTGCTTTTTCCAACTGAATACTTCTTGCGATACTCTCCCGGTGACTTTCCGCAATTCTTTTTAAAAATCATTCCAAAATAAGCTCCGTTTGAAAACCCTGTCTGGAGCGCAATATCGACAACAGACAGATCCGTAGTTTTTAAGAGTTTTTCCGCCATTTCAATTCGGTAATCTACCAGATAGGCAAATGGAGTTTTATGGATGCTGCTTTGAAAACAGCGGAGGCATTCCCTTTTACTGACTGAAGCAGATGAGGCAATTTCCTCTAATGTTATTTTATTCTGATAATTTTGATGTATAAAGGACATCATGGATTGTATTCGTTCCTGGCTGTATTGCTTTAAAGGCAAATCCGTTCGATCCTGGTATTTTATTTCTTCCAGCAGGAGAATCCATATGTCGGAGAAGAGATTTCTTGTTTGAAATTCCGTATTTTCTTTTTTTTGAAGGTATGATACTTTTCTTAATTTCGCCAGAAGTTCCTGCTGCCTGGTATTTTCTCCCCGAATCGCTAATATCTCCAGCTTTTTGTTCTGTAGAACAGGTTCTACATACTTCGTTTCAAAGACACTTTTAAAATGCCCGCTTAAAAATACAGAATGGAATAAATGCGAATCAATGGTACCCGGCTGTCCACTATTTTCGCTCTCCATAGTACATAAAACGTTTGTATTTATAAAAAACGCCTCATTTTTTTGAAAGAGATAGCTTTTACCGGTAGTGCTCAGTTTTAAACACCCGCTTATCACATATACAAATTCCACCTCTACATGCCAATGCCAGGGAACTTTGGTATCCCCTAAATTAACATGATGCAATACGTACGGATATTCTGGGTTGATCCCTTCTATTGTTTCAAGTTGATTTTCTTTCACTTTCATTCGCATACTTATCACCATTCTTATATACAATATAATTTACTGGCTATATATTTATATGTTTTGTCTTAAATCATATATTTTTAGCGTAAAAATATACATATAATTATATTATAAAAGTTCTTCAAAGTAAAGAGAAAGGGGTTGATCATTTGTATTCTGAAACATATGAAAAGCTGAAAATATATGTATCCAGACACCCTGATGAATTGGATACCGTTACCAAAAAAGATCTTAATAAGATAAAACTGGAAGAGAGGGAGATGAATTCGAATGAATCTATTGATTATACTGTTGTTTTTACTGACCCTGATAGCACTCTGCATTTTTGAACAACGAATAAAAGATTAAACGGACAAACCATGAAAAGGACGCAAAAAATATAAGCTGCGAAAGTTTAAAATTTTCGCAGCTTATACTTTTTTTAATCGGCAAACTTTGCGTCTGACTCACCTTTTACCCTTACTGCCTCCCGTATGGGCAATCCTGTTCCATAATCCAGCTGGCGCGGTTCATATTCTTCGTTTTCACGCTGCCTCGTCATCTTCCTGCTGTCCCAGGTCTGGTATGTGGTATCCGGATTCCAGTGCCGGTTTTCCCAGTAATACCCTCTAAACGGATCTCTGGTCTCATACATCTGATCCAGTATGGCTTTGTGCAAGCGCTTTTTATCCTCTTCCAATTCCGGGTTATTTATTTCATTATTCATTTCATCCGGGTCCAGCTCTAAATCGTAAAACTCATCCGTATCCATGAGGTTGATTACAAGTTTGTAGCGTCCATCATAAGCGGCCCGGACAGGCTGATAGCCTCCGAAACCATCGTGGTCTACCTCATATCTGCCAAACTCCATGAAGACATAGTCATTGACCCTCGTTCCGGTATCCACTAATTCCGGAAGAATGCTGCCCCCTTCAAACATCTTTGTTTTTGGTATTCCCATCATATCAAATATAGTGGGTGCCAGATTAATGTGTGAAACAGGATTATTGTTTTTTCCTTTTCCAAATCCCTTAATCAAAAGGGGGATATGCGTAATTTCTTCATACATGGCAGGTCCTTTTCCCGTAAGGGAGTGGCTGTACATCATATCCCCATGGTCGGACGTGTATATAATGATACTGTCATCGGCAAATTCTTTGACAGCATCCAGTACGCGTCCGATTTCATAATCTACAAATGTATTACATCCCAGAAATTCTTTTGGACAGAGATTAAACTCCTCTTTCAAAGCTTTGCCGTAATCTTCTCCCGCCCATATTCTATGATGGGCTGGTTTGTTTTCCAGGGTGTCAAACATATTCTTTTTCTTTGGTATTTTATAATCTTCATACAGGTCCGTATATTTTTTTGGACACAAATGCGGTCCGTGAGGCTCATCATAGGATACTACCAGGAAATAATCTTCTTCCTGATGATTCTTCACAAAATCGATAGCTCTGTCTGAGCAGCGATGGCCATATGTAAATTCTTCTTTAATATTGTATTTTTCAATACTCTCCACCTGCCTGGAAAGATATCGTTCCTCTTCTGTAAGTTCTTCTAAATAGCAGCGCATATCATACCAATACGCTTTGTCCCATCCGTCCGGGCACACTCCCAGTCCGAAGTAATCGCCTCCGTCTAAATGCCACTTTCCTATATATGCGCTGTGAATTCCCTGGTCTGTCAGACGCTTCCCTATATTCTGGACATTATCGGATAATCCCATGCAATTGGACCATCCTGCGCAGGAGTGAGGATAACTTCCGGTAAATATAGCGGAACGTGCCGGCTGGCAAACAGGCTGTGTCGTATAGGCTTTTTCAAAAAGCATCCCTTCTGCCGCCAAGCTGTCCAGATTGGGCGTATGCAAGGCTGGATTGCCATAACACCCCAGCATATCTGTCCTTTGGGTATCTGTCATAATTAAAATTACTTTTTTATGTTTCATGATCCTCACTCCTTTACTTTTACGGTACATTTAATATTCAATTTTCCATATGCTTCCGGCATCTAATCTTTCTGTTTCCTGCATCTAAAAAACACATACTTTTACTGTCTGCTATTTCTGTTACTTCACTCTACCACAAAAAGGGATCTCTTGTCATATTTAAATAACGTCTTAGCTGTTGGTGGAAGTAGTCCAGCAAACTTTTTTCTATTTCGTCTTCCGGTACAGGATGCCTTTGATAGGGGTCTTTTTCATTGTCATATAGAAATGCTTCTCTGGAATCTTCCGGCAAATATCCATTGCTGCGCACATAGGTGTAGCGTTTTGTACGAATTCCCCGCCATCCATAGCATTTATGGTTGATTCCCGCTTTTTCGAAAGCACACACCAGCTCAGGCATTCCCGGATAGGAACATAAAAATGCCTGTTCAGGTGCCCCTTTTAACTTGCCGCAGATATTCTTTGCATGATTATATCCCTGGCAGGTTTCCGGTACATCTATATCAAGAAGTCCCAGCAGCGTAGGCATATGATCCGGGCTTGCAAATATTTCTTCATATTTTCCACGTGGGATTTCTCCTTTTAGCCTCATCAGTAACGGTATGCTGACCGCTTCTTCATACCAGATATTCTTGCTCATCCTTCCATGGGATCCAAGCATCTCCCCGTGATCCGCAGACAATACCAGCAGCGTATCTTCTTCCAGGTTATTTTCTTTGAGAAATGCCAGTATTCTTCCAAACTGATCATCGATTCCGGTGACAGCGGCAAAGTACTGCCTGGTAATATTTTCAAACTCTCTCGTACGCTTTTCAACCGGCACATTGTCACGGAAGGTAACGGGCATGTTCCGGTATCGTTCCAGATATTTGTCCGGTACCAGTTCGTAGGGCAGATGCGGCGGATTATAAGACAGGAACAATGCGAAGGGCTGATCCTTGACAGAATTCTTCCGAAGATAAGAGATCGCCTGATCCGTTTCGAATTCCGGTGACCATTTCCCGGGCCTTATCATCTGCCTGCTGTCATTCCAATAATGGGGATCCAGATGGTTGTCATCCGCTCCATAGGACAGCCAGTAATCAAATCCCTGCCTGCGTTCCCCCGGAGGCGTGTATGCATCCCAGTCCTTAGCCCCGGATATCGGATGCTTTACAAAATTCATCTCAGATGCATCCAAATGCCATTTCCCAATATATCCGGTCTGATAGCCCGCTTCTTTTAAGACATTACCAATACAAATTTCCTGAGGCTTTAGCATCAGTACTTCATTGAGTCCTGTTTTGCAATTTGTCCACATCCCGGTACAGAAAGGATATTTTCCGGTCATCAGAGATGCCCTGTGGGGCGAACATAAAGGAAAGGTGCTGACCGCATTGGAGAACACCATACTTTCTTTGGCAAATTCATCAATGTGCGGCGTATACACGGCGTCTTCGTTTTGAAATCCCGCTGCATGGGACCGCCACTGGTCCGCAAATATATAAATTAGATTCATGGTTATTTCCTTTCATAGAAGCAGTTTTACCCTGGCTTCTACCCCTACCAATAGGGATTCCACTCTCCGGTCTTTCTTCTTAGGGCTTCTAAATAAAAATAATCCCCCCAGGTATTGCATTCATCAACCCCTCTGTTTTTACAGGTATTCTCCTTGGAGCTTCTGGCGTAGGTTCCGTGAAGCAGCAGGCCATTGGACTGGCGGATACTGGTTACGCTGCATCTTTCGATCAGTGCGCATAAAATTTTATCTGCCGCCATACAGTATTTCTCTGCTTCTTCTTTTTCCAGATAGTCTGCCATTTCATAAATCCCGCAGACAGCAATTGCTGCCGCTGAGGAATCTCTGGGTTCTAAGCTTCCCGTATCAAAATCAAAGTCCCAGTAAGGAATCAGATCCTGAGGCAGATGCTCTAGGAAATAGTCTGTGACATTTCTAAATATTTCTATATACGATTCCTTTTTCCGGTAACGGCAGCTTAATGCCACACCATAGATTCCCCACGCCTGTCCTCTTGCCCATGCGGAATTATGGCGGTTTCCCTGATGGGTAACTCCATATGCCGGTTCCCCGGTTTCCGGATCTATAAAATAAGTATGGTAGGTGGAATGGTCCTCCCGCAAAATGCATCTCATCGCGGTCTGCATATGCTTTTCTGCCTTTTGTGCATAGTGTTCTTCTCCGGAAGCTTCTGATGCCCAGTATAGCAGCGGCAGATTTAGAAGGCAGTCTATGATGAGCCGGTAATTGTCCTGATCTCCTACATTGCCCCATGCCTGCAGAAATTCCCCTTTTTCACGGTAACGTTCAGCCAGGTGGTCTGCTGCCAAGAGTGCAGCCTTCCTTCCATCTTCATTTCCGCATATTTTATCCGCAGCCACACAGGACAGGCTGTACAGAAATCCCATATCATGATAGTTTACATCGATTTTATTTTCGATCCTGTTCAGAAAGCTTTTGACCTGTATTTCTGCTGCTTCTTTAAATGCCGGATCCCTGGTAAACTCATAAGCCAGCCAGATTTCCCCGGTCCAAAAGCCCGTGGTCCACTCTACATTTTCAGTCTGTTCGTAAAAACCGTGAAATGTATTAGGTGATTGAAAATGATGGGTGAAATCCTTCAGGTTCCCTTTTATAACAGATACTGCATTTTCTACTGCAGTATTCAGCTGCTCCTTTGTTACACTTTTATAAGCCTGTATTGTATCGATAGTCTGTGCCAATATTGCCCCTCCTCCGCTTTATTATCTAGTTTGCCTGCGTTGCTCCATTTATCATTCTTTGTTTGATCTGCTCTTTAACAATTGATCTAACCCTTTATCCCGCTTGCTGCCACACCTTCCACGAAGAATTTCTGGCAGAAAATAAAGATAATAACAACCGGTATCAGCGCGCAGACGGATGCTGCCATAATTAGTGCATAATCAGCCGCATACTGTGAAATAAACATCCGGATACCCAGCTGAATTGTCTTAAGTTCTGTGCTGTTTAAGTAAATCAACGGTCCCATAAAGTCATTCCACACATTTACAAATGTAAAAATAACCAGCGTTGCGATACCCGGTTTTGCAAGTGGAAGACAGATTCTGGCAAATATCCGGTATTCTCCCAGCCCGTCAATTCTGGCTGCCTCTGATAATTCTCTGGGAATGCTCATATAAAACTGACGCATGAGAAATACTCCGAATGCAGAAAATGCCTGAAGCATTATTAAACCTGCATGTGTGTTATTAAGGCCCATTTTAGACATTAAGGTAAACTGTGGAACCATATATACCTGCCAGGGAACCGCTATTGTGGTCACATAAATCAGGAATAAGATATCTCTTCCCTTAAACTCCATTTTTGCAAATCCATATGCCGCAAAACAACTGGTTGCCAACTGAATCACTGTTGTAATAACGGTTAATTTAATGGAGTTTTTAAAGAAGGTCAGCAGAGGGATTTTATCCCAGATCTGCCTGTAATTCTCCCACTGGAAACTCTCCGGAATCCACTTCATCGGTATACTGAAAACGTCTTTATTTAGCTTTACGGAAGAGATCAGCATCCAGTAAAAAGGAATAATCATAATCACCGCCAGCAGGATTAGCCCTGCATAAACTGCTATTTTTTTCTTATTGCTTTTTTTCTCCATCCTACTTTCCTCCCCTACATATAGCTGGTGAATTTCTTTTCACCTCTGAACTGAATCAGCGTTACAATCAAAACGATTGCGAACAGGACAATTGCACTGGAGCTGGCATAGCCGAACTTAAACTCTACAAATGCCGCATTATAGATATGGTTTACCAACACATTTGTGGACCTTCCCGGTCCTCCCTGGGTCATTACGTATATTAAATCAAATACTTTGAAACATTGGATTGTCAGCATCATTACTACAAAAAAGGTGGTAGGCTTTAGCATCGGTATCGTAATATATCGAAGTTTTTTCCATCCTGTCGCTCCGTCCAGACTTGCTGCCTCGTACATTTCCTTTGAGATTCCCTGCAGCGCCGCCAGATAAACAATCATGTAATATCCCATGTATTTCCAGATGCTTACTATAATAATTGCCGGCAATGCCCATACGGTGGATGCTACCCATCTTGGCGGACTGCTAACCCCGATAAATTTCAGCATTTCATTGATAGGTCCAAAATCCGGTTGAAAAAGCATATTCCATACAGCCCCCACCGCAACTAAGGATGCAATATACGGGAAGAAAAATGCGGTTCTGAATACAACAATTCCTTTTATTTTACTGTTTAACAGCACTGCGATTAACAGGGCTGCCGCTACGGTTAAAGGCACCGTTCCTATGGCATAGAGTATGGTATTTTTCAAAGATATCATAAAGGTACTGTCCGATAAAAGTTTTGAGAAATTCTCTAATCCCACAAATTTCATCGGGGAAGCTGAACCGTCCCATTCCATTACACTGAGTATAAATGAAAAGCAAACTGGTATAAAAATGAAAATAAAATAGCCTATAAAATTCGGTAAAATAAAGGAATATCCTACCAGATTATTCTTGATTTTCCGCTTTTGTTTCATTGATAAATGCATCTTTTTTCCCCCTTTTCCCAAAAAAGTTTCAAAATATAAGGGCTCTCTGAAAATGAGTGATTCTCCCTCTTTCAGATGCCCTCTCCATATTTGGTTGTTATTTGTTTATCTATTGCTTGTTTATCTATTGCTTGTTTATCTGCTGCTAATTTCCTGTAATTTGCTTATTCGTTATTAGCTAATATGCTATTTACTTATTTATTATTTTCTTGTACTTCTTTTACACGCTGTGCCATATGTTCAAGCCCCGTATCCACATCCTGCTCGCCAATCATAATCAGGTCATGTTCTTCTTCGATCGCCTTACGAATGGCTTCAATATTTTTATCCAGCGGACGGTCAAAGACCATGCCTTTTAATATGAGTGCATCTTTGCAGTCTTTTGGAAACCCTTCGGTGGTAACCAGTTTATCCATGATGGTATCATTCTGAACAGCTGTAAGCATACCATTTTCCGCAAGTTTTTCAGCCGTCTGTTCACTTGTGGCACATTTTACAAATTCCCATGCCAGATCCGGCTCATCGGTCTTGGCATTGATTGCGATAGGAGTAACGGCTCCAACGGAATTCCCGGCTTCCACACCTTCCGGATGGGGTATGGTGGCAAATCCCCAGTTGAAATTTGTCTCACCGGATTTCTGTGCCTGAATCATGTTGGCAATAAACCAGGTGCCCATTGGCATCATGGCACACTGCTGCTGCTGGAAAACACTGGTATAGTGCAGATTGCCGGTCTTAAGTGTGGCATAATTCTGAACGATTCCCTCGTCCTGCATACGCAGAGCCTGCTCATAATATGGTTTTAAGAAGGAATAATCATCCGAAACCAAAGTATGCTTTCCATCCTGTATTGCCCAGTTGCATACCAGCCCCATCCAGATGTGGTTATGGGTTCCGAATACTTTCTCACTGCCTTCTCCGCTAGTCATTTTCCGTGCCAGTTCTTCGTATTCATCCCAGGTCATGTCATTGGATGGATAGGGAACTCCTGCCTTGTCGAAGAGGTCTTTGTTATAAAACAATACATACCAGTCTGAACGATAGGGTAATGTATAATAACTGCCATCGATCTGAAGCTTTTCCGCTGTGTTATTATAAATTGACATATCCAGATTATCTTTCTTTATGTATTCATCCAGATTTAAAATTTGTCCCTTAGCCTGCATTGCCAGCTGGGAGCCCATATCTTTTACAAAGATTACATCCGGGTCTGCATCCCCGCTTGCCAGCATTACGGTAAGCTTATTGTTATATTCATTTGCCGCAGTATCTATGATCTCTACTTCCACATCCGGGTATTTCTCCTGAAAGGTTTCCACTGCAAGCCGGAACTGCGGGGAAATATCATTATCCCAGGTTGTAACCGTCAACTTTTTCTTTTTTCCCTCTTTTGCATTGTCTGTTGCCGTTTTTTCATTTGCTGGTTTTCCATCGGATGTATCCGCTGCCTTGTTACCGCATCCGGTAAATAGAGTTACCGCCATTGCAGATGCCAGAAGTATTGCTGCTGCCTTTTTGAATCTCATTGTAGAAACCTCCCTTTCTTATGGATAATGTTTGAACTCACTGCTTTATCCTTGAAACTAATATACCAGATACAAGTCCCGGATTAAATGGAGGATCCCTATATTTCTATTACAATCTTACACTGTTTCCGTAAAAAAATATTACTATCTTCATATCCTTGCACTATTTTCATATTCTTTAGGTGTAATGCCGGTCACTTTCTTGAAAACCTTGCTGAAATAATATGGGTTTTCAAATCCCAGCATATCTGAAATCTCATACATCATATATTGGTGCTCCTGAATCAGATCTTTTGCCTTTTCTATTTTGATCCATGCAACATAATCCGTAAAATTGCTGCCGGTCTGCTTCTTAAAAATACTGCTTAAATACCCCTGGCTGATTCCTGTAGCTTCTGCTGCCATGGCAAGGGTTAGTTTCTCCTGATAGTGTTCCATCACATACTGGCGGACCCCTTCGATAACACGTTCAGATTTGCCACACGTCCGTCCCTCCATGACCTGGCAGATTTTATCGCCAAAGGTTTCCAGCCACATGAGAATGTCATGCAGACATCCGATACGTTTCAGTTTTTCCACCATCTGCATGGTATCCGGAAACTTTCCACCTGGAAGTTCCCCGCCTCCCTCGTAAAAGGGCACCACAAATGTATACAGGTTAATGCAGGCGTTGACTGCCTGTCTTCTGGCGGGAGTATACTCCCGAAACAGACCGGTCAGCTGACTGATAATCTCCCTGACTCTTATGCTGTCATTTTGCCCCAGTGCAAGAGTCATATCTTTTTTCAGAAAGCTGATGTCAAAGTCCCGGTTCTGTTCCTGGAATCTCTGAAAATCTTCACTGTAAAAAACAACGGCTGAGTCCATTTGGTAATAATATGCATCCATACAGCTTTCCAGCTGCGGCAAAAATCCGGGCAGCCTGTAGATATCTTCTGCTGCCGCCGTCACGGCTGCTACCGTCTGCATCCCAAAGTAATCTTCCACTACTGAAATCATCTTATAGCACATTTGGGAAATCTTATTCTTTGTCTCCGGAAGCTCTCCGTCCGGTACGACGATTAGAAATCCCGTTTCTTCCCACTCCAGTATTCCCCACACCGGGAAGAACCGCTTCACCATCTCCTTTAAAATATTCTCTGTATAGGACATTGCTTTTTTACGGTCCTTTTCAGACAAAGACGCCTGAAAATAAGAACTGGTATTATTCATGCGCAGCAATATCATAACCGGAGTCTTATACTCCGCCTGCAATTCCTGATAGTCGTCTTCCCGTTCTTCGATGGGCTCTTCCAGTAATAATTTTTGAAACAGGCTTTCACTGCTCTGCCTGGTATGACGGATGTCCTCTCCCGGATTTTCCGGACTGTGTCCCGCTGCTTTGTTTTTTTCACATTCCCTTATGGCACGCTTTAAGCTTTCCGCCAGTGTATCTTCTGTCAATTCGATCTTAACCAGGTAATCTATAGCCCCAAACTTTACTGCCTGCTTCGCCAGGCCAAATTCCTCCAGATTTGTCAATATAATAAATGCCGCCTGGCTTTTAGCTTCCCGGCATCTTTTCATCAATTCGATTCCATCCATGGCAGGCATTTTGATATCCGTAATTATGATATCCGGATTTACGTCTGCAATCATTTCCAATGCATTTTGTCCATTTGTCGCTTTTGCCGCAATGGTGCAATTGTAGTCTTCCCATTCAATTAAGGAGGTAACTCCTGCCAGGATCAGCGGCTCATCATCTACTATCATCACACGGTACATATTTTATCTCCCTCTTACATTTCTAATGGCAGTGTCACCGTAATCTGCGTATATTTCCCCGGCTCACTTTGTATGGAAAGTCCGTATGCCTCCCCATATACCAATTTCATTCTTCTGTCCACATTTGGCAGACCGATGCCGCTCATGGAACTGCTTTTCACCTTTTCAGTATCTGTCAACAGCTGCTTTGCCTTCTCTTCGTCCATGCCGATTCCGTTATCCCTTACCGTAATACACAGGTCTTCTCCTGTTTTCCTTGCCCTGATCTGTACCAGCCCATTTCTTCCACTGGGCTCAATCCCAGAGAAGATAGCATTTTCCACCAGTGGCTGCAGTGTCAGTTTAACAATTTTCGCCTGATACAGTTCTTCTGATTCCACATCGGTTTCCACGTCAAACAGCTCTACATAGCGGATCTTTTCAATTACGATATAGTCAGCAAGAAAGTCCAGTTCCTGCTTTAGCGTGACTTTTTCATTAAATCCCTTTGCCATATTTTTTAGCAGTGATGACAGCGAGGTAACTACTTTCACAATGCCGCTGTTTTTCTGGATAATTGCAATCCATCTGATTGAATCCAGTGTATTGTATAGAAAATGCGGATTAATCTGCGCCTGAAGCATTTTAATCTCCAGATTTTTCTTTTCTTTTTCACTTTCTACCTTCATATCCACCAGTTCATCTATTTTAGCCGCCATATGGTTGACGCCTTTCCCAATAGTACCGATTTCATCCTCACTTTCAATCTCCGGATTTACCGAAAAATCTCCCCGGGACAGCAACCCGATATGGGAAACCAGCTTATGTATCGGTTCGTTAATCCGTTTGGTAAAGAATGACGAAAGCACCATACCGATACTGATGCAGGAGGTAAAAATCAGCAGGACAATCAATATAATCATAAAACGGTTGTTCACAAGCCTGTGCATTGGCAGTATTTCATATACCAGGATCCCGCTCTTTGGGTTTCTCATATAGGATACCAGGCTCTTTTCTCCATCCATTTTCATGGAAAAAGTATCTTTCAAGGACTCCCGCTGTAACAGCATCCGGATAAATGCTTCGTCCTCCACGTCACTCTTTTTATTCACCCCAGCCACCTGATTTCCTGCCCCGGTTACCACGGCGATGCGATTCTCATGCTGGGTTTCTTTTAATGCATCCTGAAATAATTTTGCTGAAATACCCAGGAATACCCAGCCTTCCCCGTTATAGGAGGACATACCGTTTACCTTTCTTAAAAGGGGCAGGAGTTTTTCATTTTTACCTCCCCAAAAAGGTGATTCCACCACGTCCAGGGCATACAGTTCCGTAGACTTTGCCAGTTCCCCGTCAAACCAGGCAGCTTGTCTCAAAGCCTGTGGATCATTGCTGCTTCCCGGCTCATATCCAGCCTGTACAAATCCATTCTGTTCGTTCAACACCATCAGTTTTGCTATATATTCCCCATAACCGGATATTGCGCAGTAATCGCTGATCGTCCTGGTGTAATTTATCGCTTCTTTCCTGTTCCCGGCAGAAGCATTCAGATCCAGTTTCCCAAGATTCACGGTACTACGTTCGGCGCAGTTCAAAACGATATTCATCATTTCTTCATACCCCATGCCAAAAAGTCCGGAAAACCCATCTACCTCATGTTCCAGTGCAGTCACCGCTATCTCTCTGGCATTTCTGCTGGATATGATATAACTGCAGATACAGGAAAACAGGGCAATGGTACTGACAATACATAAGTTATATCGGATAAGGCGGGCCTTTATGGTCTTGCCCAGTATCTGCTCCTTCCAATTCTTTTTCATTTACACCCCTCCTCCGTATCTTTTACGTAACGTGTATTCTATGTGGCACATCTTCTGTGTAATGTGTCTTCCTCGCAATGTGTCTTCTATATGGCACATCTTCTGTATAATGTCTTCCACGCAATATATCTTCTATATGACTCATCTTCTGTATAATGTGTCTTCCACGCAATGTATCTTCTATGTGACCTATTGTAAATCATCAACTGATGATTTGTCCATACTGTCCGATTGCTTTTTTTTCTATGACGCTTTATAATAAATGAACAAGAACGGTATTTTCCGAATCTTAGAAATTTTTAAGGAGATATCCATGAATTACTTTTCCATGCTTATAAAACCAGCTTCGTCTCTTTGCAATATGCGCTGCCGCTATTGTTTTTATTACGATGTTGCCAGCCACAGGGAAACGGCTTCCTACGGTATTATGGCAACGGATACCGTGGACTGCCTGCTTACCAAAACCTTTGCCAGTGTAAAGTCCCCGGCTACTGTCAGCTTTACTTTCCAGGGCGGGGAACCTACCATGGCGGGGCTTTCTTTTTTTACATATTTTACGGAACAGGCTCAAAAGCTGGTACCTTCCGGAATAAAGCTTTCTTATTCCATCCAGACTAACGGTATGGTAATTGATGAAAACTGGTGCAAGTTATTTGTGAAGCATCATTTTCTGGTGGGATTATCCCTGGACGGTCCCCGAGAAATTCACGATTACCAGCGGCTTAACAGTGACCGCAAGGGCACTTATGACCAGGTTCACCGTACTTTAAAGCTCTTTCGCAAATTTGGAGTAGACTTTAATATCCTGTCCGTTATTACAAAACAGACAGCGAAAAAGCCACAGACTTTATTCCAGTTTTATCTGAAGCAGGATTTTAAATTTGTTCAGCTGATTCCCTGCCTGCGTCCTTTAGATTCAGATGCTACAGCACCTCATGACCTGGACCCCAGGAGTTACGCTGAATTTATGAAACGCTTTTTTCTGCTGTGGTATGACCACCTGAAAAAGGGGCACTATGTCAGTGTCCGCCAGTTTGACAATCTGGTATGGATGCTTCGCGGCCGCCCTGCAGAGCAATGCGGGTTAATGGGTTTTTGCACGCCTCAGTTCGTTCTGGAATCCGATGGCAGCGTCTATCCCTGTGATTTTTATGTATTAGATGAATACAAAAGCGGCAATATTTTAACAGATGATTTTGAACAGATCAAAAACAGTCCCGCTACCCGGAAATTCTTAGAGTATCATACGGAGACTTCCCCATTATGTGAGACCTGTAAGGTGAAATCTATCTGCGGATGCGGTTGTAAACGCTATCGTCCGTTTTATAACGAAATAAAGGATTACTGCCCTTACCAGGATTTTTTGTACGAAGCTTATCCAAAGCTGTATGAGATTGCGAAGACAATGTAGCAGAAAGGAGCTTTTCCATGACACTGAAACACATGCGTATCCTGGTTGCTGTCTGCGACTGTGAAGGAGTTACGGCGGCGGCTCAAAAGCTTTTTCTTTCCCAGCCCGCTGTCAGTCTGGCTGTCCGGGAATTGGAAGATTATTATGGCGTCCCCCTATTTGAACGAATTTCCAGAAAAATGTACATCACAGACGCGGGCAGAAAAGCCTACAGCTATGCCACACATATCGTATCACTGTTTGATTCACTGGAAACGGAAATGCGTGACTGTGATAATATCGGCACTCTGCGCATCGGTGCAAGCATGACGCTTGGAACCCACTATATGCCGCGGCTGGTGAATGAATTCCGGGCAGAATACCCACATATGAAAACAGAGATCCTGATTAACAGCTCCGATATCCTGGAAGAAAAGATTTTGCAAAACGAACTGGATTTCAGTCTTGTGGAGGGTCCCATCCACTCGGATAATATATTCGGGGAATGCCTATGCGAAGATGAACTCTGCATCATCTGCAGTAAACGCAGCCCGCTGGCATTAAAGCCCTTGTCAACACTGGAGGAATTCTCCAAACAGCCTCTTCTATTGCGTGAAAAAAACAGCGGAACCCGAGAAATCGTTGACAGCAGCCTGCTCCTTAAAAACCTGGTGATTCATCCTGTCTGGGAAAGTACCAGTACTCTTGCGCTGATACATGCAGCTGCCAATGATCTGGGTGTCACCATTGTGCCTGAGCAGTTTGTGGATGACGCTCCCCAGTATCAGGATGCTATCTGTAAGATAAAAGTGGATGGTTTGTCTTTCCTGCGTAAATTCCATATTATCTATCATAAAAACAAGTTTCTGACAGGTTCCGCAAAACATTTTATTGAACTTTGCAAAAATCTATTCCAGTCAGAAAATGAAAATTAGATGCCCTTTGTGCTTTCCCGGATATCGAATAAAAAACAGACAATACTGTTCCATACACACGGACAGTTCTTGTCTGTTTTTCACAATGCATTTAACATACACAGATTATTTAAATTTTCATAGTCAGTGAAATCCGTTTCTTCGGCAGATCCACGCTTATGACTTTTACCTCAACAATATCCCCAACGCTTACCACATCCAGCGGATGTTTTACAAATTTCTTATCGCTCATCTGTGAGATATGCACCAATCCATCCTGGTGTACGCCGATATCCACAAAAGCTCCGAAGTCAATTACATTTCTGACGGTGCCTTTTAACGCCATTCCAGGAGTGAGGTCCTTCATGTCCAGTACATCACTTCTCAGGATTGGTTTTGGCATCTCATCACGGGGATCACGTCCCGGTTTTTCCAGTTCTTTTACAATATCACGTAAGGTAATCTCGCCTATTTCCAATTCAGAAGCCAGCTTTTTGTAATCCCTGATCTTCTTTGACAAGCCTTCCAGTCTGCCAGCCGTAATATCTTCCACGCTGTATCCTAAGGTATTGAGAAGTTTTTTTGCCGCTTCGTAACTCTCCGGATGAACACTGGTGGCATCCAGGGGATTCTCTCCACCTGGTATTCTCATAAAGCCGGCGCACTGCTCAAATGCCTTGGGTCCTAACTTTCCAACCTTTAATAACTGCCTGCGGTTGGTAAATCTGCCGTTTTCCTCCCGGTAAGCAACAATATTTCTTGCGATAACTTTGGATACACCTGATACATATTCTAAAAGGGATGCGGAAGCGGTGTTTAAATCCACTCCGACTTTATTCACGCTGTCTTCCACTACGCCGCCCAGCGCTTCACTCAATTTTTTCTGATTCATATCATGCTGGTACTGACCCACACCGATTGACTTTGGATCAATCTTAACAAGTTCCGCAAGAGGATCCTGGATCCTTCTGGCAATGGATGCCGCACTACGCTGTCCCACGTCAAAATTCGGGAACTCTTCCGTAGCCAGCTTGCTGGCAGAGTATACAGAAGCTCCAGCCTCGTTCACAATTACATACTGCACCTGTTCGTCGATTTCCTTGAACAATTCTACAATAATCATCTCGGATTCCCGGGAAGCCGTACCATTTCCCACCGAAAATAAAGTAATCCCATATTTCTTAATCATTTTTTTCAAGGTATCTTTTGCAGCTTTTATTTTCGCGTCTGAAGTGGGCGCCGTAGGATAGATGACCGTTGTATCCATTACTTTTCCCGTAGGGTCTACAACTGCCAGCTTACAACCCGTACGGAATGCGGGATCCCATCCAAGGACAGTTTGTCCGGCGATTGGAGGCTGCATAAGCAGCTGTTCCAGATTCTTGCCAAATACGCTGATCGCTCCGTCTTCCGCTTTTTCTGTCATAGCGTTTCTGATTTCACGTTCAATGGCCGGACCGATGAGACGTTTGTAACTGTCTTCAGCCACTTCTTTTAATACCGGTACGGTAACCGGATTGTCTTTTATAATTATTTTTTTCTCCAGATACTGCAAAATGCGTTCCTCCGGAGCTTCAATTTTCACATTCAGGAATTTTTCTTTTTCCCCCCGGTTTAGTGCAAGGATTCTATGACCTGCTGATTTAGAAATGGCCTCTTCATAATTATAGTACATTTCATAAACAGATTCCGCCTTTTCGTCTTTCGCCACAGATATAATTCTGCCTTCTTTTTCGGTAATATTTCTTATGTAAATACGATAATCCGCTTCATCCGAAATGTTCTCTGCAATGATATCCTTGGCTCCGGCGATGGCATCTGCGGCTGTCAGTACTTCTTTTTCCTCTGATATAAACGCCTTTGCTTCTTCCTCCAGAGACTTTGTGGTCATCTGAAGCGTAATAATATTTGCCAGAGGTTCCAGCCCTTTTTCTTTTGCAATTGTCGCTCTCGTCCTTCTCTTGGGACGGTATGGGCGGTACAGGTCATCTACCACTACCAGGGTCTCTGCAGCCAGAATCTGCTTTCTTAATTCTTCCGTCAGTTTTCCCTGCTCTTCAATACTTGATAATACCTGCTGTTTCTTTTCTTCCAGATTCCTCAGGTAGGTCAGCCTCTCAAACAGCTTACGAAGTACCTCGTCATTTAAGGAGCCGGTTATTTCCTTACGATACCTGGAAATAAATGGGATGGTGTTTCCTTCATCTATTAATTTTACGGCAGCTTCCCCCTGCCATAAATCTACGGCAAGCTCTCTCGCCAAACTTTTGTTAATATCCATATCTATCTCCTTAACTATCTATATTGGTATAATTCCCAATTGTTTTTTATTCTTTGGCTATTATACTTCAAAACCCGGTAGCGGGCAAGGAATTTCTTGTGTTTCAATTTTTGATATGTTATTATAATACAGAATATCAAATGCGAAGGAGCGTTTATTATGGATTACGAAAATTACAATCATCAGGGGACGCCCCCTAATAATTACGGTACCCCTCCAAATAATTACGGGCAGAACCCTCCTCCTGGCAATTACGGTCCGGGTCCCGAATCAAATTCATTCTCATCCGCAGCTATGATTCTGGGAATTGTATCCCTTGTGTCATCCTGCTGCCTGTATATTTCTATTCCGGTAGGCGCGGTTGGCATTATTCTTGCCATACTGTCAAAAGGCAATTCTTCCCGAATGGATTCCCGAAGTAAAACGGGACTTGGAATATCCATTGCCGGAATCTGCATCAGCTTTGTTATGATAATTGCAGTTTTGGTAAGCGACACTTATATGGGAAATACAACCTTTAATAAAGTATATCAGGATTATATGGATTATTATGATAACGATGGTTCTTCCGGTGGCTCTTCCCAGCAGCCAGACCAGAATTCACAGGACCTGGAAGACTATTTTAATAAATATTTTAATGGCAACGGCAACGATAACATGCCAAAGATTAAAGAAAATCCCAAATCCAACATCCCAACAGTCCCAAATGATGCCGTGTAAGCACCCCCAGGACTTATGGGATCATTGGATATTTCCAGATGATCAGAACAGCATTTTTAATAATAAAGTTCAGTATAATTATGATGACTGCGATATGGATATACCTGTCTCTATAGTACATGCCTGCTTTGAACCGTCCTTTTGAAAGGAGTTCTATGGTATTGGAAAACATGAACCACAGATATAGTGCACATCCATATACGACTACCGGATGGTAATACAGCGATTTCAGGAAGTGCCCCTCCATCAAAAATGAGAATGCACGGGTTCCGCCGCATCCGGGACAGTAAAGCCCTGTATATTTATGTACCAGGCAGGGAAGTAAAAAGGATCCCACCTGTATGTGCAATACTTTTACAAGGGTATAAAATATACTACCCAGTATGAGAAATATCCATCCGATTTTATATAAGCTTTTTCTTTCATTTTCTTTCTTCATGGCAGTGCCTCCGGTCTAGAGCCTATAGAAAATGCTCTGAACTTTGTAAAGTTAAGTTTTGCTGTATCAGTATAACATAGGACCAAAAAAGTTGCAAAATTTTCAGCACATGCCCGCTGAAATTTGACAAATATATTCAGATAGGAGTATACAAAATGAAACGTTCATCATCAGAACTAAAACGTATAGCAAAAGGAAAGCTTCTTGGTAATTATTCCATACCTATGGGCGCCGTGATCATTTTCTTTGTTATTACTTTTATAATTACTTTTTTCAGCACTTTTGCTTTTTTCAATACGTTAACCACATTTGGATTTGTTGTCAGTTCCCTTTGTGAGTTTATCGTTTCGATCCTTTTAGGTGTTCTTTCTGCCGGAATGTCCAGCCTGTTTTTAAATTTCTGCAGAAATAAAGAATATAAAATCGGGGATATTCTCTATGGATTCCGTAATTATCCGGATCATGTGATTGGCATTCTCATTCTGTTGTTCCTTATGGTACTGGCTTGTTTCCTGCCCGTCATCATACTGACTCTGCTAGGCAAGGTTATCGATCTTCTGATCCTGGACCTGCTGCTGATCCTGTTTGAAATTATCGGAGTGATTGCATCAATTATATTAATGCTGACCTATTCACAGGCCGTATTTCTATATATTGACGACCCTCATATGAAAGTGATGGATGCCCTTCGGGAAAGCAAGAAAATGATGCGTGGAAATAAAGTCCGCCTGTTTTATCTGATTATGAGCTTCTTTGGACTTTTACTGCTCTGCGTGCTCTCCTGCTATATCGGAATGCTTTGGATCGGACCCTATATGAACACCACACTTACCTTATTCTATCTGGATCTGCGGGGTGAACTGCCTGAAGCAGACAGCAATCATTTTCATTAGATTTTTATCACCAAATGGAAAGCAGTATACGAAAAGACCGGCAGCCACAGAAGTTTTGTTTTCTGTGCTGCCGGTCTTTTATCAATAAAAATACAACTTCTTCTATGATTCTTCTATATCTCAGACAGTCCAAATGCCTCGTGGCAGGCACGGAGTGCTTTTTCCCCGTCTTCCTGATCTACCAGTACGGTCACACGGATTTCTGAAGTTGATATCATGTTAATATTAACTCTTGCATTATACAGTGCTTCGAACATTTTCGCTGCAACTCCCGGATTTGACATCATTCCGGCGCCAACAATTGACATTTTTGCAACTTCTTTCTGGCAGGTAATTTCTTTAGCCGTAATTCGGTTCTTATTGTCCTTCAGAATTCTGATTGTCTCATCTGCTTCATCTTCATCTACCGTGAAACTAATATCTTTTGTTCCCTCACGTCCGATTGACTGCAGGATAATGTCTACGTTAATATGCTTCTTTGCCAATGTATCAAATAATTTGAAAGCGATACCTGGTTCGTCCTTTAACCCCATTACTGAAATTCTTGCAGCATTTTTATCTAAAGCGACACCGCTTACCAACATTCTTTCCACGCTAACTTCCTCCTTAACCACAGTTCCTTCTGAATCATTTAAGCTTGAACGCACTACCAGGGTAACTCCATATTTCTTTGCCATTTCCACGGAACGGTTGTGAAGTACGCCGGCGCCCAAAGTTGCCAGATCTAACATTTCATCATATGTAATTTCTTTCATCTTCCTGGCATCTTTCACGATACGGGGATCTGCTGTATATACACCATCTACATCCGTATAGATTTCACATGTATCTGCGTGCAGTACTGCTGCCAGAGCCACAGCTGTCGTATCTGAACCGCCGCGTCCAAGAGTGGTATAATCATCATACTTGTTGATACCCTGAAAGCCTGTAACGATTACGATCTTGCGGCTTTCCAGTTCATGTCTGATCCGTTCCGTATCGATGTTCTTAAGCCTGGCATTTCCATAAGCAGATGTGGTTTTCATTCCAATCTGGAATGCATTTAGAGAAATTGCCGGAACGCCTAAAGCGTCCATCGCCATTGCCATAAGGGAAACCGATGTCTGTTCACCTACGGTAAGAAGCATATCCATTTCTCTTTTTGAAGCTCTTGGATTAATATCTTTCGCTTTGGCAAGCAATTCATCCGTTGTCTTACCCATAGCGGAAAGAACGACTACCACGTCATTCCCTTTTTGATGTTCTTCAATACATCTTCTTGCAACATTGAAAATCCTTTCTTTGCTGCCTACAGAAGTACCGCCAAATTTTTTCACTACTAACATATTTTTCTCCTGCGTCTTCATTTACTTTGGCTTCCCGGAATATGCAGAATTACCGGATAAGCCAATTGGCTTTATTTAGAGAACAAATATTCCATCATCAGGTGCCCTTTGGCAATGTCGTTTCCACTATCCTTTGCTTCTGCCTCATTGTAATTCCATGTCTCATTAACGGGTGCAGTACTGTCATACAGAAGATACGGCACCGGGTCAGAGGTATGTGTACGGACGCAGATCGGCGTGGGATGGTCAGGAAGCACCAGCATACGGTAATCTGCACCAGCTGCATCCATTTGTTCCTTTACGTATTTTATCACACGTTCATCTAAAAATTCAATAGCCTGAACCTTTTTTTCTACACTTCCCTGATGGCCCATCTCGTCCGGAGCCTCTACATGTATATATACAAAGTCGTAACCGTCTTTTAACAGGGCATCTGCTGCTGCCTGAGCCTTCCCCTCATAGTTGGTATGCAATCCGCCGTTTGCACCTTCTACCGTGATATTATCCATTGATGCCCCCACCGCTATTCCTTTGAGCAAATCTACCGCAGAGATCATGACACCCTTTTTATGGAACTTTTCTTCAAATGAGGATAATGCAGGCTTCGTTCCCGCTCCCCAGAACCAACAGCTGTTGGCAGGATTCTTTCCCTGTTTTTTCCGTTCCAGATTGATAGGGTGGTTCACCAGAATGTCGTAACTCTTCTTCTGCATTTCAGCCAGTACGCGGTCCTCTGGCAGATACTTTCCGATTACCTGGCCCAGAACATCGTGGGGCGGAGTCAGATCAACTACCTTTCCCTCATTCCAGATCAGGCAGTGGCGGTAACTGGTTCCCACATAGAATTTATACAGATCATCTTCCAGCGCTTCCCGCACTGCGTTTAATAAAATAGCAGAATCTTCCGTACTGATCTCACCTGAGCTGTGATCAATGATTGTCTTTTCTTCATAAGGCTCCTCTTCGGAAAGCGTTACCAGATTACAGCGGAGGG
Source organism: uncultured Robinsoniella sp. (assembly GCA_900539655.1). Classification (GTDB taxonomy): domain Bacteria; phylum Bacillota; class Clostridia; order Lachnospirales; family Lachnospiraceae; genus Robinsoniella. The sequence continues at coordinate 29,576 of UQCR01000078.1, forward strand.
CAACATCAGCTTCCTGCATGGGCACCCCGATACTAAGTGCTTCCAATGGAGACCTTCCTGTATAATATTCTTTCGGGTCATAGCCCATAACAGACAGATTCGCCGTATCACTTCCCGGGCTCATCCCCTGGGGAATTGTATGAACCATACCGATCTCAGATACTTTCGCCAAAGCATCCATTGCAGGAGTTTTTGCATATGCAAGCGGTGTCTTGCCGCCTAATTGTTCAATTGGCTCATCTGCCATTCCGTCGCCTAAAACTACAATATATTTCATTTTATCACCCATACATGCTGCAGCCGGACTGCAGCAGCGCCGCTCCAGAGCGTGTTTTAAAATTGCTTTCTTGCGGCTTCCTTTCTGCTTTTTCTATTTTCTTTCAACCTTTTTGTTTCTTCTTATCATTTACCTGTTTCATTTACTGCTTTTATATATCAATTAAAAGGGAACAGCAATACAGCCCTGCATCTTTGGCGGATGACCTTCACACCCTCCGTGAGGATATTCCTGGTCATTTGCCCTTAAATGCAGCGCTGTAAGCTTATCTCATTCTGATTCTGTTAATTACCGTTCCAAGTTTTGCTGCCTTTGCACTGTATTCTGCTTCGGACAGGATCTCTGTGGTAAATCCAAATTCACCCTCTACTCCAGGGACTGTTATAGGTTTTACGGTTCCAAAGATTTCTTCAATACGAGCCAGCTCATCCTGTTGGTTTCCTTTTACACGGACAAAGAATTTTCTCTGGGAATTACTGATGTCTGTCAATTCCAGCTTATGGCTGCTCCAGAATGACATAATGCTTCTGTGTAAATGCTTTGCTGCGTCAACCACGTCTGATACTACAGCACTTGCCGTAGGCAGTTTTCCTGCGCCGCTTCCATAAAACATTGCATCGCCCAATACATTTCCATGTACAAAAATTGCATTAAACACACCATTAACACTGAACAGCGGGTCAGTCGGTCCCAGCAGTACCGGCGCAACCAGGGCATAAAAGCTCTCCCCAACTTTTTTACTGAATGCCAGAAGCTTAATAGTCTTGCCAAGGGCTTTCGCATATTTAATGTCCGTTGCTGTAATTTTTGTGATTCCTTCTGTATAAATATCTTCAAAATCAACCTGTTTTCCAAATGCCAGGGATGATAAAATAGCTATTTTACGGCAGGCGTCATGTCCTTCCACATCAGCTTCCGGATTGCGTTCTGCATACCCCATATCCTGCGCTTCTTTTAATACATCTTCAAATTCAGAACCTTCCTCGATCATTTTTGTAAGAATGAAGTTGGTTGTTCCATTTAAAATACCGGTGATTTCGTCAATTTCATCTGCTGTAAGAGAAGAATTTAACGGACGGATAATAGGAATACCGCCACCGCAGCTGGCTTCAAACAAGAAGTTAATATTACGTTCTCTTGCAATATCCAAAAGTTCTGCACCATGTTTAGCCACTAATTCTTTATTGGAAGTACACACACTTTTTCCGCTTAATAATGCCCGTTTTACAAATGTATATGCCGGCTCTACACCACCCATAACTTCAACGATGATATTGATTTCCGGATCGTTAACCACTACCTCGTAATCATGCACGATTTTATCCTGAATGGGATCTCCGGGAAAATCTCTTAAATCCAGCACATACTTAATATTAATTTCTTCCCCTGCTTTTTTATTAATGCTGCTGTGGTTGGTATTAATGACCTCCACTACGCCTGAACCTACGGTACCGTAACCTAACACTGCAATCTGAATCATTTTTTCCTCCTATCTGCATCAGACATGATGCCCACAAAACAATTTATATGTATGTTACTCTCTTCCTAATATTTTCAAATAATGCACACCTATTTTATTTTCTATCTCTTCTACCATCTTGGATACATCATCCGTAGTGGGTAAAATATCTACGCTCAATGTAAGCGATGCCACTCCGTTGATGGGAATACTTTGATGGATTGTAAGAATATTAGCTCCGAACTGGGCAACTATTTTCAATACATCTGAAAGCAGCCCCGGCTCATCATCCATCTGTATTACAAAGGTAATGGTCTTCCCTTTGGCATTATCATGAAATGGAAATATATCATCTTTATATTTATAGAACGAACTTCTGCTAATGCCTACCCGGTCTGTCGCTTCCTGAACCGTTTCCACACGTTCCGACTCTAATAACCGCTTCGCTTCCACTACTTTTAATAACACTTCCGGAACCGCCTTCTGCTTAACCACAAAATACTGACTTTTTTCCGACATTGGAACCTCCTCGTGTTTGCTTCACAAATACATTTGTTTTCACAAGGAAGATACTAACATATTTAGATTAGAAGTGCAATAGTTTTTTCTAATTTACATCCCTGCTAATTATATTCCATCACAAATTCTTCATACTTTTCTTCAGGTTAATTTCAGTATTTAATTGTATGATTACAACGAATGAATTCGTACCTGTTCACATGCAGATACCAGAAAGGATGATCGTATGAAAAATAAATTAATTACCCTGTTATTATGCATTACCGTTTCCTGCACCCTGATAGGAGGCTGCCAGTCCTCATCTGGAAGTACCCAGAATAGTTCTGCCAATACCAGTTCCTCCGGCGTGGAAACCGATGCAAAAACTGACAGCAGCCAGAGCGAAAGCACACAAGATGATAATGCCATAACCGGCCAGGTTACAGCCATAGATGGGAATACCATAACCCTTGCACTTGGAGAGCGTGCAGCCAGACCTGACGGAGATTTCACGCCACCGGAAAACGGTGAAAAACCTTCCGGTAACGGTGGTGGTGATACCCTGCAAACCGGAGACAATGACGAAACCGCTGCTTCCGGAGATAACAGCAGTACCACAACTTCGGGCGATGATGGCGATACTACGTCTTCCGATGAAAGCGCCGGCACTTCTCCTTCCGGCGAAAGCGGCGGCACTCCTCCTTCTGGCGATGATGGCGGTACTCCTCCCTCAGGCGAGAATGGCGGTACTCCCCCCTCCGGTAACGGCGGAGGTCCTGGTGGTCTGACACTTACCGGTGAAGAAAAGACCATTACCATCGATGACAGTACTACAATTACCAAAGACAGTATGGGACAAAGCAGTGAGGCAACCATTGACGATATCACTGACGGATCCATTCTGACCGTTGTTATGGATGGCGAAACCGTAGTCTCCATTACGATCTCTGACTTTGGCGGCGGGAATGGCGGCTTTCTCTCCCTCATTCCTGCTTGACTTCCCTCCCGGATAGTGCTAAAATAAGTGTCCTTTCTAGATTTACTAAAAGTCAATATTTACCACAACGGGTTCCCTTGGCAAAATCCAAGGGGAAATGGGTCTTTCACACAGACTCTGTCGCTTGGCAAGATATTTGAAGTAACATTTTAACTGTTGTTTCCAAAATATTACTACCAGGAGGTTTACCATGATTCAAGTGGAACACTTATGCAAGACATTTCGGGTCGCAAACCGGAATGCAGGGCTGACGTCTGCCCTGAAGGCTTTATTTCACCGGCAATACCGTGAAATCAAAGCATTAAATGATATCTCTTTTACAATCCCAGATGGAGAAATGGTGGGCTATATTGGCCCAAATGGTGCCGGCAAAAGCAGCACAATCAAAGTATTAAGCGGAATCCTGACTCCGGACAGCGGAACCTGTCTGATTAACGGACGAGTCCCTTTCCAGGAACGAAAAGCACATGTGAAAGAAATCGGAGTTGTCTTCGGACAGCGCTCCCAGCTTTGGTGGGATGTTCCTGTCATTGATTCTTTTGAATTGCTCAAAGACATTTACCGGATACCCGAAACCAATTACCGGAATATGAAAGAAGAACTGACTTCTCTTTTAAATCTCGGGGATATTATCAAAACTCCTACCAGGCAGCTGTCCCTGGGGCAGAGAATGCGCTGTGAAATTGCAGCCTCTCTTTTACATAATCCCAAGATTCTGTTTTTAGATGAGCCTACAATCGGACTGGATGCAGTGTCTAAGATTGCCGTTCGTAATTTTATTCTGGATCTGAATAAAAACCACAACACCACAATTATTCTTACCACTCATGATATGCAGGATATAGAAGCACTCACCAACCGCATAATGCTGATCGGCAAAGGACGCCTCCTTATGGATGGCTCTCTTGGGGAATTTAAGGACAAGGCGCAGGAAAACGAAAGCCTGGACGAACTTGTTGCCCGCATCTACCGTCAGTACGAAATATAGGAGGCAGCCATGAAACAATACCTCTCTTTTTTTCGCATGCGCTTTATTACCGGGCTTCAGTACCGTACGGCTGCGTTGGCAGGAATATCCACCCAGTTTATCTGGGGTGCTATGGAGATACTGTTATTTCAGGCTTTTTACCAGGCTGACGCTAATGCCTTCCCCATGTCCTTCCAGGCATTGACTTCTTATGTGTGGCTTCAGCAGGCATTCTTAGCCCTGTATATGTTCTGGTATTGGGACAATGATATCTTTGATTCCATTACCAATGGCAATGTTTCCTATGAACTGTGCCGTCCTGCAGACCTGTACACCATGTGGTTTACGAAAAATCTGGCATCCAGACTGTCCAAGGCTGTCCTGCGCTGCTTCCCCGTACTGATACTGGCTTTTATCCTTCCTGCACCATATGGAATTACACTGCCGCCAGATCCGGTAACGGCACTGCTGTTTCTGTTCTCTATGGCACTTGGACTGGGTGTAGTGGTTGCTCTATCCATGGTCATATATGCCTTATCCTTTTATACCATATCTTCACAGGGCATCCGGATGATCACCACTTCACTGGCTGAATTTCTCTCCGGAGCAGTGATACCGCTGCCCTTTTTGCCGGATAAAATATCTTATTTTGTAGAACTGCTGCCCTTTGCTTCCATACAAAATGCTCCTTTGCGTATTTACAGCGGGGACATTGCCGGAAATTCTATTGCCAGGGCGGTTGCTCTACAGATATTCTGGCTTATACTGTTAACCTCAGCCGGTAAGCTTCTGATGCACAAAGCATTGAAGCAAGTGGTCGTCCAGGGTGGTTGAAAGCATTCTGGTGATATGTCAAGATTAAAATGAAAAAGATTTTGATATGTTTTT
>UQCR01000079.1 GCA_900539655.1 uncultured Robinsoniella sp.
AGCTGCGAAATGCATCAGGATTTCGGAGCGAATGCCCGCGTGCCGCCAAAAAGCGCTCTGCAAAGGTTAGAAAATACCAGTTCTGCGGCAAGCTGACGGAGTCCATATCAGTTTCCCACCCCCATCTTTTCGTACACTACCTCCAACTACAAAGCGTCTTCCTCAGCGAAACCCCAATACAAATCATTCAATAGAACCCTATAAAACCTTCACTATAGTACTAATCTTAGCCAGATAATTATATCATAAATACAAATGACCAGGCAAAATTTCTGCCTAAATCCTGTCTGCAACCACCGTCTATTTTCCAATATTTCTTAAATTTTACTTAATAAGCAAACCGGCCTTTCAAAAATCTTGTCATGATAAAGAAAGTATGACATAATATACCTATTCAATATGGTATGCAAAAAGGCAGGAAAACATTTAAGGGAGTGACCGGAAATGGAGAAAAAAATGAATAAAAAGTGGAAATTGTTGATCTTGACATTAACAGCAGTATGCATGTTTGGGATGCTGTCGATTACCTCTCTGGCAGGTTTCCGGCAGACAGATGGAGGATACCGTTATTATCTGGATGGAACGAACCAATATCTGAAAGGTTTTCAGACGGTTGACAATAATACATATTATTTTAATAAAAAAGGTTATATGCAGACCGGCTGGGTGAAAATAGGTAAGAGCTATTATCACTTCACTGACAATGGCGTTATGACGAGAAATAGCTGGTATGGACCATATTTTCTGGGACGAGACGGTAAGATGGCAGTCAACAAGTGGGTTGCCGGCCGGTATGTGGGAAAAGATGGTGCATGGATTCAGGGCTATGATAAGAAGAGTAAACCCGGTTTTGTAAAGACCTCAAAAGGAACAAAGTATAAAAAGCCAAACGGCAAATATGCAAAAAGGGAATGGCTCTGGATTGGTGTAAACGGAAGTGTGACAAAGGGGCATTGGTATTATTTTTATACCAACGGCATTATGGCAAAGAACACCTGGCTGAATGGAATCTTCCATATGAACAGCAAAGGGCGCCTGGATACGGATAAGTGGATTAGCGGCAGGTATGTGGATAAGGACGGAGAACTGGTTCGCAATGCCTGGGTGAAAAATACATATTATGTGGGTTATGACGGCAGAAAATACCGCAACATGTGGATCGATGACCATTATGTGGGAAGCAACGGCAAAATGGTGAAGAAAAAATGGATTGGTAATAAGTATCTGCAAAAGGACGGTACCCTGGCGAAAGATAAATGGATTGATGGGAAATATGTGGATAAAAACGGTAATTTGGTAAAAAATAAGACAAATAATGAGAAATAAGAAGATATAAAAAAGCTGTCGGTCATTTGGCCGGCAGCTTTATTACGCGAAAAACAATGAGCAGCAGAACGTAAGACAGTGTTAAAAGGATAGCCAGTGCAAACAGCTCAATCAGCGGAGGGGGTACAAATCCCAGAGAGTGCACGGTCTGTCTTGCAAACAGAATAATTCCGATGCTGAGTACCAGCGCCAGTACCGGAAGTACAATGGACGCCTGCACATGGTAGGAATAGTCATATTCTTTTTTCAGGGAACGCAGAGCCATAAAAGCAATTACCAGTTCGCTTGCCAGTAGTCCCCAGAGATACCCGGAGATTCCAAACAGCGGCACAGCAAACCAGACAAAGGCGATTCGAAGGAGAAGCCCTATGGTACTCTGGATAAAGGTAGTCGTAGTTTTGCCCAGCCCGTTTAGTACGCTGGTTAGTGTCGTGGTAAGATAAAGAAAGGGACAGATCCAGGAGAGTGTTAAAATAAAAGGACCTGCCAGATCGCTGTGAAACAGCACCTCACCCATTTCGTTGCCCAGTGCAAGGAAAACTCCGGTGCACAGGATACCTAGAATCAGGCTGTATTTAATAGTGTTTTCAATTGTTACGGTAATCCGTGTACCATCCTGGGCAGACTGCGCTTCGGAAACGGTAGGCAGAAGCAGTGTAGAGGCGGATGCGGTAATTGCTGACGGAAATAATATAAGCGGTATGGACATACCGGTCAGGACCCCATATGTACTCAGTGAAGTGGAAACATCCATTCCATAAACTCTCAGGCGCAGGGGAATGAAAAGGGCTTCCATACTTTGCAGGAGGTTCAGGAGTACGCGGTTTAACGTAAGCGGTGTGGACAAGGACAGCATTTCTTTAAAATTGGTTACCATAGAGCTGGTTGGAGTATCTTTGTAATTCTCGTTTCCGAAATGTACCGCGATAATAGTACTGCATAACAGGAAAGAAACCACTTCTTCAGTTATCATGCCGTATACAGCCAGTGCTGGTGTTATAGCAATGCCTTTTTCAATAAAGATAATGTAGAGGAAGTAAGAAGTTCCCATGCGGACCAGGGACTCAATCAGCTGGGAGATGGCAGGCACATTGGTGCGGCGCAGTCCATAATAATATCCGTTAATACAGGAATGGACGGCTGCAAAAGGAACGGAATAGGCAAGGAGGCGTAAAAGTTCGGCACATCGTGTTTCTTCCAAAAACTGCACCGAAATAAAATCTGCGTAATAGAAGAGGATATAGCACGCCAGTGCCGATAATGCCAGAGATATGGTAAGACCGGTCAGGAAGATATTCCGGGCGCCTTTCTTATCACCAACTGCCATTTTTCCGGATACAAACTTTGAAATGGCAGTCTGGATGCCGGAAGCAGTCAGGGAACAGCTCATAGCATAGATTGGGAAAATTAACTGGTAAATCCCCATTCCTTCCGCACCGATTGTATAAGAAAGGAATATTCTATAGAAGAAACCGATGATGCGGCTGGCGAAACCGGCAAGGGTCAGAATGATGGCTCCCTTAATGATAATATGCTTTTTGTTCATAGGAAGTCTCCCACAAGTTTTCTTTAATATATATTCGATATAAGTGCTTGACAGAACTATGCAGTGGTGTTATATTTTAGCTATGAAATCCGAGTAAATTACTGGGGATTAAAGTCAAGTCCCCTGCGGAAATAAATTTTAAGAAGGTGAGCAGATGAAGCTTTCTACAAAAGGCAGATATGGGCTTCGTGCGCTGATAGATTTGGCGATGTACAGTGAGAAAGAAGCAGTGTCCATCAGCAGTATCGCAGCCAGACAGAATATTTCGGAGAGCTATTTGGAACAATTAGTAGGAAAGCTTAAAAAAGCAGGAATTGTACTTAGTATCCGCGGGGCTCAGGGCGGCTATAAGCTGGCAAAACCCGCATCCGATATATCCGTAGGTGATATTTTAAGAGCTTTGGAAGGGAATCTGGATGCCGTAGAGTGTCCGGGCCTGAAAGAAGAAAATGGATGTGAAGGCGCAGATCTTTGTGTCACCAAATATGTATGGCAGCGTATCAATGAAAGTATAAGCCACGCAGTGGACGAAATGAAATTGGATCAATTAGTAGAAGAAAGTAAGAAAACAAAAAATAAAGGGCAGCAAAAATCTAAAGCATGTGAAAATTAAGGAGATGGTTATCATGAAGAAATTAATATATCTGGATAATGCAGCTACAACAAAAACTGCTCCGGAGGTAGTGGAGGCAATGCTTCCTTATTTTACGGAGAATTATGGAAATCCATCCAGTGTTTATGAATTTGCAGGTATCAGCAAAAAAGCTGTTACACAAAGCAGAGAAATTATAGCAAAAGCATTAGGTGCCAATGACAATGAGATTTATTTTACCGCAGGTGGTTCAGAAGCGGATAACTGGGCACTGAAAGCAACGGCTGAGGCGTATAAATCCAAAGGCAACCATATCATTACGACAAAAATCGAGCATCATGCCATTCTTCATACGGCACAGTATCTGGAGAAAAACGGCTATGAAGTGACCTATCTGGACGTGGATGAAAACGGAGTAGTGAAGCTTGAGCAGTTAAAGAAAGCAATCCGTCCTACAACCATTCTGATTTCTATTATGTTTGCAAATAATGAAATTGGAACCATCCAGCCTATTAAGGAAATCGGAGATATTGCCTGTCAGAACGGCATTCTTTTTCATACAGATGCGGTACAGGCTTTTGGACAGCTTCCGATCAATGTAGATGAATGTCATATCGATATGTTAAGTGCAAGCGGCCATAAATTAAACGGACCGAAAGGGATTGGTTTCTTATATATCCGCAAGGGTGTGAAAATCCGTTCCTTTGTTCACGGTGGAGCACAGGAGAGGAAAAGACGAGCAGGTACGGAAAATGTACCGGGTATCGTAGGTCTTGGAGCTGCGGTACAGCGTGCCATGGATACCATGGAGGCCAGAACGTCACAGGAAATAAAACTGCGTGATCATCTGATCGAACGTGTTCTAAAGGAAGTGCCTTATACAAGATTAAACGGACACCGTTCCTTAAGGCTTCCAAACAATGTGAACTTCAGTTTTCAGTTCGTGGAAGGTGAATCTCTGCTGATTATGCTGGATATGGAAGGTATCTGCGGTTCCAGCGGTTCAGCATGTACTTCCGGATCCCTGGATCCCTCCCACGTACTGCTGGCGATTGGTCTGCCTCATGAAATCGCCCATGGTTCTTTACGTTTAACTTTAGGCGAAGAGACTACAATGGAAGATATTGATTTCGTGGTAGAGGTGATTCAGAAAATTGTTGAAAAGCTGCGCAGCATGTCACCGTTATATGAAGACTTTATGAAAAAGTCAGCTCGAAGATAAGAGTCGATATAAATAACAGCAGAATTAGATAAGGGTCGATATAAATAACAGCAGAATTGTAGCGGTAATAAATTACAATGATATAAGCTATATAGAAATAAGTCAAAGGTATGAGAAATAATTAAGAAGAATAATAAAATGATGTAAATTTTACAGATAAAAGTCAAAGATATGAGAAAAATAATAACCAAGAATAAGCAAGTGACAGCGATCACAGTAGAATATGGAGGAACTTAGAATGTACAGCGAAAAAGTTATGGATCATTTCCAACATCCAAGAAATGTAGGAGAAATTGAAAATGCAAGCGGTGTAGGTACCGTAGGAAATGCAAAATGCGGAGATATCATGAGAATATATCTGGATATCGATGAAAATAAAATTATCCGTGATGTTAAATTTAAAACCTTTGGATGTGGTGCTGCAGTTGCTACCAGCAGCATGGCAACGGAACTTGTAAAAGGCAAAGATATCAAGGAAGCACTGACAATTACAAACAAAGCAGTAATGGAAGCTTTAGACGGACTTCCCCCTGTAAAAGTACACTGTTCCCTGCTGGCTGAAGAGGCAATTCACGCAGCACTGTGGGATTATGCAGAAAAGAATCAGATTCAGATTGATGGATTGGAAAAACCAAAGTCAGATATTCACGAAGGTGAAGAAGAGGAACAGGAAGAGTATTAATGGAAAAGAAAAAAGTAGTCGTAGGAATGTCCGGAGGAGTCGATTCCTCCGTTGCGGCCTACCTGTTAAAAGAGCAGGGCTATGATGTAATTGGCGTCACCATGCAGATCTGGCAGGATGAAGACGACGAAGTGCAGGAAGAGAATGGCGGATGCTGCGGACTGAGCGCAGTGGATGATGCCAGAAGAGTGTCCCAGGATCTTGAAATTCCATACTATGTAATGAACTTTAAAGCGGAATTCAAAGAAAACGTAATGGACTATTTTGCAGAGGAGTATCTGCAGGGCAGGACTCCGAATCCCTGCATAGCCTGCAACCGTTACGTGAAATGGGAATCGCTACTAAAAAGAAGCCTGGATATCGGGGCGGATTATATAGCCACAGGGCATTATGCAAGAGTGACACAGCTGCCAAACGGCAGATATACATTGATGAAATCAGCTACAGCAGCAAAAGACCAAACATACGCATTATATAACCTTACCCAGAATCAGCTTGCCTATACCTTAATGCCGGTAGGGGCGTACACTAAAGATGAGATCCGCGCAATTGCAGATAAGATCAACCTGCGCGTGGCACATAAACCGGACAGTCAGGAGATCTGTTTTGTACCGGATAAAGACTATGCGTCATTTATCGAAGAATATTCCGGAAAACGGATACCCCAGGGGAACTTTGTCAATACAAAAGGGGAAATTATCGGACGCCATAAAGGAATTACCCACTATACCATCGGTCAGCGCAAAGGCTTAAATCTGGCAATGGGACATCCTGTCTTCGTAGTGGAGATAAGGCCTCAGACAAATGAGGTGGTGATCGGTGAGGGGGATGAAGTATTCGGACATACCCTTTATGCAAATAATCTGAACTTCATGTCCATTGAAGATCTGGACGGGGAAATGGAAGTAGTGGCGAAGATCCGCTATAACCATAAGGGGTCGCCCTGCACTATCAAAAGAGTAGAAGAGGATAAAGTCCTCTGTACATTCCCGGATCCCCAAAGAGCCATTACGCCGGGGCAGGCTGTGGTTTTCTATGACGGTGACTATGTGCTTGGAGGCGGTACCATCCTGTAAGGCGGCGGGCGCGTAGCGGGCTACGTAACCTGAATGCTGGGCAAATATGCCGCAAAGTGGGGCGTGCAGATGCCGGGAATGAATTTTCAAACAGGCTGTAGTACCAGAGCGTATTCGAAAGGAGTACTCAAGATGAAGTCAGATTACCATCTGCATACCTGGCATTCCGCAGATTCGGAAACGCCTATGCGTTCCATGATCGAAGAAGGCATACGGATTGGACTGAAAACCATGTGTTTCACGGAACATATGGACTATGATACCCCAAAGGAAATGGGGGATTTTGAATTAGATACAGAAGCATATTTTAATGAATACCGGTGCTTAAAAGAAGAATATCAGGATAAAATGGAATTGCTTTTTGGCGTAGAATTGGGATTGCAGGCACATCTTGCAAAAAAACACGAAGCCTATGTGGAAAAGTATCCTTTTGATTTTATAATCGGTTCCTCCCATGTGGTCAGGGGATGTGATCCCTATTATCCCAGTTTCTTTGAGGGAAGGACAGAAGAATCCTGCTATCTGGAATATTTTGAATCAATTGAAAAGAATATACAGGCATTTTCTGATTTTGATTCTTACGGGCATCTGGATTATGTAGTCCGTTACGGACCTAATAAAAACCGGGATTATTCCTATGATAAGTATGGGGAAATCCTGGATGGGATCCTAAAGCTGCTGATTGAAAAAGGGATTGCCCTTGAAGTAAATTCCGGAGGGATCAAGTATGGACTTGGAGAACCAAATCCGTCGGTGGATGTGATCAGGGCATACCGGAAATTGGGGGGAGAATTGATCACCCTGGGGTCAGATGCACATACACCGGAATACCTGGCTTATGAATTTAAGCAGCTTCGGCAGATTTTAGAAGAGTGCGGTTTTACCCGTTATACAGAATTTCGGAAAAGAAAGCCGGAATTTGTAGAACTTACGAATATATAAGGCGTATATAAAGTAAGGAAGCTTGTCTCCTGCGGGGTAATCTATAACAAAAAGACATGTTTCCCCGCTAATATGCCATATTTAATGTGCAGGTATACAGAAATTTGTAAAAGAAGCATAAATTTTGAAATTGCACTTGAATTTTAGAAGGAAATTAGGTAAAATAGCAAATAGGTTGATGTTTCTTTAACAATCTTATTGAAACTCTAAACTAACCAGGTACATAAATATGCTCCCGGTTATAATATTTTATTCTTAGGAGGAATTAAATCATGGCAGTAAAAGTAGCAATTAATGGTTTTGGACGTATTGGACGTCTTGCTTTCAGACAGATGTTTGGCGCAGAAGGATATGAAGTAGTTGCAATTAACGACTTAACAAATCCTAAAATGTTAGCACACTTATTAAAATATGATTCAGCTCAGGGTAGATATGCATTAGCTGATAAAGTTACTTGCAGCGAAGATTCCATCACAGTAGACGGAAAAGAAATCAAAATCTACGCACAGAGAGATCCTAAAGATCTTCCTTGGGGCGAATTAGACGTTGACGTTGTTCTGGAGTGTACAGGCTTCTTTACATCCAAAGATAAAGCTTCTGCTCATATCGCAGCAGGCGCTAAGAAAGTTGTTATTTCTGCTCCAGCAGGAAATGACCTTCCTACAATCGTTTACAATGTAAACCATACAGAATTAAAAGCAGAAGATACTGTTATTTCAGCAGCTTCCTGTACAACAAACTGTTTAGCTCCTATGGCTAAAGCATTAAATGACTTAGCTAAGATCAAAACAGGTATCATGTCTACAATCCATGCTTACACAGGCGATCAGATGACTCTTGACGGACCTCATCCAAAGGGAGATTTAAGAAGAGCTCGTGCAGCAGCAGCTAATATCGTTCCTAACAGCACAGGCGCAGCAAAAGCTATTGGTTTAGTTATTCCTGAATTAAACGGAAAATTAATCGGATCTGCTCAGCGTGTACCAGTTCCAACAGGTTCTACTACTATCTTAACAGCAGTAGTTGAAGGAACAGTTACAAAAGAAGATATCAATGCAGCTATGAAAGCAGCAGCTACAGAATCTTTTGGTTACACAGAAGAAGAATTAGTATCCAGTGATATCATTGGAATCAGATTCGGTTCCCTGTTTGATGCTACACAGACAATGGTACTGCCATTAGATAACGGAACAACTCAGGTTCAGGTAGTTTCATGGTATGACAATGAAAACTCCTACACAAGCCAGATGGTTCGTACAATCAAATACTTCTCTGAATTAGCATAATTCAAGCAAAACAGAGATAACAAGTTAGATCCTGAAGGGTCCGGTCTTAGGACTGGACTCTTTTGTGGTTTTGTTGGTGCATTTGATTATATTCAACCAATTTAACATTACGTATTCTGCTCCACAGTTGTGTTCCAATGATTGCGGAGCAATAATATAAAGTTTATAATTATAATAAATAACCCAGGAGGCAGATACACATGCTTAATAAAAAATCAGTAGATGATATTAATGTAAAAGGCCAGCGCGTACTGGTTCGTTGTGATTTCAACGTACCGTTACAGGAAGGCAGAATTACAGATGAAAACCGTTTGGTTGCAGCTCTTCCTACAATTAAGAAATTAATTGCTGACGGCGGAAAGGTAATCCTTTGCTCCCATCTTGGAAAACCCAAGGGTGAGGCAAAACCGGAATTATCCTTAGCTCCAGTTGCAGTTCGTTTATCAGAATTGTTAGGACAGGAAGTAAAATTTGCAGCAGATCCTGAAGTAGTAGGGGCAAATGCAAAAGCAGCTGTTGAAGCAATGAATGACGGCGATGTAGTGCTTCTTGAAAATACACGTTACAGAGCAGAAGAAACAAAGAACGGCGAAGCATTCAGCAAAGAATTAGCTTCTCTTTGTGATGTATTTGTAAATGATGCATTTGGTACTGCCCACAGAGCACACTGCTCAAATGTAGGGGTTACACAGTATGTGAAAACAGCTGTTGTAGGATACTTAATGCAAAAAGAGATTGATTTCTTAGGAAATGCTGTAAATAATCCGGAGAGACCATTCGTAGCGATCCTTGGCGGATCCAAAGTTTCCTCTAAGATTTCTGTTATCAACAACCTGCTTGATAAAGTAGACACTTTAATCATCGGTGGTGGCATGTGCTTTACATTTGCAAAAGCACAGGGGATGGAAATCGGTAAATCTTTAGTTGAGTCGGATTACCTGGATTACTCCAAAGAAATGGTAGAAAAGGCAAAAGCAAAAGGCGTAAACTTATTACTGCCGGTTGACTATATTGCAGCAAAAGAATTTTCAAATGACTCTGAATTCCGTACAGTAGAAGGAAATTTAGATGCAGATGAAATGGGACTTGACATCGGACCTAAATCCGCTCAGATGTTTGCAGATGCATTAAAAGATGCTAAAACAGTAGTATGGAACGGACCAATGGGATGCTTCGAAATGTCCAACTTTGCAGGCGGAACAGTTGCAGTAGCAAAAGCACTTGCTGAGATCGATGCTACAACAATTATCGGCGGCGGTGACTCTGCAGCAGCAGTTAACCAGCTTGGATTTGGCGATAAAATGACTCATATTTCTACAGGCGGCGGCGCTTCACTTGAATTCCTGGAAGGAAAAGATCTTCCCGGAGTAGTAGCTGCAAACGATAAATAAGATTCAGTATAACTATAAAATCCGGGCAGTATCATATCTGCCGGATTTGAAGAAAACAGGAGAATAAGAAAATGGCAAGAAAGAAAATTATCGCAGGAAACTGGAAAATGAACATGACTCCAAGTGAGGCAGTTGCATTAGTAAATGAATTAAAACCATTAGTAGCAAGCGAAGAAGTAGACGTAGTATTCTGCGTACCTGCAATCGACATTATCCCGGTTATGGAAGCAGCTAAAGGCTCTAACATCCAGGTTGGTGCTGAAAATATGTACTATGAAGAAAAAGGCGCTTACACAGGAGAAATCTCACCTGCAATGTTGACAGATGTTGGCGTTAAATATGTAGTTCTGGGACATTCCGAAAGAAGAGAATACTTCGCAGAAACGAACGAAACAGTAAATAAGAAAGTATTAAAAGCTTTCGAACATGGAATTACACCAATCGTTTGCTGTGGCGAAACATTAGAGCAGAGAGAACAGGGCGTTACCATCGACTTCATCCGTCAGCAGATCAAAGTTGCATTCTTAAATGTAACAGCAGATCAGGCTAAGACAGCTGTAATCGCTTACGAACCAATCTGGGCAATCGGAACAGGTAAAGTAGCAACAACAGAGCAGGCTCAGGAAGTTTGCGCTGCAATCCGTGTTTGCATCGGCGAAATCTATGATCAGGCAACAGCAGAAGCAATCCGCATTCAGTACGGCGGATCTGTATCAGCATCAAGCGCAGCAGAATTATTTGCTCAGGCAGATATCGATGGCGGTCTTGTAGGTGGAGCAGCTTTAAAACCAGATTTTGGAAAGATTGTAAATTACAAATAATTTATAATTAAATAAAATTAATCAAACCCTCCGGCAGTTTACCGGAGGGTTTTTAAAGTGCTGATGTAGAAAACATGGCTGTTATGCCGGATGCATATTTTCGTAAAAAGTATATCCATTCCGGCCCAGCTTTGACTTTCTTTCATATAAAGCCTGGTCAGCTCTTTGATATAACTCAAAAAAGTTTTCGTTTTGTAATCGTCTGACAATACCAATACTAACCGATACTTTCGATGAATTGAGCCTGTTATTATGTAATTGGATTTTTCTGACATTTGTACAAATTTCTTCTGCTTTTTTTTCGAGAACTATGACATTGTTTTTACCGGTATAGAAGACGCAGAATTCATCTCCGCCGATTCTGCCTACAATGTCTTCTTTGCGAAACGTGTTTTTCAGTATGCTCGCAGTTTCTTTAATAACATGGTCACCCTCTGCGTGGCCATATGTATCATTGACCATTTTAAAACAATCAAGATCAATCATAAAAAGCGCACAAGTCTTAGGCATGGAGTATAATCGGATAGCAGCTTCTATTTTTTTACGAAAAGTTTCCTTGTTATAAACTGCAGTCATCAAATCTAATTCTGCCTGTTTTGTCAGATTCAATTCTTCCCGCTTTTCCTGATCAATGTCAAATAAGTAGAGATAACCTTTTAAGTGGCCTTTAATGTCGGTGAATAAATGAAGGTTGCTTCTCAGCCAAACAAGCCGTCCGTCTGACTGAATGGATTCATAATCCATCGTAACATCGGGCTGTCCTGCCTGATAGCATCTGGTCAAATTGGAAATAGAAAATGTCTGGAGAAATTGTATTCTCGTTTCCCCATTAAGGATCATTTCTGCAGTTTTATAACACGTGTTTTCATAAGCATCACCTGTTTCTACCGGTATCGTATATTTTCCGGTAGGTATATATGATTCATATATGCCCAGTTCAAAATCAATTTTGTATGTAGATATGACATTTTTCTGCATTACTTTTGAGAATTGTTCTTGAATACGGTATTTCTCGATTTCATCTTCAGCAAAAGAAAGCGGATATGCATCAATTTCCTGTATATCAACAGACAAAGGTGTTGCCTGTAACATATTTATTTTCCAGATACCTTCAATTCTGCGCAGGCTTGCACATTGTCCGATATGGCTTTTCTGTAATTTTCCTCTGGCTTGAGTGCTGATCGTAAGTGTGGCACAGATTGTTGCATAATCATCACCATAGTAGCGTATTTGCATATTGCTGTAATCAACGGTGGTTTGTGTTTCCTGTACGTCACTTCGTGTATTTAGCAGTATTGGACGGGTATCCGCTTTGCACCGCACGATTCCCTGGGCGCCCATACCGATCCCCATTATATCCTCTGTAAAGAGGTCTACAACAGAATCAATATCATGGGAGATCAGGCTTCCTTCAATAAAGGAGCAAAAGCACCCTTTAATTTTTTTTATTTCATCCATAAGACTTTACCTCTTTACTCTTTACTCTTTTATTTTTTATATTTGATTATTGCAAAATGCGATTTAGAGGAAAAACTTTATTTATACACACTATACCATTTCCTCAAATCTCTATATTTTTATGATATCACAATTACCACAGCTTTTTTACATTGCAATCAGCCCATAATCATAGTATTTACCACAATATTTTGTAAAGCGGTATGTGGAGATAGTTAAAATGCATTAGAAAAATGGCTCCGGTGTATAAAAGCATCTCATGGGGAGAAAAGCCCAAATTTGAATTGCAGCCCCCTGGCGTTTAGTGCTATAATATACAACGTAAGTGATGTCCTGTCACAAAAGGATAAAAAAGGAGAAAGAAATGAGCGAGGTAAAGAAAATCAACATTGCCCTGCTTGGTCTGGGAACAGTGGGTACCGGAGTTTACAAGGTTTTGAAGAGCCAGCAGGAAGAAATGCCCTGCAAGATTGGCGCAGAACTTGTGATTAAGAAAATTCTGGTCCGCAACCTGGAGAAGGCTGCAGCCAAAGTGGATGATCCGTCAGTTCTTACGAATGACTGGAACGAAATCATTCAGGATGGGGAGATTGAAATCGTCATTGAAGTAATGGGAGGGATGGAACCCGCCAAAACTTATATGATGCAGGCCCTTGCGGCAGGGAAAAATGTAGTAACAGCCAACAAGGATCTGGTTGCTGTTGATGGAAAAGAGCTGTTGGATATGGCAGCGCTCCATCAGAAGGATTTCTTGTTTGAAGCGGCAGTTGCGGGTGGAATTCCGATCATACGGCCACTGAAGCAGTGTCTGGCTGGAAATCATCTGTCGGAAGTCATTGGAATCGTAAACGGCACCACTAATTTTATATTGACTAAAATGACCGAAGATGGCATGGAATTTGCAGATGCGCTGGCAATGGCTACGGAACTGGGATATGCGGAAGCAGACCCCACAGCAGACGTTGAAGGCCTGGATGCAGGGCGTAAGGTGGCAATTATGGCATCTATTGCATTCAATTCCAGGGTAACCTTCCAGGATGTGTATACGGAAGGAATTACGAAGATTACGGCAACCGATATCCGTTATGCCAAGGAGATGGGATGCCATATTAAACTGTTAGGCGTTGCCCGGAATACGGAGGAGGGAATTGAAGCAAGAGTACATCCTATGCTCATTCCAAGCACCCATCCGTTAGCGGCGGTAAATGATTCTTTTAATGCGGTATTTGTACATGGAGACGCAGTGGACGATGCAATGTTCTATGGCAGAGGTGCAGGTGAGTTACCTACAGCCAGTGCCATTACAGGAGATGTATGCGATATTGCCAGAAACATTCACTTCGGATGCACCGGCAGGATCAGTTGTACCTGCTATAAAGAATTGCCTATTATGAAGATAGAGGATGTAAAAAGCCGCTATTTTCTGCGTATGCAGGTTGAAGACCACCCGGGTGTTCTGGCAAGTGTTGCCAGTGTATTCGGCAACAATGGTGTGAGTATCGAGAAGATTATTCAGAAGACAAAACGAGGTGATCTGGCTGAAATTGTTGTGATTACAGATTCTATTGAAGGGCGTCATTTTGATGATTCCCTGAAAATATTTGCAAGCATGTCAATGATCAATGAAATTTCAGCAGTAATCAGAGTGTATGGACACTCATAAAATACAGACAGGATGGAAGAGAAAACGTGGAAAAACTATTTAAATTAAGAGAAAATCATACGAATGTAAAAACGGAAATCATTGCAGGTATTACCACATTTATGGCGATGGCCTATATTTTAGCAGTAAACCCCAATATTTTGTCAAGCACCGGTATGGATAAGGGAGCTGTTTTCACTGCAACAGCCCTTGCGTCTCTGGTAGGAACATTGTGCATGGCGATATTCGCAAATTATCCCTTTGTACTGGCTCCTGGTATGGGATTAAATGCATATTTTGCCTATACTATTGTGGCTGATATGGGATATAGCTGGCAGGTTGCGCTTGCCGCAGTCTTTGTAGAAGGTATTATCTTTATTCTTCTTTCTGCAGTTAAAATCAGAGAAGCGTTGTTTGATGCAATCCCTATGACTTTAAAACATGCCGTGAGCGTGGGAATTGGTTTGTTCATTGCATTTATCGGACTGCAGAATTGCCACCTGGTATTAGGCAGCTCCACACTGGTTACGCTGTTTTCCATGAAGAAGTTCCAGGGACTTCATGAGGGTATGGGCAGTTTTCAGGACGTGGGAATTACAGTATTATTAGCGATTATCGGTATCATCATAACCGCAATTCTGGTGGTACGTAAGGTAAAGGGAAATATTCTGTGGGGAATGCTGATTACCTGGCTTCTGGGTATCATTTGCCAGCTTAGCGGATTATATGTTCCCAATGCGGAAATCGGTCTGTTTTCATTGATTCCAGATTTTAGCGCCGGTATTTCCATTCCGGACATCTCACCGGTATTCTTTAAAATGAGCTTTTCCGGCATGCAGATCGGACAGTTCGCCATGGTTGTATTTGCACTGCTGTTCGTAGATTTATTTGATACCCTGGGAGCACTCATCGGCCTTGCAACAAAGGCGGACATGCTGGACAAAGACGGAAAGCTGCCCCACATTAAAGGCGCACTGATGGCAGATGCCGTAGCAACAACGGCTGGTGCGGTATTTGGAACATCTACAACAACTACTTATGTAGAAAGTGCTACCGGAGTATCTGAAGGCGGGCGTACCGGACTGACAGCAGTGGTTGCAGCGGTATTATTCGGACTGGCTCTGTTCCTGTCACCTATTTTCCTGGCAATACCGTCTTTTGCTACGGCACCGGCATTGATCATGGTAGGGTTCTTCATGCTTTCCAATGTTACAAAGATTGATTTTGATGATATGCGAGAAGGAATTCCGGCATTTATCTGTATTGCAGCTATGCCATTTTTCTATAGCATCTCCGAAGGTATCGCAATGGGTATGATCTCTTACGTGGCACTTCACCTGGCATCTAAAAAGGTAGAGCGTAAGAAGATGAGTATTATTATGTACATTCTGGCAGTGCTGTTTATCCTCAAGTATTTGTTCCTGTAAAGGTACGGGGTGTCAAATTATAAACAGGTATGGAAAGCGCCATCAGGTGTTTGACGATACCTGTTTTTTATGAATTGCGGTGTGATCAGGAAGGTATACAGAAGTATAGTTGAATAAATATATCACTTTTTAAAAATTAATCGGGGTATTGTTGACAAGAAGCCCAACCATCATGTAAAATAAGCTTTTGAGAGAACATATTTAAAATACGCTATAATAATTTAATTTAAATAAAGGAGAAAATATCATGAGTAAGAAACCA
The DNA here is from genome assembly GCA_900539655.1 of uncultured Robinsoniella sp. Taxonomy (GTDB): domain Bacteria; phylum Bacillota; class Clostridia; order Lachnospirales; family Lachnospiraceae; genus Robinsoniella. Next base: position 15,674 of record UQCR01000079.1, read on the forward strand.
ACCGTTTTGATGATACTTGATGGATATGGATTGAATAAGAAGGAGCAGGCAAATGCAGTAGCAGAGGCAAATACTCCTGTTATGGACAAGTTAATGGCTGAGTGTCCGTTTGTAGAAGGTCAGGCAAGCGGCATGGCAGTTGGACTTCCAGAAGGCCAGATGGGTAATTCTGAAGTAGGACACCTGAACATGGGCGCCGGACGTATCGTATATCAGGAACTTACCAGAATCACCAAAGAGATTCAGGACGGTGATTTCTTCAAAAATGAAGCGTTATTAGATGCAGTTAGAAATGCAAAAGAAAACAATACGGCACTTCATATGTTCGGGCTGTTATCCGACGGTGGAGTCCACAGCCACAATACGCATGTATACGGACTGTTAGAGCTGGCGAAAAGAGAAGGCCTTGAGAAAGTATACGTACACTGCTTCCTGGACGGACGTGACACACCTCCTTCTTCTGGTAAGGGATATGTAGAACAGCTTGCTGAGAAAATGAAAGAGATTGGCGTTGGAGAAATTGCATCAGTTATGGGCCGTTATTATGCAATGGACAGGGATAACAGATGGGACAGAGTAGAACTGGCTTATAATGCTATGGTAAATGGCAAAGGAGAAACAGCTGAGTGCGGACCCTGCGGTGTTCAGAAATCCTATGATGCAGACAAGACAGATGAATTCGTTCTGCCAACCGTAATGGTAAAAGACGGCGTTCCGGTTGCGACCATTAAAGATAAAGATTCTGTAATCTTCTTTAATTTCAGACCGGACCGTGCAAGAGAGATCACGCGTGCGTTCTGCTGTGATGATTTCGATGGATTTGCCCGTGAAAAGAGATTAGACCTGACATATGTGTGCTTTACCAATTATGATGAAACAATTCCTCATAAAGAAGTGGCTTTCCTTAAAGTTGGGATTACCAATACATTTGGTGAGTTCCTGGCTGAGAATCATCTGACACAGGCTAGAATTGCTGAAACAGAAAAATATGCGCATGTAACATTCTTCTTTAATGGTGGAAAAGAGGAGCCAAATGCAGGGGAAGACAGAATCCTTGTAAAATCTCCAAAGGTTGCCACTTATGACCTGAAGCCGGAAATGAGTGCTTATGAAGTTTGTGATAAATTAGTAGAGGCAATTAAATCAGATAAGTATGATGTGATCATCGTTAACTTTGCTAATCCGGATATGGTTGGACATACCGGTGTGGAAAATGCGGCAATCAAAGCAATTGAAGCAGTTGATGCGTGCGTTGGAAGAACCGTTGCGGCTCTTAAAGAAGTAAACGGTCAGATGTTCATCTGTGCAGACCATGGAAATGCAGAACAGCTGGTGGATTATGAAACAGGGGTTCCGTTTACAGCACATACCACCAATCCGGTTCCGTTCATTCTTGTTAATTATGATAAGGACTATACATTAAGAGAAGGCGGATGCCTGGCTGATATTGCCCCAACATTAATTGAAATGATGGGAATGAAAAAGCCGGCTGAGATGACGGGAGAATCATTACTGATTAAGAAATAAGATGTTATCCCACTGGGGAAATGGGTTTTTTATCGCACAGCGGCAAATGCGGGATGCCTGACGGTATCTCCTTAGATACAATTGCTGCATGTGAGGCTGTCAGGTGGCAGCCTCATAACGATAAAGGGCCCTTTTTTATTTTGGGGCAGAGTGTGCTGCTGATGGGGCAGAATTTTCAAACATGCTCTGAAGTGGGACGAGTGAAATTGCCTGGATATAGGATGGAGGTTTTGGATATGGTAAAGGATATAGTGAAATCAGCAATTATGATTAAGCTGAAGTGTAAGTCTGAGAGTCCGTTGATTTCGCCGGCGGAATTTTGCTGTGCGGCAGGTGTGGCTGTAAAAGTGATTGGGCTGGATGATGGGTTTGCAGAGCGCTTTCGGGCAATGGGAACAGTGGAAGAAATGAAAGAGATTTTATTTCCAAAGCTGGAAGCAGTGAAAGCAGAGTATCAGGATGATGGTGTAAACCAGCGGCTTTTACATTTGCTGCTTTCCTGTAAAGTGGAAGGTGAAGTGACGGATGAAATACGGGAAATTTTTGATATGGGCATGCATTGATTATTGATTATTTTATGAAATAAATGGGTACACTACTCTCTAAAGGAGGGCAATGATCTATGTTTGAATATATACCAATTGTCGATGTTTACGGAAGAGAGATCCTGGATTCCAGGGGAAATCCCACAGTGGAAGTGGAGGTACTGGCGGAAGGCGGTGCAATCGGAAGGGCTGCGGTTCCTTCGGGAGCATCTACCGGCCAGTTCGAAGCTATGGAACTGCGGGATGGGGAAGAACGTTATCTGGGACAGGGTGTTTCCCAGGCAGTACATCATGTGAATACAATCCTGGCTGATGCAGTTATCGGTGAAAATGTACTGCAGCAGACTATGGTTGATAAAATACTTTTAAGAGAAGACGGAACCAGGAATAAATCGAGAATTGGAGCAAATGCCATATTGGGAGTATCCATGGCTGTTGCGAAAGCAGCTGCCCAGTCGCTGAAACTGCCGTTGTTCCGCTATATGGGTGGAATGCAGGTGGGTGAACTCCCGGTTCCTATGATGAACGTGTTAAATGGCGGATGCCACGCAGATAACACGGTAGATCTCCAGGAATTTATGATTATGCCTAAAGGAGCGAAAAGCTTTCATGATGGATTACAGATGTGTTCGGAAATTTATCATAATCTGAAGAAGATCCTGAAATCCAAAGGATTGTCAACCGGAGTAGGAGATGAAGGCGGATTTGCCCCTGACCTCCCAGATGCATCAGCGGTAATCGAACTTCTGATAGAAGCAGTGGAAAAAAGCGGCTACCAGATGAAAAAAGACATCGTTATCGCCATTGATGCGGCAGCTTCTGAACTATACGATGAAAAGAAAAGAGTTTATTATTTCCCGGGTGAAAGCCAGATGAAGGGGCACCGGGTAGAACGTACGGCAGATGAGATGATAGCCTACTATAAAGAGATGACGGATAAATATCCGGTAATATCCATTGAAGACGGATTATTTGAGGATGACTGGGAAGGCTGGGTGAAGCTGACTGAGGAATTAGGTGACCGGATTCAACTGGTTGGGGATGACTTATTTGTAACCAATCCGGAACGTCTGAAAAAAGGAATTGAACTGGGAGCAGCAAATGCAATTTTAGTCAAAGTCAACCAGATTGGTACGCTGACAGAAGCATTTGAGGCCATTCATATGGCGCAGAGGGCAGGTTACCGCACAATTATATCCCATCGTTCCGGAGAGACAGAAGATACCATCATCGCAGATATAGCAGTTGCTACGGGAGCGGGGCAGATCAAAACAGGAGCACCGTGCAGGAGTGAGCGGGTAGCCAAGTATAATCAGCTCCTCCGTATCGAGGAAAATTTTTAAATTATTGACTTTTTTTCCAGCCTGTGGTAAACTCAATATTGTCGTTTAACATAGGAGGTGCAGAGCGTGGAAGTTTTAAAAATGATCCTTACTATAATTTATATCTTAGTTTGTATTGCGTTAACAGTAATTGTATTGATGCAGGAAGGCAAGTCAGCAGGACTTGGTACAATTAGTGGGATGGCAGATACTTACTGGGGCAAGAACAAAGGACGCTCCGTAGAAGGTGCGCTTGTTAAATCCACGAAGTTCTTAGCTATTGGATTTATCGTGCTGTCAGTAGTATTGAATCTTAAGTTTTAAAGTTAGAAGACACTCTTGTAGATACTGCAAGGGTGTTTTTTTAAACCATGTCGAAATTCATGGAATATAGTCAGTGTGCCTGGAATTGGCACTGCTTTGTACTGCAGTTGCTGCCATTAAAGAAAGAGAGAAGATGAATGAATCAAGAGTTATTAGATAAGAGAAAGAAAGTTATATACGATATGATTTGCGATAAACAATATGTTCCGATGAAGATCAAAGAGATCGCAATCCTGCTTCAGGTGACGAAGGAAGACCGCCCGGCTTTGGAACAGGTATTAGAAGAGTTAATCCAGGAAGGAAAAGTTGAAATATCCAAACGCGGAAAATATAAAAAGGCGGAGGATACTTCTCTGGTAGGAACGTTTATCGGACATCCGAAAGGATTTGGATTTGTAGAAATTGAAGGCCGGGAAGAAGATATCTTTATACCGGAAACCGCAACCGAAGGTGCCGTTCATCATGATACGGTACAGGTAGTGCTGGTTCCCGGGAAAACAGGGAAGCGCCAGGAGGGTGCCATAGTTAAAATACTGGCACGAGGCATGAAGGAAGTAGTTGGAACCTATCAGCAAAGTAAAAATTTTGGCTTTGTGGTACCGGACAATTTGAAATTGACCAAGGATATCTTTATCCCCATTGAACGTTCAAAAGGGGCTGTAAACGGGCATAAAGTAGTAGTGGAAATAACAGAATACGGTACAAAGACAAAAAATCCCGAAGGAAAAGTTAAAGAGATTATCGGTCATATTAATGATCCCGGTACGGACATCCTATCTATCGTTTATGCATACGAACTGCCCCTGGATTTTCCGGAAAAAGTAATGAATCAGACACAGCGGGTGTCGGATGAAATTATACCCGGAGATATGGAAGGCAGAAAAGATCTGCGTGACTGGCAGATGGTAACCATTGACGGAGAAGATGCAAAAGATCTGGATGATGCCATTTCCCTGACAAAAGAGGGAAATATATATCATCTGGGGGTGCATATTGCGGATGTCACAAACTATGTGCAGGAAAACAGTGCCCTGGACCGGGAAGCCTTAAAAAGAGGCACCAGCGTATATCTGGTAGACCGGGTAATTCCAATGCTGCCGCATAAACTATCTAACGGAATATGCTCCCTAAACCAGGGTGTAGACAGACTTGCTCTGAGCTGCATTATGGATGTGGATGAAAAAGGAAACGTGATCAGCCATGAAATTGCAGAAACCGTGATAAATGTAGACCGGAGGATGACTTATACCAGCGTAAAGAAAATCTTGACAGAACAGGACGAAGAAGAGCGCAGGGAATATGAAGAACTGGTACCGATGTTTGAACTCATGCAGGATCTGGCAGGATTATTGAGGGAAAAAAGAAAACAGAGAGGTTCTATTGATTTTGACTTCCCTGAGACGAAGATTCTCCTGGATGAAAAAGGTAAACCTCAGGAAATCAAACCCTATGACCGCAATGTGGCAACTAAGATCATAGAGGATTTCATGTTATTGGCAAATGAAACCGTAGCAGAAGATTACTACTGGCAGGAACTTCCTTTTGTATACCGTACCCATGATACGCCGGATCCGGAAAAAATAGAAAAGCTTGCATTGTTTATCAACAACTTTGGATATGGGATTAAAAACAGTAAAAGCGAGATCCATCCAAAAGAACTGCAAAAACTCCTGGCGAGAATTGAAGATTCGCCGGAAGAAGCCATGATCAGCAGATTAACACTGCGTTCTATGAAGCAGGCAAAATATACACCGGAATGTACAGGGCATTTTGGTCTGGCAGCGCAGTATTACTGCCACTTTACGTCTCCCATCCGCCGTTATCCCGATCTTCAGATCCACCGTATCATCAAAGACAATCTCCGCGGCAGAATGAACAGCGGAAGAATTAAGCACTATGATGGGATTCTGACCCAGGTAGCGGACCATTCCAGTAAGATGGAACGCCGTGCGGATGAGGCAGAGCGGGAAACCGATAAGCTGAAGAAAGTAGAATATATGGAAGCCCATATGGGAGAGTGTTTCCAAGGGGTTATTTCCGGTATAACAAGCTGGGGCCTGTATGTGGAGCTGCCAAATACTATCGAAGGAATGGTTCATGTCACTCATATGTATGACGACCGCTATTATTATAAGGAAGAAACATATGAAATGTTCGGTGTGGACACCGGTAAGGTATATAAACTTGGACAAAAATTAACTGTAAAAGTAATCGATTGCGACCGACAGAGCCGCACCATCGATTTTGAAATTGCAGAAGAAGGGGGAGAAAGTTAAGTGGGAGCACAATCCATAAAACTAATAGCAAATAATAAAAAAGCGTTTCACGATTATTTTATAGAAGATACCTATGAAGCAGGCATATCCCTGCATGGAACTGAAGTAAAATCCCTTCGCATGGGAAAATGCAGTATCAAAGAATCCTTCGTCCGCGTTGACCGCGGCGAAGTATTCATATACGGAATGCATATCAGCCCTTACGAGAAAGGCAATATTTTTAATAAAGATCCTTTGAGAGTCAAAAAGCTGTTATTACATCGCTTTGAAATCAATAAACTGACCGGGAAAATGAAAGAAAAAGGATTTACACTGGTTCCCCTTAAGGTATATTTCAAAGGCAGCCTGGTAAAAGTAGAAATCGGACTTGCCCGAGGCAAAAAACTTTATGATAAACGACAGGATATTGCCAAAAAAGACCAGCGGAGAGAAGCCGAAAAAGAATTCAAAATCCGGAATCTGTAGAGTAGAAGTAACCACATGAAATAAGATCAGACCAGGAAAACAAACCATAAGCTTATACAGGAGGTAATCGGTATGGTACCCACATCGAAAGAAGAGTTGAAAAAACTGGTAACCCAGGCTACTTTAGAAACCTATGAAGAATTATCACCCCAGCTGATCGTGCTGCTGGATCAGGTAAAACACAACGATCAGTTAACAGAAGCCCAGAAAAACGATGAGATCATGCTGAATATGATGGGATATGTCAAATCCTGCACAAATGAAATCATCATTGAAGTATTGGCAGAAATTCTGGGGCTTGAGAGTGTTTCATAAACCTTCCTGCGGTCGGCAGAAAGCATCTCTTAAATATAAAAAATATGTACTTAAAAGGTAACTCCGGAGTAGATAAAATTAATTTGAAAAATAATTGACAAAATATAGAAACAGTGCTATATTAAAATAGTAATAGTTACTGATATTAAAAATTAAAACTACAAAGGAGGATTTTACCATGGAATTAAAAGGATCAAGAACAGAAGCGAACTTACAGGCAGCATTTGCAGGTGAAAGCCAGGCAAGGAACAAATATACATATTATGCAAGCAAGGCAAAAAAAGAAGGATATGTTCAGATCTCAAACCTCTTCTTAGAGACTGCAGATAACGAAAAAGAACATGCAAAAATGTGGTTTAAATTATTACATGACGGCATGCCGGATACTCTTACAAATTTAAAAGATGCTGCAGAAGGCGAAAACTACGAATGGACAGATATGTATGCAACATTTGCGAAAGAAGCAAAAGAAGAAGGCTTTGATCAAATCGCATACTGGTTTGAAGAAGTAGCTAAAATTGAAAAAGAGCATGAAGAAAGATACCGCAAATTATTAGCGAACATCGAAGAAGGAAAAGTATTCATCAGAGGAGAAGAAGTAGCATGGCAGTGCTCCAACTGCGGACATATCCACTACGGAACAGATGCTCCGGAAGTATGTCCCGTATGTTCACATCCACAGGCTTATTTCCAGATCCAGGCTAAGAACTTCTAAGATTCTTATCACATAATTTATATGAGTAATAAAACGGGTAAATCTAAGTGCATATATAATAGGAAGAAATAGGTTCATTTAAAATGATGATTTATTATAAGAGAGAATCATTATATGATGATCCCGATGAAGATCTGATACGATGATCCCCATGGAGATCCGTTATACGATGATCTATGCACGATGGTATGAGTTGAAATATATTTAGATATAAGAACGTGTTTAAAAATGATATAACAAAGCATAAAAGCATATAAAGAAGCATAAAAGCATATAACAAAGTATAAAAAGCATTAAACAAAGTGTATTAAAAAATATATAATAAAGTATTTAAGAAGAACTGCATAAAGCGGAGATATTGTGCAGTTCTTCAGCTCGGATTATATCAGTTTGTAAATATAAGGTTTACATAAAATGTAAATAATAAATGGCTGATTTACCTTGACAATGTTTACAAGATCAACTATAATAAAGCAACCAGAACATCATTGCTCAAATAATTAAGCAATTCACTTCGACCATATGCATCAGGAGATTTTAACTATTTTCAGATTCAGTTCATACAGCTATTGAATGGGTTAATAGATTGTAGAATTTGGATATGAATCTCTAGTGTGTATTACTTAATTATTTGAGCAATGATGTACCAGAAATACGAAATTTATTTTATATTTCTATATGCAAAAGTCTGCAAACCAAATACACCTGATATCAGGGGTTGTACTGGTTTCGACGGGGGTTTTGCAATTGGAGAAGCCATCCGTGGGCCGGGACCACGCAGCAAACCGGACAAAAAATATAAACGCAGACGATAATTATTCGTTAGCAGCAGCCTAATGCTGCTTGTCGGCCTTGGGTCACTCACAGCTTAAGTCACCGGCATCAAATAATGTGAGGCACTTTGTTTCCAAAGCTTTGAGGGAATAAAAGAACTTATGAAGCTACTAAAGTCTGCAGCTTGTCATTAAGCGGCAGATAGAGGGAATGTTAAACTAATGACTGTGATGGGAGATGCTTCAATGAATAGGCTTTCGGACAGGGGTTCGATTCCCCTCAGCTCCATTTTAAAAAGCTATAGATTCTGATTAATAACAGAGTCTATAGCTTTTTTGTGTTAAACCTACTGAAATGGTATGATTATAGAAAATCTAAATATTTCAAGAGTATTAATATTGTATAAAAAATTATACATTAGTAATTCCGGGAAATGTAACAAACAACCATGTTTATGACATAAATGGCAATTGGCGGGGATTGACATATTCCCCAAAAAGTAGGATAATAACTCTGTAGTTGGAGAACGAGCATCCGACAAAATATGCCAAGGCAAAAAATTATAAGGAGGTAGTGTTATGAAACGAATCACGAAAAGCTTCATGGTGATTATGGTTATGTCGTTGTTCTTCGGATTAACTGCGAATGCTGCTGTTAAGAAAGTAACGATCACAAGGCCGACCCAAGAGTCAAGCGCAGTTGTTTGGTTAAAGAAAGGTTATACGATAGTAGATCTGAAAGCCAAAGTTTCAGTTACGGATAATAGCAGCAAGGCTGTGACTTATAAGTCCAGTAAGAGTTCTGTTGCATCTGTTGACGATAAGGGTCGTGTTACCTGTAAAAAGCCAGGTCAGGCTACAATCACAGTAACTTCCAAATCTGATAAAACAAAGTCAGATGCGATTACTTTGAATGTGAGACAAAAAGTTAAAACAGTGTCTGCTGACTCTAAAATCAGTTTATATGTTGGAAAGAAAAAAGCTATCAATCCTACATATTCACCGAAAAAAGCAGTTTTTGATCGCTGGGGATTCCTGAAGTACGATAAGGATATCATTAGTATTGACAAAGATGGCATTATTACAGGTAAAAAAGCAGGTACAACAACAGTAATCGTAAAAGCTTATGATGGCTTTAGAAACGGTGTTGATACATCCAAAAAAATTACAATAACTGTGAAACCGCGTTACGTATCATCTATTGTTCCTGAAGCAAAAACAGTAAAGATGGGTGTAGGTGGAAAACTTCTCTTAAGTCCTAAAGTGTCTCCTTCAAGTGCTACGAACAAAGATCTCTCTTTTAAGACTGACAGACCTGACGTAGCTACAGTTAGCAGCAATGATATTATAACTGCACATCGTAAAGGTACAGCTTATATAACCATTACAGCTAAAGATGGAAGCAAAAAAAGTACAAAAGTTAAGGTTGAAGTAGGAAAAACGGTAAATGTTAAAAGCGTTGATCTGAAGGCTACCAGAAGTACATTAACAGTTGGTGGCGCAAGAACAAAGTTAAATGCCGTTGTTACACCATCTGATTGTACTGTTAGAACAACATCTTATCAAACAAGTAACAAGGCAGTTGCAATTGTTGAAAAAACCAGCAAGGGTGTTGCAATGGTTAAACCAGTAGGACCTGGTACTGCTACAATTACAGTAAAAGTAACAGATGGTAATAAGAATGTAGTTAGAGGTACAGTTACGGTAAAGGTTGTTCAGCCAGTAACAGGCGTTACACTTAATACTTCTAACTTAGTACTTTCTACTGACGATGCTTTTGGTGACACAACAGCTCAGTTAACAGCTAATGTACTTCCTGAGAACGCAAGCAACAAAGATGTTACATTTGTATCCAGTAACCCAAGCGTTGCGACAGTTTCTTCTACAGGTTATGTAATAGCTAAAACAGCTGGTACAACAAAAATTACAGTTACTACAGCAGATGGTAAGAAAACAGCATCTGCAGATGTAAAAGTAAATGGTGTTACCATTAACAAATTAGCAGTTAAGAAAAACCTTAGTACAAGTAATACTATTGAATTATTTGTAAATGGAAAGATGTCCTGGGATCCGAATAAGACAGATGAGATCAGAGCAACATTAAACAGATTTGTTGGTGATCTTGTTGCTGTAGCAGGAAGCAATTTCCCGAATATTGCAAAAGATTTTAATGTTCAGATGAATGGACAGACCTACCATGTTACATTAGGAAAAGATGGATTTACATTTAAGAAGGGTGATCAGGATATGTTCCCAATTTTAAATGGTAAACAATTTGGTGTTGTGAAACTAACTTTCGCTCGTGGTTTGAGTTCACAAGAAATCCAGAAACTTCTTGATGGAATCGGTACAGGACTTGCAGCTTTAGGCAACAAAGAATACAAATTTGATAGTGGATTGAAAGTTGAAAGAGGTGGAAAAACATATAATGTTAGTGATATCTCTGCAAAGAACAGTCAGGTAGTATTTAACATGAATGGAACCAAAGTTGCCATTACTAAAAATGCTGCTGGAGAATTAGTAATTAAAAATTCACCAGAAGCAGCTAATGCAATTTATGAAGTATTCAGAAATTACCTGGAAGTAGTACAATAATAAATATCTATTGATATTTTAAACCAAAGTTAGAAGGCAGAGGTGCCTGAAAATGGTGCCTCTGCTTTTTACCTGAAATAGAATTGACAGGAAAAGTTATCCAAGACAGACGGAGGAACCTTAAATGAAAAAGTGGAAAACCCCCATTATATTTGCACCTATACTCTTATCAGCAGTAATGACGATGACAGTATGTGCAGGTGACATAAATGGTCCGGAATCAAGTATTATTGGTGCTGCAAGCGGGACATTTACCTATAATGGAAGAACATACGTAGCCGGAAGCGAGTATCTTGGTATGCTTCAGGCGAAGCTGGCTGAAGATGGGGTAGACTTGACACAGGCGCAGGCTGACGAATTAATAGGACAGATGTATGCTTCTGTAGGCAGCGGTGTGAATCAGGGATATCTGGTTCCGACGGATGGAGGAGACTCGGGAACGGGACAACCATCAACAGAACCTGATACATCGGGAAGCGGTAGCGGCAATGGAAACGGTTCTGGAACAGGAGATAAGAAAAAACCGAATAATAAGAATGATAAAGATAAGACGGATACAGACAAAACGGGAAGTGATACAAATGAAGGTGGAGCAAATACACCGGGCGATGGAAAAGATAATTCAAAAACAGATTCATCAGATAAAAATGCATCTGCATCTATAAATTCAGATGATAGTAATGGAGATAGAGATAGCAAAGATTCCAAAGATGCGTCGAACAAAAGCCAAAAAGAAACAGATATAGCAGAGAAGAAGAAAGAACCTGGAGTAACGGATGATAGTGTATACACAGATACATCCAAAGAAGAACAGGATTACATAGATTCATTAATTAAGAGTGCAGAAGGAAAAAACGGTCTTACAGATAAAGATGATCCATCTGCAATTAACCAAGAAAATAAAGGAAACAGCTTAACCAGCATCCTTGCAAATAAAGGTCCGGCAGCTGCGATTGGAGTACTGATTGTCTTAGGAATTATTATCGCAATCCTGGCAATACGTAAGATTCGCAGAAGCGTCATAGGATCTAAAATAGACGTAACAAATTACATAGACATACACAGTCACATATTACCAGGTGTAGACGATGGTTCGAAAGATATGGAAACTACGATGAAAATGGTAGACATTGCATACCAGCAGGGTACACGTAAAATGATTGCAACCCCTCATTACCATATCGGACATCATAAAAAAAGTAAAGAAGAGCTAGAAGAGATCCTGCATGATACACAAAATATGATCCGTAAAAAATACACGGATTTTGATCTCTATTTAGGTAATGAATTATTCTGTTCTGATGGAATTATCAGAAGAGTAGAAGAAGGAAAAGCATTGACCCTGGCAGGCAGCCGCTATGTGCTCGTAGAATTCAGAACGGATGAATCTTATCGTAAGATTTACGAAGCGGTAGCCGGATTTTTACGTGCCAGATATATACCGATCATAGCTCATGTAGAACGCTATAAAAATGTAATGGATAATCCCCAGAATTTAAAAGAGCTAAAAAACGCAGGGGCATTGCTTCAAATGAATCATGCAAGTGTGAAAAGACATTTGAGATTGATAAAAAATGGCGATATTGATTTCCTTGCAACAGACTGCCACGATGCAGGGCACCGCAATCCGGAGATCAAAGAGTCATTGCAGCATCTGGGAACCATCTGCGATTCTGCGCAGATTAAAAAATTATTAGTAGACAATCCCGAATGCATTTTACAAAATAAATACATTTAGAGAAAGGTAATTTACGAATGGAAACCAATCAATTACAAAACGACGAAGTGGAAATTGACTTAAAAGAGATATTCTTTGTCCTCTTGCACAAATTTTGGATTATTTTATTGGCATTGATAGTATGTGCCGGAATAGCAGGGGTATTCACAAAGACTATGATTACGCCTCAATTTAAATCTTCATCCATGCTGTATATTTTATCAAAATCAACAAGTATTACATCCCTGGCGGATATACAGATGGGATCTCAGCTAACAAAAGATTATTCTATATTAGTGCAGAGTCGACCGGTTTTAGAGGAAGTGATTAAAAATCTGGGTCTTGATTTGAAATATGAAAAAATGGTAAAGAAAGTTGAGATCACTAATCCCGCTGATACACGTATCATTACAATTACGGTTACGGATCCGGATCCTAAAATGGCAAAGGAAATTACTGATGAAATAGCAGAGGTTGCTTCAGATCGGATCGCGGATATTATGAAACAGGAAGATAAGCCTAGTATAGTTGAAAAAGGCCATATAGCAGAAACTCAGAGTAGTCCAAGTACCGTGAAAAATTGTGCTATTGCAGGTCTTTTAGGGGCAGTTGTCGCTGCATTTATTATAATTTTAATCTTCATGATGGACGATACCATTAAAACTGCAGATGACATAGAAAAGTATCTCGGAATTACAACATTAGGAACAATACCAACTGGTGATAAAAATAAGAAACAATCCAGGCAGAGAAGATTACCATTCAGGCGGTAAGGAGAAGATTATGAAAAAAGTTATATTTGAAAAAATTGAATCATTAAATTTCCAGACAAGCGAAGCGTTTAAAACATTCCGTACCAACATACAATTTTGTGGAGAAAAGATTAAGGTTATAACGTTTACAAGTTGCCTTCCGAATGAAGGAAAGTCTACTTTGGTTTTTCGCCTTGCAAGTTCTATGGCGGAAGCAGGAAAAAAAGTGCTGATGATCGATGCAGATATTCGTAAATCAGTAACCGTTGCCAGATATCAGGCGGATAAAAAAGTACAGGGATTATCAGAGTATTTGACTGGACAATGCTCACTGGATGACTGTCTGTGCAGTACGAATATTGAAAACATGGATTTTATCTTTACGGGTCCAGTTGCACCGAACCCATCAGAGTTATTGGGAAGTGATAAATTTGAAGAATTAATAGCCCGGTTACGTCCGGAGTATGAATACATCTTTGTTGATTGCCCGCCTCTGGGAAGTATTATCGATGCTGCTATTGTTTCTACGGTAAGTGATGGTGCTGTATTTGTAATTGAAGCAGATATTATTAGTTATAAATTTGCTCAGAAGGTAAAACAGCAGTTGGAGAAGAGTGGTTGTAAGATCCTTGGAGCAGTATTGAATAAAGTTGATATGGATGGCAAAGGTTACTATGGCCGGTATTATGGTAAGTATTATGGTAAGAAATATGGTGGTTACTATGGTTATGGCTACGGGGAAAAAGATGTTCAGAATGCAGCAAAAGAGGCAGTAGCGGGAAATTAGTTTATATTAATAGGAAACGGGAGAGTTATGAATGAACCCACGTGCAAATAAATTATATAGAACTTACATAGCATTAATTGAATTTGCAATACTGACGGCAGTTTATTTCTTATGTATTTATCTAAGAACAGGAAGTATAGAAGTATTTCAGAGCAGCGTTTTTTTACTGGGTTACTTTTTGCTTGTGGTATTGCGGGTTTTATTAATTAAAATTTTGGAACCATATCAGGATATGTCTCACCGAGGTCACTACAGGGAGTTTCGAAATATATTAAAAATTAATACTTTTGAAGTGGCACTATTAATAGTGACTTTGTATATGCTTGGCAAAGGAAGAGAGTTTTCACGGACGGTATTTATTGTGTTTTATGTGCTGGAAGTGATATTTGACTGGATCGTCCGTTATTGGTATAAAGAATATTTTAATACTAAGCATAAAGGAAATGGGACAAGCCAGAAGCTATTGGTGATTACTACCTCTGATAAAATTACTGATATTCTAAAGAGCATGAATGAAAACGATGATTGGTTTTATGAAGTTTTTGGTTGTGTGATCTTAGACAAGGAGATGACCGGACAAATGATTGCGGGAGTTCCTGTGGTAGCGGGGCATAGTACGGTGCGTCAGTATGTCATACAGAATGTGGTGGATGCTGTCTTTTTAGATGGTAACATGAAAAATGATGATTTTCAAAAGTTAATTAATCTGGTTAGTGATATAGGAAGTATGCTATATATTAATTTGGCTAACTTTGGGATGGAATTGGCAAATGAGAGGATTATCAGAGTCGGTGGATTTACTACTTTGGCTTCCAGTAGAAGGGAAATTTCACCTATTCAGAATATTGCTAAGAGGGCTATGGATATTGCAGGTGGGTTGGTTGGAAGTGTTTTTACAGTATTATTAACTATTATACTTGGGTTGATTATAAAGATAGATTCTCCAGGTCCGATTTTCTTTAGACAGGAAAGGGTTGGGAGGAATGGACGGCGTTTTAAGATGTTTAAGTATCGTTCGATGTATATTGATGCGGAAGAGCGGAAAGCTGAGCTTATGAAGCAGAATAAGATGAGTGGACTTATGTTTAAGATGGATAATGATCCCCGTATTACCAAGGTTGGTAAATTTATTCGGAAGACTAGTTTGGATGAATTTCCTCAGTTTTTTAATGTATTGATGGGGGATATGAGTTTGGTTGGGACCAGACCGCCTACAGTGGGGGAATTCCAGCAGTATGAATCTCATCATAAGAAGAGGCTTAGTATGAAACCGGGACTGACTGGGCTTTGGCAGGTTAGTGGACGAAGTGATATTACGGATTTTGAAGAGGTTGTGGAGTTGGATTCTAAGTATATTGATAGTTGGGATATTGGGATGGATGTGAAAATTTTGGTGAAGACGGTGGGGGTTTTGTTTGGGGATAGGCATGCGAGTTAAAAATGTTATTGACATATATATGTATAGGATAGGTAAGTTATTTATAATCAATAACTTGTGATTAGTTGTTAGCTTTTATTAAGAAGCTAATTTAGATCAAAATAAAGGGCTTTATACTATTATAGAAATAAGGTATGAAAAACTTTTTCAAGTTCGTATTTTTTAATACGAGAAAATGATCGAAAGCCTAACAAACAGGATGTTGGCTAAAGGAGTGGTGAGGTGCCACTGCGTTATTTACTCGTTGATTGTTGTTTTTAGTATACAATTTTTGTGAGGGAAAAGTATGAAGATTTGTTGTGTAGGTTCATCAGGAGGACATTTAACCCATTTATATATGCTTAAACCATTCTGGCAAGAAAAAGAACGTTTTTGGGTGACATTTGATAAGGATGATGCGAAAAGTTTACTCAAAGGAGAGAAAATGTATCCTTGTTATTATCCTACGAATAGGTCTCTTAAAGCGTTATTTATTAATACAAAACTAGCTTGGATGGTGCTACGAAAGGAAAAGCCAGATTTAATCATTTCATCTGGTGCGGCTGTAGCAGTACCATTTTTCTATTTAGGTAAGTTATTTGGAGCAAAGACAATATATATAGAGGTTTTTGATCGTATTGATAAACCTACTATGACTGGTAAAATGGTGTATCCAGTTACAGATAAATTTGTAGTTGAATGGGATGAAATGAAAAAGGTTTATACTAAGGCTATTAATCTAGGAAGTATATTTTGAGGTGGAGTAAATGATATTTGTTACGGTTGGTACTCATGAGCAGCCATTCAACAGGCTTGTTGAATGTATTGATGAGTTAAAAGAACGAGGAATTATTACTGAAGAAGTAATTATACAGACAGGTTATTCTACATATGAGCCAAAACACTGTAGTTGGCAAAAATTGTTTCCGTACCAGCAGATGGAAAAAAATGTAGTAAATGCAAGAATAATTATAACTCATGGCGGACCTTCTAGTTTCATTATGCCACTACAGTTTGGAAAAACACCAATAGTTGTGCCAAGAAGGAAAGAATTTCATGAACATGTGAATGATCATCAAGTTGATTTTACTAGAGTAGTTGCCGAACGTATGGGGACCATTATTGTTGTAGCAGATATAGAAAAGCTTGGAGAAACTATACAGAAGTATGATGAAATTGTTGGGAAAATGGATAATATGTTAAGTAGTAATAACGCTAAGTTCTGTAGTGATTTTGAGAAAATTGTGGATGAAATTATTAAGTGAGGTTTAAAATATGCTAAGCTTAAAAGATAATGTAAAGAAAGTTATTTATTCTGGTAAGCCTGTTTTGGCTGATGAAATAATAAAAAACATAAGTAAATACAAGGCCGTTTCTTTTGATTTATTTGATACTTTACTAAAACGAAATGTAGAGTCTCCATCAGATCTATTTGAAATTATGCAAATTAATTCTGGGATAAAGAATTTTAGAACTCTAAGAATTAACGCTGAGAAGAATGCAAGAGGAAAAGCAAAAGAGAAAGAAATCACGATAGATCAAATTTACATGAACATAGTTGAAATATCATCTGTACAAAGAGATAAGCTTCAGACATTGGAGTTAGAATTAGAAAAGACAATGCTTGTTATTAATCCGGAAGTATTTCTTGTGTACAGATGGTGTTTAGAAAATATGTTTCCAATATACATTACTTCTGATATGTATTTACCCGAAAAATTTATTATAGATGTATTGAGTGATAATGGAATAGAGGGGTTTAAAAAACTTTATCTATCCAGTTCATATAAAAAAGTTAAGACAGATGGAAGTCTATTCGAAATCTTATTAGAAGAACAGAGTATCAAACCTAGTGAATTAGTTCACATTGGCGATTCTGTAGAAGGGGATTACAAAATCCCTAAAAAAATGGGTATAAAGGCGATTAGAATACCTAGATATTATCAGAGAAGAAAATATACTTATTGTTTTTCTAAAGATGTGAGATGCAGAACTTTCAATGCGTTTATCAATAATAGCGAACCGATGAATCTTGATAACTATCAAAAATTTGGCTTTGAATGTTTTGGGCCATTATTGTGGGGATACGTTAAGTGGTTATATAGATGCATAACGGAAAAAGGGATAAAGAAGGTTTATTTTTTTTCAAGGGACGGATTGATAATGAAAACTGCTTTTGATATTTGCTTTTCAAAAACAGATATAAAGACTTATTATTTGGAGGTGTCTCGAAGAAGTTTACGCGTTCCAGTTCTATGGATGGATTGCTCTTTTAATACAGTACTTAATATGTTATCCCCATCAAAGCTCATAACGCTCGAAACTATCTTTGATGGCGTAGGATTAAGTATAGATGACTATGGGGATTCGCGGTGTAAATTTATTGTAGGATTGTAAAGGGTAGAGTCACCCTGATTTGTGTTAAG
>UQCR01000080.1 GCA_900539655.1 uncultured Robinsoniella sp.
AAAGTGGGGCGTGCAGATGGCAGGAATGAATTTTCAAACACGCTCTAGAACACCGGGAATACCAATGCCCCGATAATTGCTAATATAAAGATACAGATTGCCGATATAAAAGATCCCAGGGTATACGTCTTTAGACCACCCGTTACCGTTAATCCCGACAAATTGGTTGCTACCCAGAATCCACTGTCATTTACATGGCCCACACTGTTTCCGCCTGCCAGACATGCCATGGCTATATAGACCGGATGTATGCCCACCGTTGGCGCCAGCGTTGCCATAATCGTCATAGATGTAAGCCCTGCTACGGTACCGGAGCCCTGTGCCACACGGAAGATGAAGCCGATAAAGAATGCCAGGAAAAGTACCACAATGGCTGAACTGGTATCCAGACCTAATTTTTCAACGAGTATCGTACCGATATCAGTTGCCTTGATCACTGCACCAAAGGAACCTCCTGCTCCGGTAATCAAAAGCACTACCCCGGCAGCCTTTAATGCTTCTCCTGCAGATTCTTCAATATTTTTCTTCCCGATATACTTATATCCTAATAAATAGGATGCAAGTGCACCTAATAATAGAGCCGTTAATTTGTTGCCCAGAAACTGGCTGATTAAGGGCTGATTTTCTTCTCCGAAAATAGCAGTGCCTACCGTTCCGCATAAAATGCAGATAATCGGAACTACAATCGGAAGCAGGGCAATTAAAAAGCTAGGCCTGTTCTCCTTAACCACTTTCCCCTGTTCTTCTAATTCTTTCACAACATTAGAAGAATGGTTCACATCCTTTTCCTCATTCCAGAAATGCCTGTCATGTATTTTCGTATATAAGAAAACACTTACCGTTACGGTAATAATTCCGAAAATCAAACCGAAGATCAGCATAATTCCCAGATCAAATCCAAAGATATCCGGTGCTGCCAATGGATTCGGTGTGGGCGGTACGATGCAATGGGCAGTGGTTGCACCAATCGTAAGTGCCCCCGTGGTATATGCCATCGGTTTGTTAATCTGCCTTGTAATAGCGATACCAATTGGTATCAGGATAACGAAAGTAACATCAAAGTAAACCGGTATGGATAATACAAAGCCAGTAAATGCGATGGCATATAATGCCTTTTTAGCAGGAAATTTTCTCACAAGAGTTTCTGCAATGACGCTTGCTCCACCGCTGTCTGACAGCAGCTGTCCTAATATGACACCAAATCCGATTGGCAGTCCCATACTGGACATCATACTGCCGAAGCCGTCAGAAATCTGCGTAATTGTACCCATAACACCCAATTTAGATGCAATACCCATGTATAAGCAGGCAATTATCATTGCAATACTCGGGTTAATTTTTAAGACCATAATCAAAAACAAAATAATAGCAATAGAAATAACAAGATTAATAATTAATAATGTACCAACGTCCATAAAGGCCCCCCTTAGTAGATGATATCAGCCGGAATAAAAGAGTGTCCAAAAATTGCATACTCAGACGATCCTATCCCAGCAGATTCAGATTATCCGCGGATTTCTACACCTGTAATTTTTTCATAATATTTTGCAATTGCACTGTGGTCTTCCTGACCGCATCCATCGGCACGAAGTGTCTGCAGCATTTCCATCGCCAATGCGGTCATTGGAAGCGGTGCTCCTACTCCATGTCCTGTCTCCAAAGCATTATTCAGATCTTTAATATGTAAATCAATTTTAAACCCTGGCTGAAAATTGCCGGCAGTGATCATTGGAACCTTTGCATTCATAACGGTAGAGCCTGCCAGCCCGCCTTTAATTGCATCAAATACTTTCACCGGATCGACTCCCGCTTTCGTAGCTAACATAAATGCCTCTGATACGGCAGCGATATTCAATGCCACAATAACCTGATTTGCCAGTTTTGTGGTATTCCCTGCTCCAATATCGCCACAGTGTACCGCACTGCCTCCCATTACCATCAACAGGTCATATACCTCTTCGAAGACTGCCTTATCTCCCCCAGCCATAATGGACATCGTTCCGTCAATAGCTTTTGGCTCGCCGCCTGACACCGGAGCATCAATCATCTTTACGCCTTTGGCGGCACATGCTTTTGCAATCTCCTGGGAAGCAAGAGGGGCAATGGAACTCATATCAATTAAAATGCTTCCTTCACAGGCTCCTTCCAGCACTCCGTTTTCCCCCATAACAGCCGCCTTTACATGGGGAGAATTGGGAAGCATGGTAATAATAGTCTTACACTGCTCTGCCACTGCCCTGGAGGACTCTGCCGGAACGGCCCCGGCTGCTGCTGCCTCATCTACATTTGCCTGCATAACGTCATATACCGTTACTTCATATCCTGCCTTTAACAGGTTTCTCACCATTGGCTTCCCCATGATTCCCAATCCAATAAATCCAACTTTCATCTTTCTTACCTCCATTATTTAATATAATTCACTCATCTTATCAATTGCTTCCACCAGATGCTCTTTTGTAAGCCCGTGATGCTGCATAACATCCGCGTAGTTATGTGCACTGCAGCCAAATGTATCATTGATCCCTACAAACTCTATAGGCTTACACTCTTTACAGATTACTTCTGCTATTGCAGACCCCATACCGCCAGCTATATTATGTTCTTCTGCGCTTACTACAGCCTTCGCATCTTTTACAAGCCTGATAATAGCTTCCTGATTCATTGGTTTTATAGTGCTGACATTTACTACCTTTACAGACACTTTTCCTTCCAGCTCCCTGGCTGCTTCTAAGGCAATTCCCACCATAATTCCTGTTGCAAATACAACGATATCCTTTCCCTCTTTCAGTACAGAAGGCATGCCAATCTCAAATTTTTTTCCCTCCTGGGTTACATTTGGGTAATCGTTACGATTCAGACGGATATAACAGGGACCATTATATTCGGTAATCGCTTTAACAGCTTCCACCGTTTCATTGGCATCTGCCGGACAGATTACGGTCATGTTGGGAACTGCCCTGAAGATAGCCATATCTTCCACACACTGATGGGTTGCGCCATCACCAAAGTCTGACATTCCCGATGAAGAACCACATACTTTCACATTCAGTTTCCCGATTGCAATTGTCTGGCGGATCTGGTCGAAGGCTCTTCCTCCCGAGAATACCGCAAATGAATTCGTAAAGGGTATTTTTCCTGTCTGTGCAAGTCCTGCCGCTACCGATGTCATATTTGCCTCAGCAATACCCATTTCAAAGTGCCTGTCGGGATAGGCCTCCTCGAACAGCTTCCCCATTGTAGATCCCCCGAGATCAGCGTCCAGTACTACTATATTTTCGTTTTCTTTACCCAACTCCACCAGGGTTTTGCCATAAGCGATTCTCTGATTAGTATAACTCATTTTTTCAACCTCCTTTATGATAATTCTGCAATAGCCTGTTTATAATTATCTTCTGTCAGCATTCCATTATGGAATCCCACTACATTTTCTGCGAAGCTGACACCCTTGCCCTTTACTGTATTAGCAACAATTATGGTTGGCTTTTCCCTGACTGTATCCGCTTCATCCAGTGCACTTAAAATTTCTTCCATGTTGTGTCCATCAATTTCAATTACATTCCATCCAAAGCCTTCCCATTTCTCAATAATCGGATTTGAATCCATTCGATCCACGATTTTACCATTTGCCTGAAGCCGGTTTCTATCCAAAATAGCAACAAGATTATCAGCCTTATAAGCGCTTGCAGCCATAGCCGCTTCCCATATCTGGCCTTCAGCCATTTCACCATCCCCACAGAGTACATATACGTTCCGGTCAATTCCATCCATTTTCATTCCAAGTGCCATTCCAAGCCCAATGGACAGCCCCTGCCCCAGGGAACCTGTACCTGCTTCAATGCCAGGCGTCTTCAATACATCCGGATGTCCCTGAAGATAAGAACCTAATTCTTTCGTAGTCTTCAGATCTTCAACCGGAAAATAACCGGCCTCTGACAAAGCTGCATACTGTAAGATCGCCACATGTCCCTTACTTAATAAAAACCGGTCCCTGTCTTCCATTTTCGGATTTTGCGGGTCATGTTTCATTTTGTAAAAGTATAAGGCTGTCACGATATCGGCGGATGAATTGGAACCTCCAATATGTCCGGCAACCCCTACACCGATACTAACCACTACATCTTTTCTGATCTGCTTTGCTTTTTTTTGCAGCTCTTCAATCAACTTCTTATCATAAACCATTCCTTTTCCTCCTCTGCGGTTTTGTATGTTGTTATATGTCAGTTGTATTACAGGTCATGGTTGAATATTACTCTCATCCGGCATTTTTGTCAATAGAAATGCATTATTTAGTATATTTTTAGCAATCTTATACAATTTAGGGTTGGGGTTTTTGTAGATTTTTTTAAATCGCAGAAGTAATAGACAAAACATTGAATAGAAATTATGATTGATTCAAAACTCTACGGAGCATTTATTGCTATTTGGAGAATTTAAAGATATGCTTAGATTTAGAAAAAGAAAATAAGATTATATAAAATTTTAACACATCCCGGGAAGGAGAAATTATGTGTGATTTTCAACCAATTGATTTGCAGACCTGGCCTATGGCACAGGCTTTTTACTACTATACACAGATGGCACCCACCAGCTATACCGTTAATGTCAATCTAGATGTGACGATTCTTAGAAAGGAACTGAAAGATCGTGGGTATAAATTTTTTCCGGCATATCTTTACCTCGTATCCAAAGCTATTAAGAAGCAAAATGAATTACGAGTTTCCTTGAAAGATAATGTATTAGGTTACTGGGAATATCTAACCCCTGTCTATCCACAATTTCACGAGAACGATATGACGACCTCCCTCTTATGGACCGAATATGATGATAATTTTATAGAGTTTTATAAACAGTATCTTGAGGATATTAGCCGGTACGGGCAAAGCCATGGAATCCTTTCAGCAAAAGGAGCTCCTCCGTCCAATGCCTATGTAATATCCTGCATTCCATGGTTTACATTTAATAGTTTTTCACTTCATAATCATGGCATAAAGGATTACTACGTTCCAAGTTTTGAAGCCGGAGGTTTTACAGAAAATTACAATGGGAATATCATAATGCCCCTGTCTGTTACCGTTCATCACGCAGTTACAGAGGGGTACCACCTGAAGTTATTCTTTGAGGAGTTGCAACGGACAATGAATAATCTGGAAGAATGGCTATAGGCGGACTGGCAAACTAGTGGACTGACAAACTGGCGGACTGACAAACTGGCAGCCTGTCAGGATCTTAACTCTTTCAATTCCCCAGCCTCCATCTCGCATACCGTATCACACAGCATCTCTATATCTACCGCATTGTGGCTGACCAGGAAAATAGTTTTACCCTGATCATTCAGTTCCGCAATCAGCTCATACACTTCCTGCACACCTCGTTTATCCAGCCCGTTAAACGGCTCATCCAAGATTAATATATTGGGATCTTCCATAATTGCCTGGGCGATCCCCAGTCGTTCCCGCATTCCCAGAGAATATTTTCCCACATGCTTTTTCGACTCCGGGTCCAGTCCAACACGGCGGATTGCCCTCCGTATCGTTTCATCGTCGATCTTACCTCTTAATGAAGCCAGTAATTTCAAGTTCTTAAAACCAGAGAGATTCGGCAGGAAACCGGGACTTTCTATGATCATTCCCAGGGACTCTGGAAAATCAATATCCCTCCCCACGAGCTTTCCCTCCACATAGATCTGACCCCGTTCGGGAAATAAAAATCCGCATATGCATTTTAAAAGCACCGTCTTACCGGAGCCGTTCATTCCTACAATACCGTGCACCATTCCACATTCAAAGTCATGCGTAATGTGATTTAATACCTTTTCTTCTCCAAATATTTTACTCACATTTCTGATTCTGATTGCCATATTTTCCATATCCTATTTCCTCCACATTCCGGTAATTTCTGCGGTAATCTCTAACTGGTATACTGCCTTAAAATAAGTCACTATTCATTTAATTGCAGAAAGTGAAACTCATACCTGCGCACTCTTCTGCAGATCATAAATAAATTAAACAGTAAAAATACCAGGAACACCCCTATGCTCATCCATATCCGGGGAAGGTAATCATACCCAAAATTATGCATATAGTAGGTTGCATGATTCAGCGGTGACAGCCAGCCGGCAGCAACATTAGCCTTATACTCCATTGCCTGGGGTATTTGAAACAGTGTCATGAAAATCTGGGGATTCAGCAGCAGTCCATACAAATTTAAAGTAAACACGCTCAATACACCCAGAAACTGGCTTTTACAGAGATTAAAAAGCAGCATAATAGAAGCAATTACCAGAGAATACAGTGTAATCAATACAAAGATAACTGCTGCGCACTGATATGGCTGAGACATTTCCATGGTTTTTACCGAGGCGGGTAAAGCGATTTTCACCCCCACTCCGGAATATCCCAGAAGTGCCCCCGTTTCACTCCACATGTTCCCCGGAAATGACTGGGGCGCACAGATCACGCAGCTGACTGCCAGCAAAAATAAGGTATAGAGCAGTGTGGCAAGTACTACGTAAATCACCTGTCCCCAAATCCATAAAACCCTTTTTGTTCTGCAAAGAAAATACGGAGTTCCCTGGCTGATAAATGGCATGTCCGCAAACAACAAAATCAGCAGCAGCGAAGAGATCATAATGGAATTGGCATCTCCAAAGGTCCATACAAAAGCTTCCAGAATCTGCATGGATGTACCGTAACTTCTTGCCAGGGAAACTGCTTTATCTGATAACATCAGGCACAGTACAAATGCCAGTACAAATGTCATAATCACTCTTGGGTTTTTCTTCCACAGCCGGAAATTGTAAAATGCAATCTGAAAAGACTGTTTTAAATTATACATCCTTCAGCCTCCTCTCCATGGCAGTCATATATGCCACACCAACTGCCAATCCCGCCAGAGACAGCATCAGTCCTGCATGCCAAGTCTGTATTACCACAGGTGATGCCCATTCCCGTGGGTTCAATATATCCAGTGTAGGATAATATCGTTTTTGAAATGTATCCAGCACATAATACAGGATAAATGGCGTGGTATATGCCATATATTTATTTTTCATAACTGCCGCTGAAAATCCTCCCAGCAAAGCCCACAGGCTGCCGCTCAAACATAGGAATACCATCCTGCCTGCCAGATCGGCAAAGTACAAAAACACACTTTCCCCAGACGGTATCCACTGCTCCTGCCCGGGTAAAAAAGCCAGTGTAATCCGTCCCAAAATCAACAGCAGTCCAATCAATACCATCAGTCCGCCAGATAAAGCCGTCACCAGAACTTTAGAGCCCAGGTATCTTCTCCAACTGGTTCGCACAAGCCCCGACATAGCGAAACGATACTTCAGCTCATCAGAAAATGCCGCACCATATGCCAGGGAACTGACCAGTGGAATCACCATCAATATCAGATCAGAATGAACCGCTGCTTCTATCAGAAAAGAACATTTTGCCCGGGAACCCAGAACCATATTCTCTTGCACATAAGTCACTGCCGGAAGTGTACTGCAGATTCCAGCCAGTACTAATCCGATAACGCCTGCCAGGAATCCGACAGATAATACTGCCCTTTTCCAGTCTGCTAAAAATACTTTCCTCATCATTTTCTCCCCCAGCGTTAAAATGCTTTCATATGCATTATGATGGATTTACAAAACCACCATCAATGGCATTTAAAAATACGGTTTCCGGCATACTGTACATATTGCTTCCCTCATAGAATGACTGTACTACAAATTCCCATACCGGTATGACCCAGACATGATCCGGGGCATTATAAGCAGTTGAATATGCCGCTTTTAATTCTGCACTTTCTACTTTAAAGGTAACAACCGTCTTATCCTGGTCCGCACCGCCTGCACCTGCCGGCGGCAAACCGATATACTGCAGATGTTCCGCCAGCCTGTCCTTGATTTTATCAAAAGGCAGAAGCTTCGTATTTTCCGCGGGTACCTGATACAGTTTCGCCATATTATCCCATGAAAATTGCACAACCCCGTCTTCTGTTACAGTAATCAGAATCCGTTCCTGCTGAAAAGGAGGCATATAAGTCAATTCAGGCATATCCTGATGCACCGATCCCATAAATGGACGGACCGCGGAGATTCCATCCAGGTTCCAGGTATATACCACTGTGTAAGCCGCCTTATTTTCTCCCAATTCTTCAGCATAATCTTCTCTGTCATTTCCCCATATTGGGGGCTGCGGAAGCCAAACAGACTTCATGCATTTTTCAATTGAAAGACCGGTGATACCCAGATCTTCTAATATTTTATTACCTGTCTGAATAGCTTCTTCCTGTGAAACAGCCGGATCTTCCATTGCTGCCTCCAGTCTCCGTATGAAATCCTCTTTCACATCCAGATATTTACTCCCCTGGGGATAACGGTTTTTTCTCTCCCAGATACAATTTTCCTTATCATAAGCCAGAGATTCTTCATCATAAACATCCCCGATAGAATACGAAAAACTTCCATTGGTTCCAGCTATTTCATTCGGACTGTAAGCCACGATAACCGTTTCCTCTTTTTTTCCGGTATCTACAACTGCCCGGAAACAGTTATTTTCTGTACGAACAATCTCATCCTCGGCGCCTATCCACATATAGTCTCTTTCTGATTTTACCGGTTTGGTAAACACAGGATCTACATAGACATGTTCCGGCTTCTTTTCCGGAGCTTTCTCCATCAATTCTTCCAGACGCGGCTTCCAGTCCGATCTGCTTATTGTACTGAATGTGCTGTCGCCGTATATTCCAAATTTATTATCTATATTCGAAATCTGGTGTGACAATTCTTCTTTTGTCATCGGCGGAATATGGTAAAACTTCTTCCCTTTGCAAAAATAGTCGGTAAGTTTTTTCAGCTGCTCATTGCCAAAAGGTGCTTTTTCTAATTCCAATACCGGTGTATTGCTTACCGTAAGCCTGGGGATGTCCACATCCGCTTCTACCGTGACACGTCCTTCCATCCGTTCCATAGTTTCCTTCCAGTGCTCCGGTGCATCCAGCTGCTTTATTTCCCCATCCTCTGCCTTTTCAATAATGCTCTCCTTGGGGAGTCCTTCTGATTTATTTACTACCGGCGCTTCATCAGGAGTCTTCTGGCAGGCACTTACAGCACAGGCTAACAAGGCTGATAACAGGATTATGCCATACCGCTTTTTCCAAGTATTTTTATTTTGTTTTCTCATCCCTTTACCCCCCATGGCATATTTCTATGCCCTTCATATTTTTCTGTGATATTCTTTCTTTTCATCGTAACAGAAAAATATCCCCTTTTTATTCTTCTCCTTTAAAACCAATACGAAATAAATTTCCGGATGCCGTATTCTCTGCCTCACATCCCATACCATGCAGATCCGCCACCTTTTTTACCAGATACAGTCCATATCCCAGATGCTTCTCCCTTCCGTTATGGATCTGTTTTCCGCTGGAGAACAGATCAAACATATCCTTCCTCCATTCATCAGTAACTGGCTCCCCGGCATTTTCAACTGACAGCTCCTTATCATTTAATATAATCCGGATGTAACCGCCCGGTGCCACATAAGACACTGCATTGGACAGCAGATTAGAAACCATTTGTTCAAAATACTTTTGATTCACTTCCTTCACTACCGGTTCCATTTCCAACTGCAGGTCAATTTGCTTTTCAGACAGCAGAGGCGCAATCCGGGCAAGGCACGCCGCCACCAGTTGTTTTAAATCTGTGCCCTGGGGTTTTAACATAAAATGTATGGAATTTATCTGAGATAGTGTAATCATCTGGCGAATCATAGTATCCATCTCTTCCGTCTTCAGATTAATCATATCCAAATAATAATCCCTCTTAAGTTCCAGCTCTTTTATACGCAGATTATCCCCGCACATTCGGATAATCGCCAACGGAGTCTTCAGTTCATGAGTCATTCCATTTATAAAATCCTTACGTTCCTGCTCCATTTGCTGCCGCTTCTCTTCCGTTCTGATCTGACCGTGTGCCAGAAAAGACGCACATACTCCCAGGATAAAAAGCATAACCAGATACGCCCATTTCAGATTTTCCAGAGATGTATACATATTTCTTCCGCTTGCCCGGATATGGAAATAGATATTCTTCCTGTTATTAGTAAGGGAAAATTTTATCCAGGATTCCATCTTCGTTTTACTATAACCTGTACTTATGGTCCTGCCATTTTCCCAGTTCGTTCCCGATACGATCCCGTTCTTACCGAATATTTCTTTCTCGCTGTCTCCATGCAGCCATTCCTCCTGCTCCCAATAATTCCAATGCCGGAACCCATCCTGATAGTAAGGGAATGCCATCACCTGAATCTCTTTATATTCTCCGTCTTCTGCCTTCGCTGCTGATTGGTTCCACTCCATAACCATTTCACTGCCTGACTGGAGATAGTTTTTCCCGTCCGATTCTGATTTCCAGGAGCGTAAAGTGGATAACCAGGGATCAGGTCGGGCACTTTCTTCCTCTTCCCCGCTGACCCACTCTAATTTTTCAATATAGAGTCCGGACAAAGTTTCCTGCCCGCCTTTACCATCTGTCCGATAGAGAAAACGATATTTAGGCGGTTTTGCCTTATTCCTGCTGTTTTCTTCCATTGCCAGGATAAAAGATTCCATCTGCTCCGGGGTTAACAGCTGATCCGGGAATATGATTTCATATGCAGCCGTTTCCCCTTCCCCGATTTTAATATTCAGGCAGTTTTTACTCTCTGCAAGTAATTCTCCATTGTCATTAAAAATCTGATAACTGTAGTACTGATTTTGAAAATTACCATTCAGGCTGCTTTTGGCACTGTTGTCCACGTCATTTATTATTTTTTGCAGCTGTTCCTCTGTTCCATTAACCAACCGTTCATAAACATAAATTTTCTTCTGGTTAAATGCTTCCTGCCCCAGCTTTCTGTTACGCATGGCATCGTAGATCGTGATGATGCACGCACAAAGAAAAAACAAAAGCAGAAACCAGCTTCCTGTTCTGATGATAATACGGTATTTTTCCTTTTTGGTCATAGCCATCTCCCTTACTGAATCTGAAAAGCATATCCCACTTTAGACACCGTCCGGATATAGTTTCCCGCTTCCCCCAAAGCCTGTCGCAGCTTGACGATATGCTTATCTACAACCCGGTCCAGAATCTCCGCATCAACTCCCCATACTCTATTTAAAATCTGTTCCCTGGACAAGACCCTGTTTTCATTTTCCATAAAATAAAGCAGGAGCTTAAATTCTTTATCAGCCATTATACACTCCTGCCCTGCTGCGGTTACTCTTCTCTGATCCTGATTAAGCAGAAGAATGCCCTTCTGTAAAATCCGCTCACCGTTATTCTTATCCGTCCGCTGTATCAATGCATTTACCTTGGCAAAAAGTACCGGAAGGGAAAATGGTTTGGTTACATAATCGTCTGCACCACATTCATATCCTTTTAACTGCATACTTTCCGCTTCTAATGCCGTCAGGAAAATTACCGGAATCTCCATGCTTCTTCGTATCTCCTCACATACCTGAAATCCGTTCATTCCCGGAATCATCACATCCAGCAGCACCAGCTGGAACTTCTGATTTTCCAGACAGGATAGTGCCTCCCTGCCATTGCCTGCGCACACTGTCTGCCATCCCTGTACGGCAAAATAATCCGTTATCATTTCCTGTATAAGTATCTCATCTTCTACTAAAAGCAGCATTTTTTCCATCATGTCATTTCACCTTTCATTTTGTCCACAGTATTTCCAGCGCACTATCTTTCTTCCTCAGTTTAGCATAAAAATGTCTTCTTTTTATTCTTTTAAAAAAACCGCTGTACTTCCGGGTGTCTGAAGAAACGAGGAAGTACAGCGGCTATGAAATTACAGTATTTATAAAGTCAGAAATATGAACAGATATTGATTGCAAATGTAAGCGATTACCTATTGGTTATCCGAGAGACTTTTGTTTTAATAATTTACACAAAATATCATGCAATGCCATAAAATCAAGTGGTTTCGCCAGATGTGCATCCATCCCTGCAATCAGTGCCTCCTGGATGTCTTCTTCAAAAGCATTTGCCGTCATAGCAACGATCACAATCTTTTTTGCATCCGGCCTGTCCAGATCACGGATTGCCCGGGTAGCTTCATATCCGTTCATTTTGGGCATTCTCACATCCATCAGGATCGCATCATAAGTTCCCGGTGCCGTATTTAGGAATGCCTTTACAGTCTCCTCACCGTCTCTCTTTACAACCGACGCTGCCCCATGCATTTCCAGCAGTTCACAGAGAATTTCCGCATTGATAGCATTATCTTCTGCTACTAAAAAGCGGCGTCCGGCAAATATTTCATTTTCCGGTACATCTGATTTTATTGCACTGCTTTCGTTTTCGCGAGTATCCGTTCCCTTCTGTGCTGCCTCACATTCCAGTTCCACCCGAAATGTAGATCCCTGATTGATCTGGCTCTCTACATATATCTCTCCCTCCATCAAATCTACCAGTCCTTTGGTGATGCTGAGTCCAAGTCCTGTTCCCTCAACATCTCCCGCTGTATTGCTGCGGGTAAATGGTTCAAAGATATGTCCCAGGAATTCCTCCGACATACCGATTCCTGTATCGCTGACTGAGAAACGGTAGCGTGCCCATTGCCCTCCTTTAACAGAAGGAATTTCCTCAACCAGGAACTGCACAGTACCGCATTCCGGGGTAAATTTCATCGCATTGCCCAAAATATTTATAAAGATCTGATTGATACGCAGAGAATCCCCATAGAAATATTCATGGCTGATGCCCTCTGTCCGGAATTCTAAATTAAGTCCTGATGCCGCTGCCTGGGGTTCAATAATTGCAGACAACTGATCCAGCAAATCAGATAACGAAATCTTCATGCGGTTCAGCGTAATATTAGACCGTTCAATCTTACTCATATCCAGGATATCGTTGATCAGGCTGAGCAAATGCCTTGATGATACAGATATTTTCTGGAGACAGTCACTTACCCGCTCAGGCTCACCCATATGGGCAGTTGCCAGAGTGGTCATACCCATAATGGCATTCATGGGGGTTCGTATATCATGGCTCATGGCGGAAAGAAAATCACTCTTTGCCCGGTTCGCTTCCTTAGCAAGGGTCAGCGCGTCTTCCAGTGTCTGTTTTACCTGACGCTCAGCCGTCAGCATATCCGTCACATCCGCCCGTACCAGACAGATTGTACTGTGGTTTACATCTCCCCACAGAACATTAATCTGTTTATATAGCAAACCCTCTTTAGACCGGAAAGGAAGTACAAAATCATAACCTGAAGGCTTTTCCTCTAACCGGTGGACCATATGCTCCAGGAGGAACTGCTGCATTACTTCTTCCCGGTCTTCTTCCGTACCATTTCCATAGTCGTCCGCAAACTTTGCATCTTCATAGTGGTCCACAATATACGGAGAAAGATTTTCCAGCACGGTCTGGCGTGTATAGGTAACAAGCCGCTTTGTATTGATGTCTATAAATCCAGCCAGTTCAAATGTATAGGCTATCATATTCAGCAGCCCCTGCTGTTCCTTCACCGAATCTGTAATATCAGTCCGTACCAGGCAGACCCTCCCAAGGCGCAGGTCTACAGCCGAAACGGTCATATTCTTCGTTCGGATATCCCCCTTGTCATCCATGGTGGAATATGCAAATGTATAACTTCCCTGTCCGGTCAGCCTCCTGTATATTTCTTCGGGAT
This sequence comes from uncultured Robinsoniella sp., assembly GCA_900539655.1. Classification (GTDB taxonomy): domain Bacteria; phylum Bacillota; class Clostridia; order Lachnospirales; family Lachnospiraceae; genus Robinsoniella. Next base: position 13,677 of record UQCR01000080.1, read on the forward strand.
CTAATAATCTGGCATACTGCTCCCTGTCCTTTGGCACTACTGGTGAACTGAGCATATCTTTCATTCTCTCTGAATGGCTGCCCCTGTCCGCCGGCAGAAAATCGGAATTCTGATTCGAAGTCAACACGGTAAATGTGTCCTGTTCCATATTTAAATCAATGACAAAGTCGTATGCTGTTATGGAGAGCTGATGCAGAATACGATCTGCTATGGTCTGTTCCGTGATGTCCGTTACTGTCAGTACTCCGGTGATATCCCCTGTATCCGGCACCTCCACCAGGTTAACCTTAAACTGCACATATCGGCCTTTTGTCTCCTGGGGCATCTTAATAAAACATTTTAATATCTGTTCCCTGTCGTTTCTTTCAAAAGCAGCAAGTGCGGGTGCATTCAGATACATGTTTAAAAATGTTTCCCTTTCCTTTTCGTCAACCACAAGGGTGGCTATACCGGAGAAGAACTCTTCCCTGACGGAACCAAGCGTATTCAGTAAATCTGAATCTGTATGGTCAATGATTTCCAGAATTTCATTCTGGGTAATATTGCAGTGTCCGATAATCAGCGCATTGGGTACCGGTATGCGGTAATGCTCTATCAGCATCTCCTTGTACTGCTGCCGAAGCTGTTCCTGCTCCATTAATTCTCTGGTCATATCATGATAGACAGCATATACCCTGCTTTCCCCATTCTCATTTTGAAACATGGAAAGGTTATTCTTCACGCTGACATAACTGCCGTCGCCCTTTTTCAGGCGGTACACAATTTCACACTGGCTTTCACCACTGTCAATATATGCCGTAAGATTATTGTATACAAACTCCAGATCATCAGGATGCACTCCTGCCATAGCATCCTTTTGGTACAGTTTCCACGCATCCTCCAGCGTCATTTCGGTCAGTTCTGCAAATCCATCGGATAAAAATTCCGGAACCATGCTTTTGTCCTTCTCGTATCGGACAACGGAAACTCCCCCTGGAAGATTTTTAACTAGTGTTTGAAAATACTGTTCCAGACGTTCCTTTTCTTCCCTTATGCGGGCCTCCTCTGAGATATCCCGTATATAGTTGACATAGGCTGGAATCCCATTCCACTCTGTTTCCCGGAAACGTGTACTGTAACAGCTCCCGGACTCATCATTCCTGATCTCCTGCTCTACCCCTTCAGTTATATTTTTATTCAGGATACAGAATTCACAGGGTTCATTCCTGCCATGAAGGGCAGCATAACATTTCTTTCCGATATACTCCACCTTCTTGCTAAAAAGGTTCTGTGATTCATTCACATAGAGCAGGTCATAATTTTTCTTGTCAATTACATATATTCCATCCGCCGTTTCATTGGCAATATTCTGAAACAGCCGTGTCTCTGCCGACATACCGGTGAGGACGGCATAGAACTTCATAGTCTCCGACAAAGTGCCCATACGCCTGCCATTGAGATGAATCCAAATCAAATGGCCGTCCTTGTGGTACATGCGATAGGAGACATCCAGTACTTCTCCGCTGATTAGCGCTTCTTTTGCCGCTTTCAGAACCCGCTCCCGGTCCGGCTCGTATATAATGTCAAACACATCCTGCCCTGTCATCTCCACATACTCTTCCCGTGTGTGCCCGGACAGCGCCATTACTCCTTCCGATGCAAAGGTAGGAATAAAACGCCTATTCTCCACCACATATATCGCAACTCCGCCCGGAATGGCATTGATGATATCCTGCATCTGTTCATTGGCACTGGCGAGCTCTTTCTCCAGATGCATCTGTTCGCTGACATCACTGTATACGCCGTAGAGAAGTTTTTTACCGCCTCCCTGTGCCTTCACAGCTCCTTCTAAATGAATCCAGTGGTATCTGCCCGCTCTGTCATTGAACACCCGGTAAGTCTGGCGTAAATATCCGTTGCACCGGACTGCTTCCATGATCTTACCCTGTAAGAGTCCAAGATCCTCCGGATGTACATTCAAAAATTCTGTCTTTTGTTCCAATGTTTTTATATGTTCATCAGAATATCCCATAATTTCATAAAAAGCACTGTTATGGAATAACGGAGAAATGCACCCGTTCTCATACTGATAAACGCACAAACCACAGGGGATGTTGGTAAATGTAGTCTGCAGCTCTTCTTTCACAGCTTTTGACTGGTCTTCTTCCCTTTTTTTATCCGTAATGTCAAGTATATACTCAATATGTGCTGTTTTATCTCCCCAGTCTATTATTTTACCGCTGAGCTGATAGGTACGCTTATTACCCGGATTGTAAAATTCACGAACCATAAGCTTCTCCCGGCACATTTCTCCTGCACGGCAGAATGGACATGGCTTTTCATGTCCCGCCGCCTGATAACAGGTAATTCCATCAAAATCCTGATTCTGGAAAAGCAAATCCCTTACCATCTGATTGGCATAAAGCAGCTCCATATTCTCAGTCGCACTGACATATATCCCTACCGGTGCATTGTCTAATATAGATTCCATCCGGTCCGTTGGAAGGACGGTATCCTGTACCACACCGGCTTCTCCCTTTTTTAATCCACCCATTTCAGATCTCCTTTCCAAAGATAAAATCATATAATGTCTGATACAGCCGGTCTGGTTCAATGGGTTTAGCCAGATGGGCATTCATTCCTGCCGCTTTGCTCTTTTCAATGTCATCGTCAAAAGCATTGGCAGTCATGGCAATAATAGGGATCGTCCTGGCATCCACGTTGCTCAGATGCCGGATATTGTTTGCCGCCGTTAATCCGTCCATCAGTGGCATCCGGATATCCATCAGAATAGCATTATAATATCCGGGCTCTGATTTGCTGAACATTTCTATTGCCCGCAATCCGTGTTCTGCCGTGTCTACAGTAAAACCCTTGTCCTCCAGCAGCATGGCAGCAACCTCTGTATTAATAATATTATCTTCCACAAGCAGCACCCGGCTTCCGGTAAAGTCATAATTGATTACCTCTGCCTGATGCGTCTGTTCTTCCTGAACACCCAGAGCCTTGGTGAATGCGGAGACCAGGGACGATTTAAACATCGGCTTACTCATCAGTAAATTTACTCCCGCAAGCTTTGCCTCATTTTCAATGGAAATCCAGTCATATGCAGTCATGATGATAATGGTTACTTCCGGACCCACAATCTGACGGATACGCCTCGCAGTCTCTATACCGTCCATCTCCGGCATTTTCCAGTCAATCAGGATCATATCGTAGTATTTTCCTTTATTCCAAAGCGTTTTCACCCGGTCAACCGCCTTGCGTCCGCTGTCTACCCACTCCGCTTTGATTCCAATCTCCGACAGCGTAGTAATCGTGCTCTCACAGACAGCTACGTCATCATCTACCACCAGGGTTTTCAGGTGGGAAAAATTATAATTTGGTTTCTTCTGATTGTGGCGCAGCTTCTCTTCCTCTGTAATTCCAAGCTTCACATCTACGGTAAACTCCGATCCGATTCCTTTTATGGAACGTACCGTTATTTTCCCATCCATCATATCCACAATGTTCTTGGAAATCGCCAGCCCCAGCCCGGTACCGCCATATAAAGCAGTCGTTCCGGAACTCTCCTGGGAAAACGGTTCGAAAATATGCCCCAGATATTCTTCACTCATTCCCACACCTGTGTCGTTGATAATAAAACGCAAAACAGCGTCATTCTTGGTCTTCCTGTGCAGGGCTGCTGAAAAAGTGACCTTACCGCCTTCGTTGGTAAATTTAATTGCATTGCTCAGAATATTAATCAGTACCTGCTGCAGCTTCATTGCATCGCCTATGTAATAATCATCCAAAACAGGATCCACTATGCACTCATACTCCACCCCTTTTGCCGAAGCCTGGGAATAGCAGATAGAGTTCACCCCGGTTAAGAATTCTTCCACCGGTATCTTCTCTTTTTTCAGCAGCATCTTCCCGCTTTCAATCCGGCTCATATCCAGAATATCGTTAATCAATGCCAGCAGGAAGCGGGAAGAGATACCAATCTTAGAGATGCAGTCCGCCACCTGCTCATCATCACCGATTGATCTGGCTGCAATTGCGCTCATACCGATAATTGCATTCATAGGCGTACGGATTTCATGGCTCATCCGGGAAAGGAAATCGGATTTAGCCGCATTTGCCTGCTCCGCGGCAACCAGTGCTGCCGACAATTCCTCTTTTTGCTTCTGCTCCTGCCGTACAACATCCGTGGCATCGCTGCACGCTATACATACGCGTCCCAGATCCTGACTAATATAGAATACCTGAAAACGCTTTACATAAATGATGCCATATTCATCTTTGATCTCAACAATAAAAGTATAGGTATCCTGCTCAGCCAGCGTCTGCCTGATATAACTGTAGCCCAGTTTGGTAAGGAATTCATCTTTGGGAACCTCATCCATAAACCGTTCAGCCAGTGCGCGTATTTCCGCCTGGAATCCATCCTTGCATGGAAAGGCATTCTTCTGGCTGTCGGTAACTGAAAATATCTTGTGCATGTCCTGATCCATATCAATTTCCATGATAATGTCATAATCCAGTTCCGTTACTCTGCTTAGCAGCTGGGTCTGCAGTTTCTGCTCCGTAACATCAAACAGATAAAAAAAGACGATTACATCTCCGGTCTCGGGATTCATGGAAGAGCGAAAGCTCATACTTCCCCAAAAAGCACTCCCTCCTTCGCTCCGGCATAAAAAGTCAAAGTGATAATCCACCTTTCCTGCCGCGTGGTCAGCCAGCACCTTCTCCCTGCATAGGGTTTCCCGGATCTTTTTCCCATACTCTGTTTCCACTGCAGATGCCGCCATATTTTCCACAGTTTTTTCATAAGTATCCCCTACATATGCAATCGCAATTTCTGATGATGCAATATAACTCTCAACCTTATCCTGGCTGACATTAATCCGCCCCTGAATGCCGCCGCCGGCAGAAGACAGCTCCGTAAAATATTCCAGTTCCTTTTCATACAGCTCTTTATCCCGTTGCTGAAGCTTTTTTTCATCCGTAATATCCACAAACACACAATAAAAATACCGCTCATTATCTTCTTCCGTAAGAAGCTGTGCCTTAATGGAAATCCATTTAACCGATCCGTCCTTGCAAATCAGACGGTTTTCATTCTGAATGGTATTGCCGCCCGCCAGTTGTGCTTTTAGCCGCTCCGTCATAACATCCAGATCTTCCGGATAAATCACAGAAGACATTTTGTTGCCCATTCCCGCAAATTCTTCCCGGGTATATCCAATAAATTCATATAATCCGTCATTCCCATCAATCACCGAAAAATCCGCATCAAAACGGCACCGGAATACCGCTCCCGGGATATTGTTATAGATATGAAGCACCTCTTCCTGTGCCTGTTTTTGAGCCGTAATATCGATACAGACCGAGGTTATGGCAGGTTTTCCATTCTCCGCAGTCATCTTGCGCCCAACATCATGAACCCAGATATAAGTGCCGTCTTTTTTCTTCATGCGGTATTCAACGACATATTCCCCTTTATCCCCAATCTGTTCATCAACCGCCTGGTCTACCCGCTCCCGATCCCCCGGATACATACATTGAGAAACCATACCTCCAATATCGTTAACGAACTCCGTTTCATTCTCATAACCCAGGTATTCCAGCATCCGGCGGTTTATGAAATAAAACGGAAATCCCGGTTCCATATAACCGCCCATCATGCCGCCAGCCAGAGAATCATTCAAAAGCGCCTGGCGCTGCTGCATTACATTTTCCATAACCAGCGTTTGCGGATAATGCTCTTCTCCCCTTTGGCTGACGCCCGGTTCAGCAAAGTGCAGACTGCATACCAGCCATCTGTTCTCCTGCTTACACAGAGCAAAAAAGCCGTGCAGGCGCCATGCGTACACGGAATTTTTAAGTGTGAACTCAGCAGTCATAATATAAATCGAATCATAAAAAAGCTGCTCATGAATCACTGAGAGATTCATTTCAAATGGCTCAGGTATTTCCCGAATATCGGTAAGGACATAATTCGCCATATCGGACTTTCCAAAGGCAAACTCTTTCTCTCCCGTGCCAATAAACTGAATATCATCCGCCAGAAATTCTGTCGTCAATTCTGCATTCCTCTGTTCAAACCAGGAACTGCAAAATAGCCGGGCCGTCTGCCTTGCAGAAAATTGTTCCTTCATATCATTTCCTCTTTCTATAAACAAATATATACCGCCAATTATGCTGTTAGGAATACGCAGATATTTCAAGGTATTTCGCCAAAATAATTTATTTTTATTTTAGCATAGAAAGAGTGGTTGTGCAATCATTTCAGGAGTTTAACAACGATGACAATTTAAAGGGTTATAAAATCCATGTATTTAGAAAAAAGGAGCATAAAATATGCCGGTATTATCAAGCAGAACCCGGTGTAACCCAAGCATTGCTATTAAATAACGGCATAATTTATTAAATAATTTTTATGGTTAATTAATTTATACTGTCTCTCATTTTAAGATGATATTCGTATCTTACTTATCAAATTTAGCATATTCTGCTGCGATTGCATCTCTTACCAAATATCTGTTAGAAAACGGGCATGAAAGAATTGTTTATCTGGTTGGCAATCTGGCTGCACCTGTTTCAAATCTTCGCGTAGAAGGATACATTTCAGCATTTCGCGATGCGCATTTATCCTATCAGCCTGAATGGATTGTGACTGCAGACGTTACTCTGCAGGGAGGATACTCGGCAACGGAACAGATTTTGGGGAAATTCCAGCCTGATGCCATTATAACCGTTAATGACTTTATGGCTATGGGTGTGCTCAAGAACCTGAAAGAGCACCATATCCAGGTTCCACAAGACATATCCGTCGCAGGATATGATGACTTAATTTATTCCTCCATGTTAGAGACACCGCTCACTACCGTAAAACAGCCCCTGGAACAAATATGCCAGCGAACCGTATCTATTCTCTTAAAACAATTAACTGACCTTGAAACGGTAACTGAGAAATTCTTGCTTAAACCCAGTTTGATTATACGCTCCTCGTCCTGTCCGCATGAACTATAGTCCAGAGTTATGTATTGAAGTTATACTCGGCGAAGTAATGCCAGCAAAAAGATCTCCCTGCGTTAAGGCAAATATAACACCTTAACCCAAGGAGATCTTTTTTATAAACTACTATTATATTTGTAAGTCAGCTCTTGTTTTTATTTTAAAAATAGCCAGATAGTTCTGAAATATTTTCCTGCGCCAGGCAAGAAAAGTAAGAAAGCCCAGGATCAGTGCTGCCAAAACTATGACAGCAATGGGATTCATGCCCGATACATTTAGAAACTGCGTTACATCATCGCCCACAGGTGCACTTCCGTTTAAATAGAGTATTGGCACTAAAATCCACGCCCCGGCGGAATAAACAGAGCTGACAACGAACAGGCAGGAAAAGATCCGATAGAACGGCTTTTCATTTTCTTTCCGATATAGAAGTATGTAAATAACTGCAATTATAACTGGCAGCAACATCCCACCCGCATGAAGCAGCGCCGATGTTACCGGCTGATATACACCTCCTTCGGAACTCATATGTGCCTGCAAAATACTAAAGTCTGTAATCCTGTCACCACATAAAAGCGCCACCAGCGCATGCCCTCCCTCATGAAGAAAAATATAAAGGGGAACGACAACCACCAAACTTAAAAACAGCAACAAAATATTTTTCATTTTTTCATTCATACGTACCCTCCCACAGTTCTTATTAAGGCTATTATATCAAAGGTGTCAGGTGATTCATAGTATTAATTGATGTCTTTTCTAGTCAGAAAATCCAAATGTCCTTTTCTGTGCATCACGTTGCATATCTTATGATGGTCTTTAAAGATCCGGGGGGTTCAATCGGAAATGGATAATTATTGCCTATATAACGGTTGTCAGGAATTCCGGAGGAACCCGCTCAATATGTTACCGCATTTTTAGTCAAATCTTAGCATGATAAGCTAATGAGAATATTTCTTATTAGCAGCTTTACTCTTGGCATATTCATATTTTTATAGTAGAATACCATAGTTAGACGCGCCTAACCCACGTATGATAACCGTTTCTATCCTATCCGTTACCCGGAACGGGATATGAATGATTTGAAGTCAAAGCGAAAAATATGATAAACCAAAAAGGAAAATACGTATGATAAAACACAAAGAATTTACTTTTATGATGATTTCTGCTATTTTATGTGCTGCACTATTTGGAGTTAAAGTTACCGGTACAGCCGTACATGTCTTAATTGGTCTTTTATTGGGTATCCTGTCAACGGTTCACCTGTTTGCCAAATGGAAAAAATACAGATTCATGCCGGCAAACTTAAAACGTATAGATCAAATTCTGATCTTGTCTTTTCTGATTATTTTGATTTCGGGTATTGTTTCACACCTGACAGCAGGCATGCTGATCATTAAAATAATACATAAATTATCTTCTTTAATCTTTTGTCTGGGCTTAATCGGACATGTTGTACAACATAAGCAATATCTGGTTAAAGTATGACCTGCAACGAAATAAAACTGCACGGAGTATCACTTCGTGCAGTTTGAAGAACAATCGATTTATCCTTAATGCCCCATTTAAACAGTCCTTTCTGAACGCTCCGTTACGATCTGTAGCAGCACAGCTGCAATTATAATAAAGCCTTTTATAATATCCTGAGGATAGGAAGGAACTGCCATTAAATTCATAATATTTCCTATGAGCGCCAATACCAGGGCCCCCACTACCGTCTTGATCACAAATCCATTTCCGCCCGCCAGACTTGCTCCTCCGATTACACATGCTGTAATGGCATCCAGTTCCTGACCTACTCCCACGGAAGCACTTCCGGTAGAACTTCTAGACGCCACAAAAATTCCCGCCAGCGCAGCCAATACACCAGAGATGGCATAAACAGAAATCAGATATCGTTTAACCCGGATTCCCGCAAGTTCCACCGTTGTTTCATTGCTTCCCACGGCTATTACAATCCGCCCAAAAGCCGTGTATTTCTGTATAAACCAAAAAAGCACTACAATTAACACGGTAAATATTATAATGGGATAAAACAGTTCTTTTTTCACAAGCAGATCCAGATATCCCTTTTCTAATTTAATGGGTGTCCCGTTGGTAAGTACGAACGCCATTCCTCTGGCTATTGTCATCATAGCAAGGGATGCCACGAATCCCTGCATCTTCGTATAGGCAACCAGCACCCCTATAAAAGTTCCCATAAGAAGCCCCGCCGCCAGGGAAATGAGGATTGCCAGAACTAAATTCATGGAAAAATCCCTGATCAAAATAGCTGTCAGCGATGCGCCAAAAGCCATGACAGACCCAACCGATAAATCAATCCCTCCTGTTAAAATTACAAAAAGCATACCGATTGCCACGCAAATAGGTGCTGCCTGCTGCAAAGCTATATTTCTCAGATTCATTACTGTCAGAAAATTTTCCGACAACAAGCAACAGACAATAAATAAGATAATGAAAATGATATATGTATTATTTTGTATTAACAGCTGCCGAATCCGGCGCTTCTTTTTCTCCTGCTGCATCCGCTTATACCCCCATAGCATATTTAATTAAATTGCTTTCAGCCAGTTCTTCCTTGCTCAGTTCTCCGGTAATCCTGCCCTGAAACATAATCATTGCCCTGTCACACATACCGATTATCTCCGGCATTTCTGATGAAATCATAATAACCGCCACACCATTTTGGGCAAGTGAATTTATTATTTTATAAATTTCTATTTTGGCGCCAATGTCTACGCCCCTGGTGGGTTCATCAAAGACAACGCATTTGCAGTCAGCCGCCAGCCATTTAGCCAGTGCTATTTTCTGCTGGTTGCCACCGCTCAGGCTGTTTGCATGATCCTCGGCAGAACCATATTTCGTAGACAGTCCGGTTAGTAAATCAGAGACATACTTCTTCTCTTTCCTGTGGTTAATTACTCCAAATTTATTGGTTATTTTTCCAAGTGCCGCCAGGGTTGTATTGACTCGGATACTCTGTTCCAATAGAAGCCCCTGCTTTTTCCGATCCTCCGGCAGCAGTCCAAATCCGTTTTTAATTGCTTCTTTGGGATCCTTAAAATTCACCTTTTTTCCAAAGTAAATTATATTCCCGGATTCTTTGGGATCCGCTCCAAAAATAGCACGCATGGTCTCCGTTCTGCCTGACCCGACAAGGCCGCTGAACCCCAGTATCTCTCCGGCTTTCACATAGAAGCTGACATTTTTCACCAACGATCCGGCATTCAGTCCCTCCACGCGGAGCACTTCTTCACCAATCACTGCACTGCGCCCGGGAAATAACTGGGTCAGATCCCTGCCTACCATCATATTGACCAGCTTTTGTTTATCAATGGAAGCTGTGGGTACTGTCCCCACATAGGTGCCATCCTTTAGAACCGTGATGTGATCGCTAAGCTGAAATATTTCTTCCAGCCTGTGGGATATATAAATAATACTTGTTCCTTCTGATTTTAACTTCCGAATCACTTCGAATAATTTCTCGATTTCAGAAAAGGTCAAAACTGCAGTAGGTTCATCCAGTACCAATACCTTGGCATTGCGAGTCAGACATTTGCAGATCTCCACTACCTGCTGATACGCCACGCTCAGATTTCCTACCCTCACCCCTGGATCAATTTCGTCAAACCCCAGTTTCTCCAGTTGCTTTTTTGCATCAGCCTTCAATTGCCTCCAGTTAATAGTCAGTTTTCCTGCAGATAATTTATCAATAAAGATATTCTCAGCCACGGTCAAATCCGGTGCCAGCATAAACTCCTGGTAAATGACGGCTATCCCCTGTTCCTTTGCATCCTTTGGACCGTTTATTTTAATCCTGGTCCCATCCACCAGAATCTCTCCGTCATCCTTTTGATACGCACCGGATAAAACCTTCATAAGCGTTGACTTTCCTGCACCATTCTCTCCAATCAGAGCATGTACCTCACCTTTTTGAACTTTTAACGAAACACCGGTCAGTGCCTTAACACCTCCGAAATGCTTGGTTATATTTCTCATTTCAAGTCTGTATTCATCCTGCATAGTATCCTCCATATTCCGGCATATCCCCGGCCGCTTATAACTTAGGTATTATAAGCGGCCGGAGTATAATCACGAATTAAAATCCAAACTGGTAATGTTCATCAACGTTCTCTTTTGTCACGGCAACCGCCTCTGTCAATATAACATCGTCATAGCTTCTCCAATCCTTTTTATCCACCAGGATTTCCCTGGCAACTTCTATGCCTTTTTCAGCCACCTTATATGGAGAGTTTTCTCCTGTACCAAAATATTTCCCTTCTTTGATCAGATCATATGCTTCTTTTGCCCCATCCGCTGCAGCAACCATATCCACACCTGTAATCCCTGCATTTTCCAGGGCCTCCATTCCTCCAAATAACATCTGGTCATTTTCTCCCAGCATACAATTCAAATCTTTGTTAGCCGTAATCAAATCCTCTGCCGCAGTTAATCCTTCTTCCCTTGTTCCGGCACCCCAGCCCTGTCCACGCAATGTAAATCTGGCTTCTTCATTAGATGCCTTACCATTTTTCATTAAGTCATCCTCAAATTGCTGAGCTGCTTTCCACGCTTCTTCTTCACTGTATCCGGCTCTGCTTTCAATGATTCCACAGAATAAGCCCAGCCTTCTTTCCATACATGCCACATTTCCCTTTAATGCACTCAGGAGTACCGCAATGATTTCTTTGTCTTTGTCAAACTGATCGCCATATGCTTTTCCTACCAGTCTTCCATTTTGCTTGTTATCCGAATATATTGTAGTACATTGATCACACTCACCCACACCGCTGTCCAGATTAATCACCGGAATATCAGCTTCTGCTGCTGCATTGATGCTTGGGATACAGGCATCCGGTTCAACACTGTCCAAAAATATCAGGTCCATTCCCTGGGTTATAAATGTCTCCAAATTCTCAGCCTCTTTACTGGTATCACTATTGGCATCCAAAACGGTACATTTCCATCCCTTCTCTTCCGATAGTTTTTTTACCGCATCCACCAGGCTGACAAAGTATGGGGAATCCTGTGTCTTTATTGCAAAACCAACTTTAATATCCGACCCGTCCTGTCCGCCGGCTGTAACCTGTTCATCAACATCACCCTTTTCTGCCGTTGCTGCAGCGGTTTCTTTGCTTTGTCCGTTACTGCCGCACCCCGCCATAGTTATAACCATCGTTAAACATAACACCGTACTTATAATTTTTCTCAACATATCAATACCTCCGCTTATTTTATTTCCCCGGTCAGCAAGCCTGGCGTACATGCTTGCATGTATATTTGGCTGCTGCCGCGAGGTTCAAATATCCCGCTGCCTGCTGCGCGGTATTTGACTATCATATGATTTACCGCAATTCCCACACATGAATTTTCAAACGCTCCGGTATATGTAATTCAATCAGTCCCTGTCAATTCCCAGGTCCTGAATCAATCTTTACCAGGCATATACTCCGACCTCTTTTGCAATTTTTGCAAAGTTTACTATATTTTCTAATGGCATGTCATCCATAAAGTTACTGGTAGGCGCCATAATATATCCCCCTTCTTTTCCCAGGGACTGCACTCTCACCTCCATTTCCTTCTTCAGAGTTTCCAGAGAACCGATCAGCGCTGTCTGCTCATCAATGCCGCCATGGAAGATGAGCTTATTTCCAAATTCCTGTTGCAGCCGGAAGGTATCCATATCGTCTGCACTTGGCTGGATAGGATTTAAAATATCTACTCCTGTTGCAATAATGCCGTCTAAAATCTTATATACGGATCCGCAGGTGTGATGGAATATCTTCGCCTGGGGCGCCTTTGACTTAATAAAATCGTTTAATTTTTTACGTCTGGGAACAATCATTTCTTCAAATAGCTCCGGCGATATAATCGGTCCTCTCTGCGTCCCATAATCATCTCCTGTTTCCACGATCTGTATGTATTCTCCGCATTCTGTTAACAGCACATCATAAAGCCCCATCTGTATTTCCAGAGTTTTATCCAGCAATCTGTTGGCAAATTCCTTATCCACCAGCATATCCACCAACATGTTTTCCATCCCCCGCAGCTCCCATGCAAGCTCAAAAAAACCATGTGAAACTGCTCTGGACGCTATTGCATAATCCGTTTGGTTATACAGATATTCTGCCCTTTCCTTCATTCCTCTCGCACGTCCCGGGGCATAAGGATCCGGCCATGGATAAGTATCAATATCTTCTATTTCTGCGTCTGCAAGGGGACTGCTGTGCCCCTGGGACAGGCCGTTTACCAGCTTTTTCTTAATGCCGAACTCATTTGTAATAATTCCTTCGTCGTCATATACCGGTTCATATCCATCCGGCGGAAGTAGAAATACATGCCGGAAATCTCCTCCCATTTTTTCCATCAGTTCATCATTATACAATGCGGAACTCTCATCCGGACGAATTATAAGGTCTTCGCTTTCCACCTGAAAATACTCTTTTACCCTCCTGAAGGTGGGATTGGTCATTCCCGATGCGGTGGAACCGATGTCAACTGCCACGCGGTCCGGCTTCCTGTGTTCCAAAATACACTGCACTCTTTCTCTGGGTGTCATTTTTATTCCTCCTTTTTTCTCAGTGCTGAATTTCGTAAATGCAGTACTATTCCCCTGCTCTTATATCTATAACTGCATCCCAGCCAGCTCTTCAAACTGCGCTTTCATTGCAGGATATAGCTTTTTATATAATCCATAAAGCCTGTCATACTTTTCATAGTTTGCTTCCTTTACAGCTACCGGTTCAAACTTCAGAAATTTCTCCCCGTCCTGAAAAGAATCCAGAATCCCCGCTCCATATGCAGCATTTATCATATTTCCCATAGCAGTTGCTTCTTCACATTCAGCGAGATACAAGGGCTTTGCAAGCACTTCTGCAAATATTTCCATCCAGATGCTGCTTTTTGCAATTCCCCCCGCTATCCTGAGCTTTCTTGCCACGGCGCCTTCTTCCCCCAGTAACTCCATAATTTCCCTGACAGCCAGAGCATTTCCCTCCATAATTGCCCTTAGAAAATGCTCCCTGCCATGATTTGGCGATAATCCAAAAAATAAGCCTCTCATACTCCCATCCCATTGGGGGCACCGTTGCCCCACTAAAGTGGGAAGAAATAAAAGTTTATCAGCACCTGCCTTTACCTGCTCCGCCATCCGGTTCATTTCTTCATATACATTTTCCGAATTGAAGTCCTGCATGAACTTATCCCGGAACCAACGGTAATTACCGCCTCCAAAATCAACTCCCGCCATATTACACCATGTCCCCGGCACAATGTGGTGGTAAACGTGGAGCGAACCGCTTCTTACCGGCTTACCGGTACACACCCCAAGGGCGGTGACTGTACCTCCCGTAATAAAAGCATCCCCGTCTTTTGTAATTCCGCATCCAAGTCCGCAGGAAACTGCGTCCATAGCACCTGCGACCACCGGCGTTCCCATAAGCAGACCGGTGTTATCTCCTGCCTGTGCCGTAATATTTCCCACAAGATCAAAACACTGGTACAGCCTGGGCAGTTTATCTATGTCCAGTTCACAGGCTTTCACCAACTCCTCCGACCATTCCCCCTTTTCAACATCAAACAGCTGGGTCAGGCCTCCTTCTGAAATATTGCAGGAAAATATGCCGGTCAGTTTATACGCAAGGAATCCGGCAGCATTTAATATCTTACAGGTTAGCTGATAATGCTTTGGAAAATTGTTTTTAAACCACATCAGCTTCGGCGCTACATTGGATTCATCATTGCGGTTTCCATTAATCTGCGTCAATATTTCCTGCCCCACGTTGACATCAATCCATCTCTTTTCCATAACTGCACGTCGGTCTGTCCAGATCATTGCATTATGAAGAACTTCTCCATCTCGTCCTACCGGTATCATTGCACTGCTCTGGCTGTCGATACCCACCACAGCGATCTGGCTGCTGCTGACTCCGGATTTCCACAATACCTCACGAATTGTTTCTCTTGCTCCCAGCCACCACTCATTGGGATCCTGCTCTACTGCACCGTTCTCTCCAAAAAAAGTCTTGTGTTCTCTGGATGCAATTCCAACCATGGCGCCTTCTCCGTTAAACAACGCCGTCTTACAGCTGGATGTCCCCAGGTCAATACTGATAATGTACTGTTTATCCATTTTCTTTTTCCTCTTTGTTTAGTTGATAGTTAAATATTGTTTGTTTAAGATTCAACGTTTATGTTTATTTTTTGTTTTGTTTTAATTTCTGGCTGATGGCTGCTGTTATGCTGTTCTTGTTTGATGCTCTGTGCTTTGTGCTTTGTGCTCTGTATTGCTCTCTGTTCGGTGCTCTGTATTGCTCTCTGTTTAGTGCTCTGTGTTTGGTAGTCTTTGTTTGCTACTCTGTGTTGCTCTCTGTTTAGTACCCTGTGTTTGGTAGTCTTTGTTTGCTGCTCTGTATTTCGGCACTTTCTGTTTGGTATTCTGTGTGTTTGCTGTCTGATTTATTATGTCTGGTATCTGTCCCCTGATATTCAGTGTTTAATATTTGTTTGTTGTGTTTGTTTTGTTTATAGTTACATATAATCATATTCGCATCCTTTTGTCAAGCCTTTTTTGTTTATTCTTATACTATTTTGTTTTATTTAAATATTTTTTTGTTTATTTAATACATTACTTTAATTCCACTCCCACAATTTTGTCCCATATCGTATCATATATATACAAATAAACATTTTATTACAACTACCCTATTGTAATTTTTTTCACTTAATTATATAATAGAATAAACAAACTCAAGTCAAATATGTTTTATTTGTGTTTGATTCTTTTGAAAGGAACAAAAATTGTATGAAAATCAAACGAACAGATCAGATAATTGAATATATGCGTACTCACGGCGGAGTTGCAAATGTGGTAGACTTATGTGAGAAATTCGGGGTTTCAGATATGACCATCCGAAGAGACCTTCAGACACTGGAAAATAACAAGACCGTTATCCGTCATTACGGAGGCGCCACTCTGATACAGGAAATAACCACCTCTGTAAATGCCGCTCCGTTCCAAACAAGGCTCAATGTAAACCAGCAGATTAAAATGAGTTTAGGGCTGGCTGCGGCTGAATACCTGCAAAAAGCCAGTATGCTTCCCACATGTAATGCGGTTTATATCGCCTCCGGTACAACTTTGTATAGTATGGCACTTCAGATCAATTATTCGCTAAATAATACTACCTTAGTAACTGACAACGTCAGTGTATCCCAGGTATTGGCAAGCCATCCGGACTACACCGTAATATCCATTGGAGGCCAGTTAATTCTTCCCTCTCTGAACGCGGTAGGCCACGTTGCCGAAAATATGATTCGCAGCTTTTCATTTGACTATGCTTTTATCAGCGCAGCTGCAATAGATGAAAACGGTTATATCTATAACTACAATTATATAGAGGCAGGTACTTTTACTGCAGTTCTGGAATCAAGCCGTCATATCATCGTAGTAGCTGATTCTTCGAAATTTATGAAAAAAACCTTTGTACAGCTCTGCCAGCTAAAAAAAGGATATACCCTCATTACAGATTCGGGTATATCCCAGGACTTTTATCATACACTGGTTAAGAATGAAGTGGATGTGATCGTAGCACCATAATGGTTTGATCTCTCTTTGTCTAACTACGATTGTGTATCTTGTTATGATTTTATATATGAATAAGGGAGGTTTGATTCCTGTGAATCAAACCTCCCTAATGATCGGCTACCTAAATACCAATATGATTGATATCTCTCTCGATCAAGATTTTGTTTTTTCTACCGCCTCAATGGCATTATCCAAAAGATTTTCAATAATAGTAATCCAATAACATCTTTGATATTTAACTCCCGAGGTATTTCTAGTGTACCAACTAGTTGTTATTCGAGATATCAGTGCTGAATATTTTGTCAACCTGCAAGGCAGAGGATGGAGGAATAGCGGGCGATACACAAATATCCCAGATAGGTGAATGCAAGTTTATCACTGTATAAACTACTTTTTCAAATCTTCCAGGGAGTTGAGATATGGTTAACCTTGATGGCGTAAAAGTTTGTAATTTCACCTGTTAAAGGATCGTATTTTAAATTTAATCATTATAAAGCCTGCTAATGCGACGCAAATCGGCTATGGACTTGACAATTCTTCGATTTCTCATGTGCAGCGCTCAATCCAATCTAAGGGTTTCCGTGCTCCGGAACGCCGTTTTCCATTCTTTCGGAATCACGATTTCTTGGAACAGAATCTTCACCTGCCCGAATAAACCAATCTAAACTATTTATTGCAGGCAGATTTTCTGCCTGCACTTGGCACGCAATCGCATGTGCTTTTATATATAAAAAAAGGGCCGGAAGCTCAACTAAGAGCTTTCAGCCCAATCATTATCATAGAAGTCCCGTATTTACAGACTTTTCTTAACACACGTGTAACCCCACTTATTTTGATATCTTTACAAAAAGAAATCATAAACATTCACTATTTAAATTAATCAATAACCGCACCAATATCGTTTTTAGGGATTCTCACCTTAGTTATAGGACTTTTCTTTCCAGTCGTATCTTTTAATCGAACCAAACAGTAACCATGCGTATCAGTACTAAAACTTGGAGTTGCTTCAATACCTTTCTTACTTAAGATTGTGCCAAATTTATACCATGGATCAGAGCCTTCATTATGAACCACTTTGATATAAACAACACAGCCTATTTTACCCCTAACTGTTAATACTCCGGATTCATAAATTACCTTGGGAGCTTTCAAAATAATATTGTCTGCTTTGTTAACAACCTTTTTAGTTACTATCTTTCCTTTTTTTCCATTAGCCATATTTACTAGATAGAATTTAATTTTAGAATTCAACTTTTGCTTTTTTATCCTGATCGTCTTTATTCCTTCCTTTTTGAAGGACTTAGAAGCAAGAGTCTTATTACCTTTTTTTATGTACAGTTTCGTGTTTGAATACACATACACCTTTATTTTTGTGGTTTTTGTTGTGATTGGAGTAATAACAGTAGGGTTGTATTTCATATTTTGTGTCGGCACATTAGTTCTAGCATCTGCGTCAATAGTAGTTACCAATAGTATTGTACAAAGAAAACACGTTAAACAAATTATTTTTTTAATAATTTTCATTATATCACCTTTCCTCTATTTCACCAGTTAGCGTTATAAGATAGAATCCATAATCAATATATTCATGAATTAGTATATCATATTATCATCACATTTTTCACCTCTATTGACTATCTGGTATACATTCTCGTCTATATGGTAATATCATCCATTTACCTTGTACATAAATCCATTCTTGAAGTACATCTCTACCTTTAAATCTGATATGGGGTTATAAGACATGTTCACACGTCACAATGCTGCATCAAAAAAAGAACAGCCAGACACAGCCCAGGGTTTCCAACCTGCCGAGAAAAACAGCTTTATGGCAATAACATAAATCTCGGGCTCTATTCCCCTCCCCCTACAACCTGCAAGCAGGCACTGCCATTTTCGCTCCCATTACCGTATTCGCCCCATAATTAAACTTTGGCGCCAGCGTGGAATCCAGCCGGTATCCGTAGGCTTTTGCATTATACTTTTCAATGGCATATTGGACACTGTCAATGGCTACACAAAAATCCTCGTCATTCTCATAGGGTTCTGATTGGAAATAAAGCATTTCACAAGGCTCCAGTTCCATCACATCACATCCATTTGGAATAGCACCCGCGTAGTCAAACGGTACTTCCACTCCGGCTGCAACAGAAGACGTTCCTTCCTTTATCAGATTCGCCGGCAATTCCACAATAGCCGCCATATCATATTTTTCAGGAATGCTGTTAAATAGACCTTCCCAGTCACATCCGGCTTCCTGGCAGAATGAAAAGTAATCCACAGCTGTTACAGAACGCATCAGTATCATCTTTCTTTTCGGTCTTGCCACCGCAGTAATCATACATAATTTCATTTCTTTACACATATTTCTGTCCTCCTTGTGGTTAATTAACGTAAAATAATTTCTGATCGGGTACTGAACAAATAGGGGGATGGGATCCGGTGAATTCCTGTACGAACTGGGCGTAACATGGAATGCCTCCCAAAATGCCTTCACATATCCCTCATGAGACTGGTAGCTGCTGTTCAACGCAATATCCAGAATCCTCTGGCTGCTATTTAATAACTCCAGGGAACTTTCAGACAGGCGGATTGCCCGGACGTATTCTTTTGGCGTCTTTCCTATGCATTCCTTAAAAATTCTGTCTCCATGCCTTTTCGAATAACCGGCGCTGGAATACATATCTTCATAGGAAAAATCTTCACTTTCAATATGTTCCCTTATATAATCCTGCATCCTCTGTACGGCATTCACTTTCTCCATATCCCACTGCTTCATTCCGTTACCTCTTTCTCATTCTATATGATATTCAATGGATTTTCTTGAACTGTTTGGACAAGATTACTTCTCCTGCCCCTCTTCCTTTTATTATAGTGCTTTTTCACCTAAAAGTGTAAAAAACGATCAAATTTTTACAAAGAATAACAACACCGGGAAAGCTATAATTTAAATTGAAACTAACAAAAAACCCCACAAAGAAAAGAGGAAAGGTGTATGAAAAGACGTGTTGTTTCACTTGTTTTAACTGTAGTCCTGACAGCCAGTACTTTATTTAACGCTGTCATCCCAGCCAATGCGGCGATACCGCAGACAAATGCAGAACCCCCGCAGGTACAGAGGGAGGGAAACCTCAATTATTTCTCCAATCAGGGTAAATTGAACACAAACGCATTTGTCCAGCT
>UQCR01000081.1 GCA_900539655.1 uncultured Robinsoniella sp.
TAAGCGGGCACTGAGCTGCGAAATGCATCAGGATTTCGCAGCGAATGCCCGCGTGCCGCCAAAAAGCGCTCCGCAAAGGTTAGAAAATACCAGTTCTGCGGCAAGCTGACGGAGTCCATATCAGTTTCCCACCCCCATCTTTTCGCACACTACCTATATTACACAAAGCGTATCTACTCAGCTAAACCCAAATATAAGTCATTTAATAGAACCCTATAAACCGTTCGCTGTATTACTAGAGCGTAAATAACGATGATGTCCGTGCCTTATATCCACATCAGGTGTCCGTCCACAAAGCGATGGCGTAGTACAGACTTAAACTCCTCTCTCATCAAGGTTATTTATAATATCTTAAAAAACCATGGTATGGATAGCACAGTCAAAACACCGATTAGCGAGACTGAAATCACATAAAATAACTTCTTCTTTTCTTCTTTCATGTTCTTCTCCTCCTTCCTTCTATTTCTAATGTCCATACTCCTGAATTAATATTTTTCAATACTTGTGAATCTATATTTACATTATACCTCTGATATAAGATTTCGTCATGCTTTATATTGATACTCCCAACTTTTATACTCAGCCTTTTACATGCAAACCTGACAAATATGGATATATTGCTTGACAAAATGAAATCTTAGATTAATAATTTAAAAATAAGAAACAAAAAACTTTATGACTTAGAAACGAGGTGCACATGAATACTGATTTTGTAAATCTAACAACAGAGAACCTTATGGATGAGCATTTGTGCTGCATTATCCGCAGTAAAAAAGCTCATCCCGGAATTGACGCTAAGAGGCAATGGCTCTCAGAGAGGCTAAAGGAAGGACATGTCTTTCGTAAATTAAATGAAAAGGCTACGGTTTTTATTGAATATGCTCCTCTTGAAACAGCCTGGGTTCCCATAACCGGTGACAACTATTACTATGTGTACTGCTTATGGGCTACCGGGGAACACAAGGGGAAGGGATACGGAAAAGCGCTTATGGAGTACTGTTTGGCTGATGCCAGGGAAAAAGGTAAGTCCGGCATCTGCATGCTCGGATCCAAAAAACAGAAATCCTGGCTTTCTGACCAGGCTTTTGCCAAGAAATTTGGCTTTGAAGTTGTGGATACTACCGATGACGAATATGAATTACTTGCGCTGTCCTTTGACGGAACAACTCCAAAGTTTACTCAGAAAGCGAAAAAACAAAAAATAGAAAATAAAGAACTGACTATTTATTATGATATGCAATGCCCTTATGTCAGCCAATATATTAAGATGATCCAGCAGTATTGTGAGGTGAATGATGTCCCTGTGTCCTTCATTCATGTGGATACACTCCAAAAAGCAAAGGATTTACCTTGCGTTTTCAATAACTGGGGGGTATTTTACAAAGGTAACTTTGAGACAGTGAATTTGATAGATACCGCCTATTTAAAACGAATACTAAAAAAATGAAGCCTGTGAATGATCAGTTAATAATACCTGAATGATACCTGATATACCCACCATGCCAGTGCTATTTGGATTCTGCAAACGTTCCTATGTCACCGGACATGGTGTCCATTTTTATGCTCATTTTAAAAACATTCTTCGTCGAGGCATTCTAGAAATAACTTCGCCAAAAGAGGATCAAACTGGATTCCCGCATTTTTTTCTATTTCTATACATGCATCCTCTTTGGAAATATTGTAATTAGTCAGGCCGTTTACCATGGTATCATAGCTGTCTGCAATACAGCATATCCGTGCTTCCAGAGGGATTTCTTCATCTCTTAATCCATCGGGATATCCTTTTGCGTCCCAGCGTTCATGATGATATTCCGCCATATTCCATACGGTCTCCTGATATTTTAACTGGTCTTCTTTCAGCATACAGACTGCAATATCTCCGCCATATTCGGCATGATAATGGATGATGGAACGTTCTTTTTGTGTGAGCGGCGCTTTTTTACAAAGTATGTCTCCAGGAATCAATATTTTACCTGCATCGTGATATAGCGCCCCTAAACGAACAGCTTCCATGGAAAGTTCCTGTGCATCTCGGACATACCCTTTAGAAGAACACATTTTTACAAACAGGGCACAAGCGTACTTCGCAGTAAGACCCTGATGAATATAAAGATCTTTCGGTAAATTCAGATAAAGCCTTTTGAAAATATCCTGCACATTATTTCGTTTTATCCTTTGCATTTTCCCCTCCTCCACCAGACTGCGGTGCGCACACAAGTATGCCAGAAAATTTTTGATTTCTGGAAAAACTTTCCTGTATATTTCTTCACTGCTTCTGATATATTATATCTTTAAAGATTTCATGTCTATAGAAATTTATATAACTAAAGAGACATTTACAACTTTAAAAATCTATATGACTTTAGAGATTTATATATCATCATCCGGTTTATCTTTCGCAAAATACTTTATTTTATGATATTGATAAAAAACATATTAATATTAACTTAAATTATGGCATGAGTCTACCATAATTGTATATAATTGTCAATACTATGTAAAGTTTTTGCCGTTATTCGCAGGAATATTGTAAGTTGCGGCAGAAATTTTTAAGCCGTCAGATAAGCCGTCAATTTTAAAAGGAGAGTGAACAGAATGGCAAGACGCGGAGAAAACATTTATAAACGGAAAGATGGCAGGTGGGAAGGCAGATATGTAGTGGGGAGAAAGCCGAATGGAAAGACTGCTTTTTCTTATATTTATGGCAGGACCTATACAGAAGTTAAGAAAAGGCTGGAGATCTGTAAAGCAGACAGGACGTTGTCGAAAACGATTGACGGGCGGGAAGAAATTTTCAGGGATGGTACAGTTGGAGCATGGCTGGAGTACTGGCTGGAAGAAGTAATTAAGCCTGAGGTAAAGCATTCTACATACGCTGTGTACAGAGGCCAGGCAGAGCGTCATATGCTGCCTGTGGCTGGAGAACTTAAATTGAGCAATATCAATAAAAAGGCGATGGAAACCGTTTATAATGCTATACTTGATAAGGATCTTACGGCAGCTACCGCTCAAAATATCTGCAAGCGTTTTATGGCTGCACTGTCTAGCGCCCGGGAAAGAAATCTGATATCCGGTCTGCCCCCGCTCCCTTATAAAAAGAAAAAATACACCAGGAAGAAACCGAGATTTATGACACTGGGAGAGCAGAAGAGGATAGAAGAAAAACTGGATGATAAGAAATCAAAAGATCTGGCTGTTCTGCTGGCACTTTACAGCGGAAGCCGTGTGGGGGAATGCTGTGGCTATACCTGGATGGACTTCGATCCGCTGGCTGGGGGAATACATGTGTCCCACAGTGTTCAAAGAGTAACGCTATACCATCATCAGAAGCAGAAGACCAGACTTGTCCAGACAGAAACAAAATCTGAGTCATCCAGACGCTTTATTCCCCTTCCGCGTTTTTTAGTCCATATATTGGTACAGCATAAAAAAGAAAGCAAAGGTATGGGAGATGATTACATATTCGGAACAGGAAAAAAAGCCCTGGATCCCAGAGTACTGCAGTATCATCTGACCAGGTTGACGGAATCGGCAGGACTTAAGGGCGTGCATTTTCATACGCTGCGGCATACGTTTGCCACCAGATTTATTGAGAAAAATGGGGATATTCAGGCATTAAAAGAGATTCTGGGACATAGTTCGGCAAGAATCACCCTGGAGTGGTACGGGCACTCTACAAAACAGCATATTCAAAAATCCATGTTAAAGCTGAACCGGCTTACTGCATAAAAATATAAGCCGTCATAAGCCGTCAGGTGGACAGGCGGAAATAGGGATATGCAAAGGGGAATAAAGTGATTTACGTAAAATAAAGTATTTTACGAACGGCAAATATGACCAGAAGGTATTTAAGCGGTTCTTTTTTTGTGTTAAATTAAAATAAAAAACAAAAACTGATTATACCCTTAAACAAAGCATTTATTATGATTATATAAGATTTTTAAAAGCGATTTTACTACTGATTTACCACATTTTATTGAGCCTTAATACGACTATAGTATTTCATAGTAAAAAGGAAAGCACTATAATCTAAATTAGATTAATGCTTTCCTTTTTAATCCTATTATCCTTGTTGAATTTATAGCCGACTCCTCAGACAGTCTCATGTAGCCACCATCTTTCAATAGTAAACTGGTTTAAATTTTTTCATTTTTGGAAAATGTATAGTATGCTGAAAAGCTAAACATCATAAATTGGAGTGAATAAATAACAGCTCTTTCAGTTAATCCTAAAATATTTAGATTATTCGCCATTCCAATAGGATTTGTTACTCCTGTAATTGTTATAATAATTGTCATAATTAGTGTAAAAATCCCTAATCTTTTCATTCCTTCCTTTTTCAGATAACCAATAGCCAGCAGATATCCCGCAGATATAGTTGTGAGTACAACAATCACAGTAACAACAATATGCATCATATTTCCAAAGGACATCTGTGTTTTATCACCAGATAGAGGGAATAAATTATAGCCAAATGAAGAAACAGCGTTCATTATCAGCAAGACAATCCACCCCATGCGGGTAATAGCATGATATTTGCGAAAAGATTTTATAATCATACCAATGGTAAATAGAATAGTAACAATACCATAAATCGTAGTAAAGACCATAAGTAAATCTCTGTTAGGTGACCCCGCTGCAGTCAATGAACTTATATCCATAGTAATAGGATCATATTCCGTCCATAAAATTTTCCCGATTATTGTATGTAATAAATATGCTACAGCTCCTACCATGCCTAATGGCATAAGTGTATTTTCAATTTTCATCATACGTCGGCCTCTATCTGATACATTTTACAGAAGTAAGCTATGTATTCATCTATCAAATTTCCCATCTCATTATCTTCTGCAAAAAGTTTATCACTTTGATAATCTATAAGCGAGTGAATAGTCATTGCAAAAGAAATAGCAGACATATCCACGTCTGGAAAATGTAAAATGTTGTGAACTTGCATTGCATAGAATATATGTTTTGTAGCAATAATCATCTTTTCTGTTTCTGCTATCATGATTTTTGCTATCTCTTTACTAAACACTCTTTCAGAGATAATAATTCGATAAAACATTCTCATATCTGTATCGGTGGTTATACTTATATACTCTGATACTGCATGATGTAGTATTTTATATGCATCCTGTTCATTTACCAGGTTTTCCGTAATCGTTCATGTTAATCTCTTTTTTATTTTTTGCTGTTTCTCTCAAATATTCATAAAGACTATTGATAATTTCTTCTTTAGAAGAAAAATGACTATATAAACTTGTCTTTTGAATACCTACTTTTTTTGCGATTTGTGAAAGTGTAATACTTCCCAGTCCCTTTTCCGAAGCAAGTTCTAGTGTCGCTTTTAAAATAGTTTCTTTACTGTTCATATCAAATATACCACCTTTCGTACTTTATTATACTACCATTCGTTTGTATTTTCAATTCTTAAATAATTCCGAGAACATAAAGTTTGTCACAAATAAGTTCTATATTTAAGCCAATAGCATTATCATAGTGTTAAGCGATTGATTAAGCTCATTCTCATGCGTCAATACTATTTCATTTACCACATTTGATTGAGCTTTGATACAACTTAATAATTTTAGTATTGATAGACACTTTGATTTTGAAGTGTCTTCTCTTTACAGAAAAAAAAACAGCTAATCAATTTGATTAACTGCTCAACAAACTTAAATTCACTTCATCGAATCTAATTGCTTTTTGGAATCACAAAATACTTGCCATGTTTGAATCTGATTTCCATTAACAATTACTTTCCAAAAAGCAGGAAATTCCCAATACTTTTCTTTGTTTCCCATATATGAAGCACTTGCTTTACCTATTATCATGCAAAATTTATCACTTTCAATATAATCAAACACTTCAATTGTATAATCGGGAAACCACTCAAAATATCCTTTCCAGCCTGTTTTCATTTGTTCTTTATTTTCTTTATTACCATAACAATCAATGAAGTAAAAATCCTCTGACATCATATCAATAATAAGTGGTAAATTTTGATTATTTATTACTTCCGTGAATTTCATTGCAATATCTTGCTTCATAATCCACCTCAACAAATTCTAATTTGTAACTTATACGATGTTTTCCCCTAAAATTATTTTAGGCATTGTTGTTAAACATCTATTCCATCGCTTATAAAATTTTTCTACGCCTAATTTCGATACTCTAGCATGAGTTTCTTCATCTTTTAATAACCAGTATAAAACATAGGTTACTTTACCTACATATCTTGTTAGACGAACAGGCAACTCGCCCTCCTTAACTGCATTAAAATCTTTTTGTCTGTGAGTTCGTTTTATATAGTGTACATCAATAACACCATCTTGTTTTAGATAAAAATCCGCCACTTCTTTCATTAGTACTTCGATTTCATCTAATTTTGTTAATTTTGCTTCATATATACAAATCTCATTAAACATAAAATACCTCCGCAAGTACTTATTTAAATAGCAATTATAGCTTAATCCAAATTGTATAGCAATCTACACTTTGTCATATTTTAACTATTCATCGTCAAAAGCATTTTTATTCATTTCTGAAAAATCTGATAATTCAGATGCATTCTACCGGAATGACGCTTACCGATTACCGCAGACAGCTATTATAATAGATCCGGTAATATTTTCTTTCTGTTGCGTATCCCTTGACATTAATCTTTAACTAATATACGATTAATTTATTAAAATGCCGTCCCATAGAATATACATTTTAGATTGATCATATTGCAAAATTCAGTTTATAATGTAGTTTCAAAATGCAGTTCCACCCCAAAGGAGAATACAGCCCATGACCACTGAAATCACAACCATCGACAGCTACATCGCCCAATACCCACCCGAGATACAGGAAAAATTAAATATAATACGCAGCCACATCAGAGCATGTGCACCCGACGCAGCCGAAAAAATCAGCTGGGGAATGCCAACCTTTGTATATCATGGTAATTTAGTACACTTTGCCGCCAATAAGCGGCATTTAGGATTTTATCCCGGCGAAAACGGCGTTGCCTGCTTTCTGCAAAAATTATCGGAATACAAGTGCAGTAAAGGGGCAATACAATTTCCCTATGATGAGCCGCTGCCTTTAGACCTTATAAGAGAAATAGTCACATTCCGATTAAAGGAAAATACGGAAATTTACGAAGAAAAGAAAAAGAAAAAATCCAAATAAAACAAGGCACTGTCCAGCGGTGAAAATGAAGCACACAGCTTTCATTTCCGTCATCAGACAGTGCCATTTCTAGTTACGGATATTTATTCCACTACCACACCTTTTTGCAGCATAACATTTGCATAGAGTGCTTTTTCACTTGTAGTGATGATTGCATAAACCTTCTTCGCTTCTTCATAAAATGCGAAACGTTCGATATTGCCAACTGCCTTTTCGCCCCTGTCATCATATCTGGCAACGATTTCCTTGTATGTATCCCAGATAGGAGTTTCCACATTGTCTCCAGCCATTACTTCCATAAGGTTCACAGGCTGTTCCACGTAGGTGTCCAGCGGCATAACCTTTAAAATGGCATCTAATATTTCCGGAACCCCATGTCCGTCACACCGAATTACAATTGCATTTTTACCCATGGATTCTGCCGGGAAATTGCCGTCTGATATGATAATTCTGTCACTGTGTCCCATTTCACATAATACTTTTAATAATTGAGGTGATAATATCTGCGGTATTCCTTTTAACATGTTATTGTCCTCCAATTTTTCTACTTTTTACAAATATACCTGTTATCATCGGTACTGCAATAGCCGTAATTACAACAACTGCGGCAATCTGGGCTGCTGCCGTTTCCACACAGGGCTTCCACGCAGGATCTGCAAGTGCAATTGCCGCCGGCACTCCGATAGCATTTGCTCCTGTTGCACTGGCTGCAAGTCCCGCATATCCCGGACGTCCTGCTATAAATTTATCACAGAGAAAGGTAAATGCTCCGCCTATCCCCAAAACAATCATACTTAATAAGATCCCGTCAATCCCCGCACCGGAGACATTTTTTAAGTCAATGCCCGCCCCCAGGGTAAATCCGATAAACGGCAGCAAAAGCTGTATTCCCGGCTTCAGAAATTCCCTTATGGCCTTACTGGTATTACCCATTACTATACCGATTAAAAGGGGCATAACCGTGGCAATCAGAGAAACCGGTGAGAAACTTGCCGTTCCGGATGCTCCCAAAACCAGCAAAGTAAGAAATGGTCCATTTGTCAGGGACAACGGTCCTACCACGGCTGCATCCGCCTCGTCTCCATAAGCTGCCGTAAGGGAGAGATAAATACTGCCGTTAATATTCGTTATGGAACAAACCAGTGCCAGTAAGGAAATGCCAAATATACTGTCCCTTCCCGCCAGCCGTCCGATCAGCAGAATCGCAAGAAAACCCAGCAGAAACTTGGACAACAGCAGTGCTGCGCTCCGTCTTGCCACCAGACCCAGTTCTTTTACCCGAAGCTGGCTGCCAAGGCATAGCAGCTGTACCCCCATAATGGTGATTGCCCCTTCACTTGAGAACACAGCCGTTGTAAAGGAACCGATTTCTAATATGCCCGGGAAGAAAGAGTGAATGATTATCCCTGTGAACATAGGGATAATCATCAAACCTGCGGGTACTTTATTAAATATCTTCCATATCATATTTTATTTTACGATAAATCCGTCTTCATCCCATAAGTCATGCCAGTCGGTGGCACCTTCCCACAGGAATACCTGACCCTTAACTAACCTGTTATTTCTCTCTAATGTAGCGATCAGTGCCATTTCTTCCTCTGTTAAAGGATCTTCTGTTGTAAGCCTCAGATTACTTACATATTCAGCCTCATGAATGGAAAATGGAATCGGAATCTGTCCTCTTTGTACTGCCCATTTCAGAGCTATGACTGCCGGATGGCAATTGTGTGCTTTTGCAATGGATACCATTTCAGGTGTCTGGATATCTGCGATATCTTCCGGGCACATATCTCTTTCCGGTCTTGTAGGGGACCCGATCGGCATAAATCCGATAGGCTGAATTTCATGTGCAACCAGGTAATCAAATAATTCCTGCTGCTGGAAACATGGATGCAGTTCCATTTCACATGCAACCGGTTTGATGTTCAGCTTCGGAAGAACTGCTTCTAATTTCGGAATTGTCATATTGGAAATTCCAATGCTTTTGATCAATCCCTTCTCTACTAATTCTTCGCATCTCTGATAAGTAGCCACAAATTCCTCTACGCTGAATGGTCTGGAATCCGGGTTACGGGAATCCACGTCACAATGAGGTGCATGGTAATTCGGGAAAGGCCAGTGGATAAAGAATAAATCCACATATCCGCATTTCAGATCCTGGATACTTTTTCTGCAGGATTCTTCTACTCTCTCATGCATATCATTCCATACCTTAGTCATAATGTATAGATCCTTACGTTCTACCACGCCTTCGTCCATTGCATTCTGGAATACCTCGCCGATCTGGTCTTCATTTCCATAGCATGCCGCACAGTCAAACATACGGTATCCGCAGCGGATCGCTCCTGCTACTGCAGCCGATACCTGCTCAGCTGTAAAACGGTCGGAACCAAAAGTTCCCATTCCGATACAAGGAATCTCTTCACCTGTATAAAGCCTTCTCTTTGGTACAATTTCCGGATTAATAAAATTACTCATGTTTGTTTCCTCCTATAATTATATTTTATATATATTTGAAATTAATTAGTGATCCATTAGTCTGCTGATTTCATTTCCTGTCAGCATAATTTTGTAACACACGTCATCCTTTTTTCATCAAACCCTTCAGGCTCTGATACAGTTCCAGATAAGTTTCATAATTTTTCCGGTAAAGGCGGTGCTTTTCCATATCAGGCTCATGCCATCTGGTAAGTTTGACTGTCATATGTACTGCTTCTTCGAAATCTTTGTAAACGCCCACACCAACTCCGGCAAGTATTACCGCCCCTAATGTAGTTGCCGTATCAGATGAAGGGACTACAATTGGTTTCCCTGTTATATCTGACTTTATCTGGGTCCACAGCAGTGAATTTGCGGAACCTCCCATTGCCCTGAGTTCCTCAACCTTAGCACCGGTATCTTCTGCAATATCCAGATTATGTTTTAAGGAAAATGCAACACCTTCCATGGCAGCTCTGACCATATCCCCTTTTGTTTTATTGAAATCCAGGCCGTAATAGACGCCTTTTGCATTGGGATCCCAAATTGGGGACCGTTCCCCCGCCATATAGGGAAGGAATACGACTCCATCGCTTCCGGGTGCTGCCGCTTCCGCGATCTCGTTCAACTGATCCAGAGAAGATTTGCCGACTCTGTCTGCAATTTCCCTTTCATAGTCCGCAAACTCTTTTTCAAACCAACGCATCACACCGCCGCCGCCCACGGTACCGCCCTGCAAAAGCCATTGTCCGGGAACCACGTGTGCCCCCAGGATCAGCCTGGGATCTGCTGCATATTCTTCTATGCAGATACTCATTCCCCCTGCCTGTCCACCCTGCTCCTGGGTTTCCCCCACATGGATGACGCCTGCTCCAAGTGTTCCGCATGCTGCGTCCAGACCGCCTGCCACTACGGGAGTTCCCACTGCCAGCCCTGTCCTCTCTGACGCCTTCCCGGTAACGGTTCCCACTACCTGATGACAGGGGACTAATTCCGGCAGAAAGCTTCTGGGAATTCCCATCTTTTCACACATTTCATCGTTCCAGCAGCCATTTTTCATATCGAAGCAATGCACTCCATAACCCTGTGACATGTCATGGCTCAAAGCATCAGTCAGCCGGTACGCTATAAATGCATTTGACTGAAGAATCTTGTCAATTTTTTCATACATTTCCGGAAGATTTTCTTTATACCAAATGATCTTTGCTGTGGTATAAGACGGCTGCAGTGAATTGCCGGTTAGGGCAAATATGTTTTCTTCCCCGATTTCCCCGTTGATTCTGTCACAGATATCCTGCGCCCTTGTATCCATCCATATGGGTGTATTTGCAAGCACCTTTCCATCCTTGTCAATTGGAATCGCAGACCAGCTCTGCCCATCGATTCCCACTCCGGCAATTTCCTGTGGATCTATATGATTCGTTTCTATCAATGTTTTTATCGTCTCACATACAGCATCCCACCATTCATCCGGATTTTGCTCCGCCCAGCCGGGCTGTGGATAATAGACGGGATAATCACCGGTACCTGCTGCAATTACCGTGCCGTTTTTTTCAAACACTGCTATCTTGCAGGCACTGGTTCCAATATCTATTCCCAGTAATAATTGTCTCATACATGACCTCCTTGCGGCTGGCTGCACCGCTTTTCCCGACTAACAAATACCATCGATTGCCTTTTCTTATATTATAGTTTTTTCAGCCGCAAATACAAGAGATTTAATTGACAGAACGAACCAATAAATGTCGCATTATCGAATATTCTTGACTTTAAAATATGTAACTGATACTATGAACGAAAAAGAAGCTTTTAAAGTGAGGATTCATAATGCGTACAGTGTATACAGATTTAAATATAAAATTTTCTATAGAAGACACTACATTCCATGTGCTGAATATTGTGTTTGAACGATTTTTACGCTCCATGCCAAAGCACAGCCATGGCAGCAACAGCTATGAACTGCACTATATCCCTTATGGCCACGGAAAAGTGAATATCGATAACACGCTTTATGATGTCGAGCCCAATACCCTATATATGACTGGCCCCCACGTGGAGCACGAGCAAATTCCCATTAAAGATGATCCGATGACTGAATACTGCATTTATTTTAAAATAAATAAAACACCCTCTTCTTCATTCAGATCTCCGGGAATTTCCGATTCTATCACGGAACAATTTCAGAAAACAAAATTCTGGTTTGGAAAGGACTCACAGGATCTCTATCATCTGATGCAGCAGATCTTCTACGAATTGGAAAATAAGTACACTGGCTATATTACTCAGGTGGAAACACTTCTTCAGCAATGTATCGTCAAAGTGGTTCGAAACTATGAAAATAAGAAAGAAGAATCCAGGGCACATTTTTCTCCTTCCAATCTGGTAGACAGCAAATATCTCATTGTAGAAGAATGCTTTTTATATGACTATGAATCCATAACCCTGGAAAATCTGGCAATCCGTCTGGGACTTAGTACCAGGCAGACGGAACGCTTTTTAAAAGATTATTACGGCAAGACATTTTCCCAGAAAAAAAGTGAAGCTAAGATGTCCATGGCCAAAATTCTTTTATCGGACGAAAGTCTGAGTATCTCAGAGGTAGCCCGCCGTTTAAATTATTCATCCGTTGAGCATTTTTCTTATGCTTTCAAACAGTTTTACGGGATAACGGCAAGGCAATATCGGAAGAATCTGGAAATGAACAGATAGAGTTGATATTTTATGAGTTTTGCATATCATTATTTTGCATAAATCTTTCTGCAAAAACAAGATGCAGGAAAGCAAAATAGGTGCTATAATACTGCTATCAGCTACTAATTTAATATAAGGTTACAGGTAAATGTATATGAAAAAACATAAATTGCTGAATTATGCACCAAGATTCTTAATCATCATTTTGTTATTTATATCTGTAATATTTTTAATGAATGCGGTTCAGAATTTACTCAATTCCGATGTTAAGATTAATCTGACAGAGATTGTTACACAGAACAAAGACGTTATTACCAGTAAACTTAATATGGAAGTAAATGATCTGGATTCCACGGCAACCCAGATCGCTAATTTTCTCAGCAGCGGGAAATCTATTGACAATGACAGTCTGTTCAAAGCTTTTTTAGCCAGTATCGCCAATAATGAAAAGAATAATATGTTCGTAGCGGGAACAGACGGAACTGCATATTTTGAAGACGGAAATACTCTGAATATTTCGGGGCGGCAGTATTACAAGTTAGCCATGCAGGATCTGCACAATATCTCAGACCGGCTTGTATCCAGGCAGGATGGGGAAGAAATTTTTGTGATCAGCGTTCCGCTGAAGTGTAACGGCGAAATTATAGGTTCCGTCCAGAAATTTTTTACGCCGGAGGAAATGTATGACATCTGTTCTATTTCTTTATTTTCAGAAGAAGGTTACATGTATGTCATAAATAAAGAAGGTTACATATTAATCAGTTCCAGACAGGAGGCATACAGCCAGGAAAATGAAAATTATCTCAGGATGATTTACGCACAGGGCAACGAGAATGAATCCATCCAGCTGCAGCAGGATATCCAGAATCAGAAATCCGGTTTTATGGAAACTACGGTAGATGGAAAGAAAATATTTTCCGCTTATACACCACTGGAAGATATACATGACTGGTATCTCATTTCCAGCGTATCCACAGAAGCGGTATCTCCAAATGCCAATATTGTGATCAAGATGTTCTATTTAATCCTTTCTGTTGTGGTTATTATATTTGGATTGAGCCTTTTCTTTTTCCTCTCCTATAAAAACAAACAGAAATCACATCTGGAACAGATTGCATTTATCGACAGCGTAACTCAGGGAAATACTTTTAATAAATTTACGGTGGATCTGAAACAGGCGCTGCTGCAGCATGACGGCAAACCGCTTTATCTGTTGAAATTTGATATAGATAATTTCAAATATGTAAATAATTTTTATGGATTTGAGCTGGGTGACCGCCTGCTTTACCAGATTAATAAAACAATCGAAAGTAAGCTGCTGCCCGGAGAAAGTATTGCCCGTATTTCAGGTGACCACTTTGTAATACTGCTTGAAGAAGTATCAGACAAACGTCTGGAGAATCTTCTTGAACTTCCTTTTAATGAAGAAGAAATTACCATTTATATTTCAGCCGGAATTTATGCTATAACAGACCGTAGTGAAAGTATTAATTTAATGGTGGATAAGGCAAGTACCGCCGCTCAGACCGCAAAGGGAACACTGGATAAAAAGATTATTTACTATTCGGAAAATTTCGACCAGCAGATGATTCGCAATGAGCAGATGAAGCGATCCATTAAACAGGCTTTCACTAACCATGAAATGATTCCTTTCTTTCAGCCTAAAGTAGATATTACCACCGGAAAACTGGTAGGGGCTGAGGCACTGGCACGCTGGTTAAAAGACGGAAAATTAATACCACCTTTTGAATTTATTCCTTTATGCGAAAAAACAGGATTAATTATGGATTTGGACATGGCAATATTTGAGCAGACGCTGCATTTTATCAAAAAACATTTAGACCAGGGTAATAACTGTGTTCCCATCTCCGTAAACTTTTCACGGCTTCACCTGGTGGACAGTCATTTTCTGGAAAAAATCGTTTCTAAAATTCATGAATACGGAATACCGGCAAACCTAATTGAAATAGAATTGACTGAAAGCGCCATATTTGATAATTACGAGGTTATATCTAAATTTATAGACAAACTACATAAGGAAGGTTTCCAGATTTCCATGGATGATTTTGGTTCCGGTTATTCATCCCTGAATATGTTGAAAGATATTTCCATTGACACACTGAAGATTGATAAAGACTTTTTAAATAAAACAACGAATAGTGAACGCCAGCGGATTATTTTCTCTGCTGTGGCACAAATGGCAACTCAATTAAAAATAAATGTTGTTGTTGAAGGTGTGGAAACGCTGGAAAATATATCTCTTATGAAAGAAGTAGGATGCTTTGTGGCTCAGGGATATTATTATTCTAAACCAGTAGATGAAAATACATTTGATAAAATCTATCAGGAGGGATTCCTATGTTGAGAAAGGTTCTTCTTTGACGGTATCCGCTCACAAAACACTGCATACCGCTGCAGATTAAATCCGTAAGGATGGCAGGTAATCAGCGTTACCAGATCCCTTTCTTTTTGTATCAGAATATCCAGAATGTCCGTAGGTTTTAGAATTTTAATTTCTACTACGGTATAAAGCAATGTTTCCCTGAAATTCTTTATGATTATTTCATCACCCAGTTCCAGTTTTTCAATATCCCGGAACATTGCCGCTTTACTGTACCCGCGGTGAGCGGCAATTACTGCATTTGAATTGATTCCGCCCACGGGCAGGGAAGTCTGGGTAAGATGTGCCGCTCCCTTCGCCATATTTTCATTGGTTGCTCCAAGGTAAATGGGAAGTTCTATATTCATTTTCGGTATTTTTAAACTTCCAATCATATCTTCATCGAATCCCCATTTCTTCAGGCTGAATCCGATCTGCTGATAGGAAAACGGATCTACGAGATCTTTTTGGCCTGATAAAAATAAATCACGGTTGTAAGCTAATATCTTCTCATAAAGTAAATCGGAATCTGTTGTGGAATCTGCTGTGGAATCTGCTGTTTCCGATGACTCTGCTTTCACTTCCCTTTTCATCTTGTCTGCCTTTTGGTCAAAAGCTTCCAGAACTTTCTTTACCTCCCGGACATATACCTTCTGTGAAATGTAAGGATAGAGCAATAATCCCATACCTACAGCCAAAGAGATAACAGCCATACTGATCAGTATTTTTTTCTTTAAGATCATTTCTCCCTTCCTTTCTTTCTATTTCTCAGAATAACTATTACAATAACAAACAGCATAACCACAGCCGTTGTCAGGCATGTAATCAAAATCGTCTGTTCTTCCCTTGTCAGCTTTCTCTCTGTTTTTTCCGATGCCTGCTTTTCCTGCCATGCATGGTATTCTGTTCTTTTCCCCCGAACCAGAAGCCTGTGGCTGTTCACACCATAGGGGGTGCATGTAACCAGCGTCACATAATCCTTTCCAGCCACCGGCTTTAAATCATCTGTATTGTCCGGCTCCACAACCTTAATCTGATCAACCTGATAGGCAAGTACACGGTCCAGAATATGAAGATAGAACATATCTCTTTCTTTTAGTTCTGTAAGGTCCGTAAACAGTTTTGCCGTTGCCAGTCCCGTATGCCCTGTAAAAACTGCATGTGTCGATTCCCCTCCTACCGGCAGAGACGTCCCTTCCAGGTGCCCCACTCCCTTTTTTAAGGTGGATTCTCCCGTACCATGGTAGATGCCAAGATTTACCTGGATATCCGGGATATCAATATAGCCCATGATTCCATTCATGTTTAACACTTCTTTGTAATTTTCCTGCAGTACCATACCGCTTCCTTCTAGGAACGGATCCCTCAGCACATTTCCATTCAGGCTTTCATTATATTCTTCTGCTTTTTTCCATTCTTCCTCCATCTTATCCACGTCTGCATTTTTAACCTGTTCTTCAAAATTCTGTATGGCATAAGACTGGTTTCTCTCCATGAGCAGATTACTTACATGTGGATACAGAAAGAAACCTATGCCCAGAAATAATAACAGCACGATTGCAATTATTCTCTTCATATTTACTCCCGCATTACGTACAACAAAAGGGGGAAGCTGCCCTCCCCCTGATTATGCTGCTCTTGTTTTATTGATTTACTTTACGCTTTTTAAAGGAATGTATAAGCAGGATTCCTGCAAGTATGATGAAACCAATTCCTGCCACTGTAAAGATAGTTGTACCCATTCCACCGGTTATGGGAAGAATAAATGCGCTGCTGTTTTTAACTGTTACCTGGGCTATATATCCCGTATCCTCTATCCCGGCGGTATCAATCGATACCTTGACAGGCTCATTTAAAAGGTTATAGCCATTCGGCGCCTGTGTTTCTACTAAATAATAGGTAGTAGGCTTTGTATCTTCCGTAACTTTATCTCCGGTTTTTCCATAAGAAAATCCTAAAAATTCTGCTGTTCCGTCTGCCTTTGTGGTTACGATGATATCATTTCCATCTGTATCTTTGATATAGGTTTTATTTTTTGCATCTGATAAACTGGCTGCAATAGCAAATTTCGCATCGGGAAGTTTCACTGCCTGGTTATTAGCATCCACTTTTACAATACCTATTTTTCCGGTATGTACTTCAGGCTTATCTTCTGGCAGTACCTCATAGCTCTTATCCTGGTCAAACTGGTTTTTATAATCCAGCTTTGCACCATTTTTTATTTCTGTCTGCATAGGAGCCTCTTTAGTCAGTGTTGTTTCAAATACAACTCTTATGAATTTGTACCCACTGTCTGCAAGATGCTGCCGGCCGGCCTGTGTAAAGCTGACTTTTACATTGCTGTCTGTCGTTCCTGCTGTATCATAATTTCCGGCTGGAATCAAGACCTCACCTGCGCTGCCTGACTCTGTACTTCTGTCTTTTACTCCATACACCTTAATCGAATCTGCCACGTACTTTAATACATCATCCAGTTTATCGGTAATATCATACTTTTTCGCCGCTGCCACATTAGTTGGTATGGACGGCTGAATGATCCAGGTAACTTTCCCACCATGAGTATCTGAAGTTTCGTGTTTGTTAGGAACTTTCGTTACGTACTTATCAATACTTGCACTTTCATTTTTGGGATAGACATGAACATCCGTAATCCATCCGGTGCCTTCCGGATTAGTCATAGGCACGCTGACAATAAATGGTGCTACAGGTTCTGCTACCTTTTCGCTTGGAAGCTCTGTTACATAATAAAAGCCTCTATCCAGGTCTGAGATCACTGCAATACCCAGATCTTTGCCGGCTGCATCAGTACCTGATGTCGTAACTGTCTTCGCCGAGTCTTTGTCAATCATATCTTCTGTAACTTCTGATGCATTGGTAGGAATTTTCCCACCGGTAGGTGAAACCGCATTACCATCTGCATCCAGTGTAATCTTTAATTTTTCTACCTTAAATTCAATTCCATTTAAAGGAATTGCAGATTCCGGTATATCTGTTGTCTCATTTCCGTTCCCAGGCGTGTCTGCTTGGGATATGTCATCCATTAAATATTTATGGATGGTCAGACTGCCCTTTTCTTCCGGAAGATCGGTATTATTTCCGGCTGCGGCGGCGGAACCGGCAAACATACCGGCTGTTATAACGGCTGCCATGAATACAGCACTTAATTTATTTATTATTTTTTTCATAACTTTAATTCTCCTTTTCTTTTTGGGTTTTCCACCGGTAAACACCAGTAGAAAGATTGCTAACATGATTACACCCACGCCCCCTGTAGAGAATATCCATGTTCCACTGCCACCTGCCAGAGGTAAATCTGCTTTTTTAAAATTTGGCAGTTTATATATGATCTTGTCCCCCTGAACTTCCTTTATAAAAGCCGGCGGCAATGGATCTCCTGCTGCTTTTATGGTGATTGGATTTTCCTTGTCTGTCACATCTACATGTATGCGCCATTGGCCAAACGGCAGGCTGTATCCGGGATTTGTCTCTACCTCCACCAGCTGATAATCACCGCTTGGTACATTCGCAAAGTCTACCAGTCCATTTTCACCGCTTACCACAGTATCACGCTGGATCCAGCAATTTCCCGGATCATTTGTAACCAGTTCATCATGCTGGTCGTCCTGCTGATGATCTGACTGGCAGGAATATAGTGTAAACTTCACATTGCTTAAAGGCTTATTATGATCATTTCCGTCCACTTTATAGAATTGAAATGGAACCGCTATCAACGTATTGACAAACACGGCATATTCGTTATTGCTTGTCCCATCGGTTGATGTATACGTAATGCTTTTTACTTCCAGCCTGTCCGTACCTTCTGCTTTTCCAATGGCAACTGCTGCCGTATAAACATTACCGTCATATATATAATTGGGATCACCATTGTCTTTTTCCGTAATGCGGTAATGGTATATATAATTTCCACCATCTTTTACAGTATCCTGGGTGATTTCACTTCCCAAAGTGATTGTTTCGAATTTTGCTGTCCCATCTGATTCATTGACCGCGGTTAACGTGGACGGCAAAGTGGGGGTTTCCGGGTATGCCGGATCATTTTCCAGGGAAAACACAAACATTCCTTCCGGAACCGGCGTTATTTCTTTTCCGGTAGGGTATTTCAATTTTTTTAGGACTTCTAATGATACAACAATCGGATACAGGGGATCCTGCTGCTCTGCTTCCAGATGCTGCGTAAATGCCGCTGCAACGGATACATTCTGATATAAGTCCCTTGCTTCTGCAAGCTTTGCCTCAGCCGCCGCTTCCGCCGCCTTGCGATCCGGAACATAGACTGTTGCCGGATCTGCGGATTCCCCGCTGCCCACGATATAGGTAACCATTCCGGCTGACCCGTTATGATTTCCCGCTGTCCATTTCAGTGTCAGGGATTCCAGGTCTCCCCCCTGTGGAGGGATTATTTCCAAATCTATGTTATCTGTTCCGTCCCCGCCCAGGACAAACGACCCATCTTCTATTTCCTGAACACCCTGCAGCTCACCGGTATCTATTTCACTGCCACTTTTGCCATTGATTTTCAACTCCCCGTCACGAACTGAAAAATTGGTAGGCAAAGGATTCTTGTCATAGCCGTCAGGCGGACTTTCCTCCAAAAAATAATAGTCACCCACCTCCAGTCCTTCCACTTCTATTTTTCCATTTTCATCTGTAATATAGCTCCCGATTACAATATCCGCTTTTGGATCCAAATCGTCTCCCTGTTTCCGGTACAGGACGTATTTTGCGCCCTCTTTGGGTTTGCCGTCATCCTGACCAGTTTTTACAAGGGTGATCTTGTGGGTAGTTTGAACCGTGCCTTTCTCAACCTTTGTGTATACTTTAACTTCAAAAGGAATTCTCCAGGAGATTGTAGATGCATTTGACTGCACATCATCAAACCCGGAATCGGTGATAACAAACCAGTTCATTCTGGAATCATTGGCAGCTCCCAAGGTGATAAACAGCTTGCCGCTGCCTAATATGTTCGTCAGCTGAAGGCTCTCAATCTTACCTCCCTGCTGGGAAACCTGGGCACCTGTGGATACTGCATCCACTTCCCGAATTTTAATGCTGTCTTCGCGGATATTAACATGGTCATCGCCTGCATAAAATGAGAGCGGCACTGTATAAGTTCCTTCAAATGTATCGGTTCCATCGGTAACATACTTCAATACTTCATCATCCAGTTTCACTACATTATCCGTCAAAAGCGGCTGTAAATTAAATCTTCCTCCCACCCAGAGAGGATATTTGCGGATAGGATTACCATATACATTTACTTCCATGGAACGTCCGAATATACCATAGTAGGTCTGCTCCTCCGGCGTGACCTCTGATTCAATAACTGCTTTTGATATGGACAGGGGTCTGATGTCCACGATATGATTGTTGGAGATATCCCATTTCTCACAGGATTTCAGCAGGGAGATGCCTTCTATGTCGGAAATGTCCTTGTTGCTTGCATAGATAGTACCGGTATAAGATTTTAACAAGTCCACAACAGTTGAAAAGTTATTTTTCTCCAGTGTATTCCCATCCAGGAAGTTTGCCGGATCAGCTATGATGGAATCGTATATTGCCTGGGCAAAATTCTGATCCTTTATTCCTGCCGCCTGTATCGATGCCGGATTAAAATCCCGGATATCAAGTTTTGGCATACCCTGGTCACTATCAGATATTTCGCTTTCTGATTGGGATTCCGGCTGTGATTGGGATTCTGATTGGGACTCTGACTCGAACTCTGATTCCGATTTGGACTGCTCTCCGGATTCGATCTCTGGCTCTGATTCCCCTTCGGTCTGTATCTGGGATTCGGTCTCAGGTCTGGATTCCGGTTCGGAATCTGCCTGTGATCCCCATTCGGTCTGTACCTGGGATTCGGTTTCCGGTTCGGATTTCAGCTCTGAATCTGCCTGTGATCCCCATTCGGTATTTACCTGGGATTCGGTCTCTGGTTTGGATTTCGGCTCTGATTCCGTATCGGACGGCTGATTCTTCTGCACCAGCGCCATTTCTGTCTCTAATGCCGTATTTAGCTCCCAGGTTCCCTTATCTTCTGTGTCGTTCCTTTCTTCGGTATTGTTTCCGCTTTCTCCTTTGATCGTTTCCCGGGTAAGCCCTGCTGAAGCATCCGCATGCTGATTCCAAACCGGATTAGCAGTGAGACATACAGCAAAGCACAAAACGAGTGCCATAATTCTTCTTTTCCTGTTTTTAGACCTCAATGTATTCCCCCCTATCCACGATATTTCTATTCTGACAGACTATGCTGCAAATATTAGTTCCAAAGCTCCATGGGAAATCTACCGACTTTTTTATATTCCTTTATTTTTTCCTGGACATAAGCTTTATCTTCCTGATAAGTTACACCGAACCACGTATCCCTGCTGGCTAATACTTTGACCCGGCAGCTGCCTTCTTTTATAAGATCTCCTACCGCAGTTGGTATTACATGTTCACACCTCATAGGATTTTCATTTAATTCCCGGGCTAGAAAATCGGTAAATATCCGGGAACACTGGTCGAATATCCCGGGTGAAAATCCCCAGAAGTTCATAGAACACATGGTATGGTCAGGTATCCTGCTGTACTGATTTTCTCTTTCATAGCAGACTTGCCCGCCTATCTTTCTAATTCCGCCTAATTCCTCGATACCGGAAAGGTATCCGTCTTCTACCTTACATACCCCTCTCGTTACGGAACCATGATCTGTCAAAGTATTTTCCAGGGGATAGCCGATCATGGCGTAATGATTCTCCTGAACCTCCCCGCATAAGAATCGATACATTTTGTGGAATGCATCCCTACCATAGAAGTCATCCGCATTGCAGATTGCAAAAGGGGTATCCAGGCCGCAGCAGGCTAACAGCGCATGTGTGGTGCCCCACGGCTTTTCCCTGCCCTCAGGGACGGAATATCCATCCGGAATATCATCCAGGTTCTGATAGGCGTATTGAACCTTCACCTTCTTTCTGATATTCCTGACGAGATTTTGTTCAAAGATAGCTTCGTGTTCTCTTCGAATAATCAGCACAAGATCACGAAAACCTGCCTCTATGGCATCGTAAATGGAAAAATCTATGATGCTTTCTCCATGATCCCCCACTGCGTCAACTTGTTTAAGCCCTCCATACCGGCTCCCCATTCCTGCTGCCAGGATAATTAATGCTGGTTCTTTCACTTTTTTACTCCTCTGATCTTCTTACTGTGCACAACGGAACAGGTACCCAGTCCGATAAACAGAACCGCTGCTATAACAGCTATGAGTTCCATGCCATCTTCACCAGTTTTTGGAGAAACACCGGTTTCCCCGCTTTTTCCCTGTTCCTTATCCCTGTATACCAATGCTACCGGCGATGCCGAATGAAATACTGACGTTGCAATATTCCCACTGGTTACCGTATCCAGCAGTTCCCATCCATGTAACTCACATTTATGCAGGACGTAAACCTGAATATTAGAGGTTATACTATTGCATACCAGATCAATACTAATTGGCTGTTCCACTGATGGCATTGGATCTGCCTGAATTGTTAAATTGCTGATTTTCGTCAAAAATTTGTAGTCAGACAGTTTTTCCAGGGAAATAACCTTTGTCTTACTGTTATAAAGCTCCAGTTCATCCTTCCCCAGAGCTTCTGCAAGATTCTTGTTCAGACTGCCGTTAATTTGATCTACCTCATTTTGCAATTCTGGATCATCAAATTTATCAGACAGCTCTGCAGAACCTCTGGCAGGGCTTGCACTTACAATTCCACCTGTTCCTGTTGAGACACTGTGTATAATACCGCTGGCATTTACCTGCATTCCGGTCATCAACATCACACATACCGATAGAATGGCCGCCACTTTTAGCTTCATATCCAAATCCTCCTCAATAAAATTATTTTGCTTCTTCTTTCCATTTCCAATAATTCCTTCCCACAATAAATTTCACTCCTCCTCTCCTGAAACGTATAAAACGCTTTCTATTTATCTAAAACTGCCACAGATATAAATCATCGTTATCTATGGCAGGCAGATAACACAAGGTTCCCGCTTAATTAATACTGGGAATAAATAAATGCTGTATTTCCCGGATAAAACAAGCTTAACAGGATCCAAATAAAGATACATATGATCACTTTTGATGAAAACTTATCCATGTTAAACAGCTTATAAAACCCATTACCGCCATTTTTAAATTTAGCAATCAGCATTGCAATGATAACAATCAGAGCAAATATTACCGTATATATGTAAATATAATCGATCCCTGATTTCCAGAAGACAATTCTGCCCAATATCATGACTGCCTGTTCCACGGAATCTGCCCGGAAAAATATCCAGCAAATACAGACGAAAATATAAGTGAGCAGACAGGATATGAAAGAACATACCCCCTGTATCCCTCTATTTTTAATCGTAACAGGATGTTTCTTCTTAATGGACCGGTAATTTTTGTGCAGTACCAATGCGAATCCATTGAGCAGTCCCCACACAATATAAGTCCAGTTCGCTCCATGCCAGAGGCCGCCCAGAGTCATAGTGATAATCAGATTGAAATAAGTCCTCCATCTGCCCTTTCGATTTCCGCCCAGCGGAAAATATAGGTACTGCATCAGCCAGGTAGACAGGCTGATATGCCAGCGCTTCCAAAACTCTGATACATTTTTCGAAATATACGGAATATTAAAGTTAGGCGGAATGTCAAATCCCAATATTTTTGCAATTCCGATAGCCATATCAGAATAACCGGAAAAATCACAATATATCTGAATGGAATACGAGATGACCGCAAAAATGATGGAGAGGGCACTGTAGGCAGCCGGTGCCTGAAAAACTGCATCCACACATACAGACAACCGGTCCGCAATCACACACTTTTTAAATATTCCAGACAGAATAATCTGAAATCCTGCTTCTGCATTAGCTTTTGTAATCTGTCTTTTTTCGTTAATCTGCCCAAGGAACATCTTGTTGTTCACAATAGGTCCCGTTGAAATCTTGGGAAACAAGCCGATTAACAGTGCCACCGGCAAGAATTCGGCAGGCTCTAATTCCTCTTTATATATATCTGCCACATAGCTGATCGCCTGAAAGGTATAAAAGGAAATTCCAAGAGGCATTGCTATCTTCCATAGCTGAACATTGCTTCTAATCTGTAAGAATTCCAGAAAAGACTCCGTAAAAAAATGATAATACTTAAAAAAGCCCAGTATAATCAGCATGAACGCAATGAATGCCACGAAAATCCTTTTTCGTTTAGACGGATTTTTATTTTCCTTTGCAATATTTCTGCCT
This sequence comes from uncultured Robinsoniella sp., assembly GCA_900539655.1. Lineage (GTDB taxonomy): Bacteria > Bacillota > Clostridia > Lachnospirales > Lachnospiraceae > Robinsoniella. Next base: position 24,014 of record UQCR01000081.1, read on the forward strand.
GCCAGATAAGCCGCATAAGTCTGTGCAATTAAAAGCAGCAAAAACCTTATATCCAGATAGGCAAAGAATATGTAACTGCTGACCAGCAGAATGCGGTTATGCTGCTGCTTATCATGGGTAATCATTAATAAAATGACCGTTATACAGAATAAAATCAAAAACTGAATTGAAATAAATACCATAATTAATTATCCTCACAAGAAATCAGATTTGCATTACACAGTGCATCGTACAATTCATCTGCAAGAATCCGATGTCCTGTCCTGTTCAGATGCCCTTCTCCCATAGAGGTGTTGCCAAATCCATAGGGGACACCATACTGCTTGTCATAGCAATCCTGAAATGCAGCTCCGGTATCAATAATCTGGATATCCTGATTTTTACATACCTGCTGAAAATACTGGTAAGAATCGTCATAGGTTATTTCCAGTTGATCACCGCTTATTTTTACAATGGGATGATATAAGATAAAGATCTTTCCCTGATATTCCTTCTTCATTGTTGTAAATACCTGATCCAAAAGCTCCTGATAGCGCTCCATACCGGATTCCCCGCCCGGAAGATCCTGCACATCCTGCTCCTCAATTTCCTGTTCCCGGACATTTGATCCCTGCGCATCCTGCCCCTCAATTCCCTGCTCCCGGACATCTGATTCCACATCCTGCTCATCAATTTCCTGTTCCTGTAAATCCGACTTACCTATCCCAAATGCACCACTAAAATCAATCTTAAAGTCTGCAAACTGCTTCTGCTGCAACAAGTTCAGCAGGGGCATATTCTCTTTCACCGTCATTGCAAGCTTCTGTATTCCGGATATTTTATCTGCTATCACCGAACCATCCTGCTCCGGATTATAAGGAACCTGTTTCAGACAGCTTTCCAATGTATTACTGACACAGTCGGATTGAAAGACCTCAAGTACAACCCCTTTCGCCTTGGGAAACTCTTTCACTGCCGCTGAAAAATGTTTCAAAAGATCCGGCAGATAGTGGCCATCCGCACCAATATTATAGATATACTCTTTTGGTTCTGCTGTAATCTTCCGATTCACCAGTTCTGTATATCTCTCGTCAATCGGGACTTCCTTCCCCTGTGTATGGGAAGAACCCATTACCAGGATATAATTATCCTCCGCAAGGGGGTACTGGTTGATATATCCGTTTTCGTCTATTTTTCCCGCGCCAAAGCCTTCCAGCGCATTGGAATAACTAGAACCCGGATTCCAGATTGCATTGGTAGCTGCTTCTGACCTGCTAATCCACCCGGGTTGATGAAAATATATAAATATAAATAAATTAACAAAGCAAAAAGAGATCGCGATGGCAAATAACCAGGCTGCTATGGTTTTAACTGTTCTTTTCATTTCTATATCCTTTCATATCTGTACACCTGCTGACACTGATGTATCGATTTTAACTATCCTTAAGCACCCCGAGAACCAGGTATCTGTAATTGCCTCCCATCCCATGGCAGGTTGAAAGCGTAAGAATTTTATCGGATGGAAGAATCGAAAGATCTTCGTCAACGTTACTTCTCATATCCCGGATATTCCTGATTTCTTTTATAAATGGTAAGAAAGAATCTTTACCTGAGAAATCATAACTTTTCATGATATGGCGGTCATCAAATAACACTGCCGCAAATATCCGGTAAGCCAGCTTTCTGTCTTTCAAATAAATGAAAATCTCCCGGTTTGCATCAAAGAAGCTCTTATCTTCAAATAGATGCAATTCACCAAACATGTCCCCATTTTTCATGTTATGCCCATATAATACCGTGACCGGATCTGTAAAATCTCTGCGGTTGTAATCTTCACTGAAAACAGATCCCTCTATATTGGTACTGCCGTCCGGCATCTTGTCCAGATAATAGAGGTTATCGCCTTCCCGCTGAACTACCGGATAATTGACTTTTGTCCCCGGGATTTCTATCCATGCATAGACATCCGGCATCTCTTTCTGAAGCTCTGTAATATTGACCGGAAGATCTGCCGACTGGACTGTCTGCTGGTTTTTTTGCTGATCTGTTTTATTTTTTGTATTCTGGTCAGTTGATTTTTCCGTGGATGATGCATCTCTGGTATCAGACTTATGGGAATCCCTCTCACCCTGGCTTTCAGGCATCTCCCCGGCAGTATTATCGGATACCCCAGACTGTTCATAGAGTTTTGCGGCAGCCAGCTTCTGCATTTCCCTGTTTATCACAAAACAGATGCATATCCCAGCCAGTAAAAATGCTGTGATTCCCACCAGGATCCATTTCCCCGCAGCTTTCTTCTTTTTATTCAACTTCCATCACCACCGCTGTCTTTTGTTCCGGTTTCAACCTCTTTATAAAAATTATTTAGGATCAGGTCATATAACTGATCCTGGTCAACATGAAATTCTTCATAATAAGTCCCCTTTTTTGTTGTTCCTGGAAGCATCTGAATATCGTCACCACTAAAATCCGTGTCCAGCATCAGAGTCGCTAAATATACGGCATGGTCAAGCCCAAGGTTCGTCACCATATTTTTTGACAGTTCCTGATAAAGTTGGATTGGTAATGCCGGATCTTTACGGATCTTTTCTTTGGCTGCATTTAAAAAGGACAATACATATGTTTTTTGTCTCTGCATACGCATTCCGTTACCGCCGCTTTTGGTGATATCCCGCCTTTGGATAAATTTCATCGCCTGCTCTCCGGTCAGGGTGATTTTCGCCCCCTTTAAAAACGCCGGGTCATCATAGGTCATATCCTCCGGTATGGTGACAGTTACGCCATCAACTGCATCATTTAGTTTTGATACTGCCTCCAGATTAATCGCAGCATATCCGTGAATTGGCAGGTTATACATTAATTTTGATACCGCTTCTTTCATCATTTCACAGCTCTTATCGGAACCATCTCCATATGCATAGGCAAGGGCTAAGTGATTCTCCTCTTCCCCCAGATAGTTTCCTTCATAATCATAATTTTTAATTGCTGTCATGGTATCCCTGGAAATACCGAATATTTTCATCTCTCTGGTATCTGGATTCAGAGATATCAGAAAAATAGCATCTGCCTGTCCGCCTTTGCCGGATACCTCCGGAACGGTTTCAATCTCCTGTGTGCGCTTGTCAATACCCATGCATAAGATATTGATTATATTTTCCTCATAGCGGTAGGCTTTTCCATCATGGTAATACAAGGACGGATCATACGCTTCCTCATCACTGCTATTTTTACTATCATTTTTAGTATTACTTTTATTATTATTTTCACTTATACTGCCATCCCCATTGGAATCTTCATTTTCCAGTGTGGGTGCCCTGGCTGAAGTATTCTTCTCCATCAGGCTGTTCTTGCCCATCACCCGGTATACATGATAGGCACCAAATCCGCCCATCCCGGTGAATACACATAATGTAAAGCACACAAGCAGGATCCGGATAAATATTTTCACCTTTCTGCCTTTTGAAAATCCATAGCGGTAGAACATCTCCAGTCCATAACCCATAAATCCACCCAGAGTATTACAGAAGAGATCATCTATATCAAATACTCCCGTCCTGGTTTTCAGCTGCACGGTTTCAATAAAAAGGCTGCACAGAGGAATCACCAGCAATAAAAGGTATTTTTTCTTTCCTTCCATACGTACCAGCTGAATAAACATGCCCACCGGTACAAATAAAAGGAAATTACTTATTAATCGGACAACTGCACGGTTTAGATAACCGGCACGAAAAACTTCATCAAAAAGCTTCAGATTTACTTTCGCTTCCTCCATGGGGGTTCTGGTAAAAAAAGTAATGCTGAGTATGATTCCCAGATACAATAGCAGCATGCTGATCACGGAAATATTCCGAACGCTTTTTTTAACCGAATCACAGGTATGTATACGGGCAATGGCAAAGTAAACAATGATACACAGTAAGACCGCTGCAAATACAGTAATCAAGAATGAAAATGGAACTTTTTCTAATTCACCTGACATAGTCTCCAGCACTTTACTGAAATTAATAATAGCTTTCATGGCATCCTAACCTTCCGAATCCGATACACTCTGTTTATAATAACGATAAGATTTTCCGTAATAATAGTTGTGATATCCGTATTTTAAAAATCCTGCTTCCACGTAATTTAATACATACCCCACCAGTTTGAGTTCTGTACCGGCAAGCATTTCCATGCCCTCCCGCACGTAGCGTGCCTCTACATAATCCTGTCTCACCAGATAAATTCCTGCATCAGCATACTCCGATATAATAGCTGCATCGGTAAAAAAGGAAACCGGAGGCGTATCGATTACAACATAGTCATATTTGCTGCTAAGGGCATCCAGAATGTCCTTTAAGCGGGGATTAGACAGTAACTTCGTTGTGTCTTCCCTGGCTTTTCCTCCGCACAAAACCATAATATTGTCCCTGTATTTTTGAATCGCCTGGTCTAATTCCAGTTTTTGATCCAGGACTTCCGGCAAACCTTCTGTGCTGTTCTCTAATCCCAGCATCATGCCGATGGAAGGATGCCTCAGGTCACAGTCCACCAGAATTACACTTTTTCCTTCATCTGACATCGCCTGTGCCAGATTCACGGCAAACGTTGTCTTCCCCTCACTGGGCAAAGAACTGGTGATCAGAAGAGTTTTTGCCTCCTCCTCCTTCAGGTGCTTTGCCGTCCGGGATTGTATGGTACGGACAGCCTGACGGAAATCATAGGAAACCCTCTTATCGGAAATTAAAATATGGCGTACTTCTTTTTTGGTTCGCTTTTTTTCCTTCACTTTGGGAATATAGGCGAGACAGTCCAGATTCACAATCTTCTTCATATCTGACTCCCTGCGAATTGTTTTTCTAGTCAGTGCATAAATCACAAGTATTAGAAAAACACAGCAGCCTCCGCAAATAATTCCCAATAAAACATACTTAATCTGGGAATATGGATTTATTGCTTTGTCAGAAGCCTGGGTATAATCAATGACACTTAACTCTACCGTTCCAACATTTTTGGATGCATACCCGGGATACGTTTCCTGGAAAGCATCCATCATTGCATTTGCCTGATGATAATCCCCGGAGGTTATGGCAACACTTAGCATATTAGAAGAGCTTGTATTATATATCCGGATACTTCCAGGAAGCTTATCCTCTTCCTTCATCTGCATGTATTGTTTCATATCCGCTGCTAATCCGGTATTAGACAGAATATCCGGAAATGATTGGCTGAGACGCCCGGTAATCACAACATCTGTTCCCGCATCTCCTGTCTTCGTCACCACATATGTCAGCTTAGCCTGGTATAATGGAGTATACTTCCATGACTTTCCTGCATATATGCCGCAAGATATAATAAGAAAGAGAAGAAGAAGCTGGATTTTATATCTCTTTAAGCCATTCAGCATATTATCTATAAAATTTCTTATATCCAGGACTTTCTCATCATCATATATGATGTCTATTTTGTCATTGTATAACTGCATGTTAACTCCTCACCTTCACGTCATGGTTATTTCCGGGACCTCTGTCATATCTTCCATAATATTTCTTATATCCGTATACCTTTGCTCCTGCCTTGCCGACAACTCTGGAACAAACTGCATTTAATACAAACCCAGCAACCTCCGTTCCGCCACGTTCTAACAAATCAATGATGTCATTAATATTTCTTGCCCTTGCCATGTTCTGCCGGATCACCAGAATAGTCTGGGGAATGACGGACGCCAGAACCTCCACATCCCTGATAATTCCCGCCGGAGGCACATCCAGTATAATGTAGTCCATCTCCTCTTCTGCTCTTGTGAGCAATTCTTTTGCTTTATCACTTTTCAGAAGAATATCACTCTCCATAATTGTTTTTGTGGAAAAACAATAGTTTATCATCCCATTTTTGTCCCGGAAAATGATATCTTCGTAAGAAGCTTTTCCTTCCAGATAGGCGTTTATATCCCTTTCTTTGGGGATCTCCCGGTCCAAAATACGGTACAACGCCGGTTTCTTCATATCCGCATCAATAAGAAGTACTTTTTTCCCCCTGGATGCCAGCTTAAGTGCAAGATTCGCTGCTATCGTAGATTTCCCTTCATTCTCCATAACACTGGTAACCATAAACGTTTTGTCCCTGCTCTTTTCCAGCTTGCGCAGAAGCATCGTAGCCGTTTTGCTCATCTCCTCTGAATATGTAAAGCTGACAGTCGGATTCGATAATAAAATGCTCTTTTTGGCATATTTATTTTCAAAGTGTATTTCTCCGAGAAAATCAGCATCAATCAGTTTCTTTGCCTGCATGGCATTCTGAATTTTCCCGCTTAAAATATTGGCAATACTCATCATGCTCATTTCTATAATGGCAACCAGGATAAAAATGGTAATAGAAAGTCCCATGGCATTATTTGACTCACAGGTAATTTTAGATGCCAGCGGAGAACCGATTTTCTCCATGAGATAGCCTCCTGTCAGGTAGGAAGAGACCTTGGCATAATTTTTTAAAGCAGCCGACATCATCCGGAATGAATCTTCCGCAGTGAATGCCCTGGTTTCCAGCAGAATCATATTGGAACCTTCCACACTCTGAGCATGAATTGTACCCGGAAGCCTGCTGCTGCCCAGTTCCTCCCGTACACGGCTTCCCAGGACATCACTGTTCAGAGAGCTGACACACCTTCCCACCACGTTGTCAATGTTGTATTCTCCTAAGGAACTGAGTGTATTATCCCTGGATATTACAACCATGTTCATTTTAGATACATACTCGTTCGGTCTGAGCCGGTTCCAAATTCCAAAAAAACAAACTCCAACGGCAAATGCCAGCATCAGTATGTATGGAATATTTTTAAGCAATGTCCGCCCTATCGATATATAATCAATTCCGGATTCTTTTATTTCCTCCTGACGATTGTCATAATCCATAATTGCCTCCTATTCTACTACCACCAGAAGCTCTGCATTGCAGGTATACTCCCGGCTGTCTGTGGTATATGTATATACGACAGAGTAATTGCCTTTTTTTTCGGTATCCACATCGGATGAATATTTTATCCGGGAGATGTTAATCCATTTTCCGGATTTCTCTTTTGCTTCCGCCTCTGTGACCTCTCTCTTTTTCCCATTTTCTTTTATGCTGACCATAGGACCATAATCAATGCTAAGTGTCATCTGATCATATACATAATCCAGATAGTCCGTGGGTTCAAAGGCATCGCCTTTGGAAAGATAGAGGACGTACTGCTTTAACATAATCTTCGGAACAAAGTTCCTTTCTTCATAGCTGTCATCATAGATTTCCACTTTCACTGGCAGGGATGCGGTGTCTCCAACGCTGTTTGTCACCTGCAGCGTACAGTCATAAATGCCCTCTTTTGGGTCTTCATCAAATTTATCTTCACCATCAATTTTTATGAAGGGACTGATATCACCATCCAGGCAGTCATCCGCTTTTACATACTGAACCAGGGTTATGTCCTCATTTTTGGAAAACCGGAGCGGGCTGCTGATGGAAAATCTCGGGCTGTGATAATCCGTATAATGTAATTTTCTTGTTACAGCCCCGATATTATTGGAATGGTCAAATGCAGCGTAGGAAATCATAAATTCATTAGCTGCACCTGACGGATTTTTTTCTATGCTCTCAATCAGCAGGGAATCCGTTACATCCCCATCCTGTTCATCGATCGCTTTTATTCCTTTCATCAGTTCTTCGTTCCCAGCCTCAATGGATGCTGAAATCTTCTCATTCTCACAAATAAGCTTTGGGCCGGTGATATCCCGCTTCTGCTGCATCTGATATGCCTCATATACGCCCACCCCCAGTGAAATGATAAAAGCTGATATAATGAATCTTTTTATCCACTTCATAATATGAATCTCCTCTTTCTGTACTATACCAACGCTAAATGATGCGGAACAAAAGTCAGTATTTCTTCATTGTGTATGACACGGTCTGGATTTTCCTTCAGTAATAATTCTGCATACTCTTTAGAAAATTCTTTTCTTAAAAACCTGGAAATCCGCTCCATGGAAATTGTTCTTCCCTCATAACCGTGTGCATCTGATGCAACCATCTGTACAAGATTGGAACGCAGCATAGCATATGCCAGCCTGCCAGCACCTGTCCCAAACTCACCAAAGATACTTCCTTTGTTTATCTGCATTGCGCAATCCCGTTGGATTAAATCATATATAAACTCCGGATTGTCCTGCATAAAATAATACCGCTCCGGATGTGCCAGAATCACCCGGTAACCCTTTTCCTGCATCTGGCTGACTGCCTGGAGAACTTGCTGTGGGGATTCTTCAAAGTCAAACTCCAGGAGTATATAACTGCCCCGATTCATCGTGACCACTTCCCTACGCTCCAGCTTTTCACACAGATGTTCATCGTAATACAATTCCATTCCAGGATATAGTTCTACGGGTATCTGATATCCCATAAGCCTGCGCTGCAGATGTTCAAAAGCTTCCCAGTATTCATTTGGCGTATAAGGATAGTAGTTTCCATGGCTGGCTGCAAAAATCCGATCGGTGCCATTTTCGTACGCCATACATATCATTTCAATGCTCTCTTCTACCGTCTCCGGTCCGTCATCCAGCCCGGGTAAAATATGTACATGGATATCTGTCATGGAAAAACCTCCTGTCCTCTTATTTTTTTAGGCACCCAATATAAGGAAGCAGAAAACAAAACTACGAGTACCAGCACCAGTACCGGTTTTATATAAAGTCCCGGAGTTCCTTCAAAAAACGGAATCCGTTCTGCAATTTTTCCCACCACCTCGATTACCGCAATCTGGCTGATGTAGATATACAGATAGAGTTTCGAACCAATCTGCTCAATGACCGTCCCTTTTTTACTCTGGCTGTTTTGTATGGCATACAGATAAAGTCCGATCATAAAAACCACATTTCCTGCATATAACAAAGCATTTCCCACGAAAATGCTTTCCAGGATGACCATTCCCCCACCCAGCACCGCAATCAGGACCGGTATGTTTTTATTACTTAACAGCTGTATTTCTTTTTCCTTCTTATGCAGATAATGTCCAAGCATAAAAAACGGAAACCCGGTAAGCAGAAAATTCCGATACCATTTCAAGTGGATGCCAAATCCTAACACGCTTCCCAACTCACAGAGAGATAGATTTACAATCAATAAAATGATTGCCGAAATATAAAGGGCCTTTTTGCTAACGCGTAACTTTACCAGAATTCCAAACAACAGATAGACATATAATGCTGCCGGAATATACCACAGTACGCCATTCACCGAATCCGTTACATTTAACAGCAGAAAATCGATAATATTCTGCTGTTGGAAAAGAGCCGTCTTAAGCCACAGAAAAGCTTCTGTAATACCTCCGCTAAACAGTTTTGGCAGAAAACGCCAGGCGATGTATAAGAGCATGGCAGCTGCCAGCAGCTGCACCGTCTTTTTTTTATTAAGAGTA
>UQCR01000082.1 GCA_900539655.1 uncultured Robinsoniella sp.
GAAAATGCCAGTTCTGCGGTAAGCCTTCCAAACCAATGTCCTGGTCCGCCCCCTTCTCTTTCCGTACACTACCTATCATTTACAAAGCGTCATTACTCAGCTAAACCCAAATATAATGCATTTAATAGAACATTACAAAACGTTCGCTGTAGTAATAGAACTTGTTTGCAAATTGCTTTACTGCCATCTGCAAACAGGTTCTTAACTAACAAAAAAATATTCCATGTGGATTATCTTAATCAGGGAAAAATCCCGAATGAGCGGTTAAATGTCCACAGTCCGGATGAAGAAAGCGTTTGCCAAAGGCAACCGGACGATCCATTTCATCATACAAATACCGGTAGATGACAAGAACAGATGTCCCTTCTTCCAGCACCAGCCTCTTTGCAACTTCTCCGGTCACGGCAGCGATGCCGATTTCCATTTTTGTATGAATTGCAAATGTAGATACTTTATTTTTAACCAGATCAGGGAAATCCGCGTACTGAATTTCCATTTCGATTAACGGCATGCCCTTCTGATATGGTAGATACATCAGATCACAAAGCATATTTTTTTTGGTATTATAGAGAATCCGCATAATGGATACCACACGCTGCCTGGAATCAACATGCAGTGCTGTCTGGACTTCCGTTTCCGGGTGAAGCAGCCGTATGTATTGCAGTTTGCTTTCCAGCGCTTTGTTATGCTCTTCGTAAACAAACGTGAACTTGGCATGTTCCGGCTCGATGACGAAATATCCCTTTCCGTGCCATGACTTTACGATACGCTCATTCTCCAGCATACCAAGGCTTTTTCGTATTGTAACCCTGCTGGTATTGTATTTTGCAGCTAATTCATTCTCTGAAGGAAGCATATCGCCGGGCTTGTATTCCCCTTCAAAGATTGCTCGCTTAACGTCACTAAATACATGTTTATATAATGCTTCGGCCATATACTAATCTGCCTCCGTTTCGAAAATCCATTTTTTACAGAGTGCAGACCCATCCAGCAAATCACCGGAATAACCGTCTGCCCCTATATTTTCTGCCATTTCTGCTGTAATGCAGCAGCCGCCGACGATAATTTTAACCTGGTCCCGCAGACCTTCCTGGCAGATCAGGTCTATGGTCCGCTTCATTGATGAAACTGCAAAATTCATAATACCGCTCATTCCCACCACTTTAGGCGCATAGGTGCGGATACTGTCTGCAAATACTCTGGGCGATATATCTGTTCCAAGGTCAATGACGCGTATACCCTGGGCTGCAAGCAGACTGATGAAAATGTCCTTGCCAATGTCATGCACATCTCCCTCTACAGTGCCCATTACCATGCAGGGGGTGTCACACGAAAGGGAAATGTCCAGGATTCCGGGAACGATTACACCGTAACGTTCAATTACACTGCGGAAGATAATTCCTGACATTATCAGGTCTGCAATAAAGTATTCTCCTTCTTCATACCGGTTCCCCACCAGCTTAACGCCGGTCTGCAGAAGGTCCAGAATCACCATCCAATTTACCCCGTTTTGCATGAGCTGGTCCGTGAGTTCCAAAGCCCTGTCCTCATCCAGCTCCTCAATTGCTTTCACAAATTGTTCGTTCCGTGTCATATTTTTCACCCCACCATACCTGTAAAATAAATAGTATTTTCTTCCAGAAAATATATGTATAATATTATAAAGGATTATTTCGTATTTGTCATATGTATTTTCTTAATTATTTTTACCTGTCCCATATCTACAGATAAAATGGAGGTCTTCCTATGAAAACCATAATAATTGCATGCAGAACCATTGAAAGAGAATTAAAAAAAGCCATTCAGGATACCGGTATTTCCTATCCCTGCACCTGGCTGGAGTCCGGTCTTCATAATTATCCTGAAAAGCTTCGGGAATCCCTGCAAAAAACCCTGGATGAGGTTTCTTCTGATACGGACTGTGTCATCCTGGCATTTGGCTATTGCGGAAATGCCGTAAACGGACTGAAAACAGGTGATTTTCAGCTGGTCCTTCCAAGAGTGGATGACTGTATTACGCTGATGCTGGGTTCTTTTAAAAAACGCCAGGAAATATCTGCCGAAGCAGCCTCCTACTTTCTCACAAAAGGCTGGCTGGACGGAGAGCGCAATATCTGGGCGGAATACATCTATACATGTGAAAAATACGGAGAGCGGAAGGCTAAAATCATCTTCCGCTCCCTGCTCTCAAATTATAAGCGACTGGCTGTAATCGACACCAGCGCGTATCACCTGCCGGACATTCTGCCCGAGACCAGGCATATTGCACAAGAATTAAACCTCACCCATGAGGTAATCCAGGGGAATGACAGTTTTATAAAGCAGCTTCTCACCGGACCCTGGACCCAAGACCGGTTTCTGGTTGTGGGGCCAAATCATGCCATCACCAACCATGATTTAATGATATTTGGCTGATTACAACAATTCGGCAGCCTCCCATATTCCTTCACTGAAAGTAGGATGTGGGTGGATGACCGTACTGATCTCTTTCTTTGTAAGCCCTCCTGCGATCGCCAGTCCAATCTCACCAATCATATCTGTTGCCCTTGCGCACATCAGCTGGGCACCTAAAATCTTCCCGCTGTCTTTTGCCGCCACTAGCTTTATAAATCCTCTTTCCTGACCGGTAAGAAGAGACTTTCCATTTGCGGACATCAGGTATTTAGACGTGGTTACTTCTATTTCACGGTCTTTTGCTTCCTGTGCCGTCATTCCCACACAGGCTATTTCCGGGGTTGTATAGACACAGGATGGAACGGTTTCCAGATTCATCTTTGCTTCTTCCCCATTCATATGGCAGACGGCATTGATACATTCTGCACTCGCCATATGTGCCAGAGAAATTCCACCAATTACATCTCCTGCCGCATAGATATTCTCGTAATTTGTCTGGAAGTATTCATTTACCTTTATCTTGTCCTTTTCCATTTCAACTACCATACCATCGCCAAAAAGCCCTTTTGTACATGCTTTTCTTCCGGCAGCCATTAAAACGGCTTCTGTCTTTATCTCCTGCCGCTCTCCTTTGACCTGAAAGGCACAGTGAAGCCCGTTATCTTCCCATATCTCTTCCATCACCGCCTGGGTATGAATGGCAACACCTCGTTTTTTCATAATCATTTTCAGATTCTGACCAATTTCCTTATCCATGTTGGATAATATCCGGTCCATTGCTTCAATCACCACAACCTCCGTACCAAGCGCCTGGTAAATAGATGCAAACTCCATACCGATCACTCCTCCGCCTATAATCACCAGCTTTTTGCAGGGCTCCCTCCGGTTCAAAAGCTGGTCACTGTTATAGACCCCGTTCAGACGGGCACCTTCTATGGGCAAATGAATCGGAACTGATCCTGTTGCAATCAAAATGTTTTGTGAAGTCAGCAGCTTATCTCCAATACTGATTGTATGTCTGTCCTTTATCTGCCCGGTGCCCTGGTAAAAGGCAACGCTGTTATTGCTTAAAAGCATATGGATTCCTTTTTCAAGCTGTTCCACTACCTCTTCTTTTCTGGTCTGGATTTCCTCCATATTATAAGAGAGGGATTCTGTATGAATTCCAAATGCCCCGCAATTTTGCAGTTCCCGGAAAATCTTTGCACTGTGAAGGATTGTCTTCGTGGGGATACACCCCCTGTTAAGACAGGTGCCCCCTGCCTTAATATTTTCTATAATTGCAGTCCGCATCCCTTTTTGGGCTGCTTTTATTGCTGATACATACCCACCTGGACCGGATCCTATCACCACCAGATCATATTGATATTCTTCCATTTTCCTGTACTCCTTTTTATTCCCGCGAACAACAGCCGGCGGATATTTCCTGACCTTGACTAAATCTATAATCCTGTTATTTCCTCCTGGGGGACATACCGCAGTTTTGGTTTTCTTGCGGCTTTCACCTCATCCGGACGACCAATAATTGTATTTTCCGGTGACTGATGGAGCTTTTGGGGATTTTCATAAGCATCCCGGTAGATTTCCAGCAGAATGTCCACCGCATGATCGAGAGTCTCCCTGGATTCCGTCTCTGTAGGTTCTACCATCAACGCTTCCGGTACGATTAGAGGAAAATACATAGTCGGCGGATGAAGCCTGTAATCCAGCATAGATTTGGCAGCATCCATTGCCGTAACGCCTGTCTCCTGTTTCAATTTGGCAAGAGACATTACAAATTCATGCATACATGGCCCACAGTAAGCCATTTCATATTTATCTTCTAACCGGTGCATCATATAGTTGGCATTTAAAACCGCTGTCTGGGATGCTTCTTTAATCCCTTCCCTTCCTAACGTCATTATATAAGAAAGTGCTCTTACAACCACCAGGAAATTTCCGTAAAACGCTTTCACAGAGCCAATGGATTCCGGCAATTTTTTTATATATAGTTCTTCTTTTTGCTCCATGTTATAAGACCGGCATACGCGATCCCCCGGAAGATACGGGATTAGAAATTCCTTGCAGCCACAGGGTCCGCTTCCCGGACCACCACCGCCGTGAGGAGTGGAAAAAGTCTTATGCAGGTTCAAATGGACAATGTCAAATCCCATGTCCCCCGGTCTTGCAATTCCCATAACGGCATTTAAGTTGGCACCGTCATAATAATTCAATCCTCCTGCTTCATGTACTATCCTTGTTATTTCAAGGATATTTTTATCAAACAGCCCCGCTGTATTGGGGTTGGTCAGCATCAATCCTGCTGTATCTTCACCCACGGCTGCTTTCAGCTGTTCTAAGTCGACGCATCCATCTTCACCGGAAGGGACATTCACAATGGTATATCCCGCCATTGCGGCACTTGCAGGGTTCGTGCCGTGGGCTGAGTCCGGTACAATCATCTTCGTTCTTTTTTTGTCCCCTCTTTTTTCATGATATGCTTTCATCAGCAGCAAACCGGTAAATTCTCCGTGTGCTCCTGCTGCAGGCTGGAAGGACATCCCATCCATTCCTGTAATCTCACAGAGATAATCCTCCGCCAGTTTCAGAACCTTCAGACATCCCTGTACGGTATCCACGGGCTGAAGCGGATGTATCCCGGTGAAGCCGGGAAGTGATGCAATCTCTTCATTAACTTTTGGATTATACTTCATGGTGCAGGAACCTAACGGATAGAAGCCGGTATTCACGCCATAAGTATTCTCCGCTAATTTTGTATAATGCCTGCTGATATCATTTTCCGACATTTGAGGCAGGTTCAGACGTACCTCCCTCCTCTCCTCATGCCATACTTTTGGCACATCACATTCCCAGAGAATGCTGCATCCTCTGCCGACGGTGCTTTGTTCAAAGAGCAATTTCATTTACTGCACCTCCTTCAATATTGCCACCAGTCCATCCATCTCTGCCCTGGAATTCTGTTCCGTCGTACACCACAGTATTTCACTGTCAGACAGTGGCAGTCCGCCCAGATAACCCCGTTTCTCCAGATACTTTAACGCCTCCTCAGCCGGTACCGGAGTACTGGTAACAAATTCATGGAAGAATGGCTGCTGATATTTTAGTTTATATCCGATCTTCTCCAATTCCTGCTGCAGGTAATGTGCTTTCGATGTACACTGCTCCGCCGCTTCCTCCATTCCACGGCTCCCCATAACCGCCATATAGACTGCAGCACGCAGGGTACAAAGAGCCTGGTTCGAGCAAATATTGCTTCCGGCCTTTTCTCTTCTAATATGCTGCTCCCTTGCCTGCAGGGTCAGGACAAAAGCCCGGTTTCCTTTTTCATCTGTGGTTTCTCCCACGATTCTTCCCGGCAGCTTTCGTGCCTGGGAAGACCGTACCGTCATGAACCCCTGATAGGGACCGCCATATGCAAGAGGCATGCCAAGAGGCTGCCCGTCACCAACCGCTACATCAGCGCCATATTCTCCCGGTGTCTTAAGCACCGCCAGTGCGATGGGATTGCATCCCATAACCAGCATTGCTCCGCTCTTATGTACGATGTCTTCTATCTCCCCATAATTTTCAAGTATACCATAAAAGTTAGGCTGTTGGACATAAAAACAGCACACCTCCCCGGTCATTGCAGCTTCCAGGCTATGGAGGTCTGTCACACCGTTCTTTTCCGGTACGATCACAACCTCCGAGCCATTTCCGAAGCAGTACGTCTGAATCGTGCGGATCACTTCCGGGTTTGAAGATGCAGACACCACAATTTTATTTCGTTTTCTGTCCCGGCACATGGCAGCTGCCTCCGCTGCTGCGGAAGCTCCGTCATATACGGAAGCGTTGGATACATCCATCCCGGTCAGTTCACAGATCATCGTCTGGTATTCAAAAATGGACTGAAGGATTCCCTGACTAATCTCTGCCTGATAAGGCGTATATGCAGTAAGAAATTCTTCCTTTTGTGTAATCCGGTTCACTGCCGCCGGTATATAGTGATGATACGCACCTGCCCCTCTGAATATATGGCGGAAGCTTTTATTTTCCTCTGCCAGCGCTTCCATGCGGCGCATCACTTCCATCTCAGAGCATCCGGTAGGAAGCTTCAGCTCCCTGTTCAATCTGACTTCCCCCGGAATTACGGAAAATAATTCCCCAATGTTCCCGTATCCCATAGATGTTAACATTTGCTCCTGTTCTTCCCTTGTGGAAACAACATATGACCCCATACATCCTCCTCCTTCTCTCTTCCTTATTTACAAGGATTCTGTATATGTTTCGTAACCTTGCGCATCCATATAGTCTTCTTCTCCTGTAACTGCTTCCACCTTAATGAACCAGGCACCATAAGGATCTTCATTGATCCGTTCCGGGTTATCCAGCAGTTCCTCATTGATTTCCAGAACCCTTCCTGTAACCGGTGAAAATATTTCGGATACTGCCTTTACGGATTCCACATCTGCAAAAGGCGTTCCAACTGTAATTTCATCTCCTGCCTCCGGCAGATTCACAAACACCAGATCCCCCAGTGCATCCTGGGCATAATCCGTAATTCCGATTACCACCATCTGACCTTCTTTTCTAATCCACTCATGGGATTTTACATATTTTAATTCCTTTGGAAAATTCATTGCTTCCTCCTATCCTGTATACCGCCACCTGCGGCTCCCTGACCATTTACCTGTTCTTTTTATAAAATGGCAATTCCACTACCTGTGCCTTAACTCTTCTCCCCCTTACATCCGCCTCTACTTCATCTCCCACCCAAACCGCATTCCGGTCCAGGAGCGCCATGGCAATGGAATACTGCAATAAGGGCGAATACGTTCCCGAAGTAGTCTTACCGATCAGTTTTCCCTCCCGGTAAATATCTGCATGTTCTCTGATGATTCCCCGCCCCGTAACTTTCAATCCCATTCTGCACCTTTTAAAATCCGCTTTTTCCAGCAATGCTTTTTTACCGATAAAATCTTCTTTTTCCATTTTTACAAATGCTAAAAGCCCAGCTTCATAGGGCGTGACCTCTTCATTCATTTCATTGCCATAAAGGGGCATGGCTGCCTCCAGCCTAAGAGTATCTCTCGCGCCCAGACCGCAGGGCATAATGCCTTTATCCGAACCCAGTTCCAGGAACAGCTCCCATATTTTAGGGGCATCTTCCGGACTGCAGTAAAATTCAAATCCATCTTCTCCCGTATATCCCGTTTTTGAAATCGTGCAGGGTATTTCGTTTATCCTCCCTTTAAAATTGGCGCTGTAGTATTTCTTTGGAATATCATCTTCGGAAACCGCTTTTTTTAATATGGCTTTTGCTTTTGGTCCCTGTAATGCAATCAATGCCGTAGAGTCAGAAATATCAATAAACTGCACATCCCCAAACCGGTGCCGGCTCATCCAGGTAAAGTCCCGCTCCCGGTTAGCCGCGTTCACCACTATAAAATAATCATCCTCTTTGATCTTATAGACAATCAGATCATCCACAATTCCTCCTTTTTCGTTGCACATGGGGCTGTATCTGGCCTGCCCGTCATACATTTTTGTAAAATCATTTGTCAGCAGGTAATTTAAATTTCTGGCTGCATCTTTGCCCCTGCAAATAAATTCCCCCATATGGGAAACGTCAAATAACCCGCAGTTTTGCCGGACTGCCATATGTTCTGCTATCACTCCCCCTTCATACTGGACCGGAAGCAGATATCCTGCAAAAGGTACCATCTTCCCTTTCTGGCTTACATGTTTCCCGTAAAGCGGCGTCTTACGCTCCATAGATTCCCTCCTTTTAATCCCCCACTGAAACACACAAAAAAAGACGGGCTGAATAAATGAAGATGAACTTCATTTATTCAATCCGTCTCTGTCCTTTTACCTGAAAGATTTGTCTGTTCCGTCAGAATCAGTAGTTACCTGTGCCTGGAACAGATTTACTTCGTTGGTGCCGCTGCGCTCTCCAGAGATTCGTCCAGATTTGGTTCTTTTGCCTGAGAGTTTCCTGATTTTCCCCTTCGGCGCCATAGATACATAGTCTCTCCCAAATCCTTCTACCGAATATGCTTTTTTATTCCGTCACTTGTGTTTACCAGTGCCTGTTTATAATTTCATCCTACCATAGAGAGGGTTAGTACGTCAACCATAATTTTCCTCGAAAATAAAATACTTATAATATGCATTTAGCCCCATTGCTCATTGCCATTACATTTTCAAATGGTACATTGGGAAGAAGTGCTTCATGACTCGGTGATACGATAAACTTTCCCTTAAAGATATCCCGAAGCCTCAGTACCTCTTCTTTTACCTGGCTGCTATTTCCAAAAGGCAGCAGTTCCTGAGTATCTACGCCCCCCATAAACACCAGCTTCCCACCATATTTTGCCGCCAGGCTTTCGGCATCCATACCGGCTGCTTTTGCCTGGAGGGGGTGAAGGATATCTACTCCGGCATCAATTAGCTTTGGAATAATCAAATCTATGGAACCACAGGAATGCATTGCTGTTTTTAATCCCTCTGCCTTAATCCCCTGAACAATTTCAGTAAGATAAGGCAATATAAATTCATCAAAGCTCTCCGGGCTGATCAGAAGGCTTAACTGAGTACCCAGGTCATTTCCAAAAAAAGCTGCGCTTAAATATGGTTTTGCAAGCTTGAGGTAACGCCTGTTCGCTTCCAGATAAAAGTCAACAATATGGCGTGTTGCGGTATGAACGACCTCCGGATCCGTGTACATTTTCACAAAGTAGTTTTCCATTCCAAAGAAATCACATAATACATGGAAAAACGGACACCACATCCCGCCAAATACAGCCAGGCCTTTTTCATAAGCATATCTGGTATCCTCCAGGCAATTAGTAAAATCCAGATTCTTTGGATCCGGCCATGGAAATGCTTCTATTTCATCAATACTTTCACATTCTGCAAAGATCCCGCCGCTGCCCAGGCTTTTCCGCTCCTCATTGAAACAGTCCCACATAGGCGTCCCATCCGGACTTTTATAACACTGGGGATCCAGTTCAGGACTCAGCCAAATCATATCTGAATTAATCTTTATATTAAAATCTGCTTCTGACTTCCCTGTGTTTTCCGTTATCCCTGTTTCCTGATAATAGATTTTTTTCGCTTCATCCGTAGGATGCCCTACCCAGAAACTATTTATTTCGCAGCTGTTTCCCGCTATCGCTGCTTCAATCAGCTCTCTACCCCACATAGCCTTCTCCTCCAATATCCTTTTGCTTATCATGTCAGACCCAAGTTCAGTACGGCATTGCCCAATCATTTATGCAAGGGCGTACTCGTTATAACCATACGGTATTCTATTCATAGATGCAGCAGGCAGCTTCACTTGCAAAAGCCCGGATTAACTCCGGATCCGCATCGAAGAAATGATCAGACGGTGCCAGGATAAAACTGCCGTTCTCTCCCGCTGCCTCGAAGCATTCCCTGACTTTATATCTGGTCTCCGCCTGGGAGCAGCCACTAAAAAAATGAAACTGGTCGAATCCCCCGATCATACACACTTTTTCTCCGATTCTGCGTTTTGCCTCTTTTAAATTGGCATCCCCGCCCATATCCACAGGCGTAAAAGTTTCCATTGCATTTGGTCCCATAGCCGCAATGTCCTCTAAGATCGGCATCATCCCTCCGCAGGTATGATAAACGACCCGAATGTTCTTCTTTTGGATCCCATGTATAATCGGCGTATCAAAAGGTGCCACAAACTCCTGGAAAATTGCCGGTGAAATAACGGTCGTAGATGCATCTCCGCCGCCCATTTCCAATATGTCATACCTGCATCCGTCCAGCGTATCCACATAATCCAGCTTACGCTTCTGCAGTATCCCCAGTACTTCTTTCACCCACTGGGGATCGTCATAGGTCTCCATAATCAGATCCTGTATCCCAAATATGCATGCCAGGTCCTGCCAGCAGCCCGGCTGGCCAGAGATATCAAAGCATGGTATAAATCCACGGATCAGACAATCACTGTGTTCTTCTGCTTCCTGATTAATTTTTTGTACGTCCGCTCTGGGACTTGGAAGATATCTCGCCAGTATTTCAATATCGCCTTTTTCTTTTAACAGGTGTTCCGTAACCCAGGAAGTATACTGATTATACTGTACAACCATAGTAAATGTTTTTTTCGGTGTATGGATCTTATAGCGCACAGTCCGATAACCGGCTGTATCCAAAGGCTCCTCCTCAATTCTCCAGTTCTCTTCCTGCTCCCTGGTATAATAGGAATGATTGACCCAATGTATGGGATCCAGCCCCATCTCCCGGAAGAATTCCCGGTCATTGCAGCCTCCCATATAAGTATCCAGGAAATATTTCATAATATGGTGGGTCGTCGCCGGCAGCCTGTCGGGGCATCCCCCGTCCAGTGCCGTTAATAATCTTTCTTTACTTGTCATAGTGTCCTCCTGAACAGTAATCACTTCCGCTCTACCCCTTAATCGCCCCATCAATCATGGAGTTAATAAATTGTTTTCTGAAAATAAGGAAAATAATCAGAACCGGAACAATACTGACAAATGATACTGCACAGACTGCACCGTAGTTCACATTATTTTTACTCATCATGTAATACATTCCCATAGTCAGGGTCCGCAGATTGCCGCCGGTTGTAAAGATTAAGGTAATAATAAACTCATTCCAGATGGTAACAAACGAAATCATGGCGACTGCAATCACTCCCGGCAGAATGACCGGCAGGATGATCTTGGTTAACAGCTGAAATCTGCTGCATCCGTCTATCATCGCCGCTTCCTCCAGTGTAAACGGTATCGCTTTTAAATAATTCTGCAGAACCATAATGGAAAATGGCATTACGGAAGGAAGATAGAGCAGTATTAATCCAAAGAAATTATCAACCAGTCCCAGTTTTGTATAAACGGTAAAAAGGGGAATCAGGTTTACAAGCCCCGGTATTAACATGGGGCATACTACAAATCCGATAAAAAAGCCTTTTCCCCGGAATTTATATCTGGAGAATATATAAGCTGCAAAGGTTGCAAATAAAATCCCTATCACGGTGGAGATACAGGCAAGCCCCAGCGTTGAGAGGATATTTTGTCCCAGATTCTGGGTTTCGAACACATGCCTGTAATTCTCAAGGGTGAGCCCGGAAAAAAATTTAGGCGGATATGTAAAAATCAGGTTCTGCGGTTTCAGGGAGGTCAGAAATCCCCATAATAATGGCACCAGCATATATGCAGAAACCAGGATCATGATCACATGCTTCACCACTGTAAATACTTTTTTCTTCATTTTCTTATTTTTCATGCTTCCAGCCATATCTAATCCACCCACTCTCTGCTTTTTTTATTAATGTAGAAATAAATAAAAACAATCATGATGTTAATCACAGCCAATACCATGGATATTGCAGATGCATTTGTCAGATGGAAATTGGTAAACGCCTCTTTAAACATATAAAGTGCCAGCGTTTCCGTGCTGCGAAGGGGACCTCCGTTTGTCAGTACCAAAAGCATACCGGACTGACTGATAAAATTAATAATATCAAGGAGCGTGGTTACCAGCAGAATCGGGCTGAATATCGGAAAGGTGATATACCAAAATGCCTGAAAACCGGAACATCCATCCAGTTTTGCCGCCTCCAGCAGCTCTTTCGATACATTCTGTAGGCCTGCCAGAAGCAGTATGGTGGAATAAGCCAGCTGTTTCCACATAGTGACCATAATGACCGCAATCATGGCATATTCCGGCTTCGTGATCAAATTGCTCACCTTTAAGTGCAGAGGTTCAAACAGATAATTCAAGACGCCAAAATCCGCATTCAGCATCCACTTCCAGGAAAAGCCTGCAACTACATCCGATACAATCCAGGGAATAAATAAAATTGTCATATAGATACCCATTCCCTTAATCTTACTGTTTAGAATCAGGGCTACAATAACCCCCAGTACAATCACAACAATCGTTGCCACAATAACAAAATACCCGGTATTTCTCATGCTCTCCCAAAA
Source organism: uncultured Robinsoniella sp. (assembly GCA_900539655.1). Lineage (GTDB taxonomy): Bacteria > Bacillota > Clostridia > Lachnospirales > Lachnospiraceae > Robinsoniella. The sequence continues at coordinate 12,360 of UQCR01000082.1, forward strand.
ATTCGGATCCTTGAATATCATCTTGTAATTCTTAAGTCCTACAAACTCCATTTCCCCGGTTCCCGGCATGACATTCTGGGAAGACAGATACACCGTATATGGAAAAGGCAGATAGGAAAACAACAAGAGAATACAAAAGACCGGAGCTACCAGAAAATAGGGCAGATAGGATTTCTTCTTAGTATGGAACATATACCTTCCTCCTGACATTGCTCATATGCATAGATAGAAAAGTCCGCATGTGCCCGCACTTATGCTGCAGACACATGCTTGCATCTTTTCTGCTTATCTACTACTCCGCATAATATTTTTGGTTAAATGCTTCCTGGGATTCTTTCAATACCGCTTTCAGATCGCTGCTTGGATCCAGACAGTAAGTTGCTCCCGCTACAGCTAACTCTTCCAGTCCCTCCTGGTAATATACAAAGGGATCCATGCTATGTGCATTGTTATTCAGATTATCAATAAATTTCTTCTCCAGTCCCTCCTGGTACATCTTGTCCTGCTGTGCCTCGATTGTAATGGGAAGTCCGCCTTCCGCCTTGGAATGTGCCAGCTGCTGTTCTTTCTGTGAAAACCATTTTATAAATTCCCATGCCAGTTCCGGCTGCTTTGATTTACTTGGAATTCCCCATGCCCAGCCATTGGAGAAATGGGGCTGTGGGCCACCTTCTGTCTTCGCCGGAACAGGTGCAAAATCAAACTTTCCTTCTTTTCCGAGGTCAGATGCATCCAACGTAGGTTTCGCATAGGAACCGTCAAAGATCATCGCTATATTTCCAGCTGCAAACTGCTGGGTAACATCATTATAATCGCTAACCGACAGACAGGTCTCCGGTGTAATCTTATATTCATTTACGCAGTCCGACATAAACTTAATGGCATCTGCTACTGCATCGTTATCCCATGCAGCACTTCCGTCATCATTGGTGAGCTTTCCGCCACCTGCCCAGGTTAAAGGACCGATTGCCGTTTCACCGGAAGCATAATGTTTGCCTCCCCAGAATCCAAAACCATAAATTCCTTCATTTTCTGACATTGCTGTCTGCCCGGCAGATACAATTTCGTCCCAGGTCTTCGGCGCTTCTTTTACATAATCCTTATTATACCAGATTCCCCTGGTATGTACAGACTGCAGCATACAATATACCTTCTTATCCCCGCTGTAAGTGCCTGCTGCCCACACCGCATTGGAAAAATCATCCCGGTTATAGCTTTCATCAATCATATCATCCAAAGGCATCAGCGCACCGCTGTTGACCAGGGAAGCAAGCTTCTGTGAACTGACTGCCACCAGGTCACTGGGTGCCCCCGCCCGGTTGGTAATTACGATCTTGGATTCCAGCTGATCCCAGGGAACTACATTATACTCAATCTTAATTCCCGTTTCTTCCGTAAACTGTTCATACAGTTTGATTACTACAGACTGCATAGGGTCATCCGTATTGGCAGGATCAATATAGTTCATCATCGTCAGCACTCTGTCTTCCTGTCCCTCGGCTGCTTCTTTCGTTTCATTCCCGGTGGCTTCCTTTGTTTCCCCTTTTGTCTCCTGGGAACCGGATGCTTCTTTTCCTCCCCCGCATCCCGCTGCCATAGTACACATCATCGCCGAAACCAGTAACAAAGACATTAGTTTTTTCTTTTTCATATCATTCATCCTCTCTTTCTCTTGACCGCATACAGTTCCAGGCTCCTTCTCAATCAGCCTGTTGTTAAGGTATCTTTATTATATCGGACTGCCCCGTCTTATGAAATAGAGAGACTAACTTCGATGTTTACCAAATTCATCCATTCCTTTTAACCGGGGTTACAGATATAAATGATTTCTAATGTTGTGTTTTATAAAAATCAACACACTTGTATAAATATCTAATGTCATTATTTCACAAACCTTGTTTCCCGTCTTTTCTTATGCTATGATTTCCATAAGTCAAACACGCTCTAGGCTATGCGGTCTGATCCCCTGCAGCTGCAACAGGATATAAAACGATAGGTGGCATAATATGCATAAAAAGACTTATTCTCTTATGAAGATTTTATTTACATCGGCATCCGGCATCATTATTTTAATTTTAGCGACGGTAAGCATCAGCATTACTACCTACTTTACCGACATCTTTCACCAGATGTCCACCACAAAATATGAAGAAGTATTTGAAAAGGCAAATGAACAGCTGTCAATGATATTTTATGATGTGGCAACCCTTGGCTCCATACTGGAAAATAACTCAGAACTGACGGGAGCAGTTAATCTCTCCACCAGCCATCCCAACCAGTTTACCCGCCTGCAAAATGAATCAAAAGTACAGCAGCTCCTCGCCACCTCATCAAATTATTACAAGTACATACGGAATATTTATCTGTATAAAAATGATAACGTTTATTTTATACATGACAGCTTTTCACCGATTAATTATTCTGCAGTTATGGAGGAACGTTGGTTTCAGGACGTGCAGGAAGGTAAAAAGGACCAGGTGATCCTTACATATGATGAAAATTATTTTATTTATGCACAGTCCTTTTGCAAAACCCTCATTTCAAAATCCCCCGGCGTACTGCTGGTACTCCTGGATGCAAGCCTGCTCCAGAACTGCCTGGAAAATATCAATGGCAATAACGGCGTCATTATCTCCGCATTTGATTCGAAAAATACCCTGCTCTATACCCAGAATACAAGCAAGCAGGATCTTCTGGAGAATCACCTGACGAACTTAAATGCCTACGATACAGGCGCACATATTAAGCTAAAGAATACCACTTATATATTAGCAAAACAAATCAATCCATTCACCAACTGGACACTGGTTTCCCTGACACCCAAAGATGCAACGAAAAAAGATCTGTATCCGATTTATCATCAGATCGTTTTAATTGTATTGATCGCTTTACTGATCAGCATGGTTTTAACTTTTTTCCTGAGCAGGGTATTTACCAGATCCTTTAAACCACTGATCCGTTCCATGGAGCGCAGTGCAAAAGGTGATTTTACATTTGATCCCTACACTTCCCAGGTAGCGGAAATTAACGTTCTGATTGACGGATATGATGATATGCTTCACCGGATTTCAGACCTGATCAGCAGGATGAAGAATATTGAAGAGGAAAAGAGAAAAACAGAACTTGAGATACTGCAGGCTCAGATTAACCCCCATTTTACATACAATACCTTAAATTCCATACGCTGGCTGGCGCTTATGCAGGATTCTCCCCAGATTGCAGAAATGATCTCTTCCTTTTCCACCCTGCTTCAAATTACCAGCAGCCATCCCAACGAATTTATTCTGGTGGACCAGGAGCTCCAGGAAGTCTCCTGCTATGTGGATATTATGAAATTCCGTTATAATGCTTCGATTGATATCCTGTTTGAAGTTCAGGAGCAGACCAGAAGATGCAAGACTTTAAAGCTTTTAATACAGCCTTTGGTAGAGAACTGTTTTTACCATGCTTTTTCAGATGCCACCGATTACGGCAGAATTGTCATCCGGGCTTATCTGTCAGCGGATGCATTGATATATGAAGTAGAAGACAATGGGGAAGGCATTTCATTTGAGGGCTGCCAGCTGCCCCTCTCTACGGCGGAGGGAATACATAACATCGGGCTAACAAATATAAACAAACGGATTCAGCTTTGGTTTGGCGAGAAATACGGCATCTCCTTCCATTCGGAACTGCATATTGGGACAAAAGTAATCGTAACTCAGCCAATTCAAATAGAAACTGCCAAGGAGGTTGATTAATATGATTCCTGTAATGATCGTGGAAGATGAGTTTCTGGTCCGGGTTGGACTAAAGTCACTGATAGACTGGAATGCCTACGGATTCTATATCGCAGCGGATGCTTCAAACGGCCAGGATGGGCTTGCTCTGTACGAAAAATACCATCCTTACCTGATCATTACCGACATCCGCATGTCCCCGGTAAGCGGGCTGGAAATGATGAATCAAATCCGGGAGCTGGATAATGAAGTGAAATTTATCATTATATCTGCTTATAATGATTTTGAATATGCCCAGCAGGCAATCCGATACGGTGTTGAACTGTATCTGTGCAAGTCCACCTTTAAAAATGACGATCTGACTGCAGTACTGCCAAAAATCAAAGCATCCTACCCGGATACCAGGCAGACAGAACCCTCCGAATCGGAGCCGTCCTTTCAAAATTTCTCAGAAGTTTTTACCGACGCCTCCGATACCGGGAACCTGGAAAAATACCTGCAGCAGCACCATCTGTCTGACTGCCCCAAGATGGTAATCGCAGCACGTCATGACCGTCACAATCACAACAGTATTAATCAGAATTTATTCCATAATATCATTCTGAATATCCTGAAACGAAGTCAGATCTCCTGCCGGCTATACAAAAAGGATGATTTTATCCTCTGTCTGTTAGATGCTTCCGATCCGGAAAAAGTGCATTCCATAGCGCGGGAACTGCACAAGACACTGCTAAACTATACAAAGCAAGCATGCTATTTCGGCATATCCGCTCCGTTTACCAGGCCTGCCCTGCGGCTCTATCGCGCAGTAAATGAGGCCTGCCTGACCTGCAATGAATTTATTTTTGATAAATCCGTATATATACGGGACTTCTCAGGCAGCAGTACTTCCATATGTTACAGCGGACAGCCCTCTGGAAACGCTGCAAACCTTTCCAATATTGAAATAAAAACGGAACGTTTGATGTCCTCGGTTTTTTCATTTCGCAAAGAGGAATCAGAAGCCATTATCCGGGAAATTATTTTTTCCTGCAAGAATTACAGATCCCTGGAAAAAAGTGTATTTACGATTTTGCTCTCCTTTATTGAATATGATAACAGCAGTATGGTATCTTCCCTGATGGAGCGGGAACTGAAAAAAGATGACCTGGATGGAATTGCATCCTCTCTGTTGGAATGGATCTATGCCCTGCCTTTTAATACCATGGCAGTCAGCAACTCCAATGAATACGTTGAAACTGTGATTTCCTATATAAAATCACATCTCAATGAAAACCTGTCTATTCAAAGCCTGGCGGAAATGATTCATCTGTCGCCTAACTACCTTGGAAAAGTATTCTATCAAAAAACGGGATCATTTCTGAACAACTACATTACCGGGTGCCGTATGAACAAAGCCTGTGAACTGCTGCGCAGTACGGACCTGCCTGTGAATACCATTGGAATTATGATCGGCATCAGTAATCCCCACTATTTCTCAAAACTGTTTCGGGATACGGTGGGCTGCTCTCCCAGTAAGTACCGCCTTACTCCACCAGCTTCCTGAAGGGTGTATGACCAAACCTAAAAGGTATTTCTTATAATGGAAGGGTTTTACTCATACAAAAAGAATGCCACAATATCGGATTTATATATCCGTATATTATGGCATTCCATTTAATAATTTTTTACCATACATTTCTTTTGCAAATCTCAGCAGCCTCTGCACTAAAATTGCCTGTGTCCGATTTACATGCCAATTGTATTTTAAATCATTCTTCCAACGCTTTACATGCCTTCAGAAAAGATCTAATTTTATCATCTGTTGCATTATGGTCAATTCCAACACAGGAGATGGATAACAGTCCTCCATTTTCCATTCCTGCTGCAGCCAGCCCCCGGACTTCCCGGACCATTTCTTCTTCAGATGCTTCTAAAAGCCTTGCCGGACTGTATCTGGCATTTAAAAATACCCCCGAAAGCCTGCTTCTCACCAGGCTTAAATCTGAAAATGCTCCGACTTCCGCAAATTCCAGATTGGGAATCTTCTGATAGCCATCCACCACATGTTCCATAGTTGCTCCGCAGTGATGTACGCCAAAACTGCCAAAGGTCTTTGCCAATTTCCGATCACATGGCAAAAGAAATTTTTCATACATTTCATTGGAAATCATTTCTACGGAACAATTGGATGTCAGATAGACATTTGGGCGTACTCTTCTCACAATTGCAGTAACACCCCCGGATATGTCATCAGACAGCCTCTTCAGCCGTTTTCCAACGGAAATAGAAAGCTTCGTTATTTCCTGCAGTAGATGTTCTGCTTCTTCCGGTGCCGTATAATACACAGTCATGGCTTCCTGGCCCATGAGATCCATGGAAATGTTCTGTATTCCCTGCAGATTGATATAAGGCTCCACATATCCAAACTTATTCAGCAGATAATCAATCTGGTTCTGGGTCCGCTGCCACACTTCACTCGTTTCCAGCTTTGGCGCATAAATATCACTTATTTCATCTTCGTCGAGATCACGGCATATTACCTGGGGTGAATTATCCGCCTGATATTTTACCTGACAGCCCATCAGTTCCGAATACAGGTAACCCGCAGCCAAAAGGTCCGTTCCAAGCAAGGGACGCATCACCGGGTCTTTTTCACCCAATCCAAAATCTCCAAAATGTTCGTAAAGTGTACGGCGCATTTTCAAATCACATTCCATGCGGTACTGGGGATTGTCAAAAAAATCTCTGGTAAAATCTATCCCTGCATGGGCATGCCACCAGGAAGGATGAAAGGTAATATCGTATTTCATCGTTCTGCCTCCATTCTATGCAGCTTCTCGTATAGTTTCTGCTGTTCTTCCGGTGTTTTACAATATGTAACGCAGATCAGTTTCTGCTTTGGCCTCCATAACTTTTCAAAAACCGAATATGCATGCTCCACATCCCCTACGGCCCTGGCATTTAACACAATGCCGCTGCCTGCAAATCCTTTTGCAAAAACCTCCGGAGAGTTCGGCGAAGGATCCGTCTCTATGCAGGGATAAGGACCCTCCCCTACGGAAAAAGCACCGTCAGCCATAAAAATATTCCGGTACCGTTTCACCATCCCAATCTTTGATTCCCAGACTCCGCAGGAGTGATATACCACTCCTCCAAACGCCTCACCCAGCTTCTCGTCAGAACTTTTGAAAATATCCTCATAATCTTCTTCCTGAACCATAATTGACATATCATTACTAAGCCCAATCCCGGGAAAGGCTCTGCCGGATGCAAATCCGTGTCCCGGACCCGCCAGTGCATTACCCAGAAGTTTCTTCTGCTCCATTAAAAAATCAAGTAAAAGGTCTGTGACAAGGCCAGCCGCTTTACGCACCTGTTCCGGCTCATCCACCACATCGTAAAAAAGATTGGTCACAGGCAACAGGTAGGTGAGCATATTAATAGGGGATTGTACATCTGTGAGGGAAACCGGTACTTTTCCCTTTGTTTTCTCCATGAAATATTCGGTCATCTCTAAGATATGTCTGCCCGTCTCGGTTCTGGCTATGGGAACGAAATCGCTGTTCAGGATATCTGACGTTGATTCAAACTGAGGGTTTACACTGGGTGCCTGACCCTCCTCCCAGATATAGTTCCCGCCAAAGCCGGATGCAATATATCCTATTCCGCACCATGGTTCCAGAAAGTTGGCAATGTCCGCCTCATACCCCATACTGAGTTGCAGCGCTCCCAGCTGCAGCGCCAGCGATTCTCTATAATCTCTGCATTTGTCATAAAATACACCGTCAGCCCTTACCCTCCTGTAAACTAAAAGCCCTTCCTCTTTCTTAAGAAAAGAACGGTTCTTCTCCAGCTGTTTTTCCTCGTAGTCAGCATATGCTTCCAGATCAAACTTCTCCGGACTCACCGGTTCAACCGCAGTCCCCTGCGAATCCCTCAGTGATGTGTCAAATTTTCTATCCATCATTCCCTTTTCTATCCTCCAGGTATAATCTTCTAAACCCCTAAATGCCGTTATATTTTGTAAGCGCTTACATTAATCCTATATTCTTTTTTTTATTTTGTCAATGGAATGGCATTATGAATGTTGAATTTTTATAGTTTTCTTGAGATATTATAACTTGAATTACTGTAGAAAAGTCTATAAGACAATCATGATATCGGATTTTAATTGCATTTTACCCTGCCAGGTCTTATAATATTTTATTAATGAATGAAGACCTTCATTTACGAAAGAAAGGGCGGAAGTTATGAATATCTATGACATCTCAGAAAAAGCAGGCGTATCCATCGCCACTGTATCCAGAGTTTTAAACGGAAGCGGTAATGTAAGCGACAAAACAAGGGACAAAGTATTGTCCGTCATTCAGGAAACAGGTTATACCCCTAATATCTTCGCCAGAGGATTGGGTTTAAATACAATGAATACCATCGGTATCTTATGCGCTGACTCTTCGGACAGCTTTTTAGCCAATGCCATTTATTATCTGGAACGGGAGCTTCGCAGACATGATTATGATTCCATTCTCTGCTGTACGGGATATGAGCTTGAAACGAAAGAAAAATATCTGAATCTGCTTCTCTCAAAAAGGGTAGATGCTATCATACTGGCTGGTTCCAGTTATATTGAGAAGAATGCAAAACAGAACAAATATCTGCTGGATGCCGCTAAGACTGCCCCACTGATCATCGTAAACGGATATCTGCAAGGTGATAACATCTATTGTTCCCTCTGCGATGACACCCAGGCAATCTGCCAGATGACCTCAAAGCTTTTAGAAAGCGGCAGGAAATCTCCCTGCTATCTATACCGCTCCCTTTCTTACAGCGGACGTCAAAAATTGAACGGCTTTATCAAGGCATGCAAAGATTTTGGCATTGACGATCCAAAATATATCTGCGCAAACAGCGACATCTTGTCTACCAGGGACTTTCTGTTATCTGACCCGGCATTTAAAGAGCATGATTTCTTTATCACCTCCGATGATGATATGGCAATCAGTGTTCTGAAATACGAACAGAGTCTGGGACGCAGCGTTCCGGAAGATGTATGTATTACCGGCTATAATAATTCCAAAATGGGAATCTGCTGTGAACCGGAACTCACTACTCTGGATAACCGTCTGGAGTTTTCCTGTATCAATGCAATCTCCATGCTTATGCAGGTTCTATCCGGTAAAAAGGTTCCTTCCAAGGCAATCATCACCGGAGAAATCGTGGAACGCGGAACAACCGATATTCATTTTTAGAGAGGTGAGCATAACATCTTGTTGCTTAAATAATCGAGTAATACACACAGGATATTCGTATCAGGGGATTCGAACCATTCTGCAAGTGTAGCGGGCTACATCAAAGAATGGTTCGGATTTCCTGGTGCGGATAGCCGAAGTGGATTACTCAATTATTTACGCAAGGATGTACTAGTCTTATCCGTACTTTCAAACTCCGCGGCTTTTCTCAGCGCCTCTTTCCATGCCTGTTTATAGTATTGCTCTACATCATCCATCCCCAGTTCCTTTGCCTTCTTCACCATGTTCTGCCAGAGTTCTTCAAAAGCTGTCTCATCTTTCGCGTAGACCAGATCCCAGGAATCACCACGGACCACTTCACCGATTTCGGCAATCTTATTTTCCATAACGTCCGAAACCGGAGGTATCATATTAACAGCTATAGTAGACTTCGCCACCATATCATTTTCATAAAGGTATTCCGCCAGGACATCCTTTCCCAGCATTTCGTTAACCTCCTTTTGCATCCGGGTTTCATCCACATTCAGGCTGGAGGGCCAGTAGCGGTAACTGATGGTGTATCCGTCATCCATAAGGGTGGACGCCTGCTGGCCCAATCCATTAAAGTGATATACCCCGTTTTGGAAAGACCCGCCGCCCTCAACAGGCATGAGATCTTCATTTTTTTCATTAATTACATCCCATCCCTTTTCCGTTACATATGGCTCACCATCCGGTTTACGTTCCCAGACGCCTCCTTCCGGCCCATTATACAGATATTGTTCCACATCCGGATCATACAGCCAGTTTAAAAACTCACATGCTTTTTTTACATTTTTACAGTTCTTGCTTATGGCAAAATACCAGTTGCGCCCGATTACCTGATCCGGTGCCTCATAAATCTTCATATCGGATGCCAGTACGTTGGCATAGCCATCCGGTTTTTCCTCATGATTCACATGACCGGACGAGACATTGTTATAAGTACCCCATAGCCAGGAAAACCAGGAAAACATCACTCTCCCCTCGCTGTATTTTTTCTCCAGATTGCTATAGCTCTGCGTAGCGGAATCCGGATCCAAAAGCCCCCTCTGATTGGCTTCAAAATAAAACTTTAAAGCACGTTTATAAAAACTGTCTTCTCGCAAAATAGAATTTGTTTCTTTTGTTAAAATATTGGTTTCCATTAATGTGGACACATATTCGGAATCAATTCCATAGAAATAGGACAGTGATGCAATTTCCAGAGCAGAATATTTGTCCCAGTCAGAAAATAGGGAAAATCCATAAACTTTCTCACCGGATTCCGTAACCGGTTTAATCTCTACCATCTTTTCCACCACATCCAGGTAATCTTCCAGGGTGTAAAGCTTTGGAGCGCCTGCCTTTTTATATGCATCCCATTGCAGGAGCGGCACCCAGTTATACGCATTATAAGAAACAGGTCCGATAGAGGTGGGCATAAAGAACAGTTTACCGGTACCATTACTGGTATTTTCCATGGTATAGGCGATGGCATTTTCATATTCCTTTGTGTGAAAGATAGAAGGCAGTGAATCCTCATATTCCTCCAGGGGAAGCAGCAAATCAGCATCCATCAGCAGCTGTGCCTCATCCAGATCCCGAAATCCTATGATATCCGGTAAATTTCCTGCCGCCATATATTGCTTTAACTTCTGCTCTACCTCATTTCCACTGGCATAGAAATCCACCTTGATATTGGTATCTTCATACAGCTTCTGCGCTCCCCAGCCTTCCCAAATTCCGTCATCAGAAGCTACGGACTGCTGTACAAACGCTGTTAATATGGTCTCGTCATTGTTTTCTTCTGTCTTTCCTGATCCGGTCGAACCATCAGGTGCATTGCATCCGCCCAAAATGCCTGAAAGCACCAGACACGCCCCGGTGGCAGCCAGAAACATTATAACTCTTCGCATATTCTCTAATGTCATTTCCTTCCATGCCATTTCCCCAAACATCCTGCTATTCAATATGTTTTTTTTCATTTTCCAAATCCTCTGTAAATCCCTTACTTTCGCCTGTTTTCTTGCTTTTTATGCTGTCGGCTGTTATAATTCAGTATATCAGATTCGTCTGAATTTTCATAGAACAGTTTTCAAGGAGCTTTCATGCTGAAAAAAATCACAAGCGGATATTATTCTAAAATGATGTTAATTTGCATAACCGCAGTCTGCACCATTACGGCTGTGCTTCTTTCCTTATGCAGTTTTTTAATCCGGGATCAGGAGAAATCGGAGTACTTAAAGAATTATGATATTGCGGTAAATAACCTCTCTTCTATTCTCACAACAAAACAAAATTCTTTTGCCAATACCCTGTCTCCTGTTTTTTCCAGCACGTCCCGTTACCAGGCCCTTTGCAGTCTCTATCAGAAAGATTATGATAACGATTATAATACTTCCCAGTCGGTAATCCGTATGCTTTCTGAGATCTGCCGTTATGACCAGTTCTGCCGGGGCATCCTGCTGCTTACCAATTCCGGGAAGCTTTATCAATATAATGTCAGTTATGATACTCTGGTGCCTTTGCAGCTTGACGGTACGACTCCGGACTTCACATCCTATGACCTGCAAATTCTGTCTGACTCCCAGATCGATTCTTTAAGCAGTAATTACGATAAGCCGGCGGAACATGTCTATGGGCTTGGCGGTACCATATTTGATTACTCCAATAAAAACCTTGTTACCTTAGGGCAGATGATAATTCTATATTCTACTGCGGAATTTACCAATGCTATTGCGGATGCCCATCTGGACGAAGACGGGCTCTTCTCCATAACAGACTTAAAGAAGAATATTATCTATGCTTCCGATGGGGAATATCTGGATTCTTCTAATCTGCTGCTGACTGCCGAACCCCCCGCTACTACGAATAGCATCCAGCTTCCTGTTGCTGAATACAGGAAAAATGACACCAGTTATTTCTATTCCTCCATATTTAATGGAAAGTATGATTTTTATACCAATTACCAGCTGCCCCGCTCTGCTGTAACCGGAAGCTTTACACTGGTGATTCTTGCAATCCTTGCACTTGTAATCTGTCTGGCATCTATTTTGCTCTATGTTATCACAATGAGGATTTCCAATAAGAAGATTAAGACGATACAGGCGGGAATGAGCCGTGTGGGTCAGAATAATCTGGATTATCGGCTTCCTCTGCCGAACAGCAATGATGAGTTCAAGCAGATCACCGTTAGTTTTAATAAGATGTGTGACGAATTGCAGCGAAATGTAGAAAAAGCATATGTATACGAAATTTCCCAGAAAAAAGCGGAACTATATGCCATGCAGACCAGTATCAACCCTCATTTTCTCTACAATGCCCTGGAACAGATCCGGGTTCAGATTGTCAAGGGGCTTTATAACGATGCATCCCAGATGCTGCTGCTACTGTCCAAGATGTATCGGAACCAGACACGCCGAAATCTCTATGTCTCCATAGGGGAAGAGCTGAATCTCTGCGAGAACCTGATCAATCTTTATATGTACCGGTTTGGAAATTTTGAATATGAATTCTGTATAGATAACGCCCTGAAAATCTACGGTATCCCCAAGAATACCCTTCAGCCTCTGATTGAGAATTACTTTGTCCATGGTCTGGTTCTAGACCGGGATGACAACATGCTGACCATAACGGTCACATCGGTTCAGAAAGATTCAAAAGACATGCTGGAGTTTGCAGTGGAAGATAATGGTTCTTCCATTACCCCCGGGGAACTGGAATTATTAAAAGAAAAACTCAGCCAGCCTGTAATGAAGCGCAATGAAGATAATGGTTTTGCCCTTTCCAATGTCAATACCCGTTTGAAATTAGTATTTGGCGAAGCCTCCTGCCTCATTCCCCAGGCCGTCAATGGCGGCTGCGGATTCCGCATTGCATTTTATATACCTCCGGTATTGCCTGAGGATATTAAATAAGAGCCGGCATTTATCTTATATTTATAAAAACACAAAACGATGCGGCCTGTTGCAGGCCGCATTTTTATGTGGTATAAATCTCCGTGCTACCGCTTATAGTAGAACGAATAGAATCATCAATGACCTGTTTCGCAGCCATAATATCCTGCTGTTCCATATGCTTTAATAAATCCATGTTTCTTTTATGCATTCCTTCCATTCCATGACGCATAAAATACCGTTCCCACAGAACAGTGATTGGAACCTTAAACGAGCAGAAAAACAGAGGAAGCAGTGTATTGCCGGAAAAGCCGCTTAACATATGGTCAAACTCATAAATGGATGCTGCCGCTGCTTCAGGGGTGGCTGCCTGATGGAACGCCTGACACTGGTCCGTAAGCTGAACCAGAGATTCTTTTGTCAGTCTTGGAATCGCTGATTCCAGGGAAAACTTCATCAATACGCCTCGCAGTTCCAGTATGGAGCGAATTTCATCCCTTGGAAGCCTGCCGCCATTATAAGACATAATGGAGACCAGAATATCAAGGGTACCATTTCTATGAAAATCGGCAACATAGGTGCCCTGTCTTGGGATTATTTCTAAAAATCCCTTTCTTGCCATCTCTGCAATACCATCGTTGACGACGGATCGGCTAATCTGCATTTTCCCCGCCAGTTCCCTTTCGGGAGGCAGCTTCTCACCGATCGGCAGTTCTCCTGATAAAATCATTCCTTCCATTTCCTGTATAAAAAGTTCTTTCAGTGTAGGCGATACCAGTTTTTTAAACATTTTACTTCACACCTTTCATATGTGGTTGAACCAAAGAATATAATTTATAATATCATGGATTTGTACATTTTAGCAAGCAATTTTTGTGTAAATTGACGTTAATTATCGTAATTATTGACGTCACACATGTGAGAATGTTATAATTATAACAAGCCCTGGTTGAACCAGGAAAAAGAGAATAGAAATTAAGAACGGAGGAAGTGAAAATGGTAAAAGTTTATGAGATCAAGCAAAGCATCTTTGCGAATAATAACCAGCAGGCTGATTTGCTCAGGCAGAATATGAAAAAGGAAAAAACCTTTCTTTTGAATCTGATGTCGTCTCCGGGCTCCGGTAAAACTACTACGCTTACCGGTACCATCGATGCTCTGAAAGAGCAAATACGCATAGGGGTTATGGAAGCTGATATTGACTCAGACGTGGATGCCCATACCATTGCCAAAACAGGTGTTAAAGTGGTACAGCTCCATACCGGAGGCATGTGCCATCTGGATGCAGAAATGACCAGACAGGGATTAGAGGCTCTTGGCACAGATGACATTGACCTTGCTATTCTGGAAAATGTGGGCAATCTTGTATGCCCTGCTGAATTTGATACCGGAGCATCAAAAAATGCTATGATTTTAAGTGTTCCGGAAGGAGATGACAAACCCCTGAAATATCCCCTGATGTTTAAAGTATGTGATATTTTGCTAATCAACAAAATAGATGTACTTCCCTATTTCGATTTTGATCTGGAAGCCTGTAAGGAACGGGCTAAAAAGCTAAATCCGAACATCACTATTATCCCCATATCTGCACGTACCAAAGAAGGGATGAAAGAATGGACCGAGTGGCTTTCCGGTCAGGTGGCAAACTGGCTGGCTGATTAACGCCATTTCAATATCTTGACAGCAAACTGTCTGTACCTATTTACAGACTATCATCAGGTTAGTTTTCATGCAGCAAATATGGAAGGAGAAAAACATATGGAAAATTTAGTAAAAATGGAATTCCCTCCCGGATATCAATGCCGGTATAGCGAAAAGGTTATGACTCTTGCAAATGTTATCGGACGGAAAAAAGCTGGTGTAAAACCCGGCAAAAAAGGCTCTATCCAATGGGCAGACCCGGAATATGTTATCCTGGAGGCCGGTGTAGACGATGAAATGGCAGAGGTTGGAATTGTTCTTGGTTCCTATGAGAAGAAAACAGCTGCTGAGGTTGCACGCATCCTTGGCAAAACGGAATCATATTGCCATGAACAGTTAATGAAACTGGCTGTATATGGTGCCTGCTTCGTAAATAATATAAACGGTGAAGATACTTTCTGGACAGAAACATGGATCCCCGGAACCATGGAGATGATTGTAAATAACCGGGATAATATTAAGAACTATCCCATTGTAAGCTATGCAATGGAAGCATATGGACGTGTCCGCGGTCCCATGAGCTCTGGTTCTTTTCCTGTGGGCGTTGGGCTTATGCGGGTTATTCCCATTGAATCGGCTATTGACGGGGAAAGCAGAAAGGCTGATTATGAGGAGATATCCAAATATCTGAATGAAAATGATATCTTTTCCGTATCGGACTGTTCCTGCCGCACCGACCGGGAAGTCATGGGCGAAGGGTGCGGGCATTTAAAAGAAGAAATGTGTATCCAAATGGGCCATGCTGCAGAATATTATATCCGAACAGGCCGTGCCCGGCAGATAACCAGAGAAGAAGCCTTTGATATTATCCGGCGGGCAGAAGAGAACGGACTCATGCATGAAATTCCCAATACCGATGGTTCGGGTAAGACTCATGCCATTTGTAACTGCTGCGGATGCGGCTGCCTCTCTATGCGAACCGCAGAAATGTTCAAAAATGTTGATATGATCCGATCTAATTATGTATCTAAAGTAGATCCGGAAAAATGTGTTGCCTGCGGCCAATGTGTGGAAAACTGCCCGGTCAATGCTCTGAAGCTTGGACAAAAGCTTTGTTCTAAAACTCCCGTTGTCACAGATATCACTACTGTTTCCACTCCAAGAGACGAGGAATGGACTCCGGATAAATGGAATCCTGATTACCGGACCAACCGTGAAAATGTGGTGGACTCCGGAACTTCTCCATGTAAAACAAACTGTCCCGCTCATATCGGAATACAGGGATACATAAAATTAGCGGCTCAGGGACGCTATCAGGAAGCACTGGAACTGATCAAAAAGGAGAACCCGTTTCCTGCTGTCTGCGGAAGAATCTGTAACAGGCGCTGTGAACAGGCATGTACCAGGGGCGAACTGGATTCTCCCATTGCAATAGATGAAATTAAAAAGTTTATAGCAGATCAGGAATTACAGGAAGAGCATCGTCTGATTCCGAAAAAACGCCATGACTACTCTGATAAAAAAATCGCAGTTATCGGTGCGGGTCCTGCCGGCCTAAGCTGTGCTTATTATCTGGCGCTGGATGGCTATACCATTACAGTCTTTGAAAAAGAACAGCAGCTGGGAGGCATGCTGACGCTGGGCATTCCGGCTTTCCGTCTGGGTAAAGAAGTTGTAGATGCGGAAATCGCTGTTTTAAAAGAAATAGGCGTTCATTTTCAGACCGGTGTGGAAGTAGGGAAAGATATTACGCTTAACCAGCTCCGTGATCAGGGTTATGAGGCTTTCTATGTGGCGATCGGTGCCCAGGGCGGACGTAAACTGGGTATTGAAGGAGAATCCGCAAAGGGTGTTACTACCGGCATTGAATTCCTGCGAAGTGTAAACTCCGGGGAAGATGTAAAACTCTCCGGTAAGACTATCGTCATCGGCGGAGGAAATGTAGCCATAGACGTGGCACGCAGTGCAGTCCGTACAGGTTCCTGCAGTGTGGAGATGTTCTGTCTGGAATCCAGAGATATTATGCCTGCATCTGAAGAAGAAATTGAGGAATCAGAGGAAGAAAAAATCATAATCAATAATTCCTGGGGCCCCAAAAGAATACTTACAGAAGATGGGAAAGCGGTTGGAATCGAATTCAAGAAATGTATTTCCGTTTTTGATGAAAATAAGCGTTTTGCTCCTCAGTATGATGAAACAGACTGTATTACCGTGAAGGCAGATAACATTTTAGTTACCGTTGGACAGTCCATACAGTGGGGCAGCCTGCTGAAGGATACTTCCGTGGAGTTCAACAGAAATATGACGGTTCAGGCAGACGGATTTACCTATCAGACCGGACAGACGGATATATTTACAGGCGGTGACTGCTATACCGGACCAAAGTTTGCCATTGATGCAATAGCAGCAGGCAAGCAGGGCGCTATATCCATTCACCGGTTTGTACATCCCGGTCAGTCACTGGTAAACGGACGTGACCGGCGGGAGTATAAAGAATTAAACCGGGATCAGGCTATCCTTGAAAACTACGACCACACCCCCAGGCAGAAACCGGATACACTGGATCCCGCCTTAAAGGCTGAAACTACTTTCCGGGACCTTAGAGGAACTTTTACCGAGGCGCAGCTTCAAAAAGAGACTTCCAGATGCCTTGGCTGCGGTGTCACTTTGGTGGATGAATATATGTGTGTAGGCTGTGGTCAGTGTACTACCAAATGTAAATTTGATGCCATTCACCTGGAACGCCGCTATGACGGCAAGGGTGTGGAATTTACAGAAATGAAACCAGTGGTGGTAAAACAGATTGTAAAGCGAAAGGGCAGGATCGCAATTAAAAAAGTTAAACGTGCCCTGGGCGGAAAGTAATTGGTGGATTATGCATGAGCTGGGAATTGTATTTGAAATAGTGAAAAGAGTAGAACTTGCAGCCATGGAGAACCTTCTGGAGTTACCTGATATCGCAGCCGTGGTTGTGGAAGTGGGCGAAGCGTCTACTATTGTACCCAAATACCTGAAAGAATGCTGGCCTGCCGCCATAGACGGTACCGATATGGAAGATGCAAAACTAGAAGTGGAAATCATTGTGGCAAGTGTACAGTGCAAAACCTGCGGCAGGGGATATGAATACCTGAACAGCGGGAAGGTCTGTCCGGAATGCGGATCACCAGAATGTGTAATGGTAACCGGTCAGGAATTAAATATTAAAGAAATACAAGTATTTGAATCGGAAGAGGAAGAAGTCTGACAGGGAATTTATGAAATACTGTAAGATGGATGGAGGGAAAATATGTTTACATTTAATGGAAGTTCTGCCCCAATGATGTGGGCAGTATGGCTATTAGTATTTGTTATTTTATTTTTTTTAAATGAAATTTCAAGAAGATTTCAAAAGGCAGGATTTTTCTGTTTTGTTATTCTGCCCATAGGTCTCACAATTTTATGGTTTACAGCACTGAAAGGCCAGTCCTACACAGACTGGTTCCATCTGGCAAAGGTCTACTCTTCCACAGCCGGATGTATTGGTTTCTGGTGTATTCGTTACGTGAAGGGAAAAGACAAACAGGGCAGGGAATGGCGGCTTTGTGACAATAAAATCGCTCTATGTTTTCCGCCTCTGATTCTGGCAATCAATATTTTAGAGGCATGTGCAAGGGATATCGAAGTGGGAATGACCTTTCCAGCCCTTACCAATGTATTGGAAAAGGGAACAACCGGTACTTTTTATGAACTGCTTGGCGGTCCGTGGAATTACATGAATGCTGCCGCCGGTATCTTAAATATCATAACCATCAGCGGCTGGATTGGAATCTGCATCCGTAAGAAAACAAAAAAAGACGGCAGCAGAGATATGCTGTGGCCGGATATGCTCTGGTTCTGGATTATTGCCTATGATCTTTGGAATTTTGCATATACCTATAATTGCCTGCCCCACCATGCCTGGTACTGCGGATTTGCATTGTTGCTGGCGCCTACCGTCTGTGCATTCACGCTGGGCAAAGGTGCCTGGCTCCAGCACCGGGCGCATACCCTGGCACTGTGGTGCATGTTCGCTCAGACATTCCCGGCATTTCAGGATAACAGTATGTTCCGCGTAAACTCTACTTATAATCCGTTCATTTATAATATCGTAAGTGCCCTAGCGCTGACAGCAAATGTTGCAGTTCTGGTCTATATGATTTATAGAATCAAGAAGACAAAACGCAATCCTTATAAGCAGGAATTGTATGTGGATTTGGAGAAGTATCAGGAAGTGAAGGCTTTGGCTGACTAGAAATATAAAAACTACCCTGTATCTAGGCATACAGGGTAGTTTTTCTAATACATAAGGAAAACTGCTAACCATGAGTGTTTATATCTTTTATATTAATACAATACTACCTTCGATGCTATATGTATGTATTTATTTATATTGCATTTACATATAGTCTCATATTGATTAATTAAAATAATAAATATTTTGTTAAATATATTTTTTATATTAGACATTTATTTTTAAACATGATATGATGTTTTTGGAATAACCGTTACAGGGTAGTTGACCTCCTACTAAATAAGATAGGGGGTGAGGTTATGACTACATACCAGGTATTAACACTAATGTTATTATTTGGCGGGTTTTTATTGACACTCCTTGGTTACATAGACAAGAAAAAATAAAAACTACCCTGTTCTCGCAAAACAGGGTAGTTTTTTCTCCAAATATTAAAGAGGAAAACTGCCATAGACGAGCGGTTATTCCTTTTATACAACTAGGATAACACCGCCTAATGAAAATGTCAAATAAAATGTTAATCATCGCGGTGTAAATTTATTGTAGGATTGTAAAGGGTAGAGTCACCCTGATTTGTGTTAAG
>UQCR01000083.1 GCA_900539655.1 uncultured Robinsoniella sp.
ATCCCGTTTTCGACAGTTGGTAAAAGTTAAAATACCGGAATGCCTTATAAAACAAGGAGGTTCCGGTATTCTATGTTTAAAAAAATGTTGTATGTGAATGCTACTTTAAAAAATTTTTTATCATGCGGTTCAATTCTTTGGGTTTGTAGTGAAGCCTGTCTAATGGAAGCATTGTCAGTCTTGTTAGGGCATTAAGTGCCTGGCTGCCGTTGTAGAGTGCCATATATTCAACATCATGTATGTTTGTTACATTCATATTTTTAAGTGTTTTTATCAGATCCTCCGCTGTGATGTGCGTCCCCTGTTCATTCAGCTTCACTTCTAGCAGGCGGTACACCAGAAGGGCCGTATAGCAAATCAGAAAATGGGCCTTGATGCGTTCCGGAAGTCTATGGTTTACTGGGCGGCCGTCAAAGTTCGTCTTCATGATCCGAAAGCAGTCTTCAATCTGGTATCTTTTCTGTGAGACTGCAAGGATGTCTTTCGCAGGATCCGCAAGGTTCGTGGCAACGGCATAGTAACCATCATATTTTTCTTCCTCTGCAATCTTAGATTCATCAAGGACATATTCCACTTCGGCCTTTTCACCGGATTTCGTTTTTACTGCCCTTTTCAGGAATCTTTTTACATCATTTGGTCCTTTCCTGATCTCTTCCGGGTCTTTCAGGGAAAGCAGTTTCCTGGCACGGTCCACCTGTCTGCTGCGGACGGCCCGCTGGTATTCCATCATCTTCCTTGAAAACGTAACGATGATGCGCTGCTTCAGGATTCCCTTGGCCTTCCTCTGTACTGTGCGCCCGTTTTTCAACGTCACATCTTCATAGAGCCCCAGATCCAGCACTTTATCAGCCACAATGACTTTGTATGCAGTGTCTTTGTAAAGCGCAAGGTTGTCTGGTTCGTGCCGGTCAAAAGTTTTCATGGCATTAATCGTAACAGGGGAGTTGTCTGAAAGGAGTTTGTAGCTATAGTCGTTAAAAACGGCTTCCTTCAGGGTGTGGCTGAGTTTTTTAATGGACTGGGTGATAATAAATGCCCTGCCGCCCATGCTGTTGAATTTGCGTATGTTATAGGAGCCGAGACCAGCATCGGAGCAATAGATGAACTTTGCCCCCGGGATCATTTTCAGGACTTCCTTTTCCAAGGGGACGGCGGTAAGCTGTTCACTGGTATTTCCAGGGTGCAGGCACATCGTGATGGGAATCCCCCTGCTGTCCATAAACAGCCCCATTTCTACGATGGGGTTGGGACGGTGTTCTTTGCTTACGCCATACTGGCGCAGGCCTTTGATGATTTCTCCGGTTACCTCGTCCACGATGTCTTCGTCCGGCTGTTCACATTCAAAGTAAAAGTTTGTACAGTCATAATAAAGAACGGAGGCATCCCGTTTCGTGATGGAGCTGCTCTGGGTGTAAAGCCAATGCAGGTAATCGCCATAATGCTCTTCTAAAAAATCCATAAACCGTAGGATATGCTGGTAATCAAAGTCTGGTTTTTCGTAGTAAGAGTCGAGCCTGTGCCATGTGGCATGCTTCGAGAGGGGGTCAAGGATCCTTGCATAGGTAAGGAAACGGTGTATGGTATAACAGTCAAAAGTGATTTTCCTATCCTGAGTTTTTTCTTTGAAGAAATCCGCGAGTTTCAGCCTGCCCATAAAATCCTGGAGGAAGAAATACCCTATATTGAGCCAGTGGGAAGAAGATGCCGTTTCGTCTGTGTGTTTCACACGTTCATTAAAATCGGCAGAAATGGTATAAGTAACTTTACCGACACGGTATTCCTCGTTCATCTTCCTGAGTTCTTCTCTCACATAAGTGAGGGGGTCATCAGTTATTTTCAACAGTTCGGAGTGTTTACCGAAGCTTTTGACATTTTTGGAGGTGACTTTCTTTCCGTTACGGATTCCGACCTGTGCATAATAGGTCGGGTCGCTCAGTCGTTTATCAAAGTAAAGTTTCATCCGATACACCTTCTTTCTATATATACTATAGTATACCACATACATGCTACACATGCAACATATAAAAGGTAAAATTTGACAATAAAATACCGCATTTCTGCGGTTTGTAGAGATTTTGTTCAATTGCAAATGTCGAAGACCCGATTGAAACATATAAAATTAAAATATGAAATTAAAAAAATGAATAAAAGTTAATATGTAACTTGATAAAAAATAATGTTGTAATTAATTTTAAATTATGATACAATATAAATTGTAAAAATATTCTTTAATCTGGCTGTTCTGCCAGACAAATTTCAATTGACATGACAATAGAATATAAGGCGTTGCTATGCCTGCAGTAAGCCGTTATAATATAACTATCTTAAAGTATATCTGACTCTTCTTGCGCGGCAAAGGAAACTGCCTTAAAGTAAGAGGAGGACAAACAATTTATGAAAGATTCGCCTAAAACAAGCGTTATTCAGAACGAAGAAGACACAACTGAACCATTTATCATGCTGCCTACGGTTGATTTTTGTTTCAAAGAGCTGATGTGCAGTGAGAAAGCCAGAAAAGGATTAATTGCTGCATTTTTGAATCTGGATCCAAAAGATATTCAGGAGACGGAGTTGCTCAATACAGCGCTGCGGAAGAAAACCGAAAATGAAAAGCTTGGTATCCTGGACGTAAAAGTAAAGATGCAGGACAATACCCAGATCGATCTGGAAATGCAGGTACTGCCTTTCCACTGCTGGGAAGAACGAACCCTGTTTTATACCTGTAAAATGTACACCGACCAGATAGTGAGCGGGGATAATTATGACGTTCTGGTAAAATGTATCCAAATCAGCATCCTGGATTTTGAGTTTTTAAAGGATACGGATGCATGGTATTCCTGCTTCCATCTGCGGGAAGACCAGAGGGGAAGTTTATATTCGGATAAACTGGAACTGCATGTACTGGAGCTGCCCAAATTAGGGGCGCAGGAAGAGCCGGAAAACGAACTGTTACAATGGGCGAAATTCCTGAACGGAAAACGGGAGGAGGATTTCAGGGAAATGGCTGAAAAAAATGAATACATAAACGAAGCGTATCAGATCTTAAAGAGTATCAGTGAAGACGAGCGGAAAAGGCACGAATATGAATCCAGAGAAAAGGCAATCCGGGATCATAACCATATTATGTACATAGCGAAAAAAGCTGAAAAGGATATGCAGGAGGCAAAAGAAAAAGTCCAGGAGGCAAGAGAAATGGCCCAGGAGGCAAGAGAAAAAGTCCAGGAGGCAAGAGAAATAGCCCAGGAGGAAAGAGAAAAAGTCCAGGAGGCAAGAGAAATAGCTCAGGAGGCAAGAGAAAAAGCCCAGGAGGAAAGAAAAAAAGCAGAAGAGGCAAGAAAACAGGCTGAAGAGGCAAGAAGAAAAGTCGATGAAGAAAGAGAAAAAGCCGAAGAAGAAAGAAAAAAAGCGTTAGCAGAGGGATTAGAATTCGGACACATGACTGGTATGGAGGCAGGCATAGAAGTATTTATCAAGGATAATCTGGAAGAGGGAATTATCTGTGAACGAATTATCGCAAAGCTGCAGAATCGCTTTCATATGGATTTTGATACTGCTGCAAAATACTATGAAAAATATAAATAACAATGTTTACGTCAAAATCAGTTGCTGCAAAATATGCGGCAACTGATTTTAGTATTTGTATTATTCAGCAAGAATTATATTTTTATAATCTTTCAACTCACCGGAAACAGCTTCCGTAATTACGGGATATGTGTCAAGGTCAGCTATTTTTACCATTGTAATGCATCCGTACTTACTGGAATCTATGAGAAAATAGGGTTTGGCTGAATTTTGCAAGGCCAGAGTTTTAATAACTTTTTCATTGATATCGTGGTTCGTGATGCCGGCCTGAATGGTAAAGCCATTGGCACCCAGGAAGCATTTATTGAAGTTAAGATCCTTTAGGGTGGATTCAGCAATGGGTCCTATACATGAGTTGGTGGTTGCTTTAATATTCCCGCCTACCATGATAGAAGGTACACCATAATATATGAGCTGGTTGATATGTGAGATACTGTTGGTAATGACTGTTATATTTTTATCCGTCAGCAACGGAATCATCTGATAGGTAGTACTGGAGGGGTCAACGAAAATCACATCTCCATCCTGAATCAGGGAAACAGCTTTTTTAGCAATCAGGCATTTCGCATCTCTGTTTAAATCCAGTTTTGTGGTAATGCTGAGTTCTGTGGGCTTTTGCGCTAATTTTACGCCGCCGCCGTGCAACAGAACAATTTTACTTTCTTTTTCCAATTTTGACAAGTCACGTCGGATAGTGGAGATGGAAATATTCAATACATCCATTAAATTTTCTACAGATACAATCTCATTGCTAGAGAGAATATTCAGTATCTTTTCTTGGCGCATTGCAGGAATCATAAATCGTGTGCCTCCTTGATTAAATCTTTTTTTTATTATATCACATTTGCAGTTAGTATGAATGATCTTTTTTTAAAACTTATTCGGAAATACGTTTATTTTCGGTCAAATCTTGATGTGTAGTTGATTATTTAATGCACTTATTTTGAGATATATTGTTACTTACTTACATGCTCCAGGGTATTAATCATTGATGCCAATGATGTATGTCAGTCGTGGAAACCAATCATTGATGCCAATGATGTATGTCAATCATGGAAACCAATCATTGATGCCAATGATGTATGTCAATCATGGAAACCAATCATTAATGCCAATTATGTATGTTCATCATGGATACCAATCATTGATGTCAAACACGCATGTAACTTCCGCAGATCACTGATACTTAAATATCTGCATAGATTATATTTGAATAACTGCCCAGTTCCGGTATTGCTTTTTCCGTTATAATCGGATAGTCATTGATCTCTGCCAGTTTAACCATGGCAATTACGTTAAACTTACTGGAATCCATTAAAAAATAGGGATGGCAGCTTTGCCGGAGGGCCAGTGTTTTAATCACATTTTCGTTAATATCATGATTGGTAATTCCGGAAGTAATGCTGAACCCATTTGCTCCGATAAAGCACTTATTGAAGTTAAAGCCCCTGAGAATGTTCTCTGCTATCAGCCCAATGCAGGAATTAGTGGATGCTTTAATGGATCCGCCTACCATAATACAGGGAATCTTATATGAGATTAATTCATCTATATGAGAAACGCTGTTGGTAATGACTGTAACCTGATGTTCTTTTAAATATGGAATCATCTGATAGGTAGTACTGGAAGGATCCAGATAAATAACATCTCCTTCTGTGATCATAGAAACAGCCTTTTTGGCTATCTGCTCTTTGGCATCCTTATGCAGGCTCATTTTGGCTGTCATACTCAACTCTGTTGCTTTTGGCAGTAGCCGGATTCCTCCGCCGTGCAGAAGCATGATCTTATCCTGCTTTGACAATTTTATTAAGTCTCTTCTGAGGGTGGATGGTGATATATCTAATAGTTCTGTTAATATTTCGGTTGACATGATTTCAGTTGTTGAAATCATATCTATTATTTTTTTCTGGCGCAATTCTGGAATCATATTGCTATGCCTCCTCTTGTTTTTATTACTACGATCTGATTTCATCCTTTCCACAAATTTCATCATAAGGATAAGTTACATCTATCATATCACAAAATGAAAAGAAAGTGAACAATTTTGTGAAAAAAGTGAAAATATTTGAAATAAAGTGAATATAATATGATGAAATTTGTGGGAAGGATGAAATCAGGCTGGAGCTTGTTATTATATTCATAACTGCTATCCGTAAAATTTACCTCACGTAGAATTCGCTTTGAAAAAGCCAGTGTAGCCGCCCATAGCTGGAGATGGAAACGAATTTGAAGCTAATATTACACAAATCTGGGAATGCAGGCGTCAGGAAAGAATTTTAAAACACGCCCTGGTATTAAAAAGTAAAATTTGTATCAATCTACTGAAAATCTATAATATTATAAGAAGTACATAGCTAAAAGTTCATCGTTGATCACAAAAATATCATAAATATTCAAAATATGTTCAAAAAGATCTTGCAAATATGAATCATATATGGTAATATAATGAATGAAAAGAGAAGTAACTAATAAATAATAATGATCAGGAGGAAGGTTCTTATGGCAATGAAAAAATTGATTGCAGCAGCATTAGCAGTAACACTTTTGGGGTCTACACTTGCAGGATGCAGTTCGGGGGACAAGAATACAGGGGGAACAGACAGTACCGGTACAAAAACGGAAGCTGGTAGTGAAAAACAGGGTAACGAAAATCAAGGAAGTGAAAGTCAGGGTAGCGAAAATAAAACGGCTGACAGCGGTGAAAGAGAAAAATTAGAATTCTGGGGCTGGTGGGGATCAGAAGCCAGAAAGCCTGTTTTAGAAGAAGCTGTTAAAATGTTCAATGAATCACAGGATAAATATGAGGTTACATATGTTAATCTTCCTTGGGGAGACGTTTTCACGAAAAACATAGCACAGATTGCAGCAGGTAATCCAACCGATATTATGGCAAATACATTGGAAGAGGTTCGTTTTCGTGCAGAGCAGGGCCAGGTAGAAAGTCTGGATGATTTCCTGAAAAAAGATGAGGGAACAGGGGGAGACAGTTTTATTGAACAAGATTTAAATGCTTGTACCGGTGAAGACGGCAGTGTATATGCATTACCGTTTTCTGTGGATACAAGGGTTATCTATTATAATAAAGATCATTTTACGGAAGCAGGTTTAGATCCTGAGAATCCACCTAAGACATGGGATGAATTAAAAGAAGCAGCTTACAAGCTGGAGAAAAAGAACGGGGATACTTTTGAGAGAATCGGATTTCTTCCACTGCTGGGAAATGGCGGATTGGACAGTTGGGTATGTAATGCCAATAAGGGCCAGATCTGGTATGACGATAGTGAAGTACCGGCTGTAGATACTGATATTAACAAAGATGTCTTCAAATGGGTGGATGAATTTACACAGCATTATGGCAGAAATACTTATAATGAAATGAGCGCAGCGTTTAAGTCGGGCATGCAGGATCCGTTCTCTTCCGGAAAACTTTCCATGCTGTTACAGACAAGTGCATACGTATCTTCGCTGAAACAGACAAATCCGGATTTAAATTATGGCGTTATGCTGATGCCTGAATACAAAGAAGGAAATGGACACACGGTAAACGGTAGCGGATTTGTACTGGAGATTCCAAAAGGAGCAAAAAATCCTGAGGGTTCCTATGAATTTATTAAGTTCATGACAAGTAAGGATATGCAGGAATTTTTATGCGAAAGACTGGGAGATTTCTCTGCCAGAACAGATTTTGACAAAAACGGCGCATTTTTAAGTGATCCGATTACTGCTAAGATCTCAGAGGCGTTATCGGATACAAAGGCAGCGATAACCCCGAACAATATGAAGGGCTATACGGATATTATTAATCCGTTAATCGAAGAAGGGACACTTGGGGTGAAGAGTACGGACGATGCTCTGGCAAATGCACAAAAGGCTTTTCAGGATTTCCTGAAGTAAGGATAGTAATATAGCGGCACATTAAAATGGCTCTTTGATTTTTAAAGAGCCATTTTTAGAAAAAGAAAGAAGGTAGCTTTATGTTTGGGAAATTACTGAGTAGGCTTGGTATTAAGAATATGAAGGCAAGGGAAAGCGTTTATGGTTATATCTTTATACTTCCCTGGCTGATAGGGATCCTTTGCTTTGTTATGGGTCCGCTGATCTTTTCTTTTATCACCAGCTTTACAGATTATAATATGATGAAGATGGACTTTACCGGGTTGGCAAATTACAAAAAAATGTTTTTTGAAGATCAGCTTTTCTGGAAGAGTCTGCAAAATACAGTAGTTTATGCGCTGATTAATATCCCACTTATTACAGTTGGCGGAGTGGTGGTTGCATGTATCTTGAATCGGTCCATATTCGGACTTCGTACGTTTCGTACTATTTATTATCTGCCTTCTATTATGGTAGGCGTTGGCACCTATTTTCTCTGGATGTTGTTGCTGGATCCTGCAAACGGACTGGTAAATACCATATTAAAGTTTGTAGGAATTACAGGTCCCGGCTGGCTGACAGATCCCAATTGGACCAAACCGGCAATTATTCTCATGCACCTCTGGGGTCTGGGCGGACAGATGCTCCTGTATCTGGCGAGGCTTCAGAGTATCCCTGCAGAGTATTACGAAGCGGCAAGTATTGATGGTGCCAGCGGATTTAAGCGTTTCACAAAAATTACAGTACCTTTATTATCCCCTATCATTTTTTACAATCTGACTATCGGTATTATCGGTGCGTTTCAGATATTCCAGGAAGGTTATATTTTTTCAGGAGACGGAACCGGAAATCCGGCTGGTTCTCTTTTGTTCTATAATGTTCATCTGTGGAATCAGGCATTTAAGAATTTCAAAACAGGTTATGCCAATGCCATGTGCTGGTTCTTATTTGCGATTATCATGATATTAACCCTGTTTAATCAGAAGGGTTCTAAAAAATGGGTTTATTACGAGGAAGGTGATAATGATGACTAGACAGAGAGAGAAAAACGCAGGAAGTTCAAAACAAAGGTTTAAAAGGGACCGGGTAACGGATTTATTTATGTTCGTTATTTTATGTCTGGGCGCAGTTATCATTTTATTTCCCATTCTCTGGATGGTGTGTACGGCGCTGAAATCACCTCAGGAGGTTGCCCAATATCCCCCCACACTGATCCCCCAGGTACCTATGTTTGAAAACTTTGCGATTGCATGGACAAAAGCTCCTTTCACAAGATATACCATAAATACCCTCGTGATTGTAGTATTTACCATTATTGGAAATGTGTTAGTGAACTCATTTGTTGCATATGGATTTGCAAAGATTGAATTTAAAGGCAGAAAGCCATTATTTAAAATTGTACTGGCAACGATGATGATTCCAGGCTTTGTTACGCTGGTGCCAACCTATGTAATATTTTCAAAGCTTGGTTGGGTTGGTACTTATCTGCCGCTGATCATTCCGGCATTCACAGGTAACGCTTTTCACATCTTCATGATGAGGCAGTTTTACCGCACCATACCAAACGAACTGATGGAGGCTGCCAAAGTAGACGGAGCCGGTCACTTCTATATCTGGGGAAAACTCATGATGCCATTGATCAAGCCAATACTGGCAACCATTGCACTGGTATCGTTCAAAGGAGCATGGAGCGATTTCCAGGGGCCCCTCCTCTACATAAATAATCAGAAACTTTATACTTTACAGTTGGGACTTCAGGTATTTAAAGGGCAGGGTTATACAGAATGGAACTATCTGATGGCGGTCTCTTTCCTGTCCATGATTCCAATTCTGATTCTGTTCTTCTGCTTCCAGAATTACTTTATTGAAGGTATGAATGTGGGCGGAGCCGTTAAATAGCTCCATAAGCAGAGGCAGGCTTAGGGATTATCACAAACCTGCCTGCGAATTGGTGGTGACTAGGTTGAGAGCAAATTATGATACAGAAAGGAAGCCACGGTGTGACTTTCAACCGGTTTTTGTGGCAGTATTGCAGGATGGACTGCAGTTTGAATCAGGTATAGGGATGAATAAAATTGGTGTAATACATACAACAAAAGCTACAATAGACCGTCTGGCGGAACTGATCAATAGTAAGATTCGAGATGCGGAAGTTTACAACATACTGGATGATTCGATTCTAAAGGATATGGCGGATGAAAGAAATATGGAGCTGGTGCGCTGGCGCTGGATGGAATATGCAAGGATCCTTGAGAAGATGGGAATGGATATTATTTTAAGCGCCTGCTCTACGGTGGGAGAATTTGCTGAAGAGGCGGACCGTGAACTTGTGGTTCCGGTTCTCCGTATTGATGAGGCGATGGCAGAAAAAGCGGTATTACAAGGGGAAAAAATATGTGTATTTGCAACCCTTAATTCCACGCTGAAACCAACTGTCAGTCTGATTAAACGAAAAGCATCGGAAGCAGGAAAGGCTGTTTGTGTCAAAGGGGTTCTGGTGGAAGGGGCATATGATGCGCTGATGTCTCAGAAGAAAGAACTCCATGACAGAAAAATTGCTGAGGCAGTGGAAGCATATATGGGTGAAGGCGATGTAATCGTGCTGGCACAGGCTTCTATGGCATCGGCTGTAACGTCAGCAGAAGGAATGGATCAGAAACGGGTTCTAACCAGTCCCGAACTTGGCATTGAGAAGCTAAAAGAAAGCTTATGTAAAGCATATTAAAAAACCAGGAAAGATGATACTATGATTATAGGAATAGATATGGGAACTACCCATATTAAATCAGTACTATTTGACCACGCAGGCAGCGTGATTGGTATGGATAAAGAAAAGACGCCACTGCACAAAGACCTGTGGGGTGATATTTATAAGCCGGATGTGATCTGGGGAATCGTAAAGAATCAGATTGCCGGACTTGCCGCAACTGCGAAAGGGCAGGTACAGGGAATCAGCATTACCGGAATGGCGGAAGCAGGACTGATCGTAAACCGCAGAACCGGTATGGAAGAGACGGATATATTACCCTGGTTTGATAAACGGACCGTGGGACTTGTCGGGCAAATGACAGAAGAAGAAGATCTGAACTTTATGTCGACTGGTTTACGGGGAAGCTTTAAATATGGAATTTATAAATTTATTTGGCTGCTGGAGAATGGGAATATCCTCAGGGAGGATGCAGTCTGGCTGTCCATGTGTGATTATATCGCGTGGAAACTGACCGGTGAATTCGTTACGGATCCAAGCTTTGCAGCTAGAACTTATGTATATGATATCAGACAGGGATGCTGGGATGCAGATCGCATAAAGGGTTATCATCTGGAAACGAATAATTTCCCAAGAGTATTGCCAAGCGGGGAAGGCATTTATATATGTAATCCGGAAATCAGACAACTGCTGGAGTGCGGCAGCGGGAATAGGGTCAGGGCGGCAGTTGCAGGACACGACCATGTGTGCGCGGCATTTGCACTTTTGCAGAACCGGGAAGAAGACATTTGCAATAGTCTGGGAACGGCTGAAACTTATATTGGTATATTAAAAGATACAAAAAAAAAGAATCAAGGTGCCGGACAGAGTGGACGCTTGCAGGGATCGGAAAAAGAAGAACTGTTTCAACAGGACAGTGGATTCATATATGGGCCTTTTGTAGATGGCGGTTATTTCTGGATGGGCAATATCCCTTCCGCAGGGCAGTCGGTTGAATGGTTTCGAAAAACCGTCCAGAAAGAAGAAATTACGTATAAAGAAATGAATGATTTACTGGAATCTATGCCAGAAGATCCCACCGGTATATTATATTATCCATACCTGACCGGTGTGGGTACGCCTTTATTCAAAGCAGACGCAGGGGCTAACTTCATCGGGCTTAAGATGGAACACACCTACGGGCATATTTTAAAGGGAATTATGGAAGGCATTCAGTATCAGGCGGCATGGATATTGGAACTTCTGTACCAGAGCCACGGAATAAAGCCGGGAATTGTCCGGTGTGCCGGCGGAGCAGCAAACAGCCGGGGCTGGATGCAGATCAAGGCGGATGTACTGGGGAAGCGGATACAGGTTCCTCTTGTAACGGAAGCAACGGTACTGGGAGCAGCAGCTTTATATATAAAAAAGAATCAGGGAAGCGAAGCCTGCAGACTGTTTCTGGAAGCACCGCTTAAGACAGGAGACTGTTACGATCCGGATGGGGACAGAAAAATGAAGTATAACAGGTTATGGAGTGAAAAATATATGCCTTTGGCAGAAGTGATTTCCGGACACGCTCTAAGTTGGAGAGAAAGGGTATTGCAGGTAATTCTGTAATAAGCAGTGGGTATTATTATGAGAAGAAGAGTAGAGAATTTGACTGATATTTTAAAAGATGCAACTGAAAACCAGTATGCGGTGGGATCCTTTTCCGCCCGTTATACGAAACTGATCAGGCCGATTATCGAGGCGGCAATCAACCGGAAATCACCTGTTATTGTGCAGCTTTCTGAAAAGGAAATTATACGCCACAAGGTAGGGATTGGGGAGTTTACGGAGGAGTTTTACCGCGTTATGGAAGAGCTGAAGCCTGAGGTTCCGGTTGCACTGCATTTAGACCATACGAAAACCATAGCAGTGATTCAGGAAGCAATTGACCATGGATTTTCTTCGGTAATGATAGATGCTTCCGAGCTGGAATTTGATGAGAATGCAGCGGTTACGAAAAAAGTAACAGAGATAGCACATCCGGTTGGAGTTACGGTAGAAGCAGAACTTGGTAAGATAGGCACAACCGATTTCGTAGAGACAGATACGGATGAAGAGATGTTTACCGATCCAAAAGAAGCACAGGAGTTCTGTAAGCTGACCCAGGTGGACTGCCTGGCGGTATCGGTTGGTACGGCACATGGCGTATATACAGTAAAACAGCCAAGTGTGGACTACTTGAGAATTGCAAGAATAAATGAGCTGACGGACACACCGCTGGTACTGCACGGAGGTTCCGGTGTACCGAGTGATATGGTGGCAAGGGCAGCCCGGATGCCTGCCGGAGGTGTAAGCAAAGTGAATATTGCAACAGATCTGGAACTGGAAATGCTGGCAGTAGTGGGACGGGAAGGCCATATGAGCGAAGCGGAACTAAACAGTTATCCGGCGGATATGATAGAAAAATCCAGAGAAGCAGTACGCCTGTTGGTAGAAGAGAAAATGAACCATTATCTTTTCAGCAGCGGGAAGGCAAAGATGTGATAGAAAAGTATGCAGTGGACTTATACACGAATTGAATTGGAAAGGCAGGTTGACGATGGGAATGAAGGATAAAAAACTACATATGATTGGAAATGCCCATTTGGATCCGGTATGGCTCTGGAACTGGCAGGAAGGATTTCAGGAGGTAAAAGCAACTTTTCGCTCAGCACTGGACCGTATGAAAGAAGATGATAATTTTATCTTTACGTGCAGCTCGGCAATATTTTTTGAATGGGTGGAAAAGAATAACCCCGGGATGTTCGCGGAAATTAAAAAAAGAGTGGAAGAAGGCAGATGGGAAATCGTTGGCGGGTGGTATATCCAGCCTGACTGCAATATTCCTTCCGGAGAATCTTATGTAAGGCAGGGACTGTACGGACAGCGTTATTTTAAAGAGAGATTTGGAAAAACAGCTGTCACTGGATATAATGTGGACAGCTTCGGACACAATGGAAATCTGCCCCAGATTCTGAAAAAGAGCGGACTTCTCAACTATGTATTTATGAGGCCCATGCCGCTGGAAAAAGGATTGCCGGGACGTATCTTCTGGTGGAAGTCTGAAGATGGTTCACAGGTACTTGCTTATCGGATTCCATATGAATACTGCACCTGGGGGAAAGATCTGGAGAAATACACGGAGCGCTTAAAGTGTGAGCTTGAGGACGGGGAAGATAACCTGATGATGTTCTATGGGGTAGGTAATCACGGGGGCGGACCTACCAGAGAAAATCTAAAGAGTATCTATGCACTGAATGCCAGAGAAGATATGCCGGTTATGGAGATGGGAACTACCTCGGAGTTTTTTGAAACTATCCGAAGTAACGGAAAGGAATACCATCAGGTAACCGGTGACCTTCAGCATCATGCAAGCGGATGCTACAGTGTGATGTCCCAAATTAAACGTGAAAACCGCAGGGCTGAAAACCTGCTGCTGGCAGCAGAGGCATGGAGTACCATTGCCAATCAGGCAGCGGGGCAGGCCTATCCGGATGATTTTGATACGGCGTGGAAAGGGATTCTGTTTAACCAGTTCCATGATATTCTGGCCGGGACAAGCATCCCGTCTGCTTATGAGGATGCATCTTATCTCTACGGACAGGCAATGGCAATTGGACAGAAGAATCTGAATTATGCAATTCAGGCAATATCCTGGGATATTAATATTGAAGAAGATGTGACCATGAAACCAATTGTGGTATTTAATACACATGCTTTTCAGGGACGCATGGTAATAGATCTGGAAGTACGGGGGCTTAGTAATGACCAGTTTAGGCTCACGGACAGTGAGGGAAATGTAATTCGTGCCCAGAGGATACAGTCAGAGGCTGCAGTGAATGGACAGTCAAGACTTTTGTTTACAGCCAACCTTCAAAGTATGGGTTATGAGGTATTTAAACTTTATCTGAATGTAGAGGAGGCCCCGGTATTTGAACATGTGAAGGTAACGGAACATACTCTTGAAAATGACCGGTATTATCTGGAATTCAATCCGGTAAACGGATGTATGAAGCATCTGATTGATAAAAAAGCGGATCTTGAAGTACTTAGAAGAGAAGGGGCAAGACTTGCGGTGATTGAAGATAAATCCGATACCTGGTCCCACAATAAGTTTAAATTTGATAAGGAAATCGGTGATATGAAGGCCGTTTACATACATATCCTTGAGGATGGTCCCGTACGTTCTGCTTTGCGTATCAAGTATAAATACAACCAGTCTTATGTGGTCTCAGATTTTCGGCTGTATAAAGACCTGGATTATGTGGAAGTGAAGACAACAGCGGACTGGAGAGAACCTCAGACAATGCTTAAGGTGAAGTATCCGGTGCGGTTTAATTTCCGTAAGCCTACTTACGAAATTCCCTATGGTTATATTGAAAAAAGTGCCAATGGAGAAGAAGAACCGGGGCAGACCTGGTTTGATTTTACGGGCGAGCATTTCGAAAAAGGAAAAATGTATGGACTTGCCATTGCAAATGATGCAAAATACAGTTATTCTTTTGATGTGGATGAGATGTGTATGACGATATTGAAAAATTCAGTATTCGCACATCATGATCCCAAACAGCTGGAAGAGGGGCAGGAGTATCGGTTTGTGGATGAAGGCATTCAGGAATTTACTTATCTGCTGCTTCCTCATGAAGGCACCTGGAAAGATTCTAAGATTGTAGAGCATGCAGCAGCGCTTAATCAGAAGCCGGTTACCGTTATTGAAACTTACCATGCAGGCAGCCAGCCCCAGAGACAGTCGTTTCTGGAACTGAAGAGCGACCATGTCGCAGCAGTAGTTATAAAAGAATCAGAAGACCGGGACGGAGTGATAATCCGGGCTTATGAGACGAAAAAACAAAAGGGAAAAGCAATACTTGCCATTCCGTTTTTAAACAGGGAAGCAGAGCTGGATTTTGCGCCCTGTGAGATAAAGACAGTTAAAATACCATACGATATTTCCAAAGAAATTGTGGAAGTAAATATGCTGGAGTATGAGTAAAGGGGATTAAAAATGCCATATACAGTAGTAATTGCAGATGATGTTACAGGAGCAAATGATATTGGAATCATGTACGGAAATTCCAATCTGGAAACAATTGTGTACAGCTATGGAGACGGTAAGCATACCGGTTATGAGGAAGGTGAGGTAGTCATTATTGATACCGATTCCAGATTTGATACTTATGAGGATGCTTACAGGAAGGTATATGATGCAGTATGCCAGGTTAAAAACCCACAGGTGAAGCAGTATATTGATAAGCAGTGTTCGGTGTTCCGGGGGAATATAGGAGCTGAATTTGATGCCATGCTGGATGCGCTTAAGGAGGAATTTGCCGTGGTAGTTCTGGGATTCCCGGATAACGGCAGAACTACGATTCACAGTGAACATTACGTTCATGGCGTACTTCTTGCCGATTCACAGTTTAAGCTGGATCCTGTACATCCCATGACAAAGTCTAGTCTGGTTGATATTCTAAAGGAACAGACGAAACGAAAAGTGGGCGCAGTTACTTATGAAGTGATTGACCAGGGTGCCGATGCCATCAAAAAGGCAGTGGATGACTGCCGTAACCGTTATAATTATGTGATTATGGACGTGCGCAGCAATGAAGATCTGGCTATTCTGGCGGAAGCACTTTTTGATGAAAAAATTATTTGCGGAAGCTCGGCATTATCAAAATATCTGGCTGAAATTTATGTCAGGGGGCAGTCCAGAACCCCTGTCCCGGAAATGAAAATAGAAGAGTCAGATCAGCGGATTTTATGTATGGCTGGCAGCCTGACACCGCAAACTACTGCACAGACTGCTTATATGAAAAGGCAGGGATATCCGGTAATTGAGCTCAATACAAAGCTTTTATTTGATGACAGTACACAGCGGCAGGAATGCAGCCGGGTAGCAGAAGAAGTAAAAAAAGCATATGAAGAAACAGCATTTGTGATGCTTCATTCTATGAATTCTGTGGATGATGTAGAGGAAACAAAACGGATTGCGGCAGAAAAGGGGATTGATAATACGGCGGTCTCTACGCTGGTATCCGGTACGCTTGCCCGGATATCCTGTCAGGTAATACAGGATTATGAGATCCGCAGGATTATTGTCTGCGGGGGAGACACCAGCGCGTCCCTGTGTTCCGGTCTGAATATCCGGGGAATGCGGATTCTAAAAGAAATTGAGCCGGGATTGCCAACCTGCCAGAGTATAGACCACCCTTATTATAAAATGGTGTTGAAATCCGGCAGTTTTGGTACGGAAGAATTTGTGGAGAAGGCAACGAAGATGCTGCTGCATTGAGTATATCGGGTTTTGCACATGTGAAGGATGAAAGCAGTACAACAGGAAAGCCTGTTATATCAATGGGTGAAGTGGGAACAAGGTTCCCACTGCTTAATAAGGGATAGCGCAGCAGGATTGCGCTATTCATGGGGGTAAACAGATGGAAATTTATAATCATATTACAGAATTACTGAAGCGGTATCCCGTATTGGAAGGATGTGAATCCGATATCTGGTCTGCCTTTGCCAGTATACGGGATTCTTTTCGAAATGGCGGTATGCTGCTCGTTTGTGGAAATGGAGGAAGCGGGGCGGATTCAGAGCATATTGTGGGAGAACTGATGAAGGAATTTGCCATCAAGAGGCCGCTATCGGAGGAAATGAAGGCAAAGTTAAAAACGATTTCTCTGGAAAACGGGGATCTGCTGGCAGAGCATTTACAGGGAGGCCTTCCTGCAGTGACCCTTACCAGTAACATAGCACTGTCTACAGCGTTTGCCAATGATGCAGTGCCTGAATTGGTATTTGCACAACAAGTATACGGATATGGGGATGATAAAAGTGTCCTGATGGGAATCAGTACCTCCGGGAATTCTAAAAATGTTATTTATGCAGTGGAGACTGCGAAGGCCCTGGGTATGAAAACAGTGGGAATGACCGGGGATAATGGAGGAGTTCTGAAAGTATTGTGCGATGTATGCATCTGCGTTCCTGCTGCATCAACTCCAAATATTCAGGAGCTTCATCTGCCGGTCTACCATACAATCTGTATGATGCTGGAGGAGGAATTTTTCGGATGAGTTATTTGGCTGGAATAGATATTGGCGGTACAAAGTGTGCGGTCAGCATCGGGAAAACCACGGGTAAGGAAGGGATAGAGATTTGTTATAAAGAAAAATTCCCTACGCCGGATGAGCCTTTGGAGGCAGTAGGTAAGATGACAGAAACTCTTGCCGCCATGGTTGAAGCACACGATGAGATTGTGCTGGAAGCCATTGGGATCAGCTGTGGAAGTCCCCTTGATTCTAAAAAAGGATTGATTATGTGTCCGCCCAATCTGCCTAATTGGAATCATATCGATGTAGTTACGCCCTTTGCCCGGAGATTTGGCGTCCCTGTCCAGGTACAGAACGATGCAAATGCATGCGGGCTGGCGGAATGGCTGTGGGGTGCGGGAAGAGGCACACAAAATATGATATTCCTGACTTTTGGCACCGGACTTGGAGCCGGGCTTATATTGGACGGGAAATTATACTGCGGAACCTGTGATATGGCTGGGGAAGTGGGACATGTACGCTTGTCAGAGGATGGACCGGAAGGATATGGCAAAAAAGGATCTTTTGAGGGATTTTGCAGCGGAGGCGGCATTGCCAGGTTTGCAGTGCCTTATATAGAAAGCTGGGTTAAGGGCGGCGGTCAGACCGGGATTTTAAAACCGGGAAAATCACCGGATGAAATTACCACGGCAGATATTGGTGCTGCAGCCGGCGAGGGGGATGAATTGGCACTGGATATCCTCAAAAAGGCAGGAGAGAATCTGGGAAAAGGTCTTTCCATGCTGATCGATATTCTGAACCCGGAAAGAATTGTAATTGGAAGCATTTATCTGAGACAGGAAGATATACTCAGAGAACCTATGCTGGAGGTAATCCGCAGGGAAACATTATTACAGAACCGGCAGGTATGTCAGGTAGTTCCGGCTGGGCTGGGAGAACAACTGGGGGATTACGCAGCTTTATCTGTGGCAGGTAATCTTATTTGCGCCGGCAGATGCTGAGGATGCAGGTATATGCATGTATATAGACGGGAGGTATTTGTTTGAAAGTAAAAGATCCGCATTTTATATTGGAAAAGATCCGCAAATATATTGATGAAGATATCTGGCCTACCAGATACCGTGAGGTTGTGGAGCTGGATGAATGGAAATATATAGAGCATCCTATGGATGACCGAATTAATGATGCTTTTGAGATGGATTATGATGACAGTGGATGGCAGGATTTCCGGTTATGGGATACCTGGGGCGGATATGACAAGGTTGCCTGGTTCCGTACCAGTGTACAAGTACCGGAAGCCTTTATGGACAGCCGTATGGCGCTTAAGCTGTCAGTTGGTCCCCGGGACGGAGGAGAATCTACCGCGGAAGCACTGCTGTATATTAATGGAAAACCGGTTCAGGGAATTGATATCTGGCATGAGGAAGCACTTCTTGACCAAGAGGTGTTTGAGAATGGTAATACCCTGCATATTGCCCTAAAGGCCTGGAGTGGCGTTCTTGTGCCGCCCAGAATGCGGACGTTTAAGATAGCCCGGCTGGTTAAGCTGGATATGGAGACAGACCATTTTTATTACATAACAGATACGCTGCTGCGATGTGTGAAGCTCCTGGATGAGAATGATTTGCGCAGAATAAAATTGACCGGGGTATTGAATGAT
Source organism: uncultured Robinsoniella sp. (assembly GCA_900539655.1). GTDB lineage: Bacteria > Bacillota > Clostridia > Lachnospirales > Lachnospiraceae > Robinsoniella. Next base: position 18,878 of record UQCR01000083.1, read on the forward strand.
ACATTTGCAAGAGTGAATTTTCTGGAGTATAAGGCTGAAGGGTATTATAAGTCCATTGGAGAAGCACTGGCATATATACAGGAACAGCTGGATCAGTATGCAAAAGTGGAGGAAATAAAGCCGACGGTGTACGGAGTGGGGCATTCCCATATTGATATGGCATGGTTGTGGAGACTTTGTGCCACCCGGGAAAAAGCATCCAGAACATTTTCCACGGTGCTAAATCTGATGAAACAGTATCCAGAATACCGGTTTATGCATACATCTCCCCAGCTATACAAGTTCCTGAAAGAAGATTATCCTGAAATTTATGCCCAAATAAAAGAAAAAATAGCACAGGGACAATGGGAAATCACAGGTGGAATGTGGGTTGAACCAGATACCAACGTTCCGTCCGGAGAGTCACTGGTTCGGCAGTTTATTTATGGAAAGCGTTTTATAAAGGAAGAATTCGGACAGGAAACGAATCTGGTCTGGCTGCCGGATGTCTTTGGATATTCCGGCGCACTGCCTCAGATTATGAAAAAAGCAGGAATGAAATATTTCATGACAACGAAGATCAGCTGGAACCAGTACAATCATTTCCCATATGATACATTTAACTGGAAGGGAATTGATGGAACGAGCATTTTTACCCATTTTATTACCACGCCGGAAGACGGATCCTGGTTCTATACTTATAATGGACATATGGACCCGGAAGAAGTGATGGGTGTATGGAAAAATTATAAAGACAAGGATAAAAATGATGAACTTTTAATTGCCTATGGATGGGGAGACGGCGGCGGCGGTCCAACCAGAGAAATGCTGGAACAAAGCCGTGTTATGAAAAATATTCCGGGAATCCCAAGGGTGGAAATGGATTCGGCGGAGCACTACTTTGAACGTATTTACAATCATACAGACCACAAGAAAATGGGGACCTGGGACGGAGAACTTTATTTTGAACTGCATCGGGGCACTTATACCTCTCAGGCTGCCAATAAAAAGTTTAACCGCCAGTCAGAAGTGCTGCTTCATAATATCGAATTCCTGTACAGTATGTGGGATATACTTGCCGGAGGGAACTGCTATCCAAGGGAAGCTCTGGATGAAATCTGGGAGCGGGTAATGCTGAATCAGTTCCATGATATTCTTCCCGGTTCATCTATTCGTCAGGTATATGAGGACACAACCAGAGATTATCTGGAAATTGCAGAAAAGGGCAGGAAACTGTGCCGGCAGGTACAGACGGCGCTTATGGCTGAGTTATGTGCAGATACCAACTCAATCGCAGTTTATAATACCACCGGGTTTTCAAGAGATGATATTCTCTTCCTTCCTTATGGAGAGCAATTTACTCGGATAACGGAATTCTCCTGGGGATGCGAAAAGCTTACGGATCAGAAAACAGATAAAGGCATTCTGGTATACATAAAGGATATCCCTTCCTATGGTTATAAGGTAATTCATTATGGTGAAAATCCAGGTCTAAATACCACGGATTTATCCTTTGTCATGGTTACAGAGAATTCAATGGAGAATGCTTTCTACAAGATTGAAATAAACGGCAATGGTGAGATTTCCGATTTGTATGATAAAGAAAACGGCCGCAGGATCAGCTGTGAAGCCCCCATGAACATGCTCCAGGCATACGAGGATAAACCCCAGCGTTTTGATGCATGGGATATCGATGTATATTACAAAGAAAAACCATATAAACCATTTCAGCTGGTAAAATCAGAAGTGGTAGAGCAGGGGGTGCTAAGGGGCGTATTGCGTCATGTGTGGGTATTCAACCGCTCAGTGATAACCCAGGATATGATCTTATATCATAACAGCAGAAGAATTGATTTTAAGACTACAGCTGACTGGAAAGAAGAACAAGTGCTTTTAAAGGTATATTTTCCAGTGGATGTACACTGTGAAGAGGCGGTGTATGAGATTCAGTTTGGAAATATAAAACGTCCAACCCATACAAATAATGAATGGGATTTTGCAAAGTTTGAGGTGTGCGGACATCGTTGGGCTGATTTATCAGAAGGAAACTATGGCGTATCTATTCTGAATGACTGCAAATACGGGTACGATATTCACCAGAATACGCTGGGACTGTCTCTGATTAAATCCGCCGTGCGCCCTGATGAGACTGCGGACAGGAAGATTCATGAATTTACATATTCCCTGTTTCCCCATGCCGGAAGTGTTACCCAATGTGAGGTACAGAAGGAAGCCATGATGCTGAATATGCCCCTGCTATATTCATTTGCAGAGAAGCAGGAGCAGCAGGCGTGGCCACACTGCCGGGATGGACAGCCGGAAGGTAATAGGAAAGAGACGGAATCCGGGGCAATATCCTACTCTATGATAGAGACAGACTGCAGCCATATTGTCATTGATACGGTAAAGAAGGCGGAAGCTGATGAGGCTTTTATTGTCCGGCTGTATGAATTTAAAAATGAAAAAGCAGCCAGTGCCAGGCTGAAGCTCCATTTCCCTGTGAAGCGGGTGGTGGAAACAAATCTTTGCGAGGAAGAGATGCAGGAACTGAATTTAGATGGCAGTGAGGTTGAATTTGAAATAGGGTGTTATGAAATTAAAACATTTAAGGTTTATGTACAATAAATACCAGACTTACGCTGTAGTACTAAGCGTATCAGAAAGCGATTTTTGGACACACACTGGTACTCCATCCTCCACATTGCGGGCTCACAAAATATTCAGCACTGATAACTGGCATGATAACTGGCATGACAACAGGTTGGTACACTAATTTTAAGAAAGAAGAGGATTCGTCATTATGAATAAAGAATATATGAGCAGCCGGAAAAGAGTGCAAAATGCCATTGAACACAAACCGGTTGACCGGATGCCGATTGATCTGGGGGTTCATTTCTCAACCGGGATTTCAGCATATGCATATTATGAGCTTCGGAAATATCTAGGGCTGTCTGTTGATCAGATAGAGATGATTGACTGCTCACAGGGACTGGCCAGAGTGGATCAGGATATCCTGGATAGATTTCACATAGATACTATGTTGTTAAATCCGCCATGGGAGAATACGTATAGATGGAATCCCCGTGGAATCTATGAATTTCTGGTCCCGAATAGCTTCCAACCGGTCAGGCAGGCGGACGGAGGATATCGGATGAGCACCGGACATGGAGAGATGTATATGCCTTCGGGAGGATATTTTTTCGATGGGATCTGCCCGGACTTTTATGGATTTACAAGCGAAGAAGAAAAGTGGGAGCTGTTCGGAAGGAGAGCAGAAGAAATATATAAAGAAACGGATAAATTTACCATGGTGATGGGGTATGGCGCTTTTTTTCATGGGCTGGAGTTTGCCTGCGAGATGTTATTAGATCCGGAATCCTGCAAATACCAGAATGAGACACAGCTGGGTAAAAATATAGCTAAATTTGACCGCATGAACCAGAGGTTTGGAAAGTATATTCAGGCCATTGAAGTAAACAGTGACCTTGGCATGCAGAATGCACCCATGTGTTCCCCGGAAAGTTATGAGGAGTGTTGTCTGCCTTATCTTAAAACATTCTGCAAACATGTACACGAAAACAGTGATATTAAAATCTTCCTTCATTCCTGCGGATCCATCGATGCACTGTTGCCGGATATTATAGAAGCAGGAGTGGATATAGTCAATCCGGTCCAGATTTCTGCAAATAATATGGAGCCCGGACATTTAAAAAAGACTTACGGAGATTCTATTTGTTTCTGGGGAGGAGGATGTGATACCCAGAGTATGCTGTGGCAGGGAACCCCGGAAGAAGTGTCCGCGCATGTGAAAAAAAATATAGAAATATTCGCTCAGGGAAGTGGGTTTGTATTTAACCAGGTACATAACATTATGGGAAATGTCCCGCCTGCAAATATAGCTGCCATGTTGGATACTGCATATGAATGTGCAATGAATACTGTCTAAACAGGCTTTTAAGCGTATCTGAACAATAGGAGGGTACAGAATGGAAATTTCATTATCGAATCTTAATTGGCAGGTCAAAGGTTATTGGCCATATGTGCCAGTCAAAGAAAAAAGCATGGAAACAGGCCAGACACTCCATGGTGTTACACCATGGATAGAAGCAAAAGTCCCCGGGGGCGTTCACTATGACCTGTGGAAAGCAGGATACATCGAAAACCCTTACTACGCCCGGAACAGCCTGAATTGTGAATGGGTGGAAAACCGTTGGTGGATGTACCGCACAGAGTTTGGTTCACATCTGGCAGATACCGGTTCCGGGGAACATGCAAAAGGCAGAGATCTGATGGCAGAAAGAGTATTTCTGGTATTTAAAGGTCTGGATTATGAAGCGATGATCTATGTGAATGACGAACTGCTTGGCACCCACAAGGGGATGTATGAACACAAGAGATTTGACCTCACCGGTAAAATAAAGGAAAAAAATAAACTGGTTGTAATATTCAAAGGCATACCTTCTGAAATGGGACAGATTGGATATACCTCGGCTACATCCACCCAGAAAAGCAGATTTAACTATAAATGGGATTTTTCCACCCATCTGGTTAATATTGGTTTCTGGCAGGATGTGGTGCTGGATATTATAGAGGAAGCGGTAGTAGAAGATTTATTTATTCGAACGGACATTGAAGGTGATAAGGGAAGGATCCGTATATCAGGAAAAGTATGCGACATGCCAAACAGCAAATATGCCGGAAAACGATATCTGAGAGTCTGTATCGAATCGCCTGAGGACCTAAGCTGCCGTGATGTAAAATGGATGCGGGCAATGGATGCACGGATACCGGAACAAACAAATGTACTGACCGGAGTAATTAAAGAGGACTCAACAGCCGGGGGTGAAGCAGCAAGGATAGAAACAGCCGTAGATGAAGTTGAAAGGATAGAAACAGCCGTGGATGAAGCAGTCAGAGTTGGAGTAGCTGGGAGCAAAACGGCAAGAATGGAAACCGTCCGCCTGAACGCCGACGGAAGTTTTGACCAGGTAATTGTAATTCCACATCCTCAGTTATGGTATCCTAATGGTGACGGGGGACAACCCCTCTATCCGGTTACATGCAGTATCTGCGATGGAGAAGACCGGGTTATATACGCGGTTACAAAACACGTAGGAATCCGTTCTTTTGCATATGCCCATAATGAAAGAGAGCACAACGGTGCACTGCCATATACATTCGTTGTAAATGGAAAGAAAACGTTTGTGAAAGGAGTTAATATAACTCCACTGGATCATATTTATGGCAATGTAACCAGAAGCCAGTATGAATATTTGATTACATCAATGGTAAATGCCGGAGTAAATATGGTACGGGTATGGGGCGGAGGACTGATAGAGAAGGAAATATTCTACGATCTCTGCGACGAAAACGGTATCTTGATCTGGCAGGAATTTATCCAGTCCAGTTCAGGGATTGATAATAAGCCCTGCGAGGAAGAGAAGTTCCTGAAGCTCCTGGAGGCAAATGCAAAAGCAGCGGTGTTAGAGAAGCGCAATCATACTGCACTGATGGTATACAGCGGCGGAAATGAGTTGATGGAAGAAGCAGACAGGCCCGTCTCCATATCCAATAAAAATATATCCATGCTGAAATCAATTGTTGAAGCTTACGATGGAACCCGTCTGTTTCTGCCGACATCCGCTTCCGGACCCCGGGAATTTATCACCAGAGAAAAAGGCGTCAGCCATGATGTGCATGGAAACTGGAGATATGAGGGAAATCCGGAGCACTATGAATTGTATGGACAGTCTGATAACCTGTTCCACAGTGAATTCGGTATGGATGGCACCAGCAGTGTAAAAAGTCTAAAGAAGTTTCTTCCGGAAGAGTCCAGAAAACCCACGCTTATGTCCGGGGATCTGAACTGGCAGCATCATGGTGAATGGTGGGGAACGTATCTGCGGGACGTGGAGATGTTCGGTGAGATCGAAAAAACAAAGCAGAACCTGATGCTTTTTACAAAATGCAGCCAGTTTATGCAGTCTGAGGGACTTCGTTTTATGATTGAAGCAGACAGAAGACGAGCATTTCAGAACAGCGGTACGATTATCTGGCAGCTCAATGAGCCATGGCCCAATGCATCCTGCACTAGCCTTATGGACTATTTTGGAGAAACCAAATCGGCATATTATCAGGTGAAAAGAGCGTATGAAAGACAGCATATTTCCATGGGATATCAGAAATTAAATTATGCTCCGGGAGAAAAAATTACAGAGGATATCATAGTATCCAATTCCGGGGAAGGTTTTCCTGCTGAAGCAGAGGTACTGGTGCGAAGGCTATCCGGGGAAGGGATTTCAAGAGTTATTTTAAACGGAGATATCCCTAAAAACAGTTCTGTTGTTATGGGAAAAGCTTCTTTTCATGCACCCAAAGAGCCTGGTATCTTCTTTGTTACCATAAGGCTGCAAAGGGACGGCAGGTCCATATCGGAGAATACCTATACCTTCAGCAGCCTGGGGAAAGACATATTAATGCCTCTTCGGTGCAGTAGAGGAGAGGTTAAAGTGCTGCATGAGGAACAAAATGGATTACCGGATGGCAGAGTGGAAAAGACAATTGTAATAAAAAATACCGGAAAGGAAGCGGCAGCAGAGGTTGGAATAGAATTGGTGAGAGATGACTACTATCTCTTAGGCACAGACAATGATGTATTGCTGTTCCCTGGGGAAGAAAAAAGATTGTATTTCTTGCTGATTCCGAAAATTGCCGGTACCTTTTTGGAAGTGGAAAACTATAAGGATGAGAAAAACATGTCTGATCACAACCAAAACAAAGTGGATGACAGGGAAAATTGGGATGTGAGAGTTACGGTGCTATAGAGCCTTTATAACTTTACAGATCCGACTGGAAAGGGGTAGAAGATGAATCTGGGTATAAAAAATATACAACTGAGAACCCGATGTCAGAAATCAGGAGAACATGTGTGGAAGCATGCCGGTATAAGTGAACGGGATGGAAAGCAGATCTATTTATTTGAAGAAGAAAAAGGGAAGGCTGAGGTTACAATTCAAAAGAGGGGGAAAGTTTTATCAGGCTTTTTGAACCTTGAACTGGTGAATCAGCCTTTTCGGGAAAATGATAACCTGGATCTTTCTGAGCCGGTTGCATTGGAAATAGAGTTAGAGCAGAATCCCAGGAATGTCACAGCCCTGTATCTGCACCGTGACTGGTGGACCAGACCGGAATTCACAGATGATATTGGTAGAATTCCGGACAGAACCCAATCCCTGTTTATGGAATATGAAGATGGGGCAGGATATCTGCTTCCTCTCTCAGGAACCCATTATAAAACATACGCAAAGGGAGAAAAGAATGGTATTCTCACATTGACGATGACAGCCTATATGGCTGGAATAAATCAGTTGTGTGAACCGGTATTTCTGATGACAGTGGAGCAGGAACTTTATTCTGCAATAAACTGCGCATTCCATGAAGTTGTAAAATTAAAGGGAATACCGGATAAGTCACATAAAGATTATCCGGAGATGTTTGAGTACCTGGGATGGTGCAGCTGGGATGCTTTCTATACAGATATTTCTGAGGAGAAAGTAAAGGAAAAGGCAAAAGAGTTAAAAGAAAAAAATGTTCCGGCAAGATGGATGCTGATGGATGACGGGTGGCTGGCTGTCCATGACCAGCGGCTTTACAGTCTGGCACCGGAGACAGAGAAATTCCCCCGGGGATTTTTAGAAATGACGTCTGAAGTCAAAAGCAGCACTGATATTAAATGGTTTGGTGTCTGGCATGCCTTTGGGGGCTACTGGGGAGGCATTGAGCCGGGAAGCCCTGCTGCAGAGGAAGAAAAGGAGAATTTGTTTGTTACTGCAAATGGAAAACTGCTGCCATATCCGGAAGCGGAGCGGGGATATGGGTTCTTCCGGGATTGGTATGAACTTCTTCGGAGGGACGGTATTGATTTTGTAAAGGTAGACGGGCAAAGTGCCGTCAAGAATTATTATGAAAATAGCAAACCAGTTCCTGAGGCAGCAGCACAGATGCATATGGCACTGGAAGGAGCAGCAGCGGCATATATGGGAGGAAGACTGATTAACTGTATGGGGATGGCAATGGAAAATATCTTAGGCCGGCAGGGATCTGCAATATCCCGCAACAGTGATGATTTTGTTCCTGACAAGGGAGATGGGTTTAAGGAGCACCTACTGCAAAATGCATACAATGCGTTATATCATGATGAGTTATATTATCTGGACTGGGATATGTTCTGGACTTCCCATAAAGATGCAGGGAAGCATGGTTTATTAAGGGCAGTCAGCGGAGGCCCTGTATATTTCAGTGATCGTATTGGGGAAACGGATAAAAAAGCAGTAGAGCCATTAGTGTATCAGGATGGCAGAATATTACGAATGGACCGGGGTGCCAAACCATCACCGGATTGTATCTTTATAAATCCACAAAAGTCAGGACTCTGTAAGCTTACCAATGTGGCAGGATGCGGGGAAGTGACCAAAGCAGGAGTGATTGCAGCATTTAATATCGCCTCCGGCAGACAGATAGGTACAATATCACCATCGGATATCTATGATCTTAAGGGAAAACGGTTCCTGGTATATGATTACTTCCATGAAAAAGCCATGTTAATGGAGAGAGAGCAGAAAACAGAAATATCCGTGGAAACAGATGGTGCAGCATTTTACCTGATACTGCCATATCAGGAGGATGTTATTTTCTGCGGACTATTAGATAAATATATTAGCTTTCACCCAATAGTAGAAGTGAAGCATGAGACACATACGGCAATAGCAATCTTAAAACAGGGTGGAAAAGCTGCGTTTTATTCGGAAAAAATAATAGAAAAAGTTCTGCTAAATGGAAAAGACAAAACGGGTGAACTGGAACGTAAGGGATATATGTATCAGATTGATTGCGCGGAGGAAACGGGAAGTGTAGTATTGATGATTCAAACAGAGGATGCTTAAATTTAGGCTCTGGAGACGGAGGGAGGAATATTGTGTATTCAGAAGAAAAAAATGCATTGGCAGATATCTGCCATATGCTCTATCAGCGTCAATTAGTAACTGCTTGTGACGGAAATATCAGCAGCAAGGTATCCAAAGACCATATATTACTCACACCTTCAGGGATGAATAAAGGATTATTGCTACCGGAAAATATAATGGTACTGGATTTGTCAGGAAACACTGTAGAAGGAAACGGACGTGCATCAAAAGAATATCCGATGCATCAACTGATCTATCAGATGAGGCCGGATGTAAATGCAGTGATACATACACACCCGGTATACGCAACCGCGTTTGCCCTTGCAGGAATAAACATTCCCGATAATTATCTGATAGAAACCAGAATGATGCTGCCTGACATTGCACTCGCAGAATACGCGCCGCCAGGTACGCAGGCTCTGGCAGAGGCGATCAGGCCCCATGTGCCTTTATCTAATGCGGTTCTGCTTAAAAACCATGGAGCTTTAACCTATGGAAAAGATCTGACAGATGCTTATAATAAAATGGAAGTTTTGGAAAGTATAGCAAAGACTATCATTATGTCAAGGATATTGGGTGAGCCCCAAATGATTCCCGGTTAGGCTTGGAAGAAAGAAGAAAGGAAGCCACTTGCAGTCAGGCTGCATATTATGTGGCAGTATAGCAGTCCGTCTGCTATATGCAATGGGTATAAAAATGAATAATAAAATAATGCTGATTACCTATGCGGACAGCTTTGGTAAGAATTTAAAAGAATTAAAAGAGATGCTGGATAAATACTTTTCCAGAGAAATAGGCGCGGTTCATATTCTGCCGTTTTTTCCTTCCACCGGGGACAGAGGATTCGCACCTACTACCTACGAGGAAGTGGATCCGGCATTTGGCACTTGGGATGATATTCATGCATTGTCGGAGCATTATGAGCTAATGTTTGATTTTATGATTAACCATTTATCCAGACAATCCGCTGAGTTCCGGGATTTTGTAGAAAAACATGATAAATCGCAATATAAGGATATGTTTATTCGTTTCAGTGAATTTTGGCCGGGGGGCGAACCTTCGCCCGAAGATGTTGCAATGCTGAATAAAAGGAAAAACCATGCTCCCTGCGAGGACATTGCTTTTCATGACGGAACCCATGAAAAAATCTGGTGTACTTTCAGCGAAGAGCAAATGGATTTAAATATGGAATCCCCTGTTACCTGGGAATTTATTCAGCGCTCCCTTCGTTTTCTGATGAATAACGGTGGTTCTTTGATTCGCCTGGATGCATTTGCATTTGCCACGAAAAAATATAAGACTTCCTGTTTTTTTATTGAGCCAGAGATGTGGGAACTTATGGAACGGGTACAAAGGATTCTGGACGAAAAGCAGATTCCCATGCTTCCTGAAATACATGACCACTATAAAGTGCAGATGAAGATTGCTGAAAAAGGATATGCTGTTTATGACTTTGCCCTGCCGGTTCTGTTACTGCATACTCTCTATACAGGCAGTGCAAAGCGGTTAAAACAATGGTTTGATATCTGTCCCCGTAACCAGTATACTACGCTGGATACTCACGATGGAATCGGGACGGTGGATGTGGAAGACTTATTGACCAGCGAAGAGTTGGAGCAGGTAATCAAAACAACTGAAATGTTCGGTGCTAATTTTAAAATGGATTTCTCGGCTAAAGCAAATGAGAAACCTGTTGTATACCAGATTAACTGCACTTATTATTCTGCACTGGATTGTAAAGATGATGCCTATCTGCTGGCGAGGGCTATTCAGTTCTTTGCACCAGGCATCCCGCAAATCTACTATATGGGGCTGCTGGCAGGAGCGAATGATTACGAATTAATGAATAAAACAGATTTCCCAAGAAATATCAGCAGGCATAACTATACAGTTTCTGAAGTGGAGAAAGAGGTGCAAAAGCCGGTTGTAAAAGAATTGTGCAGGCTTATGCGCATCAGAAATGAATACAAAGCATTTGATAATGCATTTATATTAGAAGACACGGAAGATTCCAGATTGAGAATTATAAGGGAAAGCAATGGATGCAGAGCGGTACTGGATGCTGATCTTAAGACGATGAAATTCAACATAAGCTGCGATGACAATTCTTATGATTATGTGAGCATGTAGTCTGGAGAACCGTCCCGCCGGGCTTTTTAAGTTGAGTGAAGCGCAGGGTGTGTATGCCAGGAGGTTTGGAAAATCTGAATGAGGGCATTTATCAAAAAAAGGTGGTTATCTATAATTTCTTTAATAGGTAACCGCCTTTTTACTGATTAAAATTATAATATTATGGTAAAAAGATGTAAGAGAAACAGAAATCTACGACATGATAATAAAATGACTTAAAAATGAAAGGAAATGATAAATATATAAAATAAAGCTTGATATTAAATGTGATTAAAGTTAAAATGATAATAATATGAAAATTAAATGATAATAAAATGACTATAATGTGAATGAGATGAATGACGTTATGGAAAGAAATTTATATTCTGTTTTTAATTTAAATAAGGAGACGAACCAATGAAACTAATGAATCATCTTTATATGGTGGCAGGCGTATCTCTGTCACATCCCTTTGATGCTACAGCATATCTGATTGAAGGGGATTCTGGCCTTTATCTACTGGACTGCGGTACACCAAATGGATTTGCTCAGGTTGTTGAAAATATTAGATCACTTGGATTTGACCCGGGCGAAATTCGTTGTATTTATGGAACTCACGGACATTATGACCATGTTGGAGCGGCGGCATTATTTCAGAAAAAATACAGATGCCGTCTAATGATACATGAAGCAGATGCCTGGCAGGTGGAAACAGGTGACCCTGTTCTGACCACAGCAGAATTACTTTACGGAAATCCGTTCCCGGCGTGCAACGTGGATGGATTTGTAAAGGATGGTGAGCTGATTAACTTTGGTAACCAGATTTCAATGTGTGTGATACATACGCCAGGACATACCAGGGGGAGCGTCTGCTATGCCATGGATTGTGGAGGTTATCAATTTTTAATTGCAGGGGATACAATTTGGGGCGGCTATAGTGAGCAGATTGGGTCTGATGCAAAACTATGGATGGAGAGTCTGGATAAGCTTACCACCATGCACTTTGACGGCTTTAGTTTCGGACATGTGGGGGCGAATGTCATTGCAGATGCGGACAGAAGAATAATGGATGCCAGGCGGCAGTTCGGAGTGTATTATAATCCCTGGTTTAAGGTTATGAAGGAGGACTTTCGCTACTAGTACTACAGCGAACGTTTTATAGGGTTCTATTATATGACTTATATTGGGGTTTAGCTGAGGAAGACGCTTTGTATATGATAGGTAGTGTACGGAAAGAGAAG
>UQCR01000084.1 GCA_900539655.1 uncultured Robinsoniella sp.
ATTTTTTAATAATTTTTACTTTACTGCTGAGTTTGGCTCTTGACAGCAGTTTTTTATAGGTTGAATATTTTTTCTTTGGAACATAGATTTTGGCTTTGGATGATATGTTCTTAAAGGCATACTTGCCAATGCTTTTTACTGACTTGGATTTCAGCATAACGGTTTTCAGCTTTTTACATCCTGCAAAGCTTTCTTTACCTATCTTTGTTATATTGCTTCCGATTGTAATCTTCTCCAGTTTTGTATTTTTCCGGAAAGCATTATCTGCAATTTGGGTTACCTTGTAGGTATATCCTTTAATTTTTACAGTAGATGGAATCGTTATAGATCTGTATGTTTTCTTCGCTGGCCTTACCAACATTACTGATTTGGTTCTGCTCGTTGAAGCCGTTACTTTATAACGCAGTCCTCTTGTCTGATAGGTACTTCCTGTTTTGGGCAGTGCCGGTATTTTCGTAAGCCCACTCTTTGCCTTATTCAGAACACTATACGCCTGATCTGCCATTTCTTTTGTTGCATTGGTATTATTTATTACTGCCGATGCATTTTTCATAGCTGCTTCCAAAACGGACCAGGTAGATGCCGTGTAATCCGCTTTTTTTAGTGATACACAGGATTGATATAAATTCTTTAATGCCGTTTTGTCTACAGGTACCGGTTTTACCTGGGCTGCCTTTAATCCTCTGATTGCAGCCTCTAGCGCAGATACTGCACTGTTTACATCCGACTGAACCGCATTTTCATTAGTATTTACACCTTTTGCTGCATTCAGAGCCTGAATAAACACTTTCCAGCTCTCCGGCGTATATAATTTTTCATTATATTTTCCATTTACACTATTTATGAGCGCAGTAAGCTTTGACTTATCAACAGGTTCTTTCTCGATGCGGGATGCTTTGAAGTCCGCAATTGCCCTGGTTAATTTGATTATTGCATTATCAACGTCTTCCTCACCGGATTTATTCCCTGCGCCGGTCAATGCCATAACTCCCTGACCGTCCACAACCGTTTCCGCATTCTTTCCTGCTCCGGTCATTATCATATCCGGCTGATCTGTCACTGCAGTTCCTGCCTTTTTTACTGCTCCTGTCAGTTCCATAACGGAATTGTCTGCTTCTTCCGGCTCAGATTCCATCTTTTTCTTCGGCTCAGTCTCTGTCTGCAGTCCCGGTTCCTGTCCATCCTCTGAATTATGTCTGATCTCCGGCTGTATTTCTCCCGGATTTAATACCATAAATGCATCTGCATTATTATAGATTCCCGCTTCCCCAGCTGTTATAGTAATGCTGTGCTCTCCTGGTTCTAACCCGGAAACTCCGTATACCTTATACTGGTTGAAGTCCCATCCTCCACCTTGTGCTGCGCGTATTTCCACCGGTTCCGGGCTGCCGCCGTCAATACTAACGACTGCCTTTCTCAGTGTCTGATCATAGCCAGACAGCCAAACGATGCCAGTTCCATTAAAGAACAATTTTACATCTCCGTCTTTAAAATAAGTAATGGTATTGTTATATGGCTTATTTCCTGCCAGATACGGTGCATCTGCTGTATCCTGAAGGCTTCCCTCCGGATACTGGATGGATTCATCTGTATCATCAATCATGAGCGCTTTTACCAGGACTTCATTTGTACTCCGAACAGCCGTCTTGCCGTCTGCACTTTGTACATCACAGAGCAGCAGCTTCCCAGCATCTGTAACTGACGGTGTATAATCTTTTCCAGCCGCCCCTTCTATAGGCTCATAGGTCTCTTTGTTGTATCCAGCTGCGCTGTATGCCTCCGCTGCATACCACTGATAAAGAAGATCTTCCTGTGACCCATTGGTAACAATACAATCTGCGGTTAAGCTGCCATCTTCCTTTTCGCTTACGGTTACATCGCTGATTCTGACGTCTTCACTTACATCCTGAATGACAATAAATGCATCCAGGCTGACATTTGCAGCTAATGATTGTTCATTTTTTCTACCTGTACGGAAAATTGTAATTTCGTGTTCCCCCGGTTCATCCCATACCTGTTCAAACAACACTTCATTAACCTGGCTGCCGGTAGTGGAATCTGCATCATATAAATCAATCTCCACCGGTGCTCCGCCATCAATTGCAACTTCTGCTATTCCCTGGTTGTTTTCTTTTGCACCTACCCAGCGAATTCCGCTGCCTGCAAATTGGAAGGATACCCCAGCCTCATTTTTTGTGTCCATAAGATAGGTAACTGACTTACCATAAGCATTTGCGGTCCAGGATTTATCTTTATCTGTTTTATAATCGGTTCCTTTAGTTCCGGTAAAAACAAATTCCTTAGCATCATCTAAGATATCATAGTACCGATAGGAATCCTGCCCAATTTCTATCCCATTGCTCTTTACGGTCTGTCTCTCTTTTCCGTCTATAATCAGTACCGCAGAACAATAAACCTTGTTTGCTTCCAGTCCCTTTATGTTCAGCGTCTCATTCTGAGCACCTTCTATGGCCTGGGCCTTACTGTCCGGATCGCCTGCTGCCACCCGGTACCACTGGAGTTTTACTTCTGTAGTTTCATCCGGATTCTGCACGTGATAGGAGACTTTAAGTTCTTCATCACTGACTTCTGAGATTTTTACATTTCCCAGTGAAGTAATGGTTTCTTCCGTCATATTATTTTCATTTGTCAGACGAATAGTTCCTGAACCTGTTGATCCATTTGACAATCTTCCCTGGATTCCGGTATAATTGCCCCATCCCAAGTTCGGATAATACCATTGGTTATTAATAATAAGCTGTGCCTTTTCCGTAGCGTTGCTTCCTTCCTGCTTCAGCACTTCAAAAGCATCTACAACGATACAATTAGCTTTTCCGCCTGCTGTCTCCAGTCTGATGGTATGCTCCCCGTTTTCCAGACCCTCTATACTGTAAATAACCGCCTGCTTTAAGTCACTTCCCAGATTGCTGTAGGTATCAATTTCTTCCTTGAAAACTCCGTCCACATATACTTTTACAAGTCCTGTGTTCTTTTGCTTTGAACCGATATAGCGCACACCGGTTCCCGTAAATGTAAATTCACAGGTATCCCCTAATTTAGTACTGTATGTTTCTGTCCCTGCATAATCCGAATTAGAATCATAAGGAGCCCAGCCACCGGTATATTTTACCGCAGCATCCCTGTCATCTACATAACCCAGGTCGTAGGTCATTGCCACACGCGCTGCCACGTCTGCGTCGGGAGCTTCCACGCTGATCCGGGGCGAATCTGCATCTAATCCATAATTCACATCATAGAACCACACATTTTCCCGCATGGTTTTAAAATCATTGGTTACCAGTCCATTATTGGGATCATCGGTAGAATATACGAAGTAATTCTTCATATCATCTTTCCAGGGCCACTGAGGCTCCACTCCATACTGGTCCGGTGTCACATCTGATCCTTCCCTCACCTTTAATGCCACACCTTTATTCCGCCCGATATGGTCTTGCGGATACGCTGTGTATAATCCGTCTCTCAACCAGCTTACGCTTTCTGTGTCTTTGGATATGTCGTAGCTGATCCCGACTTCCCTTAACCCGCTCGTTACTTTCGGTGCCGTTGTCAGCGTATAGTCCGTGGTTATGATTCCATTTCCGGATATCTTCATATCAAAGCGCACACCCTGGCCATTGTCATATGCGCCATTTACGGTCACCACTGCGTACTGATCCTCTGTCACAGCCGTAATTCCTTCGGTTTTTTCCAGATTCCACGCCCCCAGGCTCATGCCGGTTACATGAAGGTATGGACCGCCTGTCACCATGACTTCATCCCGAAACTGTCCGCTTACAATCATGCCGCTTTCCTTACTGAAAGTAACAGAGAAGTCATCCCCTTTTACAATCACTTCCCGGTCTTTATCCTCAATGGACGGAGCCTGGTCTGCTGCCGGTGTAAAGCTGTACTGCTTTGAGGTTAATGCCACATTGGTTTCATCCACCATGATTCCATCCGGTGTATAAAATTTCAGATTTACGTTTTCTGCATTCTGAGATATGCCATTTATGGTAATTACGCCATCACTGTGAGGTGCGATACTTTCCGCAACCATGATTTCCTGCTGCTCTCCTCCAATGATATACTCCAGTTTTAATTCATTCGTATCCGTATGGTCAAACCAGTTCTTCATCGGAATATACATGGTACCATCTGATATGTAACATGCTTCTTCATCCACCCGCACAGGTGAATAAGCTTTTTTGGTGAGATATGCCTCCGGCTTTTCTCTTAAGTAAGCATCCAGAACGCTTCCCCATTCTCCATAACCTGCCGTCTGCCCATCCGAATGGGACTGCCAGCGCTCTGTGGTTCCTTCCGGGATGTAGAATACATCATCGATTCCGCCCCACAATGCTCCGCCCAGGGCACCGTCACTGGTAAATATATTTTCCCAGCCTTTTTTTACACTTTCTCCCCAGAAATTGCGGACATTAACATCCCTTTGCAGTTCATCCAGGTTATAACAGGCAATATGTGCATATTCATCGTGTATAACGGGCTTGCTGCTGTTTCCCATTCCCCCTGTTACATTGGCATAGTGGGCGCTGTAGATATCTGCAAAGCCATCGGGTTCACCCGTATCCGGGAAGCTGAATACACATGGACGTGTGGTGTCCACATCTCTTAGATATTCTCTTTCATCCTGGAAAGCATTTCCACCGGACTGTGCGGCAACTTTACTGTAATTGGATTCATTTCCGAGGGACCAGATAAGAATAGATGGCCTGTTGCGGTCACGTTCTATCATCTCTGTAAACTGAGGAAGAAAATCTTCATACTTACTGCTCACATCTGCCCATGGTCCCTGGAAGCAGACTGCTGTCTCCTGTTCCACATATATACCCATTTCATCGCATGCATCCAGCAGATCCTCTGATGCCGGATAATGAGAAGTACGTATATGGTTTATATTTGCATTCTTATAGGCTGCAATTTCTGCATAACTTTCTTCCCTGGTCATAGAACGCCCCAGGTCATCTGATACATCATGGCGGCAGGTACCCCGCAGTTTTACTTCTTTTCCGTTTACATAAACTTTATTGGTATCCGTTCCGTCTGCACCTCCGTAATGAATTTCACGAAAGCCTACCTTTTCCTCATTGACCTGTACAGCCTCCCCATCCACCATCAAGGTTGTTCGCAGAGTATACAGATTCGGATGTTCTGCATCCCACTGCTTTGGTGCCGTAACCGGGAGCGTAAGTTTTTTAGCTGCTGTCAGCTCACCTGAATCAGCCAGTACCTGCAGCGCACTATCCCGCTCTTTCTGCATATTTTCATATGCGGTTTTAGAATACTGTCCTGTCTTGCCGGTATTTCCTTCATAGATGTTATCTCTGTTTTCCCTTAACAAAGCACTTGCTTCTTCCACAAGCTCAGGTAAATTCTTCAGAGATTCTGTATTTCTGTTAAAGCTTATCCCCCCTGAAGTAACCACTTGATCCCCGTCCAGCAGTTCAACGAGAAGTTCTCCTTCTGCGGAAACCATATCAAGCTGAGCTGTTACTTCCAGGTCTGCATCCGTAAATGTCTCATCAAAGTCTGTATTTACGTAGGTACGTGCAATGCTGTCATAGGGTACAGCTACAAGGCTGACATCCCTGTTAATCCCACCCATGTTATGATGGGCATACTCCGTGGCATTGGCCGGATTGTTCACCGGTTTTCCCTCCGGATTCCAGATTCCCTTTGTCGTGCTGTATAACTCTGCAACCCCAACTGTCATGGTCACCGTTTCTCCCGGAGCGGCATAAGCGGTAAGGTCACAGTCCCAGGTGGTAAATCCTCCCACATGGGTACGGATGTATTTGCCGTTAATCCACACCCGTGCATTGCTATAGACACCATCAAACCTTACCAATACCCGGTTGCCCGCAAAGTCTTCCGGTACGGTAACTTCCCTTTGGTAATAATACTCATTGTTTGTCAGAATATCAAAGCCCTGCATAAGAGGTTCTCCAGGCACTTTTATATCTTGCCAGTCCCTAGCCTGCCATTTGCCAAAATCAAAATCTTGATTTTCTGCATCCGGTGCAGCAATGCCGCCAGCCTGAGTATAATCCGGAATATCAAACAGATATCTCCAGGTTCCGTCACCTGTTGTCTCATTTAAGCTGATCTCAGTCTGTCCAACCCCCTTTATATACTTAGCAGCATCGGGAATTACCGGTGTATTCCAGACCTCACTTCCGATCTCGATTTCCACTGCCTCCTGTTTATCTGCTTTCTGTGTATCTGCAGTTCGAATGTTTGCATTCCAGACATCCTCAGTCAGAATATCGCCATCCCGGACATCTTCTGTCTGAACATCCACCCCTGTTTCTTCTGCAAAAGCAAGGATTCCGTTCATCTGAAATACCATGACCCCCGCCAAAGCCATGCTTACCCATCTTTTTCTATTTCTCATTATATCTTCTCCCTTCCCCGGAGCATATTTGAAAAATGCCAGTATTATTATTTACTTAATTACTGCTTTAGCGCTGGTAAGTCCTGCACGCTTCCACATAAGCCAGAATATTTTCCAAAGGTACCTCCGGTTCCAGCATATGGGTTGGTGCCACAAACAGCCCGCCCTTTTCCCCAGCAATATCCAGATTGTTCCACACTGCCTCCTTTACTTCACGTGGAGTTCCGCAGGGCATTACCGTCTGCGTTCCGATTGTGCCGTGAAAAGAAATCCGGTCACCATATTTTTCATAGATCTTTGCGAATTCCATACATTCACTCTGGATTGGGTTGAGCACTTCTACCCCCGCTTCTATTAAATGCGGGATCAGCGGCTCGATAAATCCACAGGAATGATAGAAGATTACAATATCAGGATTCACAGCTTTCACATCCCGAATCAGTGCAGCCAGCCTTGGCTTAATCCATCTGCAGTAAAGCTCCTCGCTCATCATAAGGGTATGCTGCATGCCGATATCATCCCCGATAAACAGCACATCCACGCCGGCTTTTGCATAGGCAATTGCCCGTATGGTGGATTGCTCTGCTGCCTTGTCAAAGAGAAACTCTGCTATATCGTTCTCTTCCATCATATCGCAGAATAACTCTTCCATGCTTCTCATATACCAGGCACATTCCCAGATAGTCATCTGCATGTCTCCAACCGCAATCAGGTCTCTATCCTTAATCTGCCTTACCTGCTCCGCCTGGTGGGAGCCGTCTGCACCTGCAAAATCCGGATATGGATATTCCTTCACCTCTTCCAGGGTTTCCATATGCTCAAGAGGATTTCTCATATAAGTCATATGCATGCTGTTGGGAGACTTCTCGTGTCCCACGCCCCAGATATCTATATCTGCCCCCTCAGCCAGCGGAGTCTGATAATAAGAACGGTATTTTTCTGTGTCATGATTCTGAAGGCGCAAGTCTTCCACCCTGCGCCAGGGAAACCGGAAATACTCTTCGTAGTCATCTGCTCCAAGCTGCTCTTTGCATACCTGCTGCTGATGAGGGGAAAGTACAAACTCTACCGGAATCCATTCATATCCCTGCCGCCTGATCAGCGACAGGAAATTCTCTCTGTTTGTCATCTTATGCCTGCTCCTTCATAATGCCTTTTATTTTGCTGCTTCACCCATAACTTCTTCATATGTATCGGCAGTTACAACCACTGCATCTACTGCTGTTTCCTGTGGAACTTCCTTGCCTTCAATCAGTCCCATCAGAACATCAACGGAACCCGCGCCTACAGAATCTGCAGAAAAATATGCCGATGCTACCACACAGGAGCCGCCTTCTTTCTTAAATTCATCTTTAGCCATATATGCACCCAGGCCTACTGCACAGGCATCCTTATCCAGTCCTGCGCTCTCTAATGCTCTTGCCGCACCGATAACGCCTTCTTCATTAGCACCTGTAACCAGCCATTTTTTAATTTCCGGGTGTGCGGTGATCACTGCTGCCGCTGCTGTATTTCCTTTGTCTGTTGTTCCGTCATAATCCGCACGATAGATCTTGGCAGTATCAAATTCCGGAACCAGCTCGGTAAACTTATCATATTCGCCTTCTGCACGGGGCACACAACTGGATACCGTATCCATAGTCATCAGCAGCATTCCCACTTCTTCATCTGCCGCCAGATTATTTTCTTTCACATAGTTTGCCAGCCACTCACCATTTGCTTCTCCGATTACATAAGCATTAATGCCTACCCAAGGTGCCAGTTTTTCCCCATTTGCGTCCTGCAGCGCATCATCTGCCGCAACAACGGGAATATTTGCCTCTGTACATTTGTCAATTACTGCCTGGGACATAGTCTGATCCGGAATACAGGTTACAATGCCATCTGCCTGGTTTGCAATTGCATTATCAATTGCTTTTAAGTATTCCTCCGGATTCATTTTTGCGTCAACATATACAAATTCCCCGCCGGCTGCTTCCACCGCTTTTTTCGCAGCTTCTCCTTCATCAATAAACCAGGTCTGGTCACCCGCTTTGTAGATACCATAAACTAATAACTTATCATCTGAGTCCGTCTTTGCGGCAGCTTCGCTAGTGCCTTCATCCTTTGACGTCTCCTTTGTTGTCTCACCCGCTGCATCACTTCCTGTATCCTTTGGTGTTTCTGTTGTTTCTTTTGTTGTTTCTTTGGTTGTCTCTTTTGCCGTTTCACCGGTTTGTGTACTGCATCCTGTCAATGCTGCTGCCCCCAGTACTACTGTCATTAATAAAGCTGATAATTTTTTTGCTTTCATGATTTTCCTCCTTTTAATAGATATGAAAAATTCCCGGATCACCCCATGGTATTAATGCATCTGATCCTTAGAACTTTTTACATATGTATCCAAAACACACTTGTGTGTGAATGGTTCCTGTTATTCTGCATTTCGCATACTTGCTGCCAGAAGTTCTTTGTTTCTCTTTTCTTTTCGAATATAGTCAGACGCCAGTGCAAACAAAAGCAAGGATCCACGGGCTACATACTGCCAGAACGTAGGCACATTAACCATAATAAGCCCTGTATTAAATGCCTGAATTAAAATGACGCCAAGCACGGTGCCTCCCATGCTTCCAACTCCACCGGTAAATGATACCCCGCCTAATACAACTGCCGTAATGGCATCAAACTCCAGATTTACATTTGCGGATGGCTGTCCCGCATTCATTCTTGCCGAGAACAGGATTCCGCCCATAGCGCAGAGCACGCCCATCATAATGAAACTACATGTAACAATTTTTTCCGGATTCAGCCCCGCAAGCCTTGCAGCTTCCTTATTTCCACCTATTGCATAGATGCTGCGTCCAAATTTCGTCTTCTGAAGAATAAATCCAAATACAATAATACAGATAATCATCACCCAGACTGCTAATGGAATATCTAAAATACGAAGTTTTCCAAGCTTCAAAAATCCTACATCAGAGATTCCCACAGGCTTTCCATTACAGATAATAAATGCAAACCCGCGTACAATGGACTGCGTTACTAACGTTGCTATAAAAGCTTCCAGTTTAATCTTATTTACCATCCATGCATTGAACAATCCAACCACTACTGATGCTGCCAGCGTCAGAATAATTGCAAGCACTATGGGTGTTCCATTTGCCACCAGCAGGGCAACCATAACACCGGAAAATGCAGCCAGTGATCCCGGCGACAGGTCATTTTGTCCAGCTATGATTAAATAGGTGTGCCCTACTGCTACCATACCAACCAGAGATGCTGCCACCAAAAGATTAATCATATTCTGTATTGTCAGAAAGTTTTTATTAATTGATGTAAACAGTGCAAATACCACTATAATTGCCCCAAGCAGAACCAGCTTGTCGCCTCCAATATAAGCGGCAACGGCTTTTATTTTACTTTCATTTCTTTGACTTGTTCCTTTTTTCTCTGTATTTTTCATTCTGTTTCCTCTCCTATCATCCCCAAACTTAAGAGCCTGTCCTCTGTAGCTTCTTCTCTCATAATCTCGCCTGATATTTTCAGACCGCGCATAACGATAATGCGGTCTGAGAGTCCGATAACTTCCGGCAGCTCTGATGAGATTAGAATAACGCCCAGTCCCTGCTTTGCAAATTCACAGATCATCTGATAAAATTCAGACTTTGCACCAACATCAATCCCTTTTGTAGGCTCATCCAGAATAAGCACCTTAGGATTTGTGGTGATCCACCTTGCTACGATACATTTCTGCTGATTACCACCAGATAACTCAACAATCTTTTTGTCTGGTGAAGGCGTCTTTATCTTAAAGGACTCTATTCCTTTTTTTGCCTCTTCTTCTTCTTTTTTCTTGTCAATAATACCGAATTTATTAGAGTTTTTATCCATTAATGAAACATTGATATTGCCTGATACACTGAGATTCGATAGAATTCCCTGCATCTTTCTGTCTTCCGGTACCAGTACGATGCCATTTTTCATTGCTTCTTTCGGGGAACGGTTAGTAATTTTTTTCCCTTCCAGAAACACCTCTCCACCCTGAAGTTTATCTGCTCCAATTATGGCGCGCATCACTTCTGTCCGACCGGCTCCTACCAGTCCTGAAAATCCAAGCACCTCTCCTTTACGAAGGACAAAAGATACCGGCTTTACATAATCAGATTCAACGCCTTTTACTTCTAAAAGCACGTCGCCTATTTTTTTGCTGCGATCCAGGCTCTCATAGATATTTCCCAGGTCTCTTCCCACCATCATGCGGATCATCTCTTTTTCCGAGACCACGCCGGTTTTAACCGTATCAACATACCTGCCGTCTTTAAAAATTGCCACTTTATCTGTAATCCTCTGAATTTCATTCATTCTGTGGGACACATAAATAACAATTTTCTGTTCTTTTTTCAACTTTTCAATAATTCCAAACAAGCTGTCGATTTCCGAATCGCTTAAACTGGCAGTGGGTTCATCAAAACAGATTACTTTCAAATTTTTTCTACTGTAAGCCTTCATAATTTCCACCATCTGCTGATAGGCAATGCTCAAATCCTTTACCTTTTCATTGGCTCTAATCGGAAGTCCAAATTCTTCAATAATTTTCTGAGCCATCTCATTTGCCTGCCTCACATTAATAACTCCCAGCTTATTAACAGGCATTCTTCCCAGATAAATATTTTCTGCAACAGACAGTTCCAGCAAAATCTGCCTTTCCTGGTAAATGACGCTGATTCCTTCTTCAATTGCCTCGTGGGGGGACTTAAAATTTTTTTCTTCTCCATCCAGAAGGTACTTTCCCGCATTTGGCTGGTAATCACCATTCAGTACCTTTAGCAATGTTGATTTTCCGGCACCATTTTCCCCAAGAAAGGCCAGCACTTCACCTCCATATGCCCGAAAGCAAATATCATCCAGCGCTTTTACTCCCGGAAAATATTTGGATATGTGTGCAAACTCCAATACACTTCCCATCATTCATCCTCCTTCTATGTTTCTATAGTGCAAAGCTCTTCTGCCTTACTTCCCTGCCACAAATTCCGGTACTCGATCGGAGACATCTCCATGTACTGCTGGAATACCCTGCAAAAATACTGTGCACTGTTAAATCCAGCCTTCAGTGCGATCTCCGTTACCGTATAGGATGTAAACCATAAAAGCTCCTTTGCCTTTTCAATCCGCAGAGTATTAATATAATGCTGACAGCTGATTCCTGTCTCCTCTGCAAAACACTTACGGATATACCTTGAACTGATTCCAAACATTTCCGCAAGCTTTTCCTTATTAATATCCATCTCATAATTTTCATTAATGTAGCGGATAATGTCAGCCATCTTACCGGCTTTGCTATGCCGTTCCTGCTGTTGCAGCTTCTCTGTGATTTTATCAGACAGCTCTATGAATAATTGGAATATAGACAGCTTCATTTGAATATTTTTATGTTCTTCTTCTTTCTTTGCCCTGTAAATCTTACACAAGCTCTCCAGCATACAGCATGCCATTTCACAATTAGCCAGCTTATGGTATCTTGGCTCCTGGCATAAAAAACTCAGTATACTTTGCAGTGTCTCCGGTGCCTGTACGCAAAACTCCAATTGGGCAATACTGCACTTTTCCCTGGTATCTACAATAAAACTGTGCGCCACACCCGGATAGACCACCATGCAGTCCCCCTCCTTCAGCGGAAAATACTGTCCTTCCACGCCCATAATGCAGTGACCGGATTTTATACAGTTTATTTCTATTTCTTTATGGTTGTGGTCTTTAAACCGATACGCTGACGGGAAACGGAAAATCCCCGAATTACGTATCTGTATATCACAGGAGTCCTTTGCCAAAATCTCCATAACACTTTGTTCCAAATTGTCCATATTCCCTCTCTTTCCACCAATCATTTCACAATAAGGAACAATCATCCGTGAACCTGGTTTTTTACTTTTTATATTATTTACGTTTTATTTTGTCTATAATGTGGTCTTTATCTTCACATTTCCTTTATCTAAGGTATATTTTAACTATATTATTGTACTTTGTCTTTTACTTATCGGTATGTTGTATATTTTTCTTTGTACATTTCGGAATTATCGCTGTGTTTTTCCTTTTTTTCACAATTGGGCATGTATGGAGGATACTTTTTATTTCATAAGAGGGCTGAGAATTTCGTCCATATGTTTAATCCGCCGCGGACATCCGGTTATTTTATCCATTATCCCATTTACAAAAGGAGCCGGCCACATGATAATTTCATCACCTGTGACCGGCTCCTTTTGTAACTTATCCATTACTTCTTAATGCTGCCCTCTCATTCTTAAATAATGAATAAGACTTATGAATTAAACTCTTTTACTGCTTCTATAAGCGCCACCAGATTTTCAACCGGGGTCAGCGCCTGAATATTATGGATGGTGTTAAAGACAAATCCTCCGTCTTTTGAGAAGATATCACACATTTTCAGCACTTCCTCCCGCACTTCTGCTGGTTTTCCAAAGGGAAATGTCTTTTGTGTATTCACACCGCCGCCCCAAAATACCAGGTCTTTCCCGTACTCCTTTTTCAGCTGAACCGGGTCCATGTTTTCGGCTGTCCACTGTACCGGATTCAATATGTCAAATCCCGATTCAATAATATCGGGTATAATTGGCATAATTGAACCACAGGAATGTTTAAACGTTTTCCAATTCGTATGGCTGTGTATCCATTCGTTAATTTTTTTATAATAAGGCATATATAGTTCACGGAATACTTCATTAGAGCAAAATGGTCCGTTTTGCGTTCCAAAATCAGTACCGCACACAAATGCCGCCTGTACCGTATCTCCTACAGCGTCCTTTATTTTTTCCAAATTTTTCAGGGCAATATCTACCTGGGCTGAAAAGATCTGATGCAGATAATCCTGGTTGGCAAGGGTCGCCATATACCATTCCGTGATATCCCTTAAACCTTTCGGGGCTTTTAACATGCCCCCCGGAACCATGGCAATATCCCCGATTGCCGTTCCTCCAAATGATCCGATTACGCCATATCCGCTTTCTGCTGCCTCTTTTGCACGGATTCTGATATACTCCAGGTCCTGTTCACTAATTTCGCCAAACTCCTCCAGGTTATCTTCCGGTCTTGGGTTATCTTCATCAAAGTCATGCCCCCTGGAAATCGTATCGAAAAAATACCCGCCGGAGGGCAGATGCCCTGCCGGAGGAAAAGATGTATCTCCTTCGGCATAAATATAGATATCTCCTTTTGGGCTGGCTGTGGTAACAAAGTTCTCCGGTACAAGAATCTCCTGTCCCCATGGTGTCCTCCATTCCTTCTCTCCCACATTCTGAAACCCAAACATAGTGTTCGGATTCCATACATTTGTTATGTCAATGCCCATTGCCTCTTTCAGATCCTCTTCTATGCTTCCTAATAACTGCAACGGCTCACACATTCTTACTTTCCGCTTTTCCAAACCATAGTAATCCCTTAATTTTTCCACCATACTGACATGGATCCCGGTTACCGAAGTGCCTCCAATATCAAAAGGAACCGGACCTGCCTGATGATTTAATGCCCTCTCCAGCTTTTCCCTCTTAGTCATACTTTTACCTCCTGTATTTTGCATTAAGCTTTTCTCCTTTTACCTAACTGGTCGATCAGAACTGCTACTAGCAGTGTCCCGCCTACTACAAAGGTCTGCCAGTAAATGTCCACTCCCAGAAGGGTTAACGCATTCGTGATAAGTGCCATGAGAAGTGAACCCAGAAATGCTCCCAGAACGCTTCCTTCCCCGCCCTGCAGGCTTGCTCCTCCTATAATAACCGCTGTAATGACCCTCAGTTCCAGTCCTGTTCCCTGCTGCACGGAAGCGGTACCCATCCGGGCTGTCGCCACAACTCCTGCAAATCCCGCCAGAACGCCTACAATTATGTAGTTCAGTATTTTGATTTTCACAACATTAATCCCGGATAATTTAGCTGCCTTTTCATTTCCTCCGATATAATAATTCTGCCTGAAAAATCTGGAATGCCGCATTAATATGTCCCCAATTATTACAAGTATAACGGCGTACCAGATCGGCGCCTGGATTCCCAGAAACTTTCCCTGTCCAATGGCGTTGAAATCCACACCCAGGCTGGTGATATTCTGCCCTCTGGTAACAATAAGCGTCAGTCCCCTGAACAGGCTCAGAGACGCAAGCGTTGTTACAAAGGCATTGATTCCCACTACCGATATAATAAATCCATTAAATAATCCTGCAGCCCCGCCGATTAACATTCCGATCAAAACAGCTGCAAAAGGCGGAACTCCTGCCTGTATGGCTAGTCCGGCACACACACCTGAAAATGCCAGAATAGATCCTACTGACATGTCAAATCCACCGCTTACCATTAAATTTGCCATCCCCACGGCTATAATCACTTCTACTGACAGTCCCAGCAGTAATGCCACTATATTCTGGTATGACAAAAATACGGGTGATGCTGTCGTTACCACTGCCGAAAGACCAACTACAATTAATAGAATAAAAAATTCTCTCTGTTTTGTTAATTTTTTTACTGAACTCATCTTTACACCGCTCCTTACAATATTAATATCGTGTTTCCATAATTTATCTCGTCTGTGCTTCTGCTTTCACATCCACGCCTGATGCCATGGAGATGATATTCTCTTCCGTTGCCTGCTCCGCCGGCAGCTCTCCCGCGATTTCCCCTTGGCGCACTACAATAATCCGGTCGCTGACTCCCAGGATTTCGGGCAGATCAGACGAAATCATTATGATTCCCACGCCACTTGCCGCCAGATTCCGAAGCAACGTATATATTTCACTTTTGGCACCCACATCCACACCTCTGGTAGGCTCATCCACAATTAAAATCTTAGGTTTTATTCCAAACCATGCCGCTAAAAGAACTTTTTGCTGATTTCCTCCTGATAAATTTCCTACCTTTTGTTCAATCCCTGGTGTTGCCACATTAAACGCTTTCACTGCGTCGGCAGCAATGCTATCAATATTTTTCTCCTTTAAAAATCCTTTTGATGTAAAACTGCGCAATCGGTTTGCTATTAGATTGGCTTTAATAGAAAAGTCAATATATAGCCCCTCCTGCTTCCTGTCCTCACTCATATAACCAATCCCCATAGCTATGGCTTCTTCAGGGGATTTGATATTTCTTTTCTTTCCATCCAGATATATTTCACCGGATTGAATCGGCTCCGCTCCGAATATGGCCCTTCCAATCTCCGTTCTGCCAGCCCCTACCAGACCTGAGAATCCTACTATTTCACCCGCTTTGATGCTGAAACTGATATTTTTAAAACATCGGCTGCGGCTAATATTTTTTACCTCTAATATTTCCTTTCCAATTTTATGCCCACTCTGGCGCCTTCCATAGATATTCTCAATTTTCCTTCCCACCATATTGGTAATCAGGAAATCTTCATCAATATCTGCTACATCTGCTTCACAGATATAAGCCCCGTCCCTGAGGATTGTAATCCGGTCTGCAATCTGGAAAATCTCCTGCAAATGATGGGAAATATATATAAAAGAGATTCCTTTTTCTTTCAATACCCGCATATTTTTAAATAAACGTTCCTTTTCTATTTCTGTTAACGATGATGTAGGTTCATCCAGAATTAATACTTTTGGATGGAATGACATGGCTTTTAGTATTTCTACAACCTGTTGATTTGCAATTGACAGATCTTTTACCAGGGTAGACGGCAGAATATTATCAATCTCAAATAGAGACAGCATTTCTCTGGTCATCTGGTATAATTCGTCCTTTTTAATCAGACTGAGCCGATTGACAGGCTGACGGTTGGCATAAATATTTTCAGCCACGCTGAGATTTGGTACCAGGCTTAATTCCTGATGTACGATGCTGATTCCTTTTTTTAAAGCATCCTGCGCTGAGGAAAACAGCACTTTTTCCCCTTCCAGATATATTTCTCCCTCATCCGGCCTGTGTATCCCTCCCAGGGTAAGCATCAGAGTACTTTTTCCTGCCCCGTTTTCTCCTACAATTGCATGTACCTCTCCTTTTTTTATCTTTAAATCTACTCCATCCAGTGCTCTTACTCCTGGAAATATCTTAACTATGCCCCTTGTTTCCAAAATAAAGTCCGACAAAATATCTCCTCCTATCAACTAAAACATGTACGCATCTTTTCTTTTGAAAAGCTGCTGCATTTTTTATTCTGCAACAGCTTTACATCCTGTTCCCTGCTATCTTTTAAAATACTGGTAATTTGTTTCATCTACGATAACTGCCCCTGTATCTATATATTGAGGTATTCCCAGCACGCCTGCTGATGCGTTATCCGTTGTAATTTCTACCTTTGAATTATTTAGATTCATTAACATCTGCACTGCGTAATAAGGCATCAGAGCCGTCTGCTGAGCAACAGATGCAGATATTACACCTTCTTCTATTGCAGCAAGAACCTCATTTGAACGGTCCATAGCTATGATTTTCACTTTTCCTGTTAGCCCTGCTTCTTTAACAGCAGTAGCCGCTCCCGTACCGCCGGTAGCATCTACACATATAATTCCCGCCAAATCCGGGTGCTTCTGGAGAACAGCTGCTATACTTTGCGCAGCCACCACGCTGTCCTGCTTTGTATCCACATATTCCACAATTTCTATATCCGGGTAATTTTCAAATGATTTCTTATACCCCTCCACACGTTCTTCCAGATTTGTTTGACCCGGGCTGTACATGACCGCTACTTTTCCTTTTCCGCCTAACAAATCCGCCATCTTTGTACCGCCGGTGATACCTGCCTCTTCATTTCCTGTTCCAATAAATGCAATTCTGGATGAGGTTGGAAGATCCGCATCTACTGTTACCACGGGAATACCTGCATCTGTAGCTTTTTGTATGGATGGTATTAGCTGTTCATTAAATCCTACCACCACAAGCCCGTTGGGTTTCTTGGCGATTGCCTGTTCCAGCGCTGCAACCATAGCATTCATGTCGTTTTCAGCAGGTCCCACATACTCTGTTCTGACTCCCAGTTCCTTTCCAGCCATTTCCATTCCCATTTTGTGGTCGTAGAAGTAAGGATCTGCGCCAATCGCCGACACTTCTATATACAATTGATCTTTGCTGTCCCCTCCGGCAGTATCCGCTGCTGCTTCCTGGGAATTCCCCTCACTGCTTTCCTGAACTTTTGCCTGAGTCTCGCCCCCCTGTCCTGCATTTCCTCCTGAACATGCCGTAACACCTGCCATAACTGCCGCCGCCATTAAGGTTACTAATAATTTCTTTGCTTTCATTTCTTTTCCTCCTTCACTTGTCCGTATCAAGATGATTGTATTATATCTGATAAAAACAACTCTGTAACTAACATATAATCCCGAAATTAGTATTTTTGCACATTAATTTATCATTAAAGTTCCATTCATTATGCACTCTAATGCATTAAATTGTTATTTTATGCTAATTTAGTAAAATATTCATGATTTTTGTCGTTTTTATAGTATAGTATAATATGAAATATGGCAATTTCCCTCAAACAGGCATTTTCAATGAAAGGATCCCTGGATTATGAAATGGACTAATTCTTTATTTCAACAGTTTTTTGTAATTATTTCGGAGACCTCTTATATAGAGCAGGCGCAGACAACTAATTTTTTTATCCGGTCTTTCATGGAATTTTTCCGTTATTATTCTTCTGATAAACAAACTGCGACTTTATATGAAGAGTTAAGGACAGCCGAAAGGCTAAAGATTATTTTTACTTCTGTAGATATGCTGAGAAGCTTAGAGATTCCAAACAGCCAGGAATACGACGATATCACCATACAGCGCTGTTCCGTCATTGAATGGCTCTGGAACCACTATGATTTACTGACCGCCAGATCCCAGGACTATATTTCTTCATTCATCTCTGTGGATCCCATCAGGCTGCAAATTGCTGTCATCGGCATGAAGCCGGAAGGAGCACAAGATACAATTTTGACAGGCAGTATCCGGTAAACGGATTTATTAAGGAAATTAATGCACCTGGCATTTTCTGCCAAAGTAATAAAGGAGATTGAAATGTACAAACTTATAATTGTTGATGATGAGATTTTATCCCGCTATGCGCTTATAACCCTCATCAGTAAAAACACAAATAATATTCAGGTAATCGCTGAGTGTGAAAATGGCATGGATGCCATTCAAAAAGCTGAAGAATTAAAGCCGGATATTATTATCATGGATATTAAAATGCCGGGGATCAACGGACTGGAAGCTTCCAGACAGATATTAGGCAAGGACCCCCTTATCCAGGTCTTAATTATGACTGCCTACGATAGCTTCGATTATATTCAGCAGGCCTTGAGCATTGGCGTAAAAGGTTATATTTTAAAGCCGCTGGTAGTGTCTGAAGTAATGGATAAACTGCAGTCTGTCATGGATGCCATACAAAAATCCAGGATATATCTGGAGACAAAAGAAAAAAACAGCCAGATCCTGTCAACTGCTATTCCGGTACTTGAAAAAAACCTTATATCCAGCTATATCACCGGCAATTTTTCTGACGAAGACTTAGAACGCCAGCATTCCCTGCTGCACATACAATATTTTTCCGGGTGCTTCTTACTGCTTAACTTAAGAAATCATACAACCTTCCAGCAAAAGGACAATATCCGCAAAGAACTTGCTAAGAGGCTTCGTTTTTTGACTTACGGAATAGCAGGAGACTACATATTTGATATTTTACCGGTATTCTTATATACGGAGAAAAATTTTGGAACCTTATCTCCCCTGCCGGATTTTCGGCTGTTTGCCCAGGAAATACTGCTGTTTATCCAGGAGAAATACAAGATTAAGGCTGCCGTTTCCATAGGCGGCATGTATGAAAATCCCAGATTATTTAAAAATTCATATTTTGAGGCTATGGCTCTTATTCATACGATTCCTGACCACACCTGCCAAATCCATGAATCCTCTGCTGTATTAAAGCTGCCATATCACTATCCCTATTCCCTTGAGGACGATCTGCTTAGCGCTCTCCGTTCAAAAAATATGGAAGCAGCATATTCTGCTGCTGAAGCTGTAACCCAAAATCTTTTTACTCATCCCTGTCCTCTGGGGATTCTGAAGGAATACACCCTGCAGCTTCTGGTTTCGGTCAAAAGAATTGCGTATAATCTGGGGTTGGATGGCTCATATCTGGATTCTGTCTCTTTTCTAAGCCTGATTGAGACATTAAAAGATAATTTACAGGTGCAGGAATATTTACATCAGACATTATTCAGCTTTCTTCATTTAATTCAGGAACAGACACAGAATAAAAACTTTGCACTCGTAAAGAAAATCAATTCCTATTTACAAAATGAACCCATTGAATCACTTTCTCTGGAAGGACTTGCATCATACCTGAAAATGACGCCCCATTATGTCAGTAAATTATTTAAGGACGAATACAATGCGAATTTTGTGGACCATATCACCAATAAAAAGATTTCTTATGCCAAGATCCTGCTTCAGAAAGGAACTCTGTCCATAAAAGAAGTTTCAGAACGTTCCGGTTATAGTGACCAGAATTATTTTTGCCGTATATTTAAGAAAAACACAGGACTAACACCAAAGGAATATCAAAAATATGAAAACATTACGAAGAATTAAATCCAGGCTTCATCCCCTTTCCAGGCTTTCTGTGCGATTGATGAAATACTTTCTTCTGATTATACTGCTGATGTTCTTTTTGTCGGTCTATTCCATTGAGTCCAGCAGCTCCTTGAATCGCCAGAATAACAATACCCTGGAGCATATCCAGAGCCTCCAGCTGCTTTTGACCAGACTGGAAGACTCCGCTACCATTGCATCAAACTATTTTACAAACCCTTCCGATAAATACTTAAGCCAATTTGAAACCTCATATGGGGATGCGGCAGAATATGCCGCTTCTTTGTGGGCGCTGTACCCTGATAGCTATCTATATCGGGATATCTCGGCAATGCTGGATTCTTATTACGAAGATACCATCTCATTATTTAATAAATTCAGCCTGGAAATTCCTACTTTTAAGTTTAACCGGGAAAAAATTGCCCTTGATAATCTGAGAACCGGAATATACTCCTACATTTATCAGGGCATGTCTGATGAACTGACTCTTGCCCAGGAAAATATTCAAAATAATCATCTGGTCCTGAAAAATAATATGCGCAGTATCTATCTCCTCGTCATTATTTTCACTCTGGTCTGCGCATTTACGGCATATAAAATGTCCAGTTCTTTTGCATTGCCTATTCGCAATCTAAGCTTAAAATGCGCTGCAGTTGCCAGTGGCAAGCGTGACCTTTATCTGGAAAAAATCAAACCCGATGACGAAATAAATATTCTCATCACTTCTTTTAATGAGATGGTAGACAGCCTTAAAACATCAGAACAAAAGCTGGAAGAAAAATACCAGATTGAACAGCAGCTTCAGGATGAACAGATCAAAAATGCACAGATGCAGACGCTTCTCAGCCTGTCAGAACTGGAATATCTGCTGATGCAGATCAATCCCCATTTTTTATATAACACCCTTAACAGTATATCCGCTCTCACAATTATTGAAGATGCGCCTAAGTCCAAAGAAATGATTGATTCCCTGTCTGGGCTTCTTCGCAACAGCCTGTCTGTGCTTCACGATACCGTTCCCCTGCAGGTAGAGATAGAAACGATCAAAAATTACCTCAATATCCAAAAAGTACGGTTCGGCTCACGGCTGGGATATCAGATCGATGTACCGGATAACTGCCTGAATGAAACAATACCTGCCATGATTCTCCAGCCGCTGGTGGAAAATGCCATTGTACATGGCCTGGAATTAAAAACAGACTGCGGAACTTTGAAAATAGGTGCCTGCAAACATAACGGCAGCCTGTTATTAACCGTACAGGATGACGGGGTGGGAATTGACCCCGGTACCTTAGAAAAAATGCAGACACCCCCGGATGATGGTACATACGATTTTCGCAGCGGGATTGGAATACCAAATGTTAAGCGGCGGCTGTTTCTCATTTACAATAAAGATGTTCTGCAAATAGAGAGCACGCTTGGATCGGGTACGTTTATAACCATAACATTGCCTGATTTGTGACCGGGCTCAGTCAGCCTTTTACCGAACCGATCATAACACCCTTTACGAAATACTTCTGTATAAAAGGATAGATACACAGTACCGGCACCGTTGAAACAATAATCGCACTATACTTTAATGTCTGGGAAAGCTGCATCTTTGCTTCTGCTGCGGCTGCATCCAGCCCTTGCAGATTGGTAAGGCTCATCTTATTCGTCATTAACAGATCACGCAGGAAGGACTGCAGCGGCATCAGATCTTTGTCATTAATATAGATCAGGGCTGAGAAAAAGTCATTCCAGTGTCCCACTGCATAATACAGCCCGATAACAGCCAGAATTGGTTTGGACAACGGAAGTACTATTTTTATCAGAAACTGGTATGTATTGGCACCATCCAGCTCTGCCGCCTCCTGCAAACTGGAGGGAATGCTGTTGGTGAAGTAGGTTCTGGTAATAATTACATTATAGATGGATATTGCACCCGGGATCATCATTGCCCATGGAGTATTGGTCAAATGGAGTTTGTGCACAATCAAATAGGTCGGCACCAGACCACCGCTGAAATACATGGTCAGCATGAAAAGAAACATCAGCACATTTCTCGGCACAAAATCTTTTCTCGCCAATGGATATGCCGCACATACGGTCAGAACCAGATTAATCAAAGTGCCCACTACCGTATAAAATATAGAATTTACATATCCGGTCCATATTGCCTTGTATTCAATAACTGCTTCATATGCCGCTAATGTGAATCCCTTTGGCAGAAGAACAACATTTCCGTTCCAAACCTCCGAGGGATTGCTAAAGGACGCTATTACCACAAACCATAGGGGCCATATAAAGATGATTAAGAGTGCTGCCATAAGAATAATATTAACAATGTCAAATACCTGATCTGCATGAGAACGCTTCATTTTTCCTGTTTTCGCTATATTGCTCATCATTTTTAACTTTACTCCCTTCTAGAACAGACTCTCATCTGCAAATTTTTTACAGATCTGATTAGCCACTACGATCAAAACAAGGTTAATAACGGAATTAAACAAGCCAATAGCCGTTGAATATCCATAGTCGCTATTTATCAAACCAACCTCATATACATAGGTGGATATAACAGACGCTGCTCCTTTATTCAAAGTATTCTGCAATAAAAATACTTTTTCAAATCCCACGCTCATCAGTGAGCCCATCTGAAGTATCAGCAGCATGACAATCGTGGGTTTAATAGATGGCAGATCCACATGGAAAATGCGCTGCAGTTTTGTAGCTCCGTCCACAATTGCTGCTTCATGAAGCTGATAGTCTACTCCGGATAATGCAGAAATATAGATAATGGAGCTCCATCCCAGACCCTGCCATACACCGGTCCATACATAAATTGATTTAAACAGTTCCGGTTTTCCCAGAAAATCTATAGACTGCAATCCTAACCAGCCTCTGATTGTATTAAAAATGCCTGTATCCGGATTCAGAAAAATGACAATCATACCACACATAACTACTGTGGATATAAAATAAGGGGCATAGGATGCCATTTGAATGGTCTTCTTGAGATGCTTGTTTTTTAGATAGTTTAACAATAACGCAAACATAATGGGAATGGGAAATCCAACTAAAATACTGTAAAGACTGATTCCAATTGTATTCTTCAATAATAATTCAAAATTGTAGCTGCTAAAAAATCTGGAGAAATGCTCAAATCCAACCCATGGGCTGCCCCATATTCCATCTTTGATAATGTAGTCCTTAAATGCTAACTGTATGCCGTAGAGCGGGCCATATGCAAAAACAACATAATAGATCACAACCGGCAGGATCATTACATAAAGTATCCAGTTCTTCTTCATGTCCTTTCCTAACCGGGTGTGGAATTTCATTGTATCCCTTTTTGCTATTTTTTTTATCACATAAAATCCTCCTTTTCCATTTTTCTATGGTCTGAAGTGTGTTTGAATTCATTTCTGCCATCTGCATTAAAACACTCCTGAAAGAGAGTACCGCTGTATACCATACAGCGGCTTCTCTCTTTTAAACCATATGCAGACGCTTATTCAGCCATAGCTGCTGTATATGCTTTCTGATAGATTTCTGTCAACTGGGCCCCGCCCATGTTGTTTATCGTAGTGACATATTCATCCCAGCTGCTATCCAGATCCAGTTCTCCGGTTGCAACCTGTGCCAAATACTGGTCTATATAAGCATCCAAATCTGCCTTTAAGGTGGATATCTCCTTAGCATCGTCATCGCTGTATCTCATTACCGGGAGCGGGATTGCCCCCATCTCTGTTACTTTTGCACGTTCTTTATTTAAGTAAACCTCATCTGGATCAACTTCTTCTGACATGCCGCTAAACCAATACTCCGGCTGAATAGATGGATGATACGCTGCTCCCTGAATGGTTCCATTACTTCTTACAGCTGCAATGTCATCCCCGTATCCGTTACCAATGATCCACTCCCAATTGCCCTCAGCATCCTTTTTCCATGTCTCACCTTCCACACCCAGCCATGCGAGCATTCCGCCCTCTTCTGTGTAAAACTGATCTGCCCAGGCTATGATCACTTCCGGGCTTTCACAGGCGTCTGTTATGGCTAAAGTTCCTGCTGTGATACCGGAGGAAATAGGATAAATTCCATCCTCAAACGGTGTAAGTATAGCATAATCATCATCATTATCCCGTCCAACTGTCAGGAATGCGCCTGCATCGAAGAAAGAACCAAATACATCCCCCGACTGTCCGATTGCTCCCTGCTGTTCATGCTTCTGTGTAAACACATTTTTATCCATCAGCCCTTCCTGATAAAGCTTTGTGATATATGCAACAAACTCTTTGTATACATCGGAGGTTGGAATATAGGTTAATTTTCCATCTAAAACCGCCGACTTTGTAACCGCATCATAGGGCACTCCAAAATAAGGCAGCAGCAGCTCCGGCTTTACTACATCCGTCCCCGTAATTGGAATTTCATCATTTACATCCCCGTTTCCATTTGCATCTTTTTCCTTGAATTCCTTTAAAACCGTATACAGCTCATCCAGATTCTTTGGTTCTTCCAGTCCCAGATTCTCAAGCCACCTGTGGTTCAGCCAGTAAGGAGATAAAAGAGGCATTTCTTTATCAATTTCCGGCAGTGAATAGATATGCCCGTCCGAAGCGGTAATATAGTCCCATCCTTCCACCTTGTCTAAAAGTGCGCATAAATTAGGCGCATACTGCTTGATCATATCTTCTAACGGAATGAGAATCTTTTGTTTTCCATACTTATCTAATTCGGTTGCCGAAAAACTTGCTTTGTAAAAAACATCCGGATATTCACCGGAAGCCAGCACCAGATTTTTCTTTTCTGACAAGTCGGCGCCCATAACAGATTGATAATCAAAAGAGATATTTGCATCACTTAAAGCCTTCTGCATTGCAACATTATCCTTCAGATCATATTCCCCGTCTAAAATTGCAAATACGCTGTAACTCTTTGCTTCTTTCAAGGGAAATGTAACCTCTCCCATTTTTTCCCCGTCAGCCTTTGAACCGGCTTCCGTCTTATCTGCAGGATCCACATTTGCAGTATCTTTGCTGCCACCGCATCCCGTTACAGACACCAGCATAGCTGATGCACACAACAGCGACATAAATCTTCTAAACTTCATAATAAAATACCTCCTGTTTTCATATTCGTTCTCTTTGAGGCGCCTCTCTCGATAAACTCTGTATTCATTATAGGTGTACACATACCGTGGAACAAGAGACAAGATTTTTGCTGTATCGCTTAATTATTGCATCTACAATTTAGGTGCCTGAAGCACTAAAAAGGCATGTTTCTATTAAAAAAAGCACAATATTCAACCAAAAATCGTTGAATATTGTACCCTGTCTGTAACGATACTACGATACACATGCAAAGCCTTTAACTTGATGCTTTGCATGTATCCATGTATTTAAAATGTATTTATGATACTTCTATGCATGTAAGTTCTGCAGTATCTTCACATGCATGTATCAATTCTTTTATGATATCTTTACCTGTATTATTTTTTTTTGATATCTTTACCTGTATTATTCTTTTTTGATATCTTCACCTGCATTATTCTTTTTTGCTATCCTCACCTGTATTATTCTTTTTTGATATCTTCACCTGCATGTTTCTCTTTTTTATGATACCTTCACCTGTATCCATCTATTCTTTTATGATATCCTCACCTGCATACTTCATCATCTCCCTTAAACATTCTATATAATATCTATAGTTTTCCAGAGAAGTGGATGGTGCCACCTGATGATCCGCACCCGGAATATATCCGCCGCTTCGGATCACCGGAAGAATTCTATCAAATTCCCGTTCAATGGCTTCTTTTCCTTCTGCGATACACAGCTTATTATATCCGCCAATGAACTTCAGTCGTGGGAAGTCCTGCCTTACTTTTACAATATCCATTCCGGCATTGACATCCATTGGCAGAAATCCTTCCACTCCTGCTGCTATAAAGTTTGGGATAATCTGAGCAAAGTCTCCATCCGTATCCACAAAAATATTCCCCGCTCCATGCGCTTTCATAAGAGGGATCAATTTCCGGTAATAATATCCCACAAATTCGTCAAAAGCTTCTCCGGAAATCATGGGACCGTTTTTTCCGCTCAGATCCTCGGAAATATAAACCACATCGGGCTGCAAAATATCAATAATCTTAATTAAGGTAGTGCTGTAAATCTGAAGACAGTATTCACAAATGTCATGAAGTACCTCCGGATAGTCATAAAAGGCATATAAATGATTTTCAATCCCGAATAAATCTCTCGGAATCCAGAAAAACCCTGAAATATTAAGTCGTATAGAATAATCGCCCTCTTCATGTCCCGCTCTCAGCGGTCCATATTTTTCTTCCATTGCCTTCTCTGTACAATACCTGGCAAGTTCTCTATCGGAACGTTCTTTCATGCGTTCCCAGTCCTCGCCGTTTTCTATCGTCTCTCCAAAACGGGTAAACGGTATGGAAAAATGTACCCTTTTTACCGGATCAAACCCAAAATATTCCTCATATTTGAACGAAGCCATCCCCCAGTCAACCCCCATGTAACTCTCCCATTTTATTTCATCTTCCCCTAATTCTTTTTGCTCCAAATTGTAAAACCATTCTGTAATCTCCTGGGGCAGACCATCCTCTGCAAACCGCTCTACCGTCAAATTCCATGGGTAGAACGTTTCCTCCACAGATCCCCTTCCCTCCGGTTTTTCAAAATTTAATGTCTTATTTTCTCTGTCTCTGTTTGTCATTTTACATCTTCCCCCGATTTTAATTTTGTTATTTTTACCTGTAACCTGTATAAAGCCTGTACGATTATTCTAATTTAAATATCACTTCAGAGCATGCTTTAAAACTACTTTTTGACAGCTTGCGGAAATGAATGTTCAGACACCCTCGATCCCTCTTGCCGCTATGACATCTCTATACCAAAGTGCACTGTCCTTTAAAATGCGCTTTTGTGTAGCGAAATCCGTATGTACCAGACCAAACCGATAGGTATATCCTGCGCTCCACTCCCAGTTATCCAGCAGACTCCAGGCATAATACCCTCTCACATCGGCACCTTCCTCAATGGCTTTGTGAATCCACTTCAGAAAACCTTCGATATAACGGATTCGCTGCGTATCATGAATGCGCCCATCCGGCTGTATCTCTTCTTCACAGTTATAAGTTCCGTTCTCTGTAATATAAATTGGTATCCCGATATTATAATCCTTCTCTAAAATATGTATTGCATCATAGACCGCTTTGGGATAGTATTCACTTCCATTGTCCATGTAGTTGCCACCCTTGTTTTTCTCCTTTTTGTCCCTCTTCTGCAAGTCAGGATCAGCACAATCTACTACCCTGTTATAGCAGTTTAATCCGAAGTAATCCAACTGCTGATGAATCAACTTCATGTCCTCATCTTTCATGAGGGGAGTGCTATTTGTCTCCTCCATATATTGAAGCAGTTCCTGAGTATAACAGCCCCGGAAAATGGGATTTAGATAAGAACGGTATGATTTTTCATTCTCTAATTCTGCAATTTTACAATCCTGTGGATGCTCTTTGCGCAACGGATGGTGATGCCAGATATCAACTACAATTCCTATCTGGCTGTCTTTTGCCTGTTCCTGGCGGAAGCGTTTTACCCCCTCCCCATGCGCCATCAGAATATGGTGATTTGCCTGACGTCCCAGATCTTCTCCCTGACGGCCTGGTGCAAAACTTCCCAAACCATATCCTACATAAGTGGCGATGGGCTCATTAATTGTTGCCCACATAGGAATCACATCCTTAAATTCACGAAACAGCAAGGAAGCATATTCACCATACCAGTCCACGATATCTCTGTTTAACCAGCCTCCTTCCTTTTCCAGTTCATAGGGCAGATCCCAGTGATACAAGGTAGCATTGGGCATTAATCCATGTCTGTGCATTCCATCAATCATACGTTTGTAAAAGTCAAGTCCCTTTTGATTAACACTTCCCTTCCCCTCCGGTAAAATCCTGGACCAGGAAAATGAAAACCGGTAAGACTGCATGTTTAGTTGTTGGGCGAGTGCCAGATCCTCTTCATAAGAATCATACATATTGCAGGCGACATCCGGCTTCGACCCATCCGCAATGTTCCCCGGGACCCCGGCAAACACATCCCAGATAGACTTCCCTCTTCCATCTCTAAATGCCGCCCCTTCCACCTGGGCTGCACTGGTTGCTGTACCAAAAATAAAATTCTTTGAAAAAATCATTGTATTCTCCTTATCTTTGTTTGTTCGTTAGTTTGTCTCCTTTTATATCTCCTTGTTTGTTTCTTTGTTTGCCTCTTTGTTTGTCTTCTTGTTTGTCTTCTTGTTTGTCTCTTTGATGGTCTCTTTGTTTGTCTCCTTGTTTGTCTCTTTGTTTGCCTCTCAGTTTGCCTCTTTGATAATTTCTTTATTTCATGGTAAGTTTCTACGTAATAGAATGGTTCAAAAATTTGTGAGGGCAAATTTTAAACACGTTCTGACTCATTATAGATTGATCACTTATCAAATAACAAGAAACAAGATTTGTAGAAAACTGCTTAAATATTGTACGATACAAAACCTCACCATAACTGTTTAGATGTTGCCAAAGATTCAGAATTGTTATATTATGTTAAATATAATATCTTTCTTCAATAAAAGATGCGTATCCAAAGGAGGCCATATGAAACATCTTAGAAAACTTACATTTGGCAGAAAAAACACTACTCTGATAAAATATTTTTTATCTTATTTTATCATTTTAAGTATTTTATTCTTTGGCTTTTTCTTTGCTGTCCGTTCTCAGTTAAAAAATATTTATTTTAAGGACTTAAGTAAACAGACAGAAAGGCGCATCGCCCATATTCAGGAACAATTTGAAAAAGGATTGTCGGATATTGATCAAATACAGTCTATGCTTACCAAAGATATCAATCTTATCCTTTCCCGTTATAAAAATGAAAACTGGTATCGTTATCAGGCTGCCAAACAACTGAATAACTATGCTGTAAGCAATAGCTTTATTAACACAATTGTATATACGGACCTGCAAAGTGATTCCATCCTCTCTTCCGGTAAGTATGTTAGTAAACAGGATGGAAAATACCGGATTTATACCGGCTCACATTATCTGCTCTTTGATTTAAATGCATATATGGATGCAATCACCGGTCAGTTAATATTCCTGAGGGATGATACCTCTGAACTATTGATTTACCTCCCCGGCAATAACGGGACAGAAAATTATTCTCTTTTTTATATCATCAGCACCAAAGAGCTGGAAAATATTATGACAACCGATATTTCAACAGGAATTACCTCCATCTGTCTAACCACTCCCGAAGGCCAGATTGTCTCCGGCAGTAATTCCGGTGAGCTTCTGCCTTATTTGTCAGATCCTGAGAAATTATCCAATGGTGTTTCGTTAAACCGTGAGGAATCCCTTTATATTTCGAAACAGATGAACAGTGGCTTTTCTTTTCTGGCACTTTTTTCCAATGCAGCAATCCTGAACCAGGTCAATATTGCATTTCGAAATACTTATTTTGTACTTCTGCTGCTTGCGGTACTGGGAATGATTTTAATTTTATGGGCAATGCGTGTTACTTATTGGCCATTACATAAGCTTACTACCAAGATGGTGCATTCGCTGCAGCCAAATCAGGGTTACGTTGAGCAGCTGGACAGCGCTTTTACTCATGCATTATCCGAAAATGAAGAACTGCAGAACCGGATTGATAAGTACCGCCTATCCATGCAGAAGTCCATTCTGGATTCTATTGTTACCAACAACGATCAGTCTGATCTGGATCATTTTCCGGACATTGATCAGTTTTTCAGCATGGAGCCGGACAATCACATTTTTGTAATTAAAGTATCCACCTCCGCTCCCAGAAAATCTGTTTTCTGGAATGAATATCTGGCATTTTTAGAGGATGCACTGCCGGGGCACAATTCCTGTGCTATGCTTGAGTCCGATAAAGATTCGGCTGCATTTTTAGTAAATTATACTGGAATTGAAAAAAACAAAGATGAGGTTCTTCTGTTGCTTTTATCCGACCTTTTTGATGAAACGGGGTGCATGGCTGCCCTCAGCAATAGCACCACATCGCCCCTTGAAATACCCTCTCTTTATGAAAATGCCGTTCGTGCCAGCAGCTGCTGGCCACAGGCTCACGTTATTTCCTATCCGGAAATCCAGGCATCACTCCCGCCGGGTGCCAGTCTTTCTTATCCTTATAAACAGCTGGACAATCTGAGCGGATACTTAAATGTACAGGATTTTCCCAATGCACGGATACAGATAGCAGAGCTCTTGTCTCTGATTGATAAGGCGGCAAATCACGGCAATGCTTTCCCGGACTTTTTTGTCCGGTGTGTTCTGATTGATATCCTCACTGTCATTATCAACAGTATGAACCGAATGAGTATCAAATTTAAGACATTCAGCGACTTGTATTTTGAAACTTTATATTTGTGCCGCAGCTGCCCTTATCAGGAAAAAAGCACGGAGATCGCTGAAAGCATGGAAAAGCTGCTGAAAACCTTTGAAACAGAGCACGAGAATGCAGCTATACATACCACACAGATCAGACAAATCATTCATGATAATTATGCTTCACCCGACTTCTCCATCTCCACCCTGGCTGATACCTTTCATGTAAGTATTGCATACATCAGTTATCTATTCAAAAAAAAGTTTGATCAAAACTTCTCTGATTATTTATGGACGATCCGCCTGGAAAAGGCAAAAGAACTTCTGATGAATACCGATTTGTCCATTGACCATATCAGTATATCCGTAGGATATGTGAACACTTCCAGCTTTCGTCGAAAGTTCAAACAGGAAACCGGATTTACACCGTCCAGCTTTCGCAAGCAGGACATATATTAGTACTACAGCGGATGTTTTATAGGGTTCTATTCGGTGATTTATATTTGGGTTTAGCTGAGTAAGACGCTTTGTATGTGATAGGTAGTGTACAGAAAGAGAAGGGAGCGAGCCAGGACATTGATTTGGAAGGCTTACCGCAGAACTGGTATTTTCTAACCTTCCCAGAGCCCTTTTTGGCGGCACGCGGGCATTCGCTCCGAAATCCTGATGCATTTCGCAGCTCAGTGCCCGCTTACAATCCGATGTGAGACAGTCGAATTGTATCCGCCAA
>UQCR01000085.1 GCA_900539655.1 uncultured Robinsoniella sp.
ACACCAACCCTGTGTCTTTTTAAATACTGGCGATATATGATTGCCATATCGGCATATACGAATAACGCAGCCACCGTACCGACAGCTATACCGGCTAAGAAGCTAAGCCTGTATCCATCTGGTTCACCAAAAAAATCTAAATTTAAAAACAACATCCAAAATAACATGATACCCATTAGATAAGCGAATCCCATTACGATCAGATTTCTGATTCCCACATCTGATTTACCGGGAAATCCGCAGTAACACTCATATGCCGCATCACCAATACAAAATATTATGGAAGGAAAGAGTATAAGTATTAACCATTTAGATGTTTGTACCGGTATTTCACGAAATATATATAAAAGGATCTGATGTACAATGAAAGAACTTAAATACATAAAATAGCAAAATCGGTTTCTGGTTCGCCACTCCTTTATGCTCACATCCTCAACGGTTTCTGTAACCTGAACTATTTCAATTTTATCCGGATGTATCAGTGTATTCCAAAGATTATTTTTCATATCAGTTCCCCCCTCCTGACTTTTACTCAATGTCTGTAACTCAACAGTAATAAATGATATCTTTATACTGAGTATACAGCAATCCGGCTTCAATCACAATGTTTTCTGAAAATTTTACCAAATAAAAAGCAGCTTGCTGTACCAACAGCTAACTGCTCTTTCTCTGGGTTGAACCTTAATCTAATCTTATTTTGTCTCTGACTCCGATTCTGTTTCCGATTCTGTCTCAGCAGTGGTACTTATTTTAGAT
Source organism: uncultured Robinsoniella sp. (assembly GCA_900539655.1). Classification (GTDB taxonomy): domain Bacteria; phylum Bacillota; class Clostridia; order Lachnospirales; family Lachnospiraceae; genus Robinsoniella. The sequence continues at coordinate 757 of UQCR01000085.1, forward strand.
GAATTAGAACCATTGCTAAACGCCCCCTTAGAAGCCTTTTCACTGGAATCTTCTGACGTATCTTTTGTCTTATCTTCTGATGAATCTTCTGACGTATCTCCGGTTGATTTATCTATTGATTTATCTGATAATTTCTCTGAAGTTTTCTCTGTAGATTCTTCTTTAGGCCCTACTCCGGTGAGTTTCTGTATCTTTTCACTCAGATCCTTGACCCTGGCTGAAGGATCATAGTCTTCTGTACCAAAAAGGAATGCGTGCAGTTTCACAACGTTGCTTTCCAAAGTCTGTGGTACTTCATCATCTCCTGATCCACCTTTTCCGCCGGTCTTATGATCGTAAGGGAATCCGATTGTCTCGGTTATATTATAGGATAACAGTCCCATTCCCATGGATATCATCTCTGACTGGGTCATACTGGTTCGGATCATTGGAAATACTTCATCCATGATCTTATTGAGTGTTCCAACATCTGCTTTTTTCACCTTTTCAACGATTTTCTCAATGACTTCCCGCTGACGTTCGGTTCTCTTAAAATCATTTCCTGCAGTATAGCGAATTCTGGAATAGGAGGTTGCCTGTACGCCATTCATATTATAAGTACCTGCTCCCGGAAGCTTTTCATAGCTTTTGCCTGTTACTTCTGAAGTTTCCACACAATAATTATTCAGATGCACACTTTCCGCTTCATCTACTGTCAGTTCTATTCCACCCAATAAATCCACGATCTCAGCTAATGCATTAAAATCAACGGATATATAATCCTGAATTTTCAAATCAAAGTTTTCATTTAATGTAGATACAGCTCTTTCCGCTCCGCCATTGGCATATGCGGCATTTGCTTTTCTATATAAATCTCCGCCAATGTATAAGTACGTATCACGATAAACCGATACCAGTTTTACTTCTTTAGTGTCGTTATTGATGCTTGCAATAATAATTGCATCACTGTTAGCCCGGGAGAGATCTTCATCTCTGGTATCCAGACCAAAGAGTGCTATATTCGTATATCCTTTGATGACTTTATTCGTTTCAAGTTCTTCATTTACTACTACTTTGTCCATGTTCATTTCGCTGGACTGTATTTTACCAAGTTTGCTTTGTACATAAGAGTATGCAAAAGCCACTGCTGCTACAATCAAAAGCAGTACTACTCCTACAATAATCAAAATTTTCTTTTTCCTGCGTTTTTTATAGCCTGGATCTTCTTTATCCACTTTTTCTTTGTCCATTGGATTAATGCTCCTTTAAATAATCCCGTATTTTCTGTCACAGTTGAATCATATCCACTACCTTTGGAAAGAACGTCTGCACATTGTCATGATACACCATATCTGCAACATTGTCAGCATAATGTTCCTGGGAATTTATTAAAATTAACCTTTGACCCTGAAAGTATTGTATACACTCTCTGCATAATTCCGTTTTCAGATGCAGACCAAGCACCAGCAGTACATCTGCTTTTGCCACTTCTTCTGCCGCCTTACTCATTACATGGTTATCCACCATTTCTCCTACCAGCCGTACTCCGGGATGGAGCGGAATATTGCAATCATCGCAAAGCGGAACATTTTCCGACTTTTTTATATAGTCCAGTGAAAACTGTTTTAAACATCTTGGACAATGGTTATTTTCATATATATTTCCATGAAGGTTAATGACTTTTTTACAACCTGCTCTCTGGGGAAGATTATATATTTCCCTAGTAATAATATATTTAAGCCTTCCCATGGCTTCTAGTCTTGCCAGTGCATAGTATGCGGGTCCTGGTTCTTCTTCATTTTGGGACAGAATGTCATCTTTATAGTAATTATAAAATTTTTCCGGATTGGTGGCAAAGCAACGGGCTGAAAATAACTCCTCCGGAGAGTACCCGTACTTTCTTTCAATTCGATAGGCCTCATCTTTGTCGTGATAATGAGAAATGCCTACCTCTCGCATCATATTCAGGCCCCCAAGGGCCACCAGATATTCAGATTGCTGTATTGCTTTGATTAAATAGTCTATCTTCATAAACTCATCCCTTTCCTTAAAGCAATCTGCACATTGCAAGATATTTTATTTTATAAAACGGTCTATAGCTTTATTCAATTCTTCAATCGCCTGTGTATCGCCCGACTCAACTGCATCAATCAGGCAATGCTGAATGTGGTCGTGCAGAATGACCTTTCCTGTATTGTTAATTGCTGCTTTTACCGCTGATAACTGGATGAGGACTTCACTGCAGTCCCTTCCGCTTTCTACCATCCTCTTAATGGACTCCAGATGCCCGATTGCCCGTGATAAACGATTAATAACCGCTTTTGTACTCTCATGGGAGTGTACATGGCCATGGGAATGTGGAACGGACTCATTTTCATGAACATGAATATGCATATGTTCATACACAGTCCCATCCTCCCTTACATGTGTATGGGCTCCGGATTGATGCTCCTGTGTTTCACTATTCCTTTCTTCATCCGTTTCTCTTGATACTGCCATTACAGTTACCTCCTGTTTATCTCGTTTTGTACCTCTGCATTTTTTATTGTAACGTCTAATTGATTATATGGAATATTAATATCCTTCTGGTCAAATGCATACTTCACGCGTTCCATGATTCTCCATCTTGCCGGCCAGTAATCCTCCGGTTTTACCCAGGATCGAAAACCTAATTCCACGCTGCTTGCTGCCAGATTATCCACAAAGATTTCTATCGGTTCTTCCTTTAATATTGCTATATCGTTATTCAGAATTTCCTCCAGTATTTCCTTCGCCTTTCTGATATCGGCTTTGTATGATATGCCAATCACCAGTCTCAGCTGCCTTTTACTTTGCCTTGATAAATTCGTCAGGCTTGTATTGGATAATGAACCATTCGGTATACTGATTGTCCGGTTATCCGGAGTCAGTAAAGTCGTATAGAACAAATCTATTTTACTGACCGTACCTTCATTGTCATTCACATCTTCCTTGATATAATCACCTATACTAAACGGCTTCATCAGCAGGAGAATAAAGCCTCCTGCCAGATTTCCCAGGGATTCCTTCAGTGCCAGAACGATACCAACACCCATGGAACCCAATAATGCCGCAATGGATGCTTCTTTTACTCCCAGATAGGTTGCAATTCCCGATACCAGTAAGATATAGAGAATTGCCTTTACCAGTGAATTAAGGAAATGTACAGAGCCTTCTTCTAAACCTGCACGCAGAAACGGTTTTTTCAGAAGCTTTAACATCCACTTTATCATTTTACTTCCAATAAAAAATACTAGCAGGGCAATTAAGATTTTAATTCCAAAGTCGGCGATACCCGGAAGTTTTTGTTCAAAATATTTTACAACAGCATTCGCCTTCTCTACCTGATCTGCAATTGTGTCTTCCATTTTAATTACCCTTTCATCTCTTTTAATTCTGATCTTTTATAACTCTTATTTCTGATCTTTTTCTGCATCCTGTTGCTTTTTTGTTCTGGCTGTTCCAGCCGTTTTTTTTGCCGTTGACTTTTTTGCGGTCTTTTTTATCGGCTTAACTGGCTTTGCTGCCTTTTCTTCTTTCGTCGGCTCTGCTTCTGCCTTTGTTGCATTTTCTGCCTTCACCGGCTCTGCTTCTGCCTTTGCTATCTTTTCTGTCTTCACCAGCTCTGCTTCTGCCTTTGCTATCTTTTCTGTCTTCACCGGCTCTACTTCTGCCTTTGTTACCTTTTCTGTCTTCACCGGCTCTGCTTCTGCCTTTGTTACCTTCTCTGTCTCCACCGGCTCTAATTTTTCTACTTTTACCTCAACCGGTTTAAGCTTCTCAGACTTTACAGGCACTGCCGTTGCCGGTGCCGCAGCCTGTCCTAAGCCCTGGCTTTCTGCTTCTTCGATTTTCTTCTGAAGCTCGTCCTTTAAATTACTTTTCTTTGCCTTGGCTTTTACCGGCTTTTGCTCAGCCTTTTTCTCTACCGCTTTGGTGTAAGAAAAAATAGATATGCCCATTGGCGGTACCTTTATGGAAATGGAATTCGGTCGGTCATCACACTCTTCTTTTTTAGATGGTTTCACTCTTGGATTCACCATTCCCGTACCACCAAATTCTTTTCTGTCACTGTTAAATATTTCTTTGTACTTACCAGGGTAAGGCACTCCTATTTTATGGTTTTCATAAACAAGAGGTGAGAAATTACATACGATTAACAGCATTTCATCCTTTTTACGAGTATTTCTGGTAAAGACAATCATATTTTCATTTGCAGATATATTATTAATCCACTCAAAACCTTTTGGATCATAATCCATTTGATAAAGCGCCGGGTTCTTTACATAGAATGCATTTAATGCTTTTACATAATCCTGCATCTGTTTATGCTGTTTGACATCCAGCATGTCCCACTCCAGCTCTTTCTCTTCCGACCATTCCGAATACTGAGCAAATTCCTGTCCCATGAACAGAAGCTTTTTACCCGGATGCGCCATCATATATCCGTAAGCGGCTCTCAGATTAGCGAACTGATTTTTCGGCTCTCCCGGCATTTTACCGATCATCGAAGCCTTGCCATGAACAACTTCATCATGTGACAGTGTCAGGATGAAATCCTCGCTGTATGCATATACCATGCTAAACGTCAGTTCCCCATGGTGGCCTCCCCTAAATAGCGGGTCCAGAGACATATAATGGATAAAATCATTCATCCATCCCATATTCCATTTATAATCAAATCCCAGTCCGTCATCTTCCAGCGGCGCCGTTATCTTCGGCCATGCCGTTGATTCTTCCGCGATGAGAATAGCTCCGCCTTCTTTTTTCTTAAAAACTCCGTTGAGCTGTTTGAAAAATTCTACTGCCTCAAGGTTTTCATTGCCGCCATACATATTGGCAACCCATTCGCCATCGTTCTTGCCATAATCCAGATAGAGCATAGAAGCTACCGCATCCATACGAATTCCGTCTACATGGTATTTTTCTGCCCAGAATAAAGCATTCGCAATCAGGAAGTTCCTTACCTCAGGACGCCCATAATTGTAAATCAGAGTCCCCCAGTGAGGATGCGATCCCTGTCTTGGATCCAGATGCTCATAGAGGCAGGTCCCGTCAAAAGTACAAAGCCCAAAGGTGTCTCTTGGAAAATGTGCCGGTACCCAGTCCAGAATCACGCCTATGCCCTGCTGGTGCATATAATCCATGAAGAACATAAAGTCTTCCGGCGTTCCATAGCGGCTGGTTGGTGCATAATATCCAGTTACCTGATACCCCCAGGAACCATCAAACGGATGTTCCATGATCGGCATGAGTTCTATGTGAGTATACCCCATCTCTTTGATATATGCGGCAATCTGTGGTGCCAGTTCCCTGTAGCCTAAGAATTTTTTTTCTTCATCCTCAGGACGCTTCCAGGAACCCAAATGCATTTCATATACAGCCATAGGCTCTTTTTTGGTATCCGTTTTCTTTCTTTTAGCCAGCCAGGCAGCATCTGTCCATTTGAAATTCCGAAGATCAGCCACTACCGATGCATTGTTCGGTCTTAACTCTGCGGCATTGGCATAAGGATCAGCTTTCAGATAGGTGAGTCCGCCTTTTGCTTTAATCTCATATTTATAGATATCCCCAACTTTCACTCCGGGAATAAATAATTCGAAGATTCCACTGTCCCACAGTCTTCTCATAGGGAAACGCCTGCCATCCCATGAATTGAAATCGCCAACGACGCTGACTCTGGTTGCATTAGGCGCCCATACTGCAAAGTACACGCCTTCGGTTCCTCCCAGGATCATGGGGTGGGCTCCCAGCTTTTCATAGATATCATAGCAGATACCTGCGTTAAACTTCTTTGTTTCCTTTTCCGTAATCTGCGGTGCAAATGCATACGGATCTTTTATCTCTTGTGTATCTCCAGTATCATAAGTAATTTTAAACGTGTAATCAGGAATGCTTTTTCTAGGTATTAAGACTGCAAAATACCCCGCCTCATCTTCCATTTCCATCTCGTATTCTTTTTTTACCCCGTCTATACACACGGCAGCCTGAACTGCCTGTGGAATAAATGCCTGTATCAATACGCCTTCTTCTGTAAGATGTGCTCCCAATAATGAATGGGGATTGTCCTCTTCTGAATAAACAATTGCCTCAATTGCTGCCCAATCCATTAACTCGTATAATTTTTCATTCATAGCATACCCTCCTTGTCCCATTTCTATATGGCTATTTTACCACATTTATCTTATGAATGGAACTAAAACTGTTCCCGCGGTTTTACGTAAGGCTGTGGATAAACAATCCGCTTCTGAGTTTTGGCTCGAACCAGGTGGATTTCGGAGGCATCAAAAGACCCGCATCTGCGACTGCAAACAGTTCACCTATGGAAGTGGGATACATGGAAAATGCCACGCCGCCACACTCTTTCACTCTCATTTCCAGTTCCGCAAGTCCGCGGATACCGCCAACAAAATCAATCCTTTTGTCCGTCTTTGGGTCACCGATTCCAAGCACCGGATGTAACAGCTCATCCTGTAAAACAGATACATCAAGGCCTTTTACCGGATCTTCTGAAACATTTTCCGGTTTCACCTGCAGACGATACCAGCCATCTGTTAAATACATTCCTAAAATTCCCTTTGCATCCGGCTTAACAGGTACTTCGGATTTTTGGATATCAAATTTTTCTGCTGCCTTTTCCCTGAATGATTCCCCGGACATTCCATTTAAGTCCATCACTACCCGGTTATAATCCAGAATCAGAAGCTCGTCTTCCGAAAATAAAACCGAAAGGAAATAATTAAATTCTTCCAAACCGTCATAGTCCGGATGTGCTTCTCTGCGCTTTAAACCAACTTTAACAGCTGAAGCTGCACGGTGATGCCCATCCGCTATGTAAATATGCCCAACCTTTTCAAATGCTGCCTGAATATCAGAAATCAGATCTGCATCCTCTACTTTCCAGCCCCTGTGGGTAATCCCATCCGGAGATACAAAATCGAATACCGGTTTTTCTGATTTCCCCTGCAAAACCAGCTTTTTCAGAACCTCATTTTTACGGTATGCCAGGAAAATTGGTCCCGTCTGGGCATCACAGCTGTCTACATGGCGGATGCGGTCCTGTTCTTTATCCGCCCTGGTATTCTCATGCTTTTTAATCACTCCACTCATATAGTCATCGATAGATGCGCAGGCAACAATGCCTGTCTGTGACCTGCCATCCATAACCAGTTCATAGAGATAGTAACAGCATGATTCATCCTGTACAAATTCACCATCCTCTTTCATTTGCCATAAAATGTCATGGGCCTTCTGATATACGGACGGATCATAGGTATCCACCTCATCCGGAAACTGTGTCTCCCCCCGGTCTATTTTCAAAAAGCTATAAGGTTCCTTTTCTACTTCTGCTTTTGCTTCCTTCCTGTTATAAACATCATAGGGAAGTGCCGCAATTTTGGATGCCAGGTCTTCTCTTGGACGAATTGCCTGAAATGCTTTTACTTCTGCCATAAATTCTTCCTGCCTTTCACTATTTTCTGTAATTCTTTCTGTAACCTCTCCCACAATATACCATATTCCCTGCGGTTTTTTCTCACCAATCTGGCAACTGTCTTTGCTGCCTTTACAGGTCTTAAAACCTTTTTTACCTGATACAACATAGAAGTACCTCCTGTCTCAGATCCGGGCGGCAACAGCCAGCCCATACAATTTCAAACACGTTCTGAATCTTTATAATACTGCTTATCCCTCTACTGATACAAAAATTGCCGCAAAACCTCACATTTTGCGACAATTATGTTAATCATTATTTAATCACTCGAACCTTCAGCACGCCTTCGATATTCTTCAGAGTATCCATTACGGCCTCCGGAAGATGGGTATCTAAATCAAATAACGAATATGCATAATCACCTTTACTTGTATTCGTCATATTGGCAATGTTCAGATCTGCGGAACCAAGAACGGATGCAAACTGGCCGATCATATTCTTGGTATTTCTGTGATTAATTGCAATACGGCATACATGGGAACATTCACCCATGTTACAGTTTGGATAATTTACGGCGTTTTTGATGTTACCGTTTTCCAGATAATCCTTTAACTGTTTGACTGCCATGATTGCACAATTTTCTTCTGATTCTTCAGTGGATGCACCAAGGTGAGGAATTACCAGGCATCCCTTTTCTCCTGCTGTAGTCGGATTCGGGAAATCCGTTACATATTTCTTTACCTTACCTGTACGCAGAGAAGTTACCATAGCATCTTCATCTACCAGCAGATCTCTGGCAAAGTTCAAAATTACAACGCCATCTTTCATTAAGGCGATTGCATCCTGATTGATCATCTTCTTTGTGGCATCCATCAGCGGTACATGAATGGTAATATAATCACATTCTTTGTAAATATCATCCACCTGCTGGATATGCTTAATGCTTCTGGAGAGGTTCCATGCTGCATCTACCGAAATGTACGGATCATATCCGTAAACTTCCATTCCAAGATGTGTTGCCGCATTTGCCACAGCCACACCAATTGCACCAAGACCGATTATCCCCAGCTTTTTGCCCTGTATCTCAGATCCTGCAAAATTTTTCTTTTCCTTCTCCGTTGCTTTTGCAATTAACTCGTTCTGCCTTTCAGACTGAACCCAGTTTACACCGCCTACGATATCACGGGCAGCCAATAGCATACCGGCAATTACCAATTCCTTAACACCATTTGCATTTGCTCCCGGTGTATTAAATACTACAATACCCTGATCTGCGCATTTGTCAAGGGGGATATTGTTCACGCCGGCTCCTGCTCTTGCAATCGCTTCAATGTTTGTTGGAAATTCCATATCATGCATTGCCGCACTTCTTACCAATATAGCATCTGCATCCTGATAATTATCCACTTTTTCATAGTTCTCTGTAAACAGGCAGGTCCCCGCTTCAGCGATGGGATTTAAACAATTATATTTCAACATTTTACAGGTTCTCCTCTTCGAATTTCTTCATAAATTCCACTAATTTTTTAACACCTTCTATAGGCATTGCATTGTAGATGCTGGCTCTCATTCCACCTACGGATCTGTGTCCCTTCAGGTTCTCAAATCCTGCTGCTTTTGCTGCTTTTACAAACTTCGCATCTAACTCGTCATTTCCGGTAACAAATGGAACGTTCATAAGAGAACGGTCCTCTTTTACTACCGTTCCTTTGAATAATCTGCTGTTATCCAGGAAATCATAGAGGATTGCTGCTTTCTTTTCATTATGTAATTTCATTGCATCCAAACCGCCCATTTTTTTCAGCCATTTGAATACTTTGCCACACATATAAATGCAGTAGCTGTTTGGTGTATTGTAAAGAGATTTTGCATCTGCATGTGTCTTATACTGCAGCATGGTTGGTGTTCCTGGAAGGGTATCTTCCGTAATCAGATCTTCCCGGATGATAACAATTACCATACCTGCAGGACCGATATTTTTCTGAACGCCGCCATAAATAATTCCATATTTTGTCACATCAACCGGTTCTGATAAGAAACAGGAAGAAACATCTGCTACCAGAGTTTTGCCTTTGCAATTTGGCAAGGTCTTAAACTTCGTCCCGTAAATTGTGTTATTCTCACAGATATATACATAATCTGCATCTTCACTGATCGGTAAATCAGAGCAGTCCGGAATATAGGAAAATGTCTTATCCTCAGAAGTGGCAATTTTATTAGCCTTGCCATACTTCTGTCCTTCCTGGTAAGCTTTCTTCGCCCACTGGCCTGTAACAATATAATCTGCTACTTTGTTCTTCATCAGATTCATTGGTATCATGGCAAACTGCTGTGACGCACCGCCCTGTAAAAACAGTACCTTATAATTGTCCGGTATCTTCATCAGATCACGTAAATCCTGTTCTGCTTCACAGATAATTTCATCAAAAACCTGAGATCGGTGACTCATTTCCATTACGGACATTCCGGACCCCTTATAGTCCAGCATCTCTGCTGCTGCTTCCTTAAGTACTTCTTCCGGTAATACTGCCGGACCCGCTGAAAAATTGTACACTCTGCTCACTTTTGTTTCCTCCTCATATTTAAACACTTTTTTACTTTACCATCCTAAATTGGACTCATAAGCACTATTTTATCGCTATGCTAAAAAATAGTCAATAGGTTATTTTAAATCATCCTGGTCAAATGCTTCTTCAATTGCCGCACCTGCCGGTACCATTGGGAATACTTTGTCATCACAGTCGATCTGGCAGTCGATGACTACAGGCTTACCAAGAGCAATTGCTTTTTCAAGCGCGGGAGCTACTTCTTCTTTTTTTGTTACACGAATTCCTTCTGCTCCCATGGCTTCCGCCAATTTTACAAAATCAACAGCGTCATTTAATATGGTATGTGAATAACGCTTTTCATAGAACAGTGTCTGCCACTGGCGTACCATTCCCAGAACATGGTTGTTAATAACAACCTGCACAATCGGTATATTGTATCTGGCTGCTGTGGCAATTTCGTTCATATTCATACGGAAACAGCCATCACCTGCGATATTTATCACCGTTTTATCCGGGCATCCCAGTTTTGCTCCAAGGCTGGCTCCAAGACCGTAACCCATGGTACCAAGGCCCCCTGAGGTGATAAACGTGCGGGGCGCTTTATATTTATAATACTGTGCCGCCCACATCTGATGCTGGCCTACTTCTGTTGTTATCACCGCATCCCCTTTGGTTACGCGGTAGATTTCTTCAACGATATAAGGTCCGCTTAAACCTTCTTCCTTATATTTCAAAGGAAATCTCTGCTTTAAATCCGCTATCTGAGCCAGCCATTCGTCATGGCGGTGCTCTTCAATTCTGGCATTTAACCTTTTTAATACTTCTTTTACATCTCCAATAATGCTTTCATTTACTATAATGTTTTTATTTATTTCAGCCGGATCCACATCTATCTGTACAATTTTTGCATTTTTGGCAAAGCGCTCTGAATCTCCTACAACACGGTCGCTGAATCTGGCGCCGATGGTAATCAGAAGGTCACACTGGGTAACACCAAAGTTAGAGGTCTTCGTTCCATGCATCCCCAGCATACCACAGTACAGTTCACTGGTTCCGTCGAAAGCCCCTTTACCCATCAGGGTGTCTGCAACCGGCGCATGAACTTTTTCTACAAATTCATTTAATTCCTTGGATGCTTCCCCGATAACTGCTCCGCCACCTACGAATACAAATGGTTTTTTGCATTTGTTAATCAGTGTGATTACCGCTTCCAGGTCTTCTTCTTTAATGTAGTCCGTTTTACGTTCAATGGGTTCCGGTTTTACCATTTCATATTCTGTTTCTTTTGCAGTAACATCTTTGGTAATGTCAATCAGAACCGGTCCCGGCCTTCCTTCTTTTGCGATGATAAATGCGCGGCGGATGGTATCTGCCAGTTTATCTACATCTTTTACAATAAAATTGTGTTTGGTAATGGGCATTGTCACTCCGGCAATGTCAATTTCCTGAAAACTGTCCCTTCCAAGAAGGGGTACCGCAACATTTGCCGTAATTGCCACCATCGGCACAGAATCCATATATGCTGTTGCAATGCCGGTTACCAGATTCGTAGCCCCCGGTCCGGATGTTGCCATACAGACACCGACTTTTCCGGTTGCACGGGCATATCCGTCAGCAGCATGGGCTGCTCCCTGCTCGTGTGAGGTGAGGATATGGCGGATTTCTCCTTCATGCTTATATAATGCATCATAAATATTGAGGATGGTACCGCCCGGATATCCGAATACGGTATCTACTCCCTGCTCTTTTAAACATTCTATTACAATTTCAGAACCTGTTAATCTCATCTGCTTACCTCTTTTCTATTTCTTTGGTATTTCCAGGATTGCGCCACGGTTGCCGGAAGTAACCATTGCTGCATAACGTGCCAGATAGCCCGTCGTAATCTTCGGCGTTCTAGGCTGCCATTTAGCCCTTCTCTCTTCCAGTTCTTCCTCAGAAATTACAAAGTCCAGTTTATTTTCCGGGATATTAATCCGAATGGTATCTCCTTCTTCCACTAGTGCAATCGGTCCGCCTACTGCCGCTTCCGGTGATATATGCCCAATAGCGGCTCCTCTGGATGCACCGCTGAAACGTCCGTCCGTAATCAGAGCTACGCTGGACCCAAGTCCCATACCCATAATTGCAGAAGTCGGATTTAACATCTCACGCATACCTGGTCCGCCTTTTGGTCCTTCGTAACGAATGACAACCACATCTCCTGCATTGATTTTGCCGTTCTTAATTGCGTCAATGGCATCTTCTTCGCAGTCAAATACTCTTGCCGGACCTTCATGTACCATCATTTCCGGAGCTACTGCGGAACGTTTTACAACGCCGGAGTCCGGTGCCAGATTTCCTTTTAATACTGCAATACCGCCGGTTTCACTATATGGATTTTCGATTGGACGGATGACTTCCGGATTTAGATTTTTACAATTTTCAATATTTTCTTTGACTGTTTTGCCGGTTACCGTGATAAGGTCAGTATGAATGAGGTTTTTCTTATCCAGTTCGTTCATAACTGCATAAACTCCGCCGGCTTCATTTAATTCTTCAATATAGGTGTGTCCGGCCGGTGCCAGATGGCACAGATTTGGTGTAATCGCACTGATTTCATTTGCGATATCTAAGTTCAGCTCTACTCCGGCTTCATGTGCAATTGCCGGAAGATGCAGCATACTATTGGTAGAACATCCCAGCGCCATATCTACAGTCAGAGCATTCATAAATGCATCTTTTGTCATGATATCACGGGGGCGGATATTTTTCTCCAACATTTCCATTACTTTCATTCCTGCGTGTTTTGCAAGGCGGATGCGGTCTGAATATACTGCCGGAATTGTTCCGTTTCCACCCAGTCCCATACCCAGTACTTCTGTAAGGCAGTTCATACTGTTAGCCGTATACATACCGGAACAGGAACCGCAGGTTGGGCAGGCTTTGCATTCAAATTCTTCGATTTCTTCGTCCGTCATGTTTCCGGCAGCGTAAGTACCTACTGCTTCAAACATGCTGGAAAGGCTTGTTTTCTGTCCGTGTACATGTCCAGCCAGCATTGGTCCGCCACTGACAAACACTGTGGGTATGTTGACGCGCGCTGCAGCCATCAAAAGCCCCGGTACGTTTTTATCGCAGTTTGGTACGCATACAAGTGCGTCAAACTGATGGGCAATTGCCATAGCCTCTGTTGAATCTGCTATTAAATCTCTGGTTACCAGAGAATATTTCATTCCGATATGTCCCATTGCGATTCCGTCACATACCGCGATTGCCGGAAATACTCTTGGAGTACCACCTGCCATTGCAACACCCAGTTTCACGGCTTCTACAATTTTATCCAGATTCATATGTCCCGGAACGATTTCGTTAAAAGAACTTACAATACCTATCAGCGGTCTGTCCATTTCTTCTTTTGTCATGCCCAGGGCATTAAATAATGACCGGTGAGGTGCCTGCTGCATCCCTTTTTTTACTGCATCACTCTTCATGTCTAATCTCCTTATCTGTTTGTTATACCAGACCCGGCAAACAGCCGGATCTTCCTGTATTATTAAAATTATTTCTGTATTATTTAAATTCTCTCTGCAATCAGGTCTCCCATTTGCCTGCATCCAACCTTCGTGCAGCCTGCTGACATAATATCCCCTGTACGGAATCCGTCTTTTAACACCTGTCTGACTGCATTTTCAATAGCGTCTGCAGCTTCGTCCAGATCCAGTGAATAGCGCAGCATCATCGCTGCTGATAAAACGGTGGCGATTGGATTGGCAATGTCCATTCCGGCAATATCAGGTGCCGAACCATGGCTTGGTTCATACAGTCCGAATTTTGTTTCATTTAAACTGGCAGATGACAGCATCCCGATGGATCCGGTAACCATGCTGGCTTCATCAGACAGAATATCGCCAAACATATTTTCCGTAAGGATGACATCAAATTGTCCCGGATTTTTGACCAGCTGCATCGCACAGTTGTCTACCAGCATGTGCTCCAGGGCTACGTCTGGATAATCCTTCGCCACTTCTTCCACTACTGCTCTCCAGAGTCTGGAAGAATCCAATACGTTTGCCTTATCTACACTGGTTACTTTCTTTCTTCTCTTTCTGGCAATGTCAAATCCTCTTCTGGCAATTCTGCAGATTTCATTTTCATCGTATGTAAGGGTATCCATTGCTTTTCTGACACCATTCTCTTCTACTGTCTTTCGCTCTCCGAAATACAGCCCACCGGTCAGTTCACGCATAATCATCATGTCGAAACCTTCCCCGATTATTTCATCACGAAGAGGGCAGGCATCTTTTAATTCATCATAGAGATATGCCGGGCGCAGATTGGCAAACAGATTTAATTCTTTACGGATTTTTAAAAGTCCGGCCTCCGGTCTTCTGTCCGGCGGCAGCTGGTACCAGGATGACACCGCTGCATCTCCTCCGATGGAACCCATTAATACGGCATCACTTGACTTTGCTGTCTGTACAGCCTCATCGGTAAGCGGAATACCATGGACATCAATGGATGCACCACCTAATAATACCTCTGTATAATCTAACGCGAAATTATATTTTTTTCCTGCCGCATCCAGTACTTTTTTTGCTTCCCTCACAATTTCAGGTCCGATTCCATCTCCTGGAATCAATGCAATTTGAAAACTCATAGTGATTTCTTCCCTTCTGTTTCTTATTATCCAAATCTTTATCCAATATCATAATGCATTTTTATGCACTTTTCAACTATAATCCCTATTTTTACCGATTTTTTCCTAAATCCACGATCTGCCTGCGTACTTTTTCCGGTATTTCAGGCGGAATAAATCCAGGTCTAGCCAGATAATATCCCTGCAGATAGTCAATCTTTTCCAAGATCAGAGCCTGCATCTCATCTGCCGTTTCCACACCCTCTGCAATGGTTTTGATATTATGTTCCCTTGCATAAGTAACCAGGTGGCGCAGCAGCATCTGCTTGTTTTTATCCTGGCAGATTCCCTCTACAAGGGATTTGTCAATTTTAATATAATCCGGACGGAGGCTTAGAAGAACACCCTCGGAGTTATATCCTGTTCCAAAATCATCGATGGCAAGCTGCGCTCCCCAGGTTTTTAACACTTCTTTTTTTGTCTCCATGAGCGGGGCATCCAGTTTGTCTTCTTCCGTAATCTCCAGTACTACCCGGGATAAAAATGCTCCGTAATTTGATTCTATATCAGCGATTTCTTTTTCACTCATACACTGATTGGCAATCGAATTGATAAACAGTTTGCCATTCCCGGCAGACACATTCAGTTTCGAAAATCCTTCCAGTGCTTTTGCAAATGTCAGCCGCTCAATCTCGTGAAGCTTAGACTGCGCTCTCGCCAGTGTTAACAGTTCAAACGGTGTCTTGATGTTTGTGGTTCTTGGCCTCATCAGGGCTTCATATGCAAATACCTCTCCGGTGGTTGTGGAAACAATGGGCTGATACATATAATCCAGAAGTTCTTCTTCAATCAGCTTATTCAATTCTTCCTTACACTGCAGCAGGTAAGATTCTTTATTATAGATATCCACATTGAATGCTTCCATCTGTCCCTTATTGGTCTTTTTAACCAGATACATTGCAAAATCCGCATACCGGATCAGGTCGTGGTAATTTACCCCATCCTTGGGATATGCAGCTATACCGGCAGAAGCCCGCACCTGAATGGAAGTCATATCCTGGAAGGTAATCTTTGCATCCTTGAATTTAGCAAACATCTGTGCAAACTTCTGCTGGATCTCCTCCTGATTCTGATATCCATAGACAAAAATCATAAATTCATCTCCCGACAGTCTTGAAATCACTGACTGCGGATCGGGATATTTCTTTAATACTTCTGCAGCCAGCCTGATGTATTCATCTCCATAATCATGACCGTAAGTATCATTTACATATTTCAGATTGTCCAGATCCAGCATGACCATGGCTCCCTGTTTCAGTTTCTGGGGTTCTTCAAACAGACGGTCCAGCCTTGCACAAAATGCCCTGCGGTTAAAGAGATTTGTGAGAATATCATAATCTCTTTCATGCTCAATCTTAATCTTTTCTTCCATATCCTTGCTGATATCGGTAAGTACTACCAGCGTCCTGCATTCCTTTGTCACGACCTTTGCCCTCAGCCAGTAAGGATATTTTTCATTATCTATATGCAGAATATATACCCCTTCATTCTTATCCCGGCTGACCAGATAGGGCAGCAATTTCCGAAGGGCTGCTTTTACCTTACCCGATTCTACGTAATTTTCATCTTTTTCAATTCCCAGAATCTCACAAAACTGTTCCGTGCAGAATACCCGCTCAGGCTTATCATGATTATATTCACAGGCGCCCATTTTAATATCTGTCATCGCCAGAATCGTAGAAAGTTTATTGGCATTGTTTGCCACTTCTACGCTGAGATTTTCAATCGTATCCGAAAGTTCGTCAATCTCGGATACCTCCAGCCTTTCCAGATGGATCGGTTTATCCGGATTCAGCGTTTTTAACTTTCTGCTGAGTGCCGTAATCGGGTTCGTTACCAGTTTCGACACCACATAGCTTGCGGCAACCCCTATAAAAAGGGAAAGTATGATCATCACCAAAATACTGGCTCGGAAACTATAGAAAAAGGAAAGCAGATGTTCATCGGAAACAACGCCAATCAACACCCATTGCTCATTTTCAAAGGGTGTATGGGTATTATACAGTTTGATTGTCTGTACACATCCATAGGTCTTCTTCCCCTCAGATATAATGGGGTAAAAAAAGTTATTCGACATGTTATCTTCCAATTCCAGCTGTCCGCCGATTTCCGGAAACATCTGTTTTGACAAAATACCTGTCTGCGTGATCAGCTGGTAGGTCAGCGGTACTTCATCTTCTCCGCCTTCGCTTTGCCCCATAGCAAGTACATAACTTCCGTAATTCTGATTGTCCAGCTCCTTAAAGGGCAATTCCGTATTCAGATAATCCAGAGACAGCTCCACCCCCATTACACCGATGGGTTCCCCAGCCAGAATAATCGGGACAGAATAGGTAATAATCGGAATGGAATCGCCTGCTTCGCTTTTATTTAAATAAAAAGGGGTGCTCCAATACCCAAGATCATTACTTTCCATTTCCGGATGTGCCTTTGCCGCCTCAAAAGGACGATAGTAAAAGGCATTATCTGAGTCACTTTCCTCCATCTGGAATCCAGGAGTCCAAAAACGGTCCAGGGCAATCCGGTATTTATTCGTTATGTAGGATGGCCCCCGGAGTGCCAGCAGGTCGGAATAATCTCCCGTCGTAGTTGTAGGATCGGAATCCCGGAAATAAATACCGCTTTTAGAATCGCTTCCGTCTCCGTCAAATACTACGAACGCTCCGCTCACCACGTTCCTTCTCAGCATTTCCAGCAGATAATCTGATATATGGTTCAGAATTTCTTTGCTGCATTCGCTGTTCATCACAATTTCCTGTGCTGTCTTCCCCTGCTCCTGTAAAATTGTCTGCACAGCTGATGTAATATCCTCTGTGGTGCTTTTGACATTTCCCCACCGGGAAATCAAATCATTTTGCAGGGAATTCCTGCGGTTATTTACTTTTTCGCTGAAAATATGAAATGAATTATTTTTCAGCTTATCCATTGTCCCGCTTTCAAAAACTACGCAATAAATTAATCCTGCCTGAAATAGCATAACGATCAAAATTGGAATTAAAATTTTCTTCAATAATGATGTTTTTGATCTTTTCATCTTACTTCCTCATCAACCGGCCTGCGTTGCCTCCAATTCCTTCGTTAGCTGACTCAGCCATGCTTCAAAATTTTCCTGGGTATTGTATTGGGCGATTGCTTCTTCTCTGTCCGTACCACTTTTTATTAATCCGTCAATTACCTGTTTGTCTTCCTTTGCTTTATCTGATAAACTGTATTCCAGCACGTCCCTTGCTTCTTCACTTCCTTCAAAAGCCTTGGCCGTATAAAATTTATATGTATCGGACATTTCAAATGCGATGTCCAGTGTCTCTTCCATGACGGAATCAATTTTCCCGTCTTCATAGGCACCCAGGGTTGATTTCAGCTTCTCGCTTGTCTTCGCTTCTTTTTTTACCGGAAGATATCCCGATTCAATGGAAAATCCCATATTTCTATCTGTATCGGTAAACCATTTCATAAATTCTACAGAAGCAAACTCTTTTTCCGGTGTGGATTTGGTCACTGCCATACCGGCTCCCTGCTGAACAGCGTATTTTTCTCCCCCTTCAAAAACAGGAGCTTTTAATGCCATCGCTTCCACCGCATAACTGTTACTGTCATCAATAAATACTTCTTTCGGGAAGTAAGTGGCCGAGGTGGTTGATCCTACAAATGCCAGAATATCCCCAACCTTAGCATCATCTGAGCGGAACTTGCCATATGCTCCGAAATACCCTTTTATGTAAGGAACATAGTAGCCGTCCCAGATCTTTTTCATTACCGCTTTATCCAGCTGGAACTCTACTTTGCCATTTTCCACTTTAAAAAGTTCCGTTCCCAGCTGCTTTGCTCCAATCAGAAGATAATTCGCCATTGCATCCCTGCCGAAAAATGCTTTGCCACCGGACCAGTTATAATATTGTTCCGATACGTCAATCAAACCTTCCAGGGTATCCAGCTCCTTAATATCTGCGCCTGTATCAGCCGCGAACTTGTCCCAGTCTGTTTTGTTAAGCATCATCATCTCAGTTGACTTCGCCGTGGGGAAAATTTTTAATTCATTATTTTCTCCCATCCGCCCCTCTTCAATATATGCCGGATCATACTGCTCCAGCTCTTCTTTTGTGAGATAATCATCTAAATTGGCCACCAGACCTTTTTTATCTATTTCATACACCGTATTGGTATACCCAAGAAAAATACTTGGCATATCGGAAGTTCCCACTTTCTTATTCGCGGTATCCAGTACCTTTTCCGATAATTCCGGTATGCTTCCGCAGTTCAGTGCACTTACTACAATCCCCTCTTCCAGCCCAACTGTACTGTTGAATTCCTTGATCATATTATCCAGTGCATTCTGCTGATTTCCGCTGTAATAATGCCAGATATCAATATTCACCGGTTTTTTCGGATCTAACTTCACTTTTCCCGTGGAACTACACCCACCTAATGCAATTGCAAATAATCCTGCTGCGATCCCAAAAGCCAACATTTTCTTTTTCATCTTTTTCACTCTTTCCGTATTATATTCTCTTTTTATTTAAGGATGCATATAGATGTTATTATATCATATTTTCACCAACTGAGATACAATTTTATTTGACTAAAGCGAGAATATCTGCAAAGGTTTTTTCCCGCCAGAACCTAAAAAAAGATACCGGATCTCCCGGTATCTTCAACACTCTTTATTCTGCTTCTGGTTTTTCAACTTCAGCAATCGCAGCTTTTCTCATTGGAATTCTACAGTTCTTATTGCTTCCAAATTCTACAATTACGTCTTCGTCTGTAATATCAATTATAACACCGTAAAATCCTCCGGTAGTTACGATACTATCTCCTACAGCAAGATCAGACAGCATTGCATTTAATCTCTTCTGCTCCTTCTTCTGCGGTCTGATAGCAAAAAAGTACATTGCTGCACCAATTACTACTACGTAGAGAATTAAAAGACCCATTCCACCTGCAGCACCGCCGGCACTCAAAACATTACTCATGTGTGACTTCCTCCATTTCTTTTTCACTCATAAATTACATAATACACAAATTCTGCCAAATCATCAAGTATTTTTTAATAATTTAGCGAATTTTAATGTTTCCCTGTTCAAAACCTTCCAATTTTGCTTTTTTGTACTCTCCGAAACGCCCCTGTTCGATGGCTTCCCGAATCTCTTCCATCATGTGATTATAGAAGTACAGATTATGAAGTACACACAGACGCATTCCCAGCATTTCCTTCGCCTTTAACAGATGGCGGATATATGACCTGCTGTAATGGCGGCATGCCGGACACTGGCATCCCTCTTCGATCGGCCTTCCATCCAGTTCAAATTTGGCATTAAACAGGTTCAGCTTGCCAAGATTTGTATAGACATGCCCATGACGCCCATTTCTGCTGGGATACACACAGTCAAAGAAATCCACGCCTCTGTCCACTGCTTCCAGAATATTTGCCGGTGTTCCCACTCCCATGAGATACGTAGGCTTATCCACTGGAAGATGTGGTACTACTGCATCTAAAATGCGGTACATTTCTTCATGAGTTTCTCCCACAGCGAGACCGCCGATGGCATATCCGTCCAGATCCATCTGCGCGATGGTTTTTGCATGTTCGATTCGGATATCTTCGTAAACCGCCCCCTGGTTTATGGCGAATAATAACTGGTCTTTATTGATTGTATCTTCCAGGCTGTTCAGCCTTGCCATTTCCTCTTTACATCTGGCTAGCCATCTGGTGGTCCGGTCAACAGAATTCTGAACGTATTCCCTGCTTGCGACGCTGGATGGGCACTCATCGAATGCCATTGCTATGGTTGACGCCAGATTGGACTGAATCTGCATGCTTTCTTCAGGTCCCATGAAGATTTTTCTGCCGTCAATATGGGAACTGAAGTATACGCCTTCTTCCTTAATCTTACGAAGACCAGCCAGTGAGAACACCTGGAATCCGCCGGAATCCGTTAAAATAGGTTTGTCCCATACCATGAATTTATGCAGTCCGCCCATTTTTCTGACTACATCGTCACCCGGACGGACATGGAGATGGTAGGTATTGGAAAGCTCCACCTGGGTTTTAATCTCCTGAAGGTCCTGGGTGGACACTGCTCCCTTAATCGCTGCCGCTGTACCCACATTCATGAATACCGGTGTCTGTATAACTCCATGTACCGTATGCAGTTCGCCTCTTTTTGCTTTACCGTCTTGTTTTATAAGTCTGTACATTAATATTACCTGCTTTATGTTTATTTTATTGTTTGAGCAAATCCCAAAACGCTCTCAAGTATTTTATCATAACTTTCCTTAAAGTACAAGTTTTGGAAAATGTCATCTTCTATTCATCTTTTAATAGGAAATCATTTCTGTATTTTAGGATTGTATTTTAAACTGATTTGTCGTATAATGTAGCGTGGTATTCAATGCCATACAAGATATAGTATACCAGCAGGCACTTTTCATATACTTTAATTGACCTGCTGCAACGTAACTCTCACATAGATTGGAGGCACATACATGCAAAATGATATAAATAAAAATGCCTTACATAGTCTGGGAATTGACATTGGTTCAACCACAGTTAAGATTGCGATTCTCGATCACGAACAAAATCTTCTGTTTTCTGACTACGAAAGACATTATGCCAATATTCAGGAGACCTTGTCTTCTTTATTAAAAAAAGCTTATGACCAGCTGGGAGAACTTTCCCTGGCACCTATGATTACCGGCTCGGGCGGACTTACCCTTGCCAAACATCTGGGGGTACCATTTGTCCAGGAAGTTATCGCTGTGTCGACGGCACTTCAGGATTATGCACCACAGACTGATGTCGCCATTGAACTGGGCGGCGAAGATGCTAAGATTATTTACTTTGAAGGCGGCAGCGTGGAACAGCGTATGAATGGCATATGCGCAGGCGGTACCGGCTCCTTTATCGATCAGATGGCGTCCCTGCTGCAGACAGATGCTACTGGTCTGAATGAATATGCGAAGAACTATAATTCACTCTATACAATAGCTGCCCGTTGCGGAGTATTTGCAAAATCGGATATCCAGCCTCTGATTAATGAAGGTGCAACAAAAGAAGATTTATCTGCATCTATTTTCCAGGCTGTGGTTAACCAGACTATCAGTGGCCTCGCCTGCGGGAAACCAATCCGGGGCCACGTAGCCTTTCTTGGGGGGCCACTGCACTTTCTCTCCGAGTTAAAACAGGCATTTATCCGTACTTTAAAACTGGATGACGAACACGCTATTACTCCTGACAATTCCCATCTGTTTGCAGCGATAGGTTCCGCGCTGAATCATGATCCGGAGGTTACTACTTCTTTGGAAGCACTGATTGCTAAGCTTTCCTCCGCTATTAAAATGGAGTTTGAAGTAGCCCGTATGGAACCGCTGTTTGAATCAGATGAAGACTATGCGGCATTTAACGAAAGACAGAGTAAATACAATGTAGTAACCGCTGACCTGAGTTCCTATGAAGGGCTTTGCTTCCTTGGCATTGATGCCGGTTCCACTACTACAAAAGCGGCTCTCGTTGGAGAAGACGGCTCTTTGCTGTATTCGTTTTACAGCAGCAACAACGGGAGTCCTCTAAATACTACCATCTCCGCAATTAAAGAAATTTATTCACTGATGCCGGACTCTGCAACGATTGCCTACTCCTGTTCTACAGGATATGGAGAGGCTCTTATAAAAGCAGCTCTGATGCTGGATGAAGGAGAAGTAGAAACGGTTTCCCACTATTATGCTGCAGCATTCTTTGATCCGGAAGTGGACTGTATTCTGGACATTGGCGGCCAGGATATGAAGTGCATTAAAATTAAGAATAACACCGTAGACAGTGTTCAGTTAAATGAAGCCTGCTCATCGGGTTGCGGATCCTTCATCGAAACCTTTGCCAAATCACTGAACTACAGCGTTCAGGATTTTGCCAAAGCCGCTCTTTTTGCAAAGCACCCTATAGACCTTGGTACCAGATGTACCGTATTCATGAACTCCAAGGTAAAACAGGCACAGAAAGAAGGCGCAGAAGTTTCAGATATTTCTGCCGGCCTTGCTTATTCTGTTATAAAAAATGCGCTGTATAAAGTAATTAAAGTCTCAGATGCTTCTGAACTTGGACGCCACATCGTAGTCCAGGGAGGAACCTTCTATAACGATGCTGTTCTTAGAAGCTTTGAAAAAATCGCAGAATGCGAAGCAATCCGCCCGGATATCGCCGGTATTATGGGTGCATTCGGTGCTGCCCTGATTGCCAGAGAACGGTACAACGAAAATGCGGAAACAACTATGCTTTCCATTGATAAGATCAATAAGCTGCAGTTCGCCACTACTATGGCAAAGTGTAAAGGCTGTACCAATCACTGCCGGCTGACCGTCAACCGTTTTACCGGTGGACGCCAGTTCGTAAGCGGCAACCGTTGTGAACGGGGGCTTGGAAAAGAAAAGAACAAGGATAATATCCCGAACCTATTTGATTATAAAAATAAACTGATGTTTTCCTATGCACCGCTGGAAGAGGATGAAGCAGTCCGCGGCACCGTAGGTATTCCAAGGGTTCTGAATATGTATGACAATTACCCGTTCTGGTTTACATTTTTTAACCAGTTGAAATACAAGGTTGTGCTGTCACCTCCTTCGACCCACAAAATTTATGAGCTGGGTATAGAATCCATCCCCAGCGAATCGGAATGTTATCCGGCAAAACTGGCACACGGACATGTGACCTGGCTGATCCGCCAGGGAATCAATTTCATTTTTTACCCATGTATTCCTTACGAAAGGAATGAATTCCCCGAGGCCAACAACCATTACAACTGCCCGATTGTAACCTCATATGCAGAGAATATCAAAAATAATATCGAGGAAATTAAAACAGAGAAAATTAATTTCTGTAATCCGTTCCTGTCATTTACCAGCGTAGATACAATTTGCTCCCAGCTATACAAAACTTTCCCCCGTATTCCGGCAGAAGAAGTGAAAGCCGCTGTACAGGCAGGATGGGATGAACTGGACCGCATCCGCCAGGAAATGTACCGCAAAGGTGAAGAAACCATTGCCTATTTAAAGGAAACAGGAAGGCACGGAATTGTACTTGCGGGACGTCCATACCACATCGATTCGGAGATCAACCACGGGATTCCCGAGCTGATTAACTCCTATGGAGTAGCTGTTTTGACAGAAGACAGTGTATCACATTTAAACCAGCCGGAACGTCCGTTAATCGTAATGGATCAGTGGATGTACCACAGCAGGCTTTATGCTGCGGCAAACTACGTTAAGACTACGGAAAATCTGGATCTGATTCAGCTGAACTCCTTCGGCTGCGGTCTGGATGCCGTTACCACCGACTCGGTGAGTGACATCCTGGCAAATTCAGGTAAAATCTATACCTGCCTGAAAATTGATGAAGTAAACAACCTGGGAGCTGCCAGAATCCGTGTCCGCTCACTCCTCTCTGCCATCCGGGTAAGGGAAGAACGTAAAATGAGCCGCTGCATTCAGCCGGCGAACATGAAGCGAGTAGTTTTCACGGAGCAGATGAAGAAAGATTACACCATCCTCTGCCCCCAGATGTCACCGATTCATTTCGGCCTTGTGGAAGCAGCTTTTAATACCTCCGGTTATCGGCTGGAAGTATTAAATACAGATGACAAAGCAGCCGTTGACATGGGACTGAAATACGTCAATAACGATGCCTGCTTCCCTTCCCTCATCGTCGTGGGACAAATTATGGATGCCGTCCACTCGGGAAAATACAACCTGGATAAGACAGCCGTTCTGATTTCTCAGACAGGAGGCGGATGCCGGGCAAGCAACTACATTGGTTTCATCCGTCGCGCCCTGGAAAAAGCAGGTTATCCGAATATACCGGTTATCTCCATTAACTTAAGCGGCCTGGAGAAAAACCCCGGATTTAAAATTAACTATTCACTGGTAACAAAAGGCCTTTATGCCGTCATTTTTGGTGACCTTTTCATGCGCTGCCTCTATCGTATGCGCCCGTATGAAAAAGTAAAGGGAAGCGCAAATGCTCTCCATCAGAAATGGGAAGAACGCTGCATTCGGTTTATCTCCCAGCGCCATCCAACCTTCCGGGAATTTAAAAAGTTATGCCGTCAGTTGATCAAAGACTTTGATGCATTGCCGATCCTGGATATCCAAAAACCTAAAGTAGGGGTTGTAGGTGAAATTCTGGTTAAATTCCTGCCGGCTGCCAATAACCACCTGGTAGAACTGTTAGAAGCAGAAGGTGCCGAAGCAGTAGTTCCTGATCTGATGGACTTCCTGCTCTACTGTTTCTACAACAATAACTTTAAAGCAGAGAATCTGGGTATGAAGAAATCTGCCGCAGGGCTTGCCAATGCCGGAATCAAGGCATTGGAATTTGCAAGAAGTGCCGCATCCAAAGAACTGGAAAACAGTGTACACTTCCATGCACCGGCAAAAATCGAAGATCTGGCTGAATATGCCAATCCCATCGTATCCATTGGAAACCAGACCGGAGAAGGCTGGTTCCTGACCGGAGAAATGCTGGAACTGATACACAGCGGAACCAATAATATTGTATGTACGCAGCCATTTGGATGCCTGCCTAACCACGTTGTGGGTAAGGGTGTTATCAAAGAATTGCGGCACAGATACCCATTATCTAACATCGTAGCTATCGATTATGATCCGGGAGCCAGTGAGGTAAACCAGCTGAACCGTATAAAGCTGATGCTTTCCACTGCTCAGAAGAATCTAAAAAAAGAGATGGATGTTTAAACAAAACAACCATCTGTCACATACTTAATATCATTCAAAAAGAAGGAAAACCCCAGTCGGTTATTTCTGACCATTGAATAATATTTAATTCAATAACAACAAAAGGAGCTTTAAATCTGAGATGAATACAGATTTAAAGCTCCTTTGCTGTTTGAAAATTATCTAAAACCCGTTGCTGTTTATATTTTCAATCTGCCAATCGATTGGTTCCAATCCGTTACTCTTAAGGAACTCGTTGGTCTTACTAAACGGCTTGCTTCCAAAAAATCCCCGATAAGAAGATAAGGGGCTGGGATGGGGCGCTTCCAAAATTAAATGTTTTGGATTATTCAGCATCGATTTTTTCATTTGGGCAGGACGTCCCCATAAGATATACACAATTGGCCTGTCCTGCTGATTCAATATACGGATCGCAGCATCAGTAAATTCTTCCCAGCCTATGCCTCTGTGGGAGTTTGCCTGATGTGCCCTTACGGTTAAAACCGTATTCAAAAGGAGAACACCCTGCTTAGCCCATTTCGTCAAATGCCCGTTATTCGGGATATAGCACCCCACATCATCCCGCAGTTCCTGATAGATATTTACCAGAGACGGCGGTATCTCCACATCCGGTTTGACTGAAAAACAAAGCCCATGTGCCTGTCCGTCCCCATGATAGGGATCCTGTCCCAAAATAACCACCTTCACCTGTTCCAAAGGGGTAAATGCAAAAGCATTAAATATATCGTCCGCTGCCGGAAATATCAGCCTTGTCTGATACTCTTCCATTACTTTCTTATAGAGATTCGCATAATATGGTTTCTTAAATTCCGGTTTTAATGGTACTAACCAGTCGTTACTGATTGGTGGCATACTCACTCCTCCTTACAATCTTACCGGCACATCTTTTCCTGCCAGGTATTTCTTTAAATCTTTTATCTCAAGTTCCTTGTAGTGAAACAGGGACGCTGCCAAAACTGCATCCGCCTTACCTTCTGTAAGCGCTTCATAAAAATGCTCCATGGTTCCTGCACCTCCTGATGCAATCACCGGAATGGAAACATTCCCGGCTATGGTTCTGGTAAGTTCTATATCATATCCGGCCTTGGTCCCGTCACAATCCATGCTGGTCAGCAGGATTTCCCCTGCCCCCATTTTATCTGCTTTCATTGCCCACTCCACGGCATCCATTCCCACATCAATTCTGCCGCCATTTTTATAAATGTTCCATCCCGATCCATCTTCCCGCTTTCTGGCATCAATGGCTACTACCACACACTGGCTGCCAAACTTGTCTGCCGCTTCACTGATCAGGCTGGGATTGTTAATCGCCGATGAATTAATGGATATTTTATCAGCACCTTCCCGAAGCAGTATCTTAAAGTCCTCCACTGTACGGATTCCTCCCCCCACTGTAAAGGGAATAAAGACGTTTTCAGCCACTTTACGGACCATGTCCACAACAGTCTCCCTTGCATCGGAAGAAGCCGTTATATCCAGAAATACGACCTCGTCAGCCCCGGCCTTATCATATGCTGCCGCAATCTGAACCGGGTCACCGGCATCCTTCAGGTTAACAAAATTAACACCTTTTACCACTCGTCCATTATGTACATCCAGACAGGGTATAATTCTCTTAGTAAACATCTGATTATCCTCCTATAACCCTGCAAAATTCTTCAGTATCTGAAGTCCCGTATCACTGCTTTTCTCCGGATGGAACTGGCAGGCAAACACATTTCCCTTTTCCACAGACGCATGGATATCCGTGCCATACCAGGTAGATGCCACCACAATTTCCGGTTCCTCCGCCTTCAGATAATAAGAGTGTACAAAATAAACATACGACTCCTCCTCAATTCCGGCAAAGAGCCTTCCCATATTGGGGTATTTTAAAGAATTCCATCCAATATGAGGGATCTTCAGATCCTCATAATCCGGAATCCTCACAATCTTTCCTTTTAATATACCCAGTCCTTCTACTCCCGGGCTCTCTTCACTGCTTTCAAATAAAAGCTGCAGTCCCAGACAAATTCCCAGAAAAGGTTTCTGCATATTAACCACTTCATGAATCACATCAACTAATTTATATTCCTTTAATCTTTCCATTGCCTCCTTAAAAGAGCCAACACCGGGCAGAATCACCTTATCCGCCTTCAGAATAACCTCTGGATCCCTGGATACTACCGGATTTTCTCCAAGGTGTATCAAAGCCTTTTCTACACTTTTCAGATTGCCTGCATCATAATCAATAATCGCTATCATGTTGTCACTTCCTTATCCGATTGATTTATTAGAGCATGTTTGAAAATTGGTTTCTGCTCTAACACATTCCTAAATCCATTGAAAAAGGAATGTCGCTTGAATTTGCAACATTCCTTTACAGTTTATCATATTTATTTTCAAGATACAATTCCAAATCGACGAATTTCGCACTGTATCGCAGTAAAATATAATATTATATTTAAGAATCACTTTTCTTTATATTTTGGAATAACCATAGCTATTTACAATCGCATCCACAGGAAGTTTATTGGCGCACATAGGGCAGGTCGAAAAATCATATGTCTTATAATCGGGAATATCTTTCTCCGTAAAAATGGAATTAATCTCTACTTCATCTGGATGGTATGCACTGAAAACTGCCGAAATTCCCGCTATCTGTCCACCGTAATACCGAATACACTCCAGGCTTCTGCTAATGCTCTTCCCTGTTGTAATAGAAGACAGCAAAAGAACAACATGCTTTCCTCTGATCATCATCTGCATATTGTCACGGAAAATCAATTGTCCCCCCGTATGCAGCTCCGGTGTAACGATATAGATCGTCTTATGCTGGTTCATAGACATGATACCTGCCTGGCTGAGCTGCTGCGCCAGATACGAGCCAATTACTTCACAGCCATCCATACAGACAATCGTATCCACAAAAGTCGTCATCTCATACTTTCGAGCCAGCAGTTCTGCCGCCGCAGCCGCTTCGCTCTGCC
Source organism: uncultured Robinsoniella sp. (assembly GCA_900539655.1). GTDB lineage: Bacteria > Bacillota > Clostridia > Lachnospirales > Lachnospiraceae > Robinsoniella. Next base: position 29,122 of record UQCR01000085.1, read on the forward strand.
TGGCTTTTAATGTAGTCATGTCAATGTAATAATTAATGTGAGAATGATTTGTTGCAAAATGTCCCTGGATAACCTTAATGGCTACCATTGAATTTGCCTTTGACTTGATCTTTACTGCACGAGTTTCCATACGCAATCCTCCTTATCCAATACATGATCTTATACATGATTCTAAATAAATGAACTTTAAATACATTCCATAATTATTTTACCATATATATCCTGTATTAGAAAGATAATTCCGTATATTCAACCTATATTTTCAAAACTATATGCTTATTCTCAATTATTAAACATCAAATCCCAAGCTATATAGAAATATTTATTCCTGAATCAGGACATGAACCGGATTTTCGCTTATTGAAATACTTCTCTCCCGAATCTCCGGTGTCAGCTGTGCCAGCTTCTCGTGTATCCTGATAAAACAGGATTTCTGATTAAAATATGCAGTTTTCTCAAACGGCCAGCGAATTACGGATGGATACTGAAATCCTACTCCCAGTTCCAGAATACAAAGCTTTCTGTTCAGCGTATTCTGCAGCCACCTGGTATACACCTCCCATTGTGGAAGATAGATAGATTCGTCATAATTCTCATTTGTAACCACATTCTTTGCCGCATCACTTCCGCAGGGTGCCACGATCCGCTCCTTATCCAAGTCAGATTCATATATATCATCATCTGTATTTAACGTAACTACAAAATAAGATTTACTTCCCACAATATCCATTAATTTATTATATGCTTTTTTAACATCTTCTTTTTGGTTACTGCCCGCAAAATCTGTTCCGATTCCAATCAATATAAGATCTGCTTCCTGTATTTTCTCTAAAATTGTATTTATCATGCTTAAAATCCTTTCTGTCCTGCTAATTATTTTCCCGAATCACTCTGCAAGGGCTGCCAAAAGCTACTGAATTATCCGGAATAGATTTCGTTACGACGCTGCCTGCCCCTATTACTACATTGTCACCTATTTTAACTCCCGGCAAAATGATTGCTCCCCCACCAATCCATACATTGTTCCCTATCGTAACAGGAGCCGTCATGGTCTTACAAAATTCAAAACCTTCTTCTTTCACAGCCCCAAATCTGTCTGCTGCATTTGCAGGATGAAATGCCGTATAAATCTGTACATTTGGCGCTATCAGTGCATTGTCCCCGATGATAATTCGGTTATCATCCAAAAAAGTACAATTCATATTCACCTCACAATTATTGCCAAAATAAATATTATTACCATAGTCAACGTAAAAGGGAGCTGTAATCCATAAGTTCCGTCCCCTGCCTCCTAGTAAATCATCTAAAATCTTATCTCTGCTTTCCATGTCTTCCGAATCCAAATTATTATAATTTCTGACCAGGTTCTTAGCTTTATGCCATTGAGTAATTAACTCCTTATCTCCGCAGTCATATAATAAACCAGCCAACATTTTTTCACGTTCTGTCATCGTTTCTATTGCTCCTTTCACTTATTTAAATTTATAAAAGCAAAAAAAGCAGCTACGATTAGCTGCTCACATACATATACCTTCAAAACCACACACAGAAATTCATCAAATTATCATCCGTTCTTACT
>UQCR01000086.1 GCA_900539655.1 uncultured Robinsoniella sp.
AAAGCCGCAACGCCGCCCGCTTTGCGTTTCTGGAAACGCAGGATTGCATAGGGCATAATTCATCATCTTCCTTTCTTCGGCGGGTAAACTGCCCTTTGGGTGACAGCGGTGACGGCGGTGACAGCAGTTTTGGGATACCCCCTACCGACTGCCTCAACTGTCACCCTTATTCCCTGCATGACGGTCATGTCGATGATGACGGTGTTTTTGGAATACCCCCTCGCAAGAGCCGTCACCGTCATGCTGCCATTCTTTTATCCGAAGCGTGGAGCGTAGGATAAGCAGGGCGTAAGACCTGCCATAAGGGAGTCCAGAGGGAACGTCTGGCACACGACTTTGCAGGGCAAAGTGTAGTGTGTTACACCCTGTAAACGCAGTCGGAAAAATCGGAAGGATTTTTCTGACCGCAGGGGTGGTTTTACACGCCGAAAAGGGCGGGTAAATCCTACGCCTGCACTTTGCGTTTACGGGGTGTTCTCCCGCAGGGATGACAGCGGCAGGGTATCCTAAAATCACTGTCACCGCCGTCACCGCTGTCACCCGCAGGGCAGAGTCGCCAGCTTTACACGGCTTTAAGCGTCAATGACAGTAACAGGGGGTATCCCAATATCGCTGTCACCACCGTCACCGCTGTCACCCGCCCGCTTTGCAAGCGAAATCTGCCTGCCGTGTTTTTTGCGGCTGTACTGATAAACGATATGGTTCTCATTTAAAAATGTGGTGCGGTATTCATTGAGCCATTTCGTAATCACCGTGGGTATGGTTTCCGTTTCCCTCATAGCGGCTAACAGCTCCGTTGCCGTGCCTGCCCATTCTTCCTTATCCCTCATAAAATCCACCAACCGAAAAAGGACGTCTGGTATCGTTTCTTTCGCAAGCTGCTCCTGCGTTTTTCTCTCCACAAGTTCCCAACTGCAATCACGGAAACGCAGCGTGTATTCCTGATAGGGCGTGTCCCTGCCCGTCACATACAGCTTGGCGGTGTCGGATGCCCGTTTCTCCTTTTCCAGAACAAAGGTAGCGTCCGCACTCCCCGTTAAGCCTGTCGTCCCAGACACCTTGTTGAACACATCGCTGTCATTCTGCTTTCGGATGTGGTGTACGACAATGACCGCCAATGAATGCCTGTCGGCAAAGTCTTTGATTAGTGAGATGTCCCCATAGTCGCTTGCGTAGGCATTGTCTTTTGAAGCTGTACGGACTTTCTGCAAAGTGTCAATGACAATAAGCCTGCTGTTTGGGTAATCTTTCAGATAATCTTCAAGCTGCACGATAAGACCGTCTGACAGCTTGCAGCTTGCCACGGCAAAGTGAAGCCGCCTGCTCGCTTCGTTCGTCAATCGGAACAGCCTGTCCTGTATACGGCAGAACGTGTCCTCAAGGCAGAGGTAAAGCACGTCGCCCTCCATTGTCGGCATATCCCACAAGGGAAGTCCCTGCGACACGCATAAACATAGCTTCAGCATGAGCCAGCTCTTTCCTATCTTCTGTGAGCCGCAGAACAGCGACAAGCCTGTGGGGATAAGGCTGTCCACCACAAAGGACGGCTTCTCAAGCGGTTCATAAAGGAGCGTTTCGGCGTTGACTGTCTGTAACTTCTGCATGGCTTTCCTCCTTTCGGGCGGTGTTTTTGTTTTCGTTGCACATAGGCGTTGACCTCCTTAAAAATAGATTTACTCCCACGAAGAAAAAGTGAGAGTATGTAATGCCGCCAATCCCACACAAATAAAAAACAGATTTCTTTTTCGGGCGGTGTCGGTCACGGTTGGAGATACTTCCTCATTTCCGCCTTTACTTTCTCCTTTGCAATCGCAACAGATTTCTGTATTGCCGAAGCGGTGCAATGCTCCATAGCGGCGATTTGGTAAAAATTGAACTCATACTCGTAGTAGAGCAGGAAACGCCGCCTTTGTATCTCTGGCAGTCCGTCAACCGCCTTACAGAGCAGTTCTGCCCGTTCTGCCTCAATCATTTGTTCCTCTATGCTCTTAGGCAGCTTCAACGCCCGCCTGTTCAGCGTTTCGTCCCATACTTCCGAAAACTCCCTGTGCCGCTCGTCCCATTGGAGGAGATTCCTGTTCCTGCGTTCCATCTGCCGAAACTCCATAAAGAACTGTTCCGACACTTCCAACTCGTGGGATTTGCCCTGCCCGTCCTTAAAGCTGATAAAATACCTTGTGCCGCTTTCCGTGGATTCCTCCCGAAGCGTGTACGCCTTAACTCTGTATGCCATCCCGCTTGCCTCCTGCAAAAAATAAGTGAGGGGATTTCCATCCCTCACCCAGTAGCCCGCAGGACGGCAGGCTGTTTTAGACGCTATAAAATTTTCGTAGCTTCTTCCGCAGATGGTCTAACCTCGCATAGATGGCACCAGTCGTCAAATGCACGAGCGGGGCAATCTCCTTTGTGGAATACCCCTGCATTTTCAGCAGGACGATTTTCAAGGTACGCCCGTCCACCGCGACTAATACTTGATAGAGATTTTCGCTCTCAATCTCGTCCAGTAACTCCGCAACCGTACCCACTTCCGTCTGCCGCTCCCTGTCTGCCATGTCCTCAAGGTATTCCGCAATGTCATTCGTCCATCGGTAAAACCGCCTGTTGGAATTGAAGTCTGCCCTGTCCGCAATGCGTATCTGCTCAATGGTCGCTTCATCAACGCCGCACTCACGCAGCAGCTTTTCCTCCGCTTCTTTCCAGATACGCCATTTCCTGTCCTCCCGTCCGTGGTTATATGCCATGCTTCTTTTCCTCCAATCAGAATTGATTGAGAGGGCAGAGAAAAACCCCCTCATTTTCCCAAAGGAAAAAACAAGGGGGCTGAACGCCTTAAATTTTAATTTTCTATTATCTTTCTTAGTTTTCTTAGGATTCTGGCTTTGCGTTTGTTCACAACGCTCTGGGTTATGCCGAACCTCGCCCCGACTTCACGCTCAGAAAGTCCGTCAAAAAAGATTGCCTGTATCAATTCCTGTTCACTATCCGACAGCAAAGGCAGGGCGGCTTTCAGCCTGTCCACCATAACCGCATTGACAACGGTTTCCGCAATGTCTGCCGCTTCATCAGCGATAAAGTCTAAAGGCTTCCCCTCGCTGTCCGTAAATCCATCCAGAGAAAGCAGGCTGTTCTTCGTATCTAATTTTTTCAGATAACGCCACCGTTCCTTATCTCGGTAGAAGTCCGTGTATTGCTCCCTCACGACTTCAAGCAGACAGCCTTGAATGGGGATAAACAGCTTGTCCATATAGGTCTGGTCGGATTCCCTGCGGCGGCAGAAATCCGTATAGGACAGTTCCACATATCTGCCGCTTTCCTTGATATATACCTTTCTCGGTGCGTATTTCACTGTAAGTACCTCCCATCTGAATTTTTGAAATGTTCAAAATCCAGATGGAGAGGTGGCGAACGACACCTAACACCACTAATAGCCCTATGGCACTTTCCAACAAAAATCGACAAAAGAAAAACCGCAAAGGCTCTATGACCTTTACGGTTATGGGAAATATTAATTCTGTTGTATGGAGATTGTACTTCTACATTCAAGGCAGGAAGTGCCGTTGCATAGGCAGAAATTTTTTTAACTGGTTTCCTGCCGTTCTCTGATATGCTATGTATTGATAAATTTTGCTTCGTATGAGCAGATAGATAACTGCCCGAAAAAAGGACATAAAAAAATCCCTCCAAATTTAAAAACAAATTCAGAGGGTAATTTAGGGTATAACAAAATAACCCACCCGAATATCGTTTTTTTTATTTGGTGAGTTTGTTCTTTCAAATACGAAACAAAAAGAGCCGATGATTCGTGAATTGTTCCACAATTTCATCGGCTCTGCGTCTTAAGCGTCTGGCTCTTTGATGACAGTTATCTTCAAGTTGTCAACTTTAATCAATCTTTCTTGTCTGCATTTTGGACAATAAAGGGGATAATTCTCCAAAACAGTGTCCTTCCTAATTTTATTACGGGTTTTGTTCCCACAAACAGGACACAATATCCATTCGCATTTCATCATAATTAGTCTCTAATCCTTTCAAATCTCATTTTATATGACTTTTGCAAGCTGTTAAGCTAACTTGTGGAACATATGCCGAACCTTATCTATACGGCTATTCGGGCGGCGGGGTTGGCAAATAAATTTACCAATAGCTGGCTGGTATCCTTTTAACTCTGTCAAGCAGACTCCCTGCCCATTTGTGAAATAAGTTAAATCGTTCCTGTATTCTTGAATACATCTAGCAGGGATTTCTCCTTTCAGAATGACCTCGTCATTCTTTATCTGAGTACTTACAATATCTGCACAATACCTTGGAGCATCATGATACGCCCGTGAGAGATATTCCTGCGGTGCATAAATTTCAAAGTGGAGATATGGCTCTAATAGTTCTGTCCCTGCTTTTTTTAAAGCCTGCTCCAATACGATAGGGGAAAGCAGCCGAAAGTCTGCGGGGGTACTTACAGGACTATAATACAATCCATATTCAAAACAGATTTTACAGTCTGTCACTTTCCATCCATACAGCCCCTGCTCGCAGCCATAAAGAACCCCCTCCATAACCGCATTTTGGAACGATTGATTTAAATATCCAAGTGAAACTCTGCTTTCATACTGCACTCCGCTTCCAATAGGGAGCGGCTCTATGGACAACCCGACAGAAGCCCAGAAAGGATTTGGCGGGACTTCTATGTGGATGGTATATTCTGCTTTTCTAAGCGGTCTTTCCATATATATAACAGTAGGCTCTTTTATTTCTGCCTCCACATGATATTTTTCCTCAAGGATGGCACAAATGACTTCCATCTGCACTTTCCCCAAAAAAGAAAGTATAATCTCATGCGTTGTAGTATCCACATAATATTTTAAAAGAGGGTCGCCATCTGAAATTTCTGTAAGTGCCCCAAGCAATATTTCCCGCTGTTCAGATTTCTTTACTGCAATCGTTGTTTGGAGCATAGGGAGAGGATTTTCAATAAATTTTCTCTGCGGCAACAGTATTCCGTTCCCCAAAATACTGTTTAGCTGCAAAACATCATTTGGTAAAATTACAATATCACCAGAGCAGGCTGTATCGGATGAATATAATTCACCGTTTGTCGGAACACACATCTCTGTGATTTTTATTTTCTCTTTTTCAGATATTCTAATAACATCCCTCAAATGCAATGTTCCGCTATATATACGCACATAAACAAAACGCCGCCTTTTCTCTGAATATTCAATCTTAAAAACCTGCCCGCATAGTTCAGATTGACCTTCAGGCGTTGATGAATAAAATTTACTGGCAATCACTTCTATAAGCTGCCGAATCCCCAGATTGTTTTTAGCGCTTCCGTGATAAACGGGAAATAACGTTCCGTTTTGGAATCTCCTGTTTTCTTCCTGTTCCAGTTCTGACATTTTAAACGGTTTCCCTGACATATATTTCTCTAATAGTTCATCGTTTCCCATAATTACCGCATCCCACTGTTCCATATCGTCATTGTCCGTTACATTTATATGGGGATGCTGCCCAACCTTTTGCTTCACTATAATTTCCGAAGAAAGCTTTGCTTTCATTTCTCGATATACCATTGGCAAATCAATCCCCTCTTGGTCAATTTTATTGATGAAAAAAATTGTCGGAATCTTCATTGTCTGTAGTGCATGAAACAGTATACGGGTCTGTGCCTGTATGCCATCCTTTGCAGAAACTAATAATACTGCTCCGTCTAATACGGATAAAGAACGGTATACTTCCGCCAAAAAATCCATATGGCCTGGCGTATCTATAATGTTGACTTTTACATCCTCCCACTGAAAAGATGTCACTGCTGTCTGGATAGTGATTCCCCTTTGACGCTCCAAATTCATTGTATCTGTCCTTGTTGTGCCTTCATCTACGCTCCCTAGTTCTGCAATTGCACCACTGGTATACAATAAACTTTCCGTTAATGTTGTCTTTCCTGCGTCAACGTGAGCCAGAATGCCTAAGTTAATTATTTTCATGTGATTTTCCTCCTATCAACACCCAAAAAAGGGCATAAAAATACCCAGTGATAAATACTCCTATCACTGGGTAAATAACTCCAATAGCCCCAAAACACTTATATGTTTTCGGGCATATAAAATTACATGATAAAAGTATTCTTAAACTGGGTACAAAAAACTAAGCCCCATATTAAAAGTGAAACGAGACTGCTACTTTTTGTTCCCACTATCAAATTGACAGTTTATTTAAGAATACCTTGCCGCATATTTATTAACTCCTTGTATAATACTGAATCTAATTATATTCCTTAACCCTTTATTTGTCAAGCTGACAAACTAAAGCAGAAAAAGCGGCAGGATTTCCCCCTGCCACTAATCATCTGTTTATGCAAAAATAATTTCCTTTTCCACAATCTCCCTCGCACAAGCCCTTATGTTATTGAGGCATCCTGTCCATTCTAAGGCGTTTTCTGCCTTTAGCTGTTCCGTTATGCCCTGTGCCTGTTTCATACCCTCTATGAGCCTTTCAAAGCGTTCCTGTGCCTGTCTGTTGATGTCGGCAAGGTAGGCGTTTAGCCTGCCGCTTGTAAGAAGATTGGTGTATGTAACTTTACGGTACTGTTTTAGATAATCTAAATGCCGTTGCCCCCAGATGCCTATTGCCTGTTCTTCTTCGGCGGGTACAGTTAAGCACGGTATCAAATAATCCCCTTGCCTTTCGTATTTGCCGCCCAGTTCCTCAAATAATGATTTTGCCATTGTCTGTTACCTCCACATTCTTTTTTATTTTGAATGTCCGCAAAATCCGTCCTACATCCGAAGGTTTCCACGGGCAATCAATGTGATGAGCCGCGACAAGGCGTTTTTGGATATTGGTTCCTGTTCCCATCATGGACGTGCTTCCCAGGAGGATTCGTTTCCTGCCGCTCCTCATGTCTGCAAATAATTCCTCTTTCTGCTTATCACTATGGGCATCATGAATAAATGCAATTTCATCTTCTGGTATTCCTTTCCTGATCAGCTCCTGTTTCAGAAAGTCATATACATTAAATTTCTTGTTTCCTGTGGGCGTGCCAATATCGCAAAAGACAGCTTGTGTCCCCTTAAACTCCTGGGAACCAATGTATTCCTGATAAATATTCTCTGCCGCCTGAAAGAGTTTGCCGTCACCATCTACTTCCGCATCTGGGTCAATCAGCCGGGGATCGGTGCCGAGCAACCTTGCTTCGTTGGTGATCTTGAGCATGTTATCGACCGTTGGATCTACATTCCCTGCTCGTATTGCTTCCGCGCGTTTAGCCAGTTCCTGCATCATGTACTCAACACTCTCAGACGCCACGCTCTCCACAATTTTGTATTTCCCACCTTTTAACTTAGGTACATTCAGGTTCAGCATTGAAGGCAATTGGATATCAGCCACCTCCCGGAACATATTCATAAGCTCCGGCAGATTACAGAATTTATTGAACCGGCTCCGCATTCGGTATCCGCCCTCTGGTGACATTTCAAGCGAAGTGGTAACTTCGCCAAAATTGGCCGCCCAACTGTCAAAATGGTCAATCCCCTTCTCATGTAGTTTCTGTGACTGCAGATACAACTGCATGACATACATTTCACACATGGTATTGGAGATAGGCGTCCCGGTTGCAAGGATAACATTTCTTCCTCCGGTCAGTTCCTGGATATACTGGATCTTTTGGAACATATCCATAGCCCGCTGGGAACCATTGGTGGAAATACCTGCCACATTACGGATTTTTGAAAAGATAGACAGGTTTTTAAACACATGCGCTTCATCTACAAACAATGCATCTATCCCTAACTGTTCAAAATCCAGAACATCATCCTTTTTTGCATCATTTCTCAGACTTAAAATTTGGGATTCCAGATTTTTCCGTTGACGCTCCATATCTTTTATCCCCCATTTAGCCCCCTGCTCCTCCTTCATCTCCGCAATGGCCCCCGAAATTCGTTCCACCTGATTTTCAAGAATTTTCGCACGCCTTTCCGCAGACAGGGGAATCCTCTCAAATTGAGAGTGTCCCAAAATCACGGCATCATAATTATTTGCAGCAATCCTACATGTCAGCTTTCTTCTATTTTCACTTTTAAAATCTTCTTTCGATGTCACAAGTAGATTGGCACTGGGATATAAGTGCAGGAATTCTGCCGCCATCTGCCCCACAAGATGATTCGGTACGACAATCATTGCTTTATGCATCAGCTTCAGCCGTTTCAACTCCATACAGATAGCCGCAATTTCATAGGTTTTTCCAGCCCCAACCGCATGGGCCAGCAAAGTGCTTCCATGCAGTGCCCGGTCTACAACATTCCGTTGATGGTCCCGCATATTTATTTCCGGATTCATACCGGGGAACGATAAATAAGAACCGTCATAAACCCGCAGACGGTTATCATTGAAGTTCTGATTGTAAAAATCCACATATTTTTTTCTACGCTGCGGATCTTTCCATATCCACTCCTTAAAAGCATCTTTTATGAGGGTTGCCTTTTCCCTTGCCAGAGTTGTTTCTTTCTGATTTACTACATACCGTTCACTGTCCCCAACTTCAATCTTATCTTTGACGGTAATTACATTCTGGTTCAGTAACGCCTCTATGATGGAATATGCATCAATCCTTTTTGTTCCATATGTCTGGCTTGCCGCCACAGAAGAATAGTCGCTGGATTTATTAGTAACCTTGTAAGACATAGTATATCGGTTTAACTGTACCTTGATTGCATAAGTCCCGTCTCTGTACTGATCCGGCGTATTCAGCGTCTCATAGATAAATGCCTCATAATCTTCCTGATCAATCCAAGAGGTTCCCAACTTTACGCCGATTTCCGTTGCCGTCAAATCTTCCGGCTGCACCGCTTTCAGGGCTTCTACATTTGCCAAATAGACGGGATTATCTTTTGCATACACTTCTGCAGCCTTTAGTTTATTCCGAACCGGACCGCTCAAATACTCACTTGCCGTTTCCCATCCCTGATTAGGATTCCCATCAGCCGCTTTGACTGGGTTTAAGAATACCTGCCCTTTTAATTCCTGCAGGAGCCGTTCCCGTTCTACCGGATAGACACTCAGCATATAGGGGATATGTACCTTCCCATATTCCGCCAGGCTGACTTTCAACGCGTCCATGGCTGTATCCACCTTCTTAACTATGGAAACTGGCGCAATAGTCTGTTTATAAAAGATATCCGCCTTCTTTATATTCTTGTTTTCATCTTCCGTTTCCAGGCTGCATAACAGATAGTAGTCATTGTCCTCCCGGAATGCTAACTTGTTGGCACGGCTGGACAGATATCCATACTTCTTTACATAAGGATCATAAATCTTATTTAGCTTTTCCTGTGCCTCAACAAGTTGATCTGTACTGCACCCATGTGTCTGAATATCAATCAGGTATCTGACCGACTGCCGGATAGCATGCATTCCAAGGATACGATTCCGTTGCGTCTCGTTTCCCGACCATCTCACCATGATATCATTATCCCGGTAATAGATTTCTCCCTCTATGACTGTATATGTGTTATTTGCCACATCTAAGAGGGCCGGCATGGTATTGGGAAGTTCTTCCTTGCTGTTTACATCAGGGAGCAGCGTTTTTTCCTCTACCGGACAATAATCGGCTGATAGAAAAGAAATAGCATGATTCAAATCTTCTTCAAGATTAAAATTTTCCTCATCTTCTACGATCAGTTCTGTATAATTAGAGTTTTGACCATAGGTATGCCTGTCAAAAGCCATCTTTCCCAGCATCATTTCCGGATGGTTCATATAATACTCATTGACCGGCACCCCATCATCGGTATAGGTGATGTTCATCCATTCCTCTGATTTATTTGTGGACAGTACACTTCCCTTCTTTTGAAGGAAGATAATGTCAGATGTCACTTCTGCTCCCGCGTCCTTTTTGAAGGCAATCCCTGGCAGACGTACCGCGCCGATAAAGTCTGCACGCTCCGCCAAGTATTTTCGTATCGTGGAATTGGCTTTATCCATGGTGAATTTTGTTGTGACAACCGCAATGATTCCTCCAGGGCGAAGCAGGTCCATGGATTTTGCCAAAAAATAATCGTGAATACGGAAACCATACTTTTTATATTCAGGATCAAAAATTTTGTACGCGCCGAAAGGAACATTTCCCACGATGACATCAAAGCTGTCCTTTTCAAACTTTGTCTTTTCAAATCCTTTGACTTCAATTGCGGCATGAGGGTGAAGCTGTTTTGCAATCCTTCCACTGATACTGTCCAATTCCACTCCATAAAGACGGGAATCCCGCATATCTTCCGGCAGGACACTATAAAAGTTCCCGACGCCCATACTGGGTTCCAAGATGGAACCATTTGTGAACCCAAACTGCTCCAATGCTTTATAGATTGACTTAGCGACAACGGGCGGCGTGTAAAATGCGGAATTAATACTTCCCCTGGCCTGCTCATATTCTTCCTCTGTCAACAGCGTCTGCAGTTCCTGATACTCGTTTGTCCAGTTTGGACTCTTAGGATTGAATACATTAGCAAGACCTCCCCATCCTATGTATTTGGCGAGGATATCCTGTTCCTCTGGTGTAGCCGGGCGGGAGGACTGTTCCAGTTCCTTTAACAGACGGATTGCTGCGACATTACTCTTATACTTTGTCTTGTCACCGGAAGGGAATTCCCATCCATCAGGGTAAAAAAAATCCGAAACCTGAATGACGTTTTGGTTTCGGTTACTCATTTCCTTATATAATAGGAAGGTTTCTTCCGGACATAGGGCAAATTCTTCTTTGCGTGCCGCTTCATATTCCCCCGGTGGCAGGTACTCTCCCACATCAATGGCTGCCTGGATTGCACGCGATACTTCCTGCATGGTAAAAGCCCCATGTCCTTCATTTTCTCCATTCACAAGGCGGAATTCAACGACTCCACTTTCACCATACGTGTAATGGATCAATCCCCAGCTTGTATTTAGCGCAGACTTTCCATAGTCCTGCTTAGACTGAACTTTCAAAATTTTTGAAAGAAATTCCTGTTTTTCCTTTTCCCCTGCCTGTTCAAAGAACCTTTGAATCAATGGTTTGGAGGGAATCAATGCCATGGAATGAAGGGCATATGCATTTGCAGCCTCTTCAAATACTGCCTTTAACCGTTCACTTCTTCCATCAGCCTGGGTCTCCTGTATTTCTTCTCCTGTATCCTCTGTTCTTTTGTCATCTTTCTCAATTACGGTATCCGCACTTAAATATGGTATTGTTACTGCCGGTGTCTCGCCGGCCTGTTCTAATAACCCCTGGTATTGGGACGCCAGATTTTGAAACCAGGGAATTCTTTTAATTTCCTCTACAGAGAAATCCTGGCTGGATTCAGGATATTGATCTAATTCGATTATCCGGGCCAGAATGTCCCGGATCACACGCCACGGATAGGTCTGCACCTTATTACCGTCAAAAGAACAAGAAATCTCTCCAGCATGGAAGGTCAGTGTTGAGGTAAATATCCAATCCACATCTGAACCAAGCAGGGAAAGGAAACTCTGCCGTATAAATTCGGTTTCCTGCTGGGGCAGTAAGTTTATGGTCATTACATCATAAATCATGTCAAATACTATCCTGCCATCTGCCGTTTCCAGGAAATTTTCTACTGTTTCGGCCAATGATTCCGGTATTTCCACGTCCTTTTTTATTGGCTGATAGTATTCCCCGCTTTCGATTAATAATAGGATTTCTTCTGCCACTATCTTAAATGGAAGATACCCACTTAGATACTGCCTCTGCTCATGCCAGTATAACTGGATTCCCGTATTATCTGTCTCATATTCAAATTCAAGTCCCTCACCAGTAATAATGGTGTCTCCACCTTCGTAAATCTGATAAAGAAATTCAACACGCTCCTCTATCCCTTCATTTAACTCAAAGAAATCATAGATCTTTTTCTTTAGGATAGGTTCCAGTGCGCCTGCTAATACCACTTCTCTGCATAATTCATCTGTCACTTCTACAGGCACTGGTTCAACAGAAAAAGAAGGAACCGCAACAGCAGTTCCTTCCTCTATATCAGTATCTATTACCTCGGCTTGCAGATTACTTCCTGCATCACGGTTTCCTGAGCTATCATCGCTGCTTCGTTTCGAAGTCTGGTCATCTCCATCGTATCCGCCGGATTGATGTTCCTCTCCACCGCTTTTATCCTCACGTAGTCCTCCACGATCTGGTCGTGCAGCTCCCACGCTTCCGCCTCTATCTGTTTCAGCAGCTCCGGCAGTTTGCCCGTCCGCAGCAACAGGCTGTACCGGCTTTCCTCCTTCTCCAGCAGGTATTCCTGTGCCAGCTTCGCGTATCTGCCCAGCGTCTCCAGCCCTTCCGCCTGTTGGCTCCCTGTCTCCAGCATCGGGTACAGCAGCCCGTCCTTTTCTTTCCTGTAATTCAGTTCTACCATCTTGATTTCTCCTTTCATCTTCCCGGATCTCTTTCGCAATCTCTGCAAATCTCCGCAACGTCCTCTCTGCAATATCCGATATGAGGATACCTATTTTGGATAGTATCACCTCTTCCTGGTAGTTTGTTATTGCAGACAGTCCTGTATCAAAAGTATCAATCCCGCATCGCCTTAATACCAAGTATGCGGTGCTCTGCAGGATGAATTCTTCAACTGGTGACATTTGTTTATCGTCCAATTCATCCTTGCTGGTAAGAACTGCTATTTCATGAATCCTGTCGTTTTCCTCTTCCATTATAGCACGTACATATGTTCTCGTAAAGTTTTTTATTGCTATCCTGAAATTATTTTCTTCCTGATATTGTTCTGGAAATAGCCTCTTTGCAAAAGCAGGAGCATTTTCTTCATTGATTTCCCATATCCAAGGCATAACCCTTCCGCCGGTGCTTTTGATATCATAGACATACTGCGCACCTCCCAGCATCTCAATGGGAAATGTTGCGATTCCAATCTCACCGCCCCTGACATAACGCTTTGCTTTCTTCCAGTCTGAAAATCCCAGGAGGATTTCTGCCTCCGGGTATTGTTCGTAAATGATACATGTATTCAAAAAGTCAAAACGATATAAATTCCCCCTGGCAGAAAACTCCAGATATTTTCTCCACTGTTCACCGTCACGCGAGATATCAAAAATTGCAATATCATACAAATCTGATACCTTCATGGTGTGCTGATCCATAGGTTCACCTTCTTTCCCGGTCTGCCATAGTAAATAAACTCATCTGTTCCATTTTGGGTTCTATTTTCTCTGGGCTGCTTTCAATAATCTGTCTGTATTTTTTAAAATCAGGTATCTCACGGTGCCTTCTCATAATGACAAAATCCTGGTTCCTGATTGCATCCTCCAATTCCCTTACATTTCTTAATGCATTTCTGATTTCAAGCCCATTATCCATTTTAGGACTTAGTTCCAGTCCGCATAAATACTGATAGTCCACATCGTCCCTACATTGACGGAAGATACCAACGGCTGCCCAATAAATCTTTTCCGCCTGTACCATAAAATGTTCCGGCAGCTTCTCCGGTGTCTTTCGGTGGTAAATTTCTGGAAATTCCCCTGCCTCCTTCATATCATACTTCGCGCTAATGATATGGTTTCTTAACAGGTTCATATTTTGCCCGTCAGTATAATAAGGATCACTGCCTCCACTTAATAGTTCCTTGTCCCAGCGGCAAAAAGAGTCTTCCAGTCTTTCTTTTAATGTTTCCCTACTCATCTCCCACCCATATTCCGCGGCTTTTCCCGATGGATACCCACCATTGACAAGGTTACACCCCGCAGGTCGCTGTAATCCAATACATAACCACTTTTTGCGTCCGAATAATTGTCATGTGCCTCTGATAAGGATGATTCCATGCTCTGTGCCCTGACCGTCACTATTTTACTTAATGTTTCGGTTATGCGGATATCATAATCCTGTTCTTTGGTATCGCTTATATAAACAACTTGCTTCTCCCCACATTCTTCTATCCCAAAACGCCCACTCAATTCTTCCAGTAATGTATCTGCAGGCTTCCCTAGCATATCTCTGGATTTTATTTCTGGTATATAGAATTTACCATCATCACACTGGAAAAATGGGATTTTCTCTCCATCCTTTTCTACTCCCAAGACTAGCTGCCTGTTTATCATACCTTCCTGCAGACCGTCCAGAAACGCCTCCCGTGCCTCCCACAGCCCCATCCAGGCTTTATACAGTATTACATGGTATTCCCCTTTCATCCTGACCTTTTCAAGATAATAAAAATTGTCCTCCATATAGTCAGACATTGGCATTCTCCTTTCAAAAAGGCAGTCTTGCCGACTGCCCTCAATTTTTTCTTCATTTCTTATTGATTTCTTCTTTTCATTTACAGCATGTTTATCCCTCCTCAGTTTCATTACCTTTAAATTACATTACGATTAGAACTTCAAAGCAAATTTGTATGCTGATGCTACCGACATGGCCTTCCATACAAACCGATGTTAGACGGAACCAATGGCCGGTAAACCACGCCATATGCTGTCCCTCGTGCGTCCACCTGCATCCCATTTCCTACATAAATCGCCACATGCCCAATAGACATAAATTCCCCCGCATTTGTATCACGGGAATGGAAGATCAAATCTCCTGGCCGTAGTTCATTTTCACTAACCTGTAGACCATTGTCTACAATATACTGTCCCTGTGTTGATGCAACGGATGGAAGGTTTATACCAAATTCTGCATATAACCTCTGTACCAGAGAACTGCAGTCATAATATCCTTCCTCATACCGCAAATCCTGGCTATACTGGCAGCCAACCTTATCTAACGCCGCAAGTGCCACCTGCTCGCCAATGCCGCTTGCAGGCATACTGTGCAGGAATTCGTCACTCATGACCTCACGCAGCAACTTCTCCTGACTGGGTGTCAGTTTGCCAAGTTCAATATAATCTTCATAGGTAAGGTTGTACACATATAATGAGGTGTGTGTTACTTCCACCGTGTTGCTGCCATTGGAATCAGCCAAAAATACCTCCATATCCTGATGTCCAAAATTCTGGGCTGTCCCATGGTCTCCAAAATACATATCAAAGTCTACACCATAACGGTCAAAATCTCCGGTATCCTCCACCACATATTCCTTTCCGCCTGCTATGATATGTGTCCCCATAGGAAGCGTGGGATTATAAGCATCAACGGCCAGGGTGTGGTCTGCTTTCGGCATGACGCCGCTTGCCGTAGGACCTCCCGACCATTGGCCACAGCAGATAGAACAGTTGCAATAACCACTGAATGTCATGATTCCAAGGCTTTCACCGGCCCGGATCGTATCTGTCACTGTCTCAGATGCAAAGTGGTTCATTTCATCAAAAATCTCCTTTAAGTGCTTTTTATTCTTATCACTCATGACGGTTGAGAAATTTCCCTGCCCGGTTCCATAACGCACCATATATACCATCATCACATCGGTAAAATTGCTACGAGCCACGCCACTCTGCATATTTTTGTAGGTTACATCCTCATCACTGTCTTCTTCCGCCGCCCTTACTTCCTCGTTAAATTCCCGGTAATACTCCGATAATACGCTTTGTACCGTATCCCCTTCCTGTAATGGTGGTAGAAAGAGAGCCAAAGGGGTGTTATACAGGATTACAATAATCAGGACAAAGGGCAAGGCAATCGTAACCAGCCCTCCCAATAACGGCCCCAACAGCCCCAGAAGATACAAAACAAGCTGTTTGACAACCAATCCAGCCCTCATGACGGCGATATCTTTTGCGGCTTTTGCAAAACTGTCCTTTTGTTCCTCACCGCTTAGCTTGTTCACCATGAAAGCATACATGCGCCTCCGGATAGCTTTTTTCATCCGGGTATTTTCCTGTTCCTTTTTTACCCTTCCTCGTCTTACTTCATTCTTTGAGGATATCTTCTCATCTTTTTTTCTGGTCTTTAATGTATCCCGGTCCTCTCCCGGCATTTGTTGACTTTGAAATCTGTCCTCAGACTTCTGGTCCACTGCTTCAGACCCTCGCTCCGTTCGTGTGAGGGTCACGGTATCTTTAAATCCAAAATCATAATCTTTCCGTTTAATATCCGGCCCGGAAACATTGTCTAAGTGAAACTTAGGATCTTTGCTGGCTTTTTGCTTCTGCTTTTCCCGGACAAAGTTCTCTTTTGGTTTCTCCTTACTCTTCCGCACTCCATCATCTTCAAAATCTGCGTTCTTCTCACTTCCAGCCAAATATCTGGGATAAGTTTCTTCCCTTGATTCCTGGCGTGATTCCTGACCTGACTTCTTTTTCTCTTGTCTGGGTTTCCTGTCTGTATTTTTATAATCCAGGGAACTCTCTTTCTTTCCTGGCTGCTTTCTAAACCCTGATACAGAATTCGCTGCAAGAACCGCACTTTTCTTATCTTCTTGTTCCTTCGGCTCTGATACAGGATGAATCTCCGTGGACTTCATGTGGATCTTTTTATCCGATAATGAGGCTTTTTCATCTATACCCCCGGAAACAATCTTTTTTCCAAGAAGTCCCGATGCAGAACTTTTTTCAGTTCCCAGGTAATTATGCGTTTGTAATTTTACTTCTGCGTCTGCCTTCAGCTTTATCTGTGCTTCTTTTTTACTTTTAAATCGGTTGTCAATGATTCGTATTCCTCCCTTCAGCTATTGCTCATATCTTTTTCACCTGATAATAGAGGCTTTCAAAGTGGAATCCTTTTACACCCTTTATTGCAGGACTGCAGAAACCAAAAGGAAGCTGATAATGTGGATCATACTTTTCTTTCAACATTTTGTATGCTTCCTCTGCCGACACATCCAGTTCCATGTATTCCGTTCCGTCAGGCATATACTTATCACTGAAAAGGACTACTTCTTCTAAAGTTCCTTTCTCAATCAGTTCACTAACTTCCTCCGGAGTAAGTAAAGTTCCACACTTCTCATATACTTCATCCTTGAGTTTCCGAAAATTGTATAACTCCCTGTCTTCCAGCATCATATAATCCCGTTCAAACAGGACGGCGATCTGATTTGGAAACACAATAGCCTCCACATTCATTTCCCTGCAGGCTGTCCGCGCTTCCCTTTCGGAACGGAATCGGTATTCTCTCGGTATTTCGATTTCAACCTCCCACTCATACAATTGAAATCCAATACTGAATCCAAATCTCATATTCTCAACCCACCTTTCTGCAAAAAACGGCTGCAAATTTTCGCAGCCGTTTTTCCAATAAAAAAAGTGGCCACTAGAAGCAACCACTTTTTCTTGTAATACATTCTTCAATTTTTATTTATCCACAGACCGTTTTCCAGACAGCCACAACGTACTGGTGCGCCTGTATTTTATCTCCTATAGAACATTTTTATCCTTTAAATATCTTTCAATCTCACCGATAAACTCCTTTGCCTTTTCAATCTGCTCCTCTGCGTCTTGCCTTGAGGCAATGAAAAAATCCGAGTAATCCGATTGTTCACGCATGATAGAGGCATTTTTGATTATTTTAGAAGTCTCCTTCGCAAAAATCCCAGTTTTCACGAAATTTTGGTTAAAATACGCAATCACGCCGCTATGTTTACTGGAATCAAATCCTTCCAGTGCTGTAATGGCACGCATGGCATGAAAAATAGAATAGTAGGAACGGTTCAGCGATGGTTTATACATACCGCCTGACAACATTTCTTTTGCCGCAGCTAAATCCTCTAACGCACGCTGGTAACGGTACTTTGCTAATGTCTCTAAGCTGCCCACAGTACCACCCCTTCTTCCTTCACGTTCTTATAGAATGGTAAAGTATCCTCCCACTCCAAAAAGTTTTTATAGTCAATATACAGAATGGAAAAGACCTGATCATATTCCAAATCCATATCCACCGCCAGGTCCACCATACGGTCATGCATCTCTTTTGTTTCTTTTCCGTTCAGTAGAACTGCTATATCAATATCCGATTCCTTTGTATTGGTTTTACGGGCAAATGAACCATATAGTAAAATACTTACCAATTTATCACCGTAAATATCACGCAGGCCCTTTACCAGCCTGTCAAACATTTCCTTATTCTTATCCACGCCGATTCCCTCCTGTCTTATCTTTTATATGGATATTGTACCGTATTTTTTGCTTTTATTCAATGCATATATGAAAGCCTGTTATCTGGCCTGCTTTCGCTCCTTTGGATTTTGTACCCCGTGCTGTACCGGTTCAATAATCTTCACTTCCGGCATCAGTCGTTTGATATCCTCAATTGCTTTCTGTACCAATGGGCTGTCACGATAATATGGGATAGAGTTGATAATATCCACATCCAGCCGGTTTGCTGACACCAGATCAAACTCACCGGAATAGATAGAATCATCGTCCTTGATTGTGAATCCAATCCCATTCCCCATGCACGCCATTTCTTCCGGGAGATTCCTGTATCGTTTCACAGCTTGTTCCAGGCTCCTGCACTGATACACTTTCCCCAACGAGGGAAACTCCATACATTCCGCCACGTAAAATGATATTGTGGGAATCGGCTTCTTTCCATACTCTACTCCGTTTTCTGCAGCTATTTCATTATATATTTTCTTCCCATCGGGCATCATATTCGCCTCCTTCATACTTAAATAGGTTTCCTTTCCTAATATAACGTGGTCTAACACAGTGATACCAATCAGTTCTCCACAAGCCACAAGCCTTTTAGTCATTAAAACGTCCTGTTTGGAAGGTGTGCAGTCCCCTGATGGGTGATTATGCATTAATATAACACTGGCCGCATTGGAAAGGATACTGGCTTTAAAGATTTCCCTCGGGGAGAGTATGCAGCTATTTAGTGTCCCCATGCTGGCTATATTTACGTTGATCACCTGCCCATTGGTCTTCAGGTTAAGGACGAAAAATAATTCCCTGTCAACAGAATCGAATTCCTTTAATAAGAGTTGGACTGCATCATTCGGATTTTGGATTTTATCCTCACTGTATATGGGTGGATCATCAACCAGACGAATACTTACCATTTTCAGCCCATTTGCCTTCATCCGCACCCCTCCTATCTATCACCAGTAACTCACCATCTTCAATACAGTTTATACGCATAGTAAGTTCGCTCTGTGTCAGTATTTCCACATTATTGTTATCCTGGCTATCCATCTATCTTTTTGCCTCCTTATGTGTTTGTATCTGTGTGCTACCGTATATTTTGTCCAGATACTTTTCTGCCGCTTCATCTATGGAAGAGTGAATATGGCGAGACACAGCAGAATACAGACTCAAACTGCCCTCGAAGGAATCTCCCCAATCGCGCCCATCGCGCACGGCCGACAATATTAAATCTGCTCTACTGGGTGGTATATCCGGATCAAAGTAAAGTTTATCCTCTAAGTACCCTATTTTGTTGTCACTCACAAATTTCTCCATAGCATCAAACTTTTGTTCCCAATCCCGTAAAGTTTCCATATTAAGAAGCTGCTTAGAGAAAAGTGGAATACTGCCATACTGTCTGACTGCCATGTACAGCCAGTCCATCTTTTCATTTTCTATGCGTATCACTTCAAATTCATCCCTTCCAGCCTCATTCTTCAGTATTTTTCGTTTCCTACCATATACCTGGCTTACGAAGGGATAGTCGTGCGAATTAAGGCCGCGGTAACACAATCTGTCAAAATCCGGGTCTGCAAGTTCAACCGTTGCAACTACACTGGCTTTGACTTCCTCAAAACGATCATGTTTCAAATCATCCAGATTAACAGATATCCATCTGCTTCTGTTTCCTGTCTTCAAAACCCTACACTCTATTGGAGGGAATAACTTTTGTACCCCGTTTACTTTCATTTCAGGCATGATGTTTATCTTCCTTTCCCATGTCCAGCCAATTTCATCTTTTCTTCCATACTGTCAGGAACTTTACTATCCCGTCCGGCTCTGTTATCCAAAGCCCTCTGCGTAAAACCGTCCAATGATTTCTGCATATTTTCTGTGTGCCCCGCCATACTTTTCACAATTTTCCCACAAAATTCTATGGCTTGCCTGATCTTTGCCACAATACCCTTATCGTAGTCATACTCAAAAACATCCGCTGCATCTTTCCCCATAAGAAGATTTTTAGCATTTTTCCGGTGTCCCTTCGCTGCGCTAAGTTCCATCCCAATATCCCCCATGGTCCGTGCTCCATCTTCCAGGTTTTTGGCAGATTGTTCCAGATGCTCATGAATTACCGACAGCGCCCTGCCTGCTTTTGATTTATCAATAAACGTGTATAGTGCCTGTTCTCCATAATACTTTACATGCCTCTTTACATGCCCCACTGCCTGTTTAATGCCTTCCGATACCTCATTTCTTAAAGCTCCCAGCCATACTTTCGCTGCGTGCACTCTATCTCCGGACGCCTTCACAAAATTGTCTATTTTAGCTTTCAGGGTTTTATCATTTAATTCGTCTAACTGCCCGCGCAGATACAGCAGTTCGTCCTGCATATCCTCAAAATACTTTTCCATCTGGTTAAAATACTGTAAAAAATCCTCCAGGTTCTGCGCCTGCGCGTCCATGCGGTTTTCCTCCATCATGGCAAACATTTCTTTTAAATGCGGCTGTTCCCCCAAGGGAACATTCAACGATACCTCCATCATAGCTGCCTCCTGTTATCTCTTTTTTTCTGATTTTCCTGAAATACTGCTTACCTTTTCCTTTTTATCCCGATTCTCTGCTTCAATCATACGTTCATTTATTTTTGCATCGTTAAAACACTCAAAGATTGCATCCAGGTCAATATCTTCCGGTTCAAGGACCTGGTAAGAGTTTACGAGGAAAAAAGCATGTTCGGATATCAAATCATAATCGGATTTTGGAATTGATGTTATCTCAAATTCATACTGTAACAGCTCCAAACAGGCGTTGAAAAGCTGTTCTGCCAGTGAATCCCCACGCTTATACAAAAGAGGGATTTCCGGATTCTCCTGCCAGGTCCGCACACTCCGCAGGATACAGTCCAATGTTTCTGTATTGCAGGACCATGTATCCGCTTCTTCTATCTTTCCCTTCTCGCAATGTTCTGGCACAACGGGTTCTGGATCTTCCAATGTTCCTTCGACAATCATCTGTAAAATATCCTTTCCTGTCCCTCCAGCCTTAAGGACCCGTGCCGCTGCCCGCATCTCATATGGATACAAGCACAATTTCTCTTGTGATAAATTCAGGACCTTAATCGCCGTTTCCTTGCTAAACTCAGACTGAATAGCAGAAAAAACATGATAATAGGAATCCAACCACTTCTCTACCGCTTTATTTTGCGGCAGTTCCCTAAAACCAGCATACTGCCCCATGGCAACACAGTCCTCCGCCCATTTCACCCAGGTCCTAAGTTCCCCGTCTGTTTGCAGTTCCAGCAGATGCTTTACTACTAACACAAAGATATCTCTATTCAACGATGTTCCTCCAATCTTTCTACCTCGTCTTTGGTGGTTTTTTATTTGCCTTTGTCTGCTCTGGTTTTGCCATTCCATTGATGGAGCAGTATCTCTCTACTCCTGCCCTGTCAAATTCCTCCAGGCGTTTAAGGTCAAACGCCACCTTATAATAACTTTCCATGCCCGAATAACCCATTTCCGGAAGCACCTTTCCAAGTTTGTGCTTTTTAATAAAGTCCAGTTTGCTTTTACTGGCAAAGGCGTCAATGTATGCCTCATTTCTTTCGACAGGCATATGAGCCAGATTGATGGTCAGATCAGCAAAAGATTCCTCATATCCCTCCTCCATATGGGTAAGACCGATATACAGTCTGTTGTCATAACGATAGGCATCAACTTCAAGCATCAGCTCCTCATGCCCAAATTCCCAATCATAACCCAATGTTTTTTTCTCTTCTTCCATTTCCTTACCTCTCATAATTATGAATACTGGTCATCCGTCTTTATTCCCTGTTTGTTTTTTTCATGAAGATTTGTATTGAACAAATCATATATGATATTATTCTTCTTTACCCTGGCATCAAAAGGAATAATGACTTCACCGTGTTTCAGGATTCCCATACCGGAATTACAGCCGTTCACGTATTTCAACTGTGCTTCCGGAATCCCCGCTACCCGTGAAAGCTCCTGGCTGTCCACATTTGCCTGTTTTAACAAAGCAATAAATTCAGAGTTCGCCAGCATGGTTACGGCTGTGTAATTCTGGAGCATATCAGAAATATTCTGGGTGATGGCGGTACACAAGCCGCCTTGTTTCCTTACTTTTTTCCACAGGGAATAGAGAAATTTTCCCGAATATTCACTGCGTCCAGAATGTTCCCCGGTTCCCAGCAACACATGGCACTCATCTATGTATAGCCATGTAGCTCTTCCTTTTTCTGCATTTCTGGCAATCCGTGCCCGGACATTTTCCAGCATGACCAGCATCGCAATCGCACTCAGCTCTTTTCCAAGATCACGGATTCCATAAACAATGAACCGGTTGTCTACGTCTAAATTGGTTTGATGGTTGAAAATATTCAAGGAACCGCTTACAAACAGCTCAAGCCCCAAGGCAATATCCCTGGCTTCCTCCTCTGGCTGCTTCATCAGCAGGTCATAAAAATCCGACATAACCGGCACATATTTTTCCTTGCTCATGGCAATATCCAGATACAGCTTACGGATACAACGGTCAATGATGGATTTATGCCGGCTGTTTAGCATTTCCGACATCGCCTGCTCACACAGACCAAGCATAAATTCGCCCTTATCTCGGATCAGTCCTTTACTGTCGGCAAGGTCCAATTCATTCACATCAAGCCAGAGCGGATTTATATAATTCTGGGTGTAATTTGACAGGTTGATGCATACACCCCCTAAGTTCTGGGCAATATCAAAATACTCCAGTGTCGGATCGATGACGATGATATCATCACCTGTCTGCAAATATACCCCCAACATCTCGGACTTACAGAAAAAGGATTTTCCACTGCCGGGTACGCCAAATACCATAGCGTTTCCATTGGTCAGTTTTTTCCGGTCTGCCACGCACAGGTTTTTAGAAATCCTGTTCGTTCCATAACATAAGCCCGTGGGTTCATAAATCTCCTGCACATTAAAAGGCATTAAAGCCGCGATATCCCGTGTAAGCATGGTGCGCATGGTTTCGACTTGTCGCACCCCTACGGGCAGAGCAGTATTTAATGCCTCTCGCTGTTGGAGATGATGTACCTCCATATTACAGAGATATTTGTTTCCTATCGTCTGGATTGTCTCTGTAATACTGTTAAGTTCTTCCCTGGTATCCGCAATCAGTACCATATTTACACCTGCAAAGAACAGGTTCTGGTCATTCTCCCGTACATCGTCCATCAACGCTTCCAGGGTTTTCTTTTCCACTTTCTTTCCATAACTGATGTCACTTGCAAAGTCATTGTTTTTATTACGGACACGCTGCTGGCGTAAAATATCTGACTCCACACCCAGATATTTTTTCTGCAATGTTCTTGTTGTCAGGTCCTTTGGCACAGGCACAATATCTATAGAGGTGATACTGTGTACAGGAACATTGGTAATTTCATTAATGAAAGTGTCCGGCAGGCTTGTCGGATACCTTCTGATGAATACAGCCCTGCAGATTTTCCGGTCTGTTTCAAAGTCATTCGGGGAATACTTAATCATGGAACCGCAGATATCATTTTTGTAATCTGTTTTACTTTTTACATACGCATCAAAATCAAAAGAAAATGTTTCTTCGTCACCAATGCGATAAAAATTATACAGAACCCGGAGCCGTTCCGCCGCGTCAAGCGGCTCCAACTTTGAGCCTATCGCATGGAATTCTTGCTGCATCCCTCCTTCAAAGGTATTAAAAAATGCTTTTGCCTGTTCATAATCTTTCCGTTCCACAGTAACCGTAAGAAAGCGTTCCTGTTCAATCCCCTGTTTTCCCGCTACAATCCGTTCCTCTACGATATCATTGTAAACGTCCCGAAGATGGTCATAGCCATCATCTTTATCTGGTATCAGGACATTCTGCCTGAACTGGCTCATGTTCCTGTTTTTGTTGTATATTGTAATCTTAAAAGCAACATCAATCGCATTAACCAGCTTGCAATACTGCTTTAAGATTTCATACTGGTCTCCCTCCGACACCGTGACATAATTTATGTCAGCAAAACGGTATACCCTGCTGTACCGGTTCTTTGTATTCTCAAAAATACCATCCTTTGCAATCCTCAGAATCTCAATCTGCTGCTGAACACTCTTCGGGGCTGCAAACAATGGTTTGTCCGCTTTTTTTAACTGTATGAAACGATCTGTAAAAATTCCCACTTCCGTAAACCTCCTTTAATCCAAGGCAGGCTACGGGAAGTAGTTTAGCGAATCCCGTAACCTGCTGGTCGCTAAACTACTTCCCACATATGTGGGATTATTTCATATCTTTTATTTCATGAGCCTAAAGGCAAGTATCCCTGCCACTGCCACAACTAAAGCCCCCACTGTCAGTAGGATCATGCGCTTTGCTTTTTTCTTTACCATGTTAAAATCCTCCTGTCCGTCAGACAGTCCTTTTTTTTCTTTTTTCTGCTGCTGTGTAGCAATTTTCTGCTCTTCTCCATAGGCGTCCTTTATCCAATCCACATTTTCCGTGGACTGGTATAAACAGGGCTTATTGAAAAAAGACATCTGGACCATTCTCCCCACCGTCTGCCAGAAACTAAGCCCATTGTGATTATAAAATCCTGTGAGTGCAATCGGCACCACAACAGGCGTTGCCAGATAGCACGCTAATGTCATGCCGATTTTATCGTATAAACCGAGTACAATTCCCGCTCCCGCCCCCAGGGATAGGACGCTGAATGTAAATTGCTTCACGGTCAGCCCCATCAGGAAGCTCTCCTTATAGTGCTGTAAATCCCTGCTGATTTCGATATCCATTTATCTCACCTTACCTTTCTTTACATTTTCAATCCTCTTTTTCCCCTCTTCAAAATATTCCTGACTAATCTCAATTGAGATGGAATCCCGTTCTGATTCAAGGGCAGCTTCCGCAAGGGCAAAGGAACCAGCATATTGGTCCAATACCAGTTCTTTTTTATCTGTAACAAATTCCAGTATCTGTTTTAGCAGTTCCACCGGCTTCTCCGATTGATGAACCCTATCAGCTTTTGAGATTGGCTGAATGTCAAAAGCCGTAGGAAGCATCCCTTTCGCTCCGGACATATAGTGTTTCATCTCCGGTTCTGCCTTGTCCTTCTTTGCGTCCGGTCGCATATCACGCGCACGTCCTTTTGAAAAGAGCAGGATATCCTCAGTATTTTTTGCCTTCCGCCCCGTATTGGCAACGATTGTACCCTTCCGCCATGCCACCTTCGCGTAATATTCAAAGCCGCTTTCCTTCGCCATGGCCTTCACCTGGTAAAGATATTCGTAATTATCACCGTTTTCCTCCGGCAGAAACTCCACGAGGAAGTGCCCCTTCTTTAGAACACGGAATTTTTCGTCCAAATCCTGCTGTGTGTACTGGAACAAATCATAGGAGGCAAAGTCCCGGTTTCCCCCTTTTAAACTTTTTTTCAGCAGATATGGGTGGTCAGTGATAATTGCGTCAATGCTGTTATCCTCAAGGAAACTCAGATCACGTCCATTTCCCTGTATGAGCATGCAGGTAATATCCTCATTCTCTGCATTTTTCTTCGTAACCGTATAGACGCCTTTGGCAACCCGTTTAAAAAGACCTTTATTAATCCCTTCGTAGATACGCGCCCGGATGCTGGGTTCCTTTACATCCTTTTCCGCATACTGGTATACACATTCCTTTGCATCTTTCAGGGAAAATTGCTCCACGTCTGCGAAATACTCAAATAGCGTCATTTGTATGCTTTTATCCTGCGCCGCTGTTTCCACACCCAAAGCCTCCTTTACTTACAGCCCCAGGGCCTTGCTTGTCAGGCTCTGGGCGCCCTTTACACTTCCCACAGTCAGGGCAACCGTGAATGTCATTTCTCCCAGATAGATCAAAGTCTTTGTCCAATCTGCATAGTCTCCTGTAAATTGTGGTAATCCTGAACTGATAAACGTATTGCAAAGAATAATCGCCAAAGCCATAGTCACCGCCTCAAAAACTACGCTTATGAAATACTTCGTAAACTGTACGCTTGTGGCACTCACTCCCCGATTTCCTGCAACCGTTGCATAAGCGATACTGCCAAACGGTACGATTACAAGTATTTTTAAAAATCGGAAATAAACATTATAAATAAGGAAAAATCCGCAGATCAAAATAATCAGGCTTAAAAATACCGCCAGGATTAAAAATACAAGGCTTTCCACAAATCCCAGATTCTTGATAATATCTGCCTGCGCCGGGTCTATCGTAACCTGTGTGGCTTCACTCCCTCCAATCAGTCCGACAAGATTCCCAACACTTGTAAATATGGCTTTCATAATATCGACGTTGTATACCACCAGCCACTGCGCGATTCCAATCCTGATCAACATACGGAGAATCACTTCAAACCGCATCTCTTCCCGCACATCTACACTTTCCGAACAAAAACCAATCACAAAAAATAAAACAACCAGGCTTGAACCAACAGCAACGAAAATCGGTTCAATCCCGGTTATAACTCCCCATGGGCCGCCTCCTTTGAAAGAAGTCGGGGACTGCCCCAGCAGTTCAAACACCATGTTCACCTGCCCGTTCCAAAAGCCGAACACGACCTCAAGAAGCGAAAGGATTGCCTCGCCCAAATTAAAAATATCCATTTACCATCACCTCATTTCCGTATTTGGATATTATGATTACTAGAGTATCATTTAAAATAATTCTTTTGAAAGAACAAAAGCCTTGAAATTTGTTTGCATCACTACCTCCTTAGATGCGGCAGCTTATATTTACCCGTCTCCGTGTAAAACTCCGGAAGTGCATACCCCGGTGCGAGCAGTGAATTGTCCGATTTAATTAATCCTTTATCCAACATATCATTGATAACTTCAGCCGTTTTCAAATGAAAAAAACTAATGGCATCATAACCAACACAGATAAGAATATCCTCCTTAAATTCAGCCATAGGATTGTATAACCATGTTTTTTCACACTTTTCGTGATTTAATTTCATGGCTTCGATTACCTTTTCCTCGTATGCTTCCAGGTTTTTCTCATAATAATCTTTCGCTTCAAGTTCAGTAAGAATATAGGCTGCTTGCAAATCAATGGCCCCTTTATAGTGAAAGGTTTTACCGTTCCGCAATTTTTTCGCTATATCAGCCAGTGAGTCAGGATATATATTACCCGATATCTCCAAATCCCTTATCCGCAAATGTTCCTCTCCCTTTGCAACATAAAACTCGTTTGCATGATATCCTAATTGAGTATAGAAATTTGGGTTTTTTTCTCTGTAATCGGTATCCACCTGGAATCCCAGGCTTATGAATAAATTTTTACACTCTTCTCTACATTCCTGACTGGCTTTTGCCTTTTCAAGTAAATTGTCTCCTATATCAACAAAAAAAACTACGCGCCTTAACTCCAGCATAGTGTTCCCTCCACGTTTTCATTAAAACAGCACAATCAACTGATACCCAGGAACGTGAGGACTGTACTAATCCCCGCCATAATCAAGCCGGCAACGATGCCCTTTATCGCAGAATTCATGGAACTCGAATCCTGCTGCTGGTAAGACTGGGCAAACTCCATTACGTTTTTTGCAAGGATAATCACGCCAACGGCACCTATGATGGCAATTACGAGATTCTTCAGATTATTCAAAGGTGCCGTCACCACTTCCGCGCCAGACGCATATACATTTGTTGTATATAACATGGTTGCCATGGCTGCCCCAGCGGTTATACTGCTGATTCTGTTAATCATTTTTTTTGCTTTTTTCTTTTTTTCAGTCAAATTCTTCACTTAAAATCTCCTTTTCTTTAAAAAAGGGCGCAAAAATAGCAGGTATAAAAGAACCTGCTGCGTGCGCCCTCTATTTTTTGCAACAGATTCCCATATATCTGCCATCTTAGGCATAAGAAATATAGGGAAAATTAAGATTCTTGATGGCCGGTCAGTTGTTCGCGTATTTCACGCATTTGTCCGGCACTTTTATCTGATTTAAAGTAAGTCAATATATCCTGGTAGGAAAGACCTCCTACCAATCCAAGACGTATTTCTTCTAACTGCTCTAATGTATAATCATTATTTATTAGCATTTCATTAAACTGCTCTTCTGTAATCTGTCCCAAATCCTGCTTTTCTATATTCTCGATTTCAGTTATTTTGCGGTTCTTTTTCAGTTCATCTTCTGAAAATATCTTTGCCGGCATATCAGGTTCCTGCAATGACAGCAATTCGTCCAGTGTTATTTCATCTATCTGAACATTCAGCCCCTGGTCCCTCTGGCGTTCATAATATTCAAAAGACTGCCGGTTCAGCAATTCGCAGGCTGGCACTGTACTTTTCTCACGGATTGGTGTATGATGATATGGTGGTGCGCCTCCATCAAACGTCTCCTTGAAAAGAGGATGCGCCGGGGTATTGTATTTTGAATCTACAATCGGGTCAAATCCCCGGATAAAGATCAGGCACTTTTTATTATCCAGCTTTCTGGCCTCATCCGGTGTCAGTAGTTCCCTTCCCAGCACATCAAAGTTCCGGCTGCTGCTGCCATTTTTTCCTCTTGTTTCACCAGAACTCCGCTTATCTACCGTAGCCTTCCCGAGCATCTTAGAAATATAATCGTGTGTACTCTGTTCATTCCCGCCAAGGTAGACCAAAGTGTCACAGTTCCCCGGGATGACCTCCCATGTCTTTTCAAACAATGCTTTAATCTGCGCAAGGTTCTGTATAATAATGATCGATGAAATTTCTCGTGACCTCATGGTACTAAGTAAACTGCAATAATCATCCGGTAATGCAAATGGCAATAGGTAAACCTCTGGCACTGCCGCCTCGGGTTTTTCCCCTGCCCCGCACCGTGCATGATAGTTTCCCATCACACGGCGCTCCCCCGACTAAGAACATAATCTCTTAGTATCGGCTTGAGGCTATCCCTCCACCGCTTATTATCACGGTTTCCCTGGTACTGTGCCTCTACTCTCACAACCACTAATGCACTTATTATAGAAGTTTTTCTCCCCCTTCCTTTTCGCTGCAACTACGATACTTTGTCGCTGATACAGTCAGCTCCCGTATTGGCTGCTTTCCACGTTCCACATAACTTAGGATTGCTACCACTTAGGCCGCTCCTTTAGCCCTGCAAGCATTATCTTCAAGGAAAATCCTCAAGATACCTATGCCCTATAAGCACAGAAGGCATTTCATACTAACAAATTTTACTTTGCCCCGCCTGCGTACCCCTGGTACACCTGCATTTCTACAGGCTATTTGTTTAGAGCCGTACATTCGGAACTTTGTCAGACCTCCTTTGGGTCATTCTAGCCATATGGCAGGCCCACCCGCACTGTCACACACAACTCATACCTCTATGAATCTTTCCTCGCCTTTCAGCGTTAGGGTGTGCTTCGCACGACTTTCCCGCGCTTATAACCCCAGCCACTGTATCTGGCTGACGCTACTCGGAGTATCAGTGAATCCCCTTCCGGGCGTTACCCCATCATTTGAGATTTCAGTTATGCAGTTCTCCAAAGCCATTCATGGCTTCAGGCTGCGGTTTTGTCGGTTATTTCTACCGTTTTGGACGCAGAACGTGTCACACCATTAGCAAACTCATCAAGCATAAAGGTCACATGGATTGGTAATCTTCCTTCGTAAATAAAGTCAGCCTGGAAGTACAGTTCCTGGAATATCTGGCTGTAAAGCAGCCCTACAATGCTGTTGTTCGATTTATCGGAATCCGGAATCACACAAAAAAGAGCTGTTTTTGTCTTTCCGTCACCATTTCTTCCCACCCCTATCTCCGGGATATTGATATCATCATGGTCCAGGATACGGAGGATTTGTGGATTTTCCAAAAAAGCCAGTCTGGAATTTGCACTGATTACAATACTCCGGACCGTATCAGCCGCTCCTCTGATTACTTTATAATACTGTTTGACTGCTGGATGATTGCTTCCCTTTTTACGCTCCAGGCGCTTAATCCTGCGGTCTAAGTCCGATGGCGAGCCATCATCACGTACCTCTGCTTCTCCCAGTAATTTCAGTACCGTGGAAAAGTTCTGTTCACTTTTGGGGCATTCCAGCCAAACATAGTAGAACAGCGCCTGCAGGTATAGCGACTCTGCTTTCTATGGGTGCCACCCCCACAGTTGCCTGTGGGGTAGACACTTTTAACGATAGGTAA
>UQCR01000087.1 GCA_900539655.1 uncultured Robinsoniella sp.
TTGGCGGATACAATTCGACTGTCTCACATCGGATTGTAAGCGGGCACTGAGCTGCGAAATGCATCAGGATTTCGGAGCGAATGCCCGCGTGCCGCCAAAAAGGGCTCTGGGAAGGTTAGAAAATACCAGTTCTGCGGTAAGCCTTCCAAATCAATGTCCTGGCTCGCCCCCTTCTCTTTCCGTACACTACCTATCATATACAAAGCGTCTTCCTCAGCTAAACCCAAATATAATGCATTTAATAGAACATTACAAAACGTTCGCTCTAGTAATAAGCTGTGTACATTTATCTGAACGACTTATGATGAGGTTGCATTTTATCTGGATTTTCCCCCTGGTTTCTGCTATACTGTTATAACAAATACGGTCACATGAATCACAACAGGAGGATGACAAACATGGCTTTAGACGGAATTGTAATTGCCAATATGGTGAGGGAACTAAATGACACCATATGCCGCGGTAAAATCAACAAAATTGCCCAGCCGGAAAATGACGAGCTGATGCTTACCATAAAGAATCAAAAAAACCAGTATCGCCTGCTGATATCTGCAGGTGCCAGTCTGCCCCTTATTTATCTGACCCAGGTAAATAAACCAAGTCCTATGACTGCACCTAATTTCTGCATGCTGCTTCGCAAACATATCGGCAGTGGCAAGATACTTCGGATCTGGCAGCCGGGTCTGGAGCGTATTATTAATTTTGAAATTGAACACCTGAATGAACTGGGTGATTTATGCAGGAAAATCCTTGTTGTGGAAATCATGGGAAAGCACAGCAATATTATTTTCTGCAACGAAGAAGGTATGATTATTGACAGTATCAAACATGTTTCCCTGCAAATGAGTTCTGTAAGGGAAGTGCTGCCGGGACGGACTTACTTTATTCCGGAGACCCAGCACAAGTGGAATCCGCTGGACGTTTCGGCTGAAACTTTTGTAACTGAGATTAACACAAAACCAATGGGTCTGGCGAAAGCACTCTATACCACCTTCACAGGTATCAGCCCCCTGACAGCAGAAGAAGTGTGCCATCGTGCATCCCTGGAATCTGCTCAAAGTGCAAATAGCTTCAGTGAACTGGAATTAACCCACCTTTACCGCATCTTCTCCTTTATTATGGAAGATGTTAAAAATGGCAGTTTCACCCCCAACATTATTTTCCAGGGTGAGGAGCCTGTGGACTTTTCCAGTATTCAGCTGACGCAATACGAAGATAAGACAACTTTAAAATATCAGACTGTCTCCGAAGTGCTGGAAAATTACTATGCTGTTAAAAATACCATAACCCGTATCCGCCAGAAATCTTCCGATCTCAGAAGAATTGTACAGACTGCTCTGGAGCGTAACCGTAAAAAATACGATCTGCAGCTAAAACAGCTTAAGGATACCGAGAAACGGGATAAGCATAAAGTGTATGGAGAATTAATCAACACCTATGGATATAACCTGGAACCAGGTACTAAGAAATTAGAGGCACTTAATTACTATACCAATGAAATGATCACAATTCCGCTGGACCCAACCCTGACACCACAGGAAAATGCCAAAAAGAATTTTGATAAATATAATAAGTTAAAGCGAACCTATGAAGCACTGACTGATCTGATTGAAGAGACTCAAGATGAAATCAGACATCTGGAATCCATCAGTACTTCCCTGGATATCGCTTTATCAGAAGAAGATCTGGTTCAGGTTAAAGAAGAACTGATGGATTACGGTTATATCAAACGCAAATATACCGGTAAAAAGATCAAGATTACTTCAAAGCCATTTCACTATCTGTCAAGCGACGGCTATCATATGTATGTAGGTAAAAATAATTTCCAGAATGATGAGCTGACTTTTAAAATAGCTACCGGAAATGACTGGTGGTTCCATGCCAAAGGAGCACCCGGATCGCACGTAATTGTAAAAGCTAATAACGAAGAACTTCCGGATCGCACTTTTGAGGAAGCTGCCCGGCTGGCTGCTTATTATTCGAAAAACCGCAATGCAGAAAAAGTTGAAATTGATTATGTAGAAAAGAAACACGTTAAAAAAACCAATGGCGGTAAACCAGGATTTGTGATTTACCATACCAACTATTCCATGGTTATTGATTCTAATATATCCGGAATCCAGCAAATATCTTAATAGACGTTAAGGAGGGTATCACTACAATGAAAAAAGTGAAAATTACCGTATTGAAGACGATCTTAGACCAAAAATTAGCAGATGAGTATGGTGCAGAGGGCCTGACGGCCTGCCCCATGCTGAAAGAAGGACAGACTTTTTATGCAGATTATGCCAAACCGGAAGGATTTTGCGATGAAGCCTGGAAAGCTATCTATCAGTATGTATTTACATTGGCTCATGGTTCCGGGAAAGAGTTATTTTATTATGGAGATTGGATCAGAAAACCAGGCGTTGCCATCTGCAGCTGCAATGATGGTCTGCGCCCGGTAATATTTAAACTGGAAGCAACGGAGGAAGAATCACAGATTGATTACACTCCAGTACGGTAGAATATATGTAATTTAAAGTCACCTATACAGATGAGATGACAAACTTTATAGATCCATTAAAAAGCGAAACATCCTGTCATCCTGTCCAGGCAATATATCATGGCCAAAATCAGGAAACACATAAACTTCCTTTTCGGAACAGATCTTATTATAGGCTGCATATTGTGTGGAGGGAGGACAGATGTTATCCATTAATGTAATCGCCATCTGTACCTTTCCTTTAATCTGTGGTACATGATTTTGAATATCCACATATCCCAGTTTTTTAAAGAATTCTTCTTCCCTCTCATGCAGCGGATCAAAAAAGCGAAAATAGGTCTGCAGTTCTTCATAGGCATCTTTTGCCAGATCCATATCCCAAACCCTCTTATAATCCGATAAAAATGGATACTGCACGGCAGCCCTGGCAATCCGGGGTTCCAATGCCGCACATGCAAGGGAAAGCCCGCCCCCCTGTGATACCCCGCAGGTACCTACTCTGTTTTCATCTACCATGGGCATATCCATTATAATTCCGGCAAGACTTGCTGTATCCAGAAAAATATTGCGCATCAGCATATTATCAGAATCTCCGTCTACGCCCCTGATAATGTGTCCGTGCATGGTATTGCCCCGTATACCGCCCACGTCTTCCGACATTCCTCCCTGTCCCCTGCAATCGAGGGCAGCAACTACAAACCCTGCACCAACGTAGGGTAGTTTCGTCATCCAGTCCCCTGCATTTCCTGTATACCCGTGAAAAGTCAATACTGCAGGTCCGGGCATATCCTCTCTTGCTTTATTTGGAATCAATACTTTAGCATGTATCCTGGCACCTTTCACTCCAGTAAAAAATAAATCATAACATTTAGCATAAGGCACCTTAAAATCAGATTCTGTAAACTGGGGATTGGGATTGGTTTCCTTCATTTCTTCTATCGCCCGCATCCAGTAACTGTCAAAATCTTCCGGTCTTGGCGTACTGCCCTTATATGTTTTTAAATCCTCAAGAGGCATATCCAGCATTGGCATTTTTATTTCTCCTTTGTCTTAACAATTTTTCCGTCTTTCCATTCAATTTCTACTTCCTGCCCTCCCCTGATTTTCAGCCCTTTTACATAACCGTTCTTCCAAGCTCTGGGAATTGCAGGCAGAAATTCTACCCTGCCCGAGTGATTCTGTATCAACATCTCTGCAATTCCGGCTGTAAATCCAAAGTTTCCGTCTACCTCTAACGGTCTTGCACAGAACAGGTTACTGTAAACCCCGCCGTCTGTATAAGAAATTACATTGGAATCTGCCGGCTGTAAGAACCGTTTCACTTCCCCGTACGCTTTCTCTCCATCCTTCAGCCTGGCAAAGATTCCTATCTTCCAGGCTCTGCTCCAGGGTACGCCTTCTTCTCCGCGGCGCTGCATGGTTACACGGCATGCCTCGCACAATTCCGGTGTTTTTTCCATTGTAATCTGATCGGAGGGATACAGGCCATAAAGTAATGATAAATGACGGTGCTGGGGATCATTTTCTTCAAAGTCATCATACCATTCCTGAAGCTGTCCGAATTTTCCGATTTTATATGCAGGAATCTTGGGAAGTGCATCCTCTATCTCATTTAAGAATTCCTTATCTTCTTCATGCAGGATATCAATTCCTTTGATACAGTTTTCAAACAATTCCCGTATAATAGTATTGTCCAGTGTGCAGGCATAGGATACTCCGTATACACCACCTTGATCCAGAAACAAATTTTCCGGAGATGTCGATGGAATGGTTACTAATTCTTTGTTGTGTTCCACCAGCCAGTCCAGATAAAATTGTGCTGCACCTTTCATTATAGGAAATGCAGTATCCTTTAAAAATGTGATATCTTCTGTATAGAGGTAGTGATCCCACAGATGGCGGCAGAGCCAGCCCCCGGACATTACCCAGAATGACCAGGGCAGTGTATCAACCTCCCCCTTTCTGGACCCTACTGCAGTCGTTTTGCGCCATAGGTCTACATTGTGATGCGCCACCCACCCTCTGCAGTGATAATTGATATTGGCTGTCTTTAAACCGCTCTGCGAAATGTCCTTCATAAATGTAATTAGCGGCTGTGCACATTCGGAAAGGTTACAGTTCTCCACCGGCCAGTAATTCATCTGGGTATTAATATTCACGGTATAATTAGAGCTCCATGGTGCACGCAGTTCATGATTCCAGATACCTTGGAGATTTGCCGGTTCACTTCCCTCTCTGGAGCTGGAAATCATCAGGTAGCGTCCAAACTGAAAAGCTGTAGCTACAAATTCCGGATCTTCTTCTCCGGCAAAGAAACGCCTCTGACGTTCCTCCATGGTAAATTCTTCATTTTCCGTATGCCCAAGATCCAATTCTACCCGGTCAAAGAGTCGGGTAAAATCTGCTCTGTGCCGATTCAGCAGATTTAGAAATCCCCTCTTTTCAGCGTGGTTGATGCAGTCTGCAATTTTATCTGCATATTCTCCTGACGGTGCCTCTTTATAATTAATAAAACTGTTTCCGCTGGTAATCAGGATACATACCTCATCGGTTTCACTGACAGATAGCCGCTCCTGATTCCACTCCATTTTCCCATTTGTTATCACCTTTATCCGTACCTGGAATTTGATTGCCCTTGTTGTTTCGTAGGGTTCATAGCGAACAGGATCCGAAGAAGGGTAATAATCCGGTTCCACAACTGAAGGACACCATCCCATCAGTACTACGCCGTCCTCTTCCTGTCTGATCCAGTGGTTGAGCTGGCTGGACAGCCCTATTTCCATTGTACCCTGGATTTTATCCGAAGCTTTCATCCTGATAACCAGCACCTGGTCGGGATAAGAGCAAAAAGCGGTACGCTCATATGTGATACCCTTTTTTAATATTCTAACTGTACTTACTCCGGTGCTGATATCCAATTCCCTGCAGTAAGTCTCCTTCTCTCCCTTTAGCTCTTCCATATGAAGAAATAGATCCGCCATTGGCAGATAAGATTCATTCCATATTCCTACCATTTTGCGGTTGATCAATACTTCCGCTTCCTCATATTTTTTATCAAAGATAAGGGATCTGGCTTTCTCTAAATGTTCATAGACATTTGCATCATTATAATCAGTGGGATAACCGGACCAGAGTGTATCTTCATTCAACCAGATATGCTCCGTGTCTGTCTCTCCAAGCAGCATGGCACCCAGCCTTCCATTTCCAATTGCCATGCCTTTCTCCCAGGCCTCAGCAGGCCTGTCATAACGTAATATATTTTTCATGATATCTCCTTATTAGGGCTCATCTGAGCGTATATGATAATTGCGCTCTGCCTGGTAACGCGTTCCGTTTTGACGGCTAACCCTTTACTGCTCCGCCAATGGTAAGGGCCTTCTCTACCTGCTCACTGAAAATAGTATAAATAATAATTGTAGGAATACTTGCCATAACCAGACAGGCACCCATTGCTCCCCAGTCCGTGGAATGTTCTCCTGTAAAGGATGCAAGCCCTACAGGCAGCGTTTTT
Organism: uncultured Robinsoniella sp.; assembly: GCA_900539655.1. Taxonomy (GTDB): domain Bacteria; phylum Bacillota; class Clostridia; order Lachnospirales; family Lachnospiraceae; genus Robinsoniella. The sequence continues at coordinate 5,997 of UQCR01000087.1, forward strand.
ACTGCATTATTGCTGATAAAAACCGATGCTACTGTATATTCATTCCAGACGCCCAGAAAAATAAATGTAATTGCAGTAGCTATTGCAGGCTTTGCTAACGGCATAATAATTTTAAAAAATGTACGGTAAATCGTAGCTCCGTCCATAAATGCAGACTCCTCCATCTCCTTTGGAATCGTGCGGAAAGAAGTTGCCAGGATCATACTGGAAAATGAAATATTAAATGCGATATATGGCACAATCAATGCATAATAGGTATTGGACATATGCATCTGGCGCACCAGGATAGCCAATGGGATAATGATTACCTGGATCGGAATAAATAGTCCCAGCGTCATATATGTCGCCGCCGCATTTTTAAATCTCCACTTCATCCTGGTAACTGCATAAGCAAATGGCAATGCAAGCACCATAACGCCTGCAATGGAAACTATGGAAACTATGATACTGTTTTTAAAAAATCCCACAATATTAAATGCGTTAATTGCATTGATATAATTTTCAAACTGGGGGCTTGCCGGAAATCCAAAAGGATTTAAAAAGAAAATCTCTTCATTTGTTTTTAAAGAGTAAAATAACAGGTAAATAAGAGGATAAATACAAATGATACTAAATATTATCAACAATGCCATAATAATGGCCGTCTTTCCTTTTTTCAACACAATGCCTCCTTTCTAAAAAACAGCGCTTTCTTTAATGGAAAATATTTTATTTACAATTACGGTTGCAATCAGACATTGCAGAACCAGAATAATCGCTGACGTACAGCCATAACCAAACTCTCCTACGGTAAATGCATTCCGAAATGTCATATAGGTCAGAGTATAAGTAGAAGTTCCTGGTCCTCCTTTAGTTAGCAGATTCATATGGGCAAATGCATTTAATCCTCCGGTGATGGCAAATATAAAACACATCCGGTATGTATCCTTTAACAATGGCAGGATAATCCTTGTATTAATCCTCCATTCTGAGGCTCCGTCAATCCGTGCCGCTTCCAGATAATCTTCCGGAATGGATTTTGCTCCCGCATAAATAATAGCGAATTGATATCCGGTGTACTGCCATACATTGACAAATGTAACAGCATAGATTGCAAATGTCATATCAGATAACCAGTCCTGACGGTAACCTATCCCAAGAATTTCAAACAGATGGTTAATCAAACCGAATTCCGGATTATAAATAGCGGACCACAGCTGACATACCACCGTTACCGACAGAACCACCGGAATAAAAAATGCTGTTCTGAAAAAACGTTTGCCTTTTACTTTTCGGTTCATCATGGCAAACGTCAAAAGGGTGGCACCACCTACCTGGAATACCATGAGTATACCAGCAAATATAACACCGTTTTTCAGAGATTCATAAAATAAATCATCCTGAAATAATTCCTTATAATTCTCTATTCCATTAAACACTGCCTGGTTAATTCCATCCCACTCATAAAAGCTTCGAAATACCGTCTGCATTATGGGGTAAAAAACAAATATGGTAAATACCAGCAGCGCCGGCAATGCAAATAGTGCAACTGCCTTTTTATTTCCTAACATCTTGTTCATATAGCGCTCCTCCAATATGCGGCATTATAGCGGGCACAGATGGTATTCTGCATATTCTGTGCCCGGCCACAACAGCTATTTTACTGTTTTTTCAATGCTCTTATCAATATTTGCCGTAAAATCTTCTATGGTTTCCCCTACCAGGAATTTCTGCATTTCTTCCGTAAATGATGTTGCAAATTTTGTATTGGGGAGGGTATGCAAAAACTTTGTGTCATAAGAGAATTCCGGAATCACTTCCAATAATTTCTTAGAAATCGGATCAAGTTCATTTTGCAGAGTCAGCCCATCCGTTTGAAGAGGCGTCGTAACCAGGGATTTTTGCTCATATTGAGCTACTTCCCGGTAATATGCGAACAAAAATGCAACTTCCGCTGCCAGATCAGGATTGGAAGCCCCTGCCGTTACAGCCATTCCACTTGTATCTCCACCACCTGTCATGCAGTACTGATTTTCACTTTCCTTTCCTGAATCAGCCGTAGGATAAGAAAGAATGACATCCACATTGTCTCCCATTCCCTCTATTGCTTCTCCCGTATACCAGCTGCCGTTTAAGAACATGGCGGACTGTCCTTCTTTAAACAATGCGGATGCTGTATCAAAGTCTGCATTTGTAACACCATCCTGGAAGATTCCCGCCTGGATTAACTGCTCCATCTTACCAATTATTTTCTGATATGATTCATCGGATGCCTTCGCCTCCCCTTTGGAAAGGGCATAACAGCCTCCAGGATTTTCTTTTACTGCAAAAGTATCAAAAAATGCTCCCAGTGGCCATGGCTCTTTTCCAAACATCGCCATGGGAATGATCCCTTTTTCTTTAAACGTCTGAACCGCTGTTAATAAATCATCAAAATTCTCCGGAACCTTTACATTATTGTCAGCAAAAATCTGCTTATTATAATACCAAAGAATTGGAGAAATACTTCCCATTGGAAATTGATATACATTTCCATCCGGAGAATACAGGCAATTATCCATAATGGCTTCTGTATAATAATCTTTGATATTAAATTTCTCCACATAGTCATTCAGAGGCAATATACTTCCGCTTTCGGCCAGAGTATCAATCGTTCCGGAATCTACTAATAGGATATCCGGCAGATCCCCTGTGGCTGCTCTTGTTTTAATGGTCTGCCCGCCGTCGGATGGAAGTGTTTCAAATTCAAGAGTAACATTTGGCAGCTTTTCTTTAATTTTCTCTGCCGCAAACTCTGCAAATGTTGTACTGTCACCTCCATAATAAGTGCAAACACGAAAAGTAACTTCTTCATCTGTAGATGCTGATTTCAAATTATCTTCGGATGCTTTTGATTCTCCGGCAGCAGCTTCTTTTGTTTCCTGATTTGTTTCCTGATTTGTGGCCTTATCCGCATCCTTTGATTCTCCGGCACATCCCGCCAGGGAGAGAACCATTACTGATGCCAGTGCTGCACTGACTACTTTCTTAAATTTCATTTTCTTTTCCTCCAATTTCATTTCTTTTTGTAACTGTATTGTAGCATTTCCCATACCAGCTACGAAATGACTCTCCGTGCCTTCATTGGTAAAAAACAGGACAAATAAATTTTTTCGGTGAAACCCCATAATACTTTTTAAAACATTTACTAAAATATCCCGGCTCGCTGTACCCAACCTTTTCCGAAACCATGGTAACCGTCAGCACCTCCTGTTCCATCAGTTTTTTCGCCTCTTTCATCCTCACATTGGTTAGTAAGTCAGAAATCGTACATCCAAGCTGCCTGGAAACGATCCTGCGCAGATAACTGCTGTCCAGATAAACCCCTTCCGCAATCTTCTCTACCGTAAGCTCACAATCGCTGTAGTTTTCTGCAATATAATCCTCTACCATAGAAATGATCTCCGCTCCGCGTTTGGAATAATTCGATTGAAAAGCATCCATTGTTTTACCAAATACATCCTGCAGAAATGCCAGACATTCGTTCAGAGATGTCTTCCTGTACAATTCTGAATATGGGGAAAATCTTCCTCCAAATATATCACTGATATTCCCATTCATTTCTGTAATATAGGACAGACAAATAGACATCATTCCACTGATCATCATATATGCATAATCAGTAGGCAGATGCTTTTCAACGATATTCTGATGTGTTTCTTTTAAGATCTGATGAATTCCATCTCTTTGCTGTTTGCGCAGGCATGCAAGGAGCCTGTCATTCAAATCAAGCCTGTAAAAGGTTGCTTCACTGTCCACCTTGTTAACTTCTTCATAGCAGATGACACGACTGCCCCCTAAAAGAAATTTTTCTTCCAGAGCTGCCAGCGCTTTCCGATAGGATTTTGACACTTCTGTCATGTCAGTCACCTGATTTCCGATTCCAATAGAAACGGTAAATCCCAGATGCTGGCCGATAAGGATGCTGGCCTTTTCATAGTATTTTTTCATATCTGTAATCTGTTCCAGCTTGTGATCATAATTTAAAATAGAAATCACACGGTCTTCCATTCCATTGAATATCAGATTGATATCTGCTGCCTGGCTGAGTCCTCCCAGGACTTCCTGGGCTATATTTGCAATACCAAACTTCCAAAGGTCTACGTCTTCTTGGTTTTTCCACATTCCTGAAATATGATCGATTTCCAAAACACTTACCAAAAAATAGCGGCCCGAAAATCTGATGTCAATCCGTTCCAGACTTTTTCTAAAATCCTCTTTTTTTTGTGTGGATATCCCGCCCACCCATCTGCGCAGGAGCTCTTCTCGGACAATTTTCAAATCTGCCCTTTGCTGATGCTTCTGCTCATTTTGTTTCCAGATTTTTAATTTTAGCTTATATACGATATTCGTTAATTCTTCCCTGGAAAAGGGTTTCAGTAAGTATTCGTCCACACCGATCTGTACTGCCTTTCTGGCATACTCAAACTCTGAATAACCGGTGATAAACACAATATATAGGTCCGGTTTCATCTGTTTGCACTTTTCCGCCAGAGTAATCCCATCCATACCCGGCATATTAATATCTAACAGCACAATATCCGGATCACTCTCTATTACTGTCTGTAGCGCTTCTTCACCATTTTTACATATACCGCATATTTGGAATCCAAGACTTCTCCAGTCCAGTACATGTTCCATATAAATTCTAAAGTGCGGTTCATCGTCTGCTATTAATACCTTTAACATGATCTTCCTCCAGTCTTAGGGATATATACCATTACCTTCGTACCCTTATTTACCACACTGTCTATATGAATTCCATAACTTTCCCCAAAATATAATTTAATTCTTTTATCCACGCTTCGAAGCCCGAAATGACGTTTGTGTTCAGGTTCATCCTTTGCCACTACCTGACGGATCCGTTCATCTGTCATTCCCGCTCCATCGTCCTCTACTACTATTACAGCTGCAGTTTCTTCTAATCTTCCCCATATACGGATTGTTCCTTTTATTCCCTTTTCTTTTAGACCATGATAGATCGCATTTTCCACCAAGGGCTGGAGCGTCATCTTTAAAATAGAATAATCTTCAATCTTGGGGTCACAATGAACCTGAAAATCGATCAGATCGCAATACCGCTCCCTCTGTATAAACAGATAGTTTTCAATATTTTTAATTTCATCCCTTATAGTGATAATTTCTTTACCGCTGCTTAAGGATGTCCGATAATAATCAGCCAGTGATTTGGTCAATTTTGCTCCTTTTGATGCCATATCGCATTCGCAGAAAACATAAATCAAATCCAGGGTATTATAGAGAAAATGCGGCTTAATCTGCGCCTGAATAAGTGCCAGTTCGTATTCCCGTTTCCTCTTTTGCTCCGTTTTTACCTGAACCAGCAGACCGGCTATCTTCCCTGTCATGGTATTAAACGCCATAGACAATACCCCGACCTCATCTTTTGTATCCGCCGGGCAGGATATGGAAAAGTCACCATCCTGTATCTTTTCTGCTGCCTTAGTAAGTGCATAAATTGGTCTGGTAATCAATTTTGACAGGATAAATATCAAGAATACCGCAGCAAGGATACCGCTTATACCAAGTGCTATTGTAATACCAGTTGTCATGCGTACGTCTCTTGTCAAATCCTCTATAGAAATCTGGCTCACCAGGTTCCATTCCAGGCTTTTTATCCACTTCTTTGTGACCAGATATTGATTTTTTCCGATTCCCAGATTCTCACTGCCGTCTTCCTGCTCCTGAAGATAAGACCGCAGTTTGCCATCCGGTATATTATTAAGCAGCCGATCTTTATTTATGGAAGAGACTATCTGCCCTTTATCGCTGCTCAGGAAATATTCTCTTCCCAGTACCTCCCCTTCTTTTTCCGGAAATATAGCTGAGATCCGGCTTTCGTTTATATTCAGTAAAATATAGCCCAGAATTTTTCCAGTTTCCATATTGATAATCCGTTTTCCAAAGGTAAGAACTGGTTCCTGATTATTAAAATAATCCCTTTTCTCCATCGGAAATTGAACACATTTCGCAAGCCCTTTTTCCGGGATAGCCGAAATAAAGTCTCGTTGTATACTGTCATAATCTGGTGTCTGTTTTATTCCCACAGAAGAAATATTGCGCTTTGTGTCGATAAACAGTATAGATTCTATATCTGAAAAACACCTTCTGTCATAATCCAGTGCTGTATAAATATTATTTTTAATGGAAATAAACGAAATATTATCGATATTTGTTATATTGGTCTCGCTGTATATACGATTTATATCTTGTGCCAGCATATTGGAACAGGTAATCACATTTTCTTTCATTGAATCCAGCCGGACATTCATTATCTCACACTCATCCTGTGCAATTTCCTTTGCTTTTTCAATATTCGATCTGTATAAAACCGAATTTGAAGCAACCAGGATTAAAGCAACCAGCACGATAATAATAGGAACACAGACTGATATAAATTTACTGCGAATGCTCAGGTTCTCAAATACCCTCTTCATACCTTTGATCATTCCGGAAAACCGCTTCCTCATTTCTCTCTCCTTCATTCTGATTGATATATTTTTGATATATTTTTGATCAATTATGTATCACTATTTATGACAAGCAAAAGCCGGTTGCTGCCACATACGATTATCATACTATATCTCTTCTATTATATCATTGTTAATTATTTCTTTATTGGAAAAATCGTGCGCTTTTTGGAATTATTCGTGACTAACAAAAAAAAGCTATTGCATTGCCAATTTCGGCAACGCAATAGCTTTTATTTATTAATATGATTATTTCATTCTACAATACCTTACTCAAAAAGCTCTTCAGTCTTTCACTCTGTGGATTACCAAAGAAATCTTTTGGATTATTTTCTTCAATGATCTGTCCTTCTGCCATAAACAAAACACGGTCGGCAACTTCTTTTGCAAATCCCATCTCATGTGTTACCACTACCATGGTCATATTTTCTCTTGCCAGATCAGCCATAACATTAAGTACCTCACCAACCATTTCGGGATCGAGTGCAGAAGTTGGTTCGTCAAACAACATCACATCCGGTTTCATGCACAGAGAACGGACGATAGCAATACGCTGTTTCTGGCCTCCTGATAACTGGCTTGGATAAGCATTTGCCCTGTCGGCAAGACCGACTTTTTCTAACAGCTTCATTGCTTCTTTTTCTGCTTCTTCCTGAGTCTTCTTCTGAAGCTTCATAGGAGCAATTGTCATATTTTTCAAAATAGTCATATGCGGAAAAAGATTAAAGTGCTGGAATACCATACCCATTTTCTGACGATGTATGTTAATATCCGTTTTAGGATCCAGAATATCTACACCTTCAAATAAAATATGTCCGGAAGTCGGTTCTTCCAACCGATTCAGGCAACGCAGAAATGTACTTTTACCGGAACCGGACGGACCTACTACAAATACTACTTCACCGGACCTAATATCTCTGGATACATCATTTAATGCCTTAAAATCACCGAAGGCTTTTGTAAGATTCTGAACTGAAATTAAAACTTCTCCTCTATCGCTCACTGTTGCGCAGCCTCCTTTCAAGACATTTTACCAGATACGTAAATATCATAACCAAAACTAAATAAATTGCAGCCACCGCCAACAGAGGCATGGTTGCAGAATATGTCTGGCTGCGAATGATGTCTCCGCCTTTTGTTAAATCCTGCAATGCAATATAACCGGCTACCGAAGTTTCCTTTAATAATACAATAAATTCATTTGCCAGAGCCGGAAGTACATTTTTAAACACCTGTGGTAAGATGATATAGATCATGGTCTGGGGATAGTTAAATCCCAGGCTTCGTCCAGCTTCAAACTGTCCGTTATCAATTGACAGAATTCCACCACGAATGATTTCCGCTACATATGCACCTGAATTAATACCAAAAGCCAGGATGGCAACCAGCACCTTGTTTATATCAAAAGCAGCAAAAATAACAAAATACGTAATTAATAACTGTACTACAACTGGCGTTCCACGGATAATAGTCAGGTATATATTACAGATGAAATTTAAGATCTTCAGCTTTCCTGTCTTTTCATAAGTCGAACGTATTACAGCAACCAGGAAGCCTAATAAAATACCGATCAGTACCGCAAATAAAGTAATTTCAAGAGTCGTTAACAATCCGTCTGTAAGGTATTTCCAACGGTCATCTTTAATAAAATTCTGATAAAATTTTTCCGCCATAACTTATCTTCCTTCGTTTTATTGTGCCTTAATATATTTATCCAGGATTTTCTGAAGTTCTCCAGAGGATTTCAGATCTTCCAGTGCTGTATTTACTTTTTTAAGTAATTCATCATTATCTTTTTTTATAGCAATTGCATATTCTTCTTCTGTATAAGCTTCATCTAACATTTTAATGCCTTCATTCTGCTCAACAAACACTTTTGCCGGCTCACGGTCAATGATAACTGCATCAATCTTTCCCTGAGTCATTGCCTGTACAGCTTCGAAACCTTTGTTGTATCTTTCTACCGTAGCATCCTTGATATCTCCTGCATACTGATCTCCGGTAGTACCAAGCTGAACACCAATCTTCTTTCCTTCCAGGTCATTCGGGGAAGTAATCGGACTGTCATCTTTAACGATAACTACCTGAGTAGCTGTCGTATATGGATCTGAGAAATTGACATTCATAAGACGGTCTTCTGTTACGGTAAGACCTGCAAGCCCTAAATCTGCTTTTCCAGCATCAACTGCCACAATTATTGAATCAAACGCCATATCTTCAACTTTTAATTCCATTCCCATGCTTTTTGCAATCGCTTCACCAATTTCCACATCAATACCAACTACATTATCTCCTTCGCGGTATTCATAGGGTGGAAACTCTGCATTCGTAGCCATTACTAAGATTCCTCCAGCTGCTTCTGTACCAGTTGCCTCATTTCCTGCTTCCTTTGTTTCTCCAGCTGCCGCTGTTGTTTTTTCTGTTTCTGCCCCTTTGCTTCCACATCCTGCAAGTGATAAAACCAGGGATGCAGCAAGTGCAGCTACTATCATCTTTTTCATTTCTAAATCCTCCTAAATAAAATGTAAAATAATTCGTAAAAAAAGAAAGACAGATTCAAAAGTTGCCTTCAACTGCTTTCCTACTTACTCAAATTTAACACTAAATTTATAGGTTGTCAACAGTTTCGTGCATATAATTGTAAAATTAGTTATAATCATGCAAGCATTGTATACCTGGTAATTTTTACTGAAGTAATTCAAGGTAAAAGCCGGGCTACATGATATTTGTAGAATTTATTTACCGCTTGTGTTCCATTTTTCCATCACAAGTCTTGTATACAGCGTAAAATGAGTACAAAAAAATGACAGCCATAGTCTCCTATGCCTGTCATATTCTTCTTATTTCTGGGAATTATTACTGCAATTTATTTCTGTACAATATTAATAATTTTCTTAGGCACATAAATTTCTTTTACAATAGTGCCTGTGAGTTTATCTGCAACTGCTACCTTACCTGCCGCAATTGCATCTTCCTTGGAAATCTCTGCCGGAACGCTGATAACAGCTTTTGTTTTGCCATTAATCTGTACCGGAACTTCAATTTCGTCGTCTTTCATTGCTTCTTCATCATGCTCCGGCCACTGGTTTTTGAATACGGAACCGCTGTTTCCTAACTGTTCCCAAAGTTCCTCGCTTAAATGAGGTGCAAATGGGGAAAGCAGAATTACTGCAGTCTCTAAAGTTTCCTGATCAATTCCGCCTTCTTTTTTAGCTAATTCGATCATCTTGTTATTGTATTCCATAAAACCGGAGATTACAGTATTTAAGTTAAAGCTTTCCAGTCGCTGAGTGATGTCATGGACCATTCTATGACGGATTTTAATCATCTCTTTGGATGCAGCCATCTTTTTGTCTTTATTATCCATTACCAGATTCCAGAAACGATTGATAAAGCGGTATACTCCATCAATTCCTCTGTCATCCCATTCGGCGTCTAACTCCGGAGGACCTACGAAAAGTTCGTACATTCTAAGAGAATCACATCCATAATCACTTACCAAATCATCCGGAGATACAACATTTCCTTTTGATTTACTCATTTTAATACCATTTTTACCGGTAATCATACCTTGATTAAACAATTTTGTAAATGGTTCATCAAAATCCACAACTCCTATATCGTTCAGGAATTTGGTATAAAATCTGGAATACAGTAAGTGAAGAACTGCATGTTCCACGCCTCCGATATACATATCAACCGGTAAGAGTTTATCTGCCTTTTCTTTAGAAACCAGTTCTTCATTATTATGGCTGTCTACATAGCGCAGGAAATACCAGGAAGAACCAGCCCACTGAGGCATTGTATTAGTCTCTCTTTTTGCAGGTGCTCCACAGACCGGACATGTAGTATTAACCCACTCGTCAATTGCTGCCAGTGGTGATTCACCGGTACCTGTAGGCTGGTAGCTTTCAACCTCAGGAAGTGTCAGCGGAAGCTGGTCTTCTGGAACCGGAACCGCACCACAGTGGTCACAGTGGACAATTGGAATTGGTTCTCCCCAGTAACGCTGTCTTGAGAATACCCAGTCACGCAGTTTATAATTTGTAGTTACCTTACCGATACCTCTGGCTTCCAGACGTGAAGGCAGGTCGCGTTTCGCATCCAGGCTGCTCATTCCGTTAAATTCACCGGAATTGATCATAATACCCGGCTCGGTATAGGCTTCTGTCATATTTTCAATTTCTTTACCGTCTTTGGCAATTACTTGAATAATCGGTATTCCAAACTTGGTTGCAAATTCAAAATCACGGTCATCATGAGCAGGTACACACATAATCGCTCCTGTACCATAATCCGCAAGTACATAATCGGATAACCAGATCGGTACCTTTGCGCCATTGATTGGATTAATTGCATAACTTCCGGTGAATACACCCGTTTTTTCTTTATCCTGCAATCTGTCAACGGAGGATTTCATGGAAGCTTTGAAGATATAATCTTCTACCTCTGCTCTTGTTTCATCCACTGCCAGTTCTTTAGCCATAGCATGTTCCGGGGCAAGGACCATAAATGTTGCACCGTACAGCGTATCCGGTCTTGTCGTATAAACAGTGATTGCTTTGTCTGCTCCTTCAACCTTAAAGTCAACCTCAGCACCATGGCTCTTACCGATCCAGTCAGACTGCATCTTTTTTACCTTTTCCGGCCAATCCAGTTTATCCAGATCTGACAACAGACGATCTGCATATGCAGTAATCTTCAGCATCCACTGTCTTAAATTTTTCTTGGTAACTGGTGTACCGCAACGCTCACATGCACCATTTACTACTTCTTCGTTAGCAAGTCCAGTCTTACAGGAAGGACACCAGTTAATAGGAAATTCTTTTTCATATGCCAATCCTGCCTTGAACATTTTTACAAATATCCATTGTGTCCATTTATAGAAATTTGGATCGGTTGTATTCACTTCCATATCCCAATCATAAATAGCTGCAATTTCATTAATCTGACGCTTGATGTTAGATACATTCTCCGCTGTAGATTTAGCTGGATGCACGCCCATTTTAATAGCATAGTTTTCAGCCGGAAGTCCAAAAGCATCCCAGCCCATTGGATGAATCAGGTAATATCCCTGAAGCATCTTATATCTGCTCCATACATCAGAGATTACATACCCTCTCCAGTGTCCTACATGAAGCCCGTTTCCTGATGGATACGGGAACATATCCAGACAATAGTATTTTGGTTTCTTTCCATCATTCACATTTACCGGGTCAGCTTCCCAGTTCTTACGCCATTTTTGTTCAACCGCCTTATGATTATAAGGTACTGCCATTGTTCATTCCTCCTAAATAAAAATAGCCCTCTCGTCTTCTTATAGAGACGAAAGGGCTTTACTTTCCGTGGTACCACTCTAATTCATCCTGATAGGATGCACTCATTTATTCTGTAACGGGAATTCCCGCCTTAATCTACTTATTTCAATTAAGGAACTCCGAGGCGAGTTGGGAGTTTTATCGTTACTGCCTCGCACCGTCCGGCAGCTCTCTGAAACGTAAGTACTCTTAATACTCCTCATCACAGTTTTTGTCATATCGACTAACTGTTATTCTAACCATTTATCTGGCATTTGTCAAGGTGTAACGCAAAACAATTATCTGCTTTCTTTACGTGCAACCATGATAACCACTTTAACAGAGTCGAAACCGGTGTACCCTAGCTTCTGATCGTAAGGGAATTGCGTATCAACTATCCCATATTCATTACGTGAATATGGATCAATTATATGAAATACATTTTTATTTAATCCAACACATTTTCCATTTTTATAATAAAAAGTGAGGGTGTCAAACATTAATCTATAATCTTTACTCTTATTTAATACCGTGATCTTTACTGGCTTAAACCAACCATTTTGAGTTATCTCTGTTTTTTCTATAACCAGTTCTGATTTTAAGTCTTTATCTCCATATTCCGGTTTTTTTATAGTAAAATCATATTTATGGTAAGCAACATCCGGTTTCTTAAAATATAAATATGCATCTGTTCCAGCCTGAATCCCATTTACCACATCCAGCGCCGAGTTTACTTTTACCCCCTGAGCATCATAAAAATTCATATATACGATTACATTGCCCAGATTTCTTCCGCTTATATTTTTTAACTTCAATGCAAAAGAATTCGGTACTTCAATGACCTCTTCTTTTCTTACAAAAGATTCCCATTCTTCTTTGTTACCTGTATTGTTGCCTGTATTGCTGCCCCCATTATCCGGCTTAGGATTAGATATTTGAACCGTTACCCTGCATTTCTTTGTAATTCCATTCTGCTTTGCACTAATTGTTACGGTCCCACTTTTTTTCGCGCTGATTTTTCCTTTACTCACACTGGCAATCGCACTATTTCCGGATGTCCAGACAATCTTACCTGTTCCACCAGACATTTTTAATGTATATGTCTGTCCCGTTTTTAATGTAACAGAGGATCTGTTAAGCTTCGGATTCACCACGTTTACTTTACATTGATATTTCTTATTCCCAATTTTTGCAGTAACTACTGCCTTACCCGATTTTAATGCTTTGATCCTGGCTTTCGTTCCGGTTTTCGTAAGCTTCTTAACAGAAACTGTTTTTCTGGAAACAGACCAGCTTACCTTTTTCTTTGTGTCTGTAATTTTCAAATCATACGTCTTGCCAATGCCTAAAGTTACTGATGATTTGCTTATTTTAGTTTTCGCTTCTGCAGAAACTGATATTTGTAAAGCAACTATCATCACAATAAATAAAATAATCCTTAAACTGCTTTTCTTTTTCATAATTACCTTTTCTCCTTCATGGCGTTTCATGCAATGCAACTGCTTTTCTCTACCTCAGTGATTCAAAATATACACCCCTTAAATTACATTTTACCATTTACGCAGTGTGTATCCATAGAATAATCCTGATTTCTGACAGTCCCTAACATTACATACGCTTTTATCTAATTATAAACTAAAGAAAGATATTTATTTTTCAAATGTATTAAAAAGCTATTTTTCCTTCACCAAATCGTATTTGTGAAAAATCAGCTTTTGATTTAAAAGAAAAAAGCATACAATTCTGTAATATTTCAGCATGACAGTACCTAAGTCTTTTTTAGAAAAGTACACAAAATAAGCCAGTAAGCAAATTTCAAACACTCTCTTGATCCTGCTCATATACAAATTAGAAATCATCAAGCAAAGCAAAAATCAGATTATCAATCAACCTCATTTTAAATGCTATCTTTTTTACGAAACAATATCTTGATTATGCCTTTAGCCCGCAAACCTTTCACTGTATGTTTCAGTTCATTACATTCACAACATTTCGAATCGTAATAGCTATATAGAAAGTGCTCTTTTTGTAAATTGAGTCTGTATTTTTTGTTGAAACATTTTCTGCATATCTCGGTATTAATTAATTGTTTTTTCAATTTCCATGGATTGATCATCTTTCCTATTCCCCTCTACCTATATTTTAATATTACCTGCCATCGCTAATGGTCATAAAATAATATAAATAACCATTTAACTAATTTTTAATTGTAACATTAAATTATAAATCAAGGCGTTCGATGTATTGAAATGTAGCTTTTATGTAATGAATAGCATCTTTATTATCAATCTGCACAGCATTTAAATTTATTTTTCCAGCAAACTCTACGAACACACAATTTCAAGCATATAAAAATCGGTATTAGATCTTCTTGAAATCTAATACCGATTATTATTTATTACTATTTTATATTCAATACTGTATTTGCTTTGTCTCCAGGTGTATACTCGATTGTAATTTGATCCCCTTCATTATATTTAATAATATCAATATAATCCACAACCGACACATCAAAGATTTCATCATTACCCTCTAACATGATATAGTAATGGGAATTGCCTTCTACAACGCCCTGGGCTATTTTCTTAATCTTTCCTTTGGCTTCATTTACGGATTTTGTCTCTTCGGTTGCTATGCCATTTTGTTTCAAGAGACTGCGGTATGCTTTTTCACACTCAGCCGCCGTATCTCCCACCGCAACATTCTGGTATTTTTGGATATTAACCATCGCATACATCTTTACAAGGCCTGCACCATCTTTTAATGCCATAAAATAGGTGGGTTCTCCCGCAATATTCAATAGCAGCGGAAAGGTGGATTTATATCCCAGATGCTGCACCTGGCCTTCAGCAGAACCCATGGCAGAATATTCCTCGGCTCCGTTGATCTCATAGAATCTGGTTTCCATAGTCCTCTGATTCATCAATACGAATCCGACATTGGACTGGTCCCCACTGACAGATGTGATACCTGTGTAAACCCAGACATCATCTTCCAGTGCCAGATAATTGTATCCGCTTGTGGTACGCAGGCAGCCTTTCTGTCCAAGTACGCTGTTAAAATAACCATTCTTTAAGGTACCATAGTAATCATAGAGCTGAACCAACAGATCAGCAGAATATACGTGGTCCACCCACTGTGGGCAGTCTTCTACTGCGAAATCCTGTGTTTCTCCTGTTATGGCGTTACAAAGTACCACACGACCGATGGTAACACCGCCAAACAGACCAATATTGTATTTTTTAACCGGACATACCCAATAAGGCGTACCATTATCATCGATTTCAAAACTCAGTGTATCAAAAATATATGTCGGGTAACGGAACCTGAGATGTCTGTCTATGTTTCTGTTTAAATGCTCTGACTGTGAATACTTAATAGGTTTATCCAGCTTCACAAGTTCTGTATCCTGGGTTGCCATATCGATTTTGATATATGCCGGGATACCATCTGACTGGTTGGTAAACCATTTAATCAGATTAGCATATACAAGGGGTGTGACTCTTACCGGAGTATCCTTGTAATTGATCTGTGTATAGAGGTCACTGACTTCAAACTGTGAAACCATATCGACCATGCTTCCCATTTTACGGTTTCCTAAAAGGGTTGCAGAATCTCTGTCTAAAAGAGGAATTTTTGAATAATCCGCTTCCTGGATATCTTCATTAAAATCTCTCGTCTCAACGCTGATCAGCTTCTGGTATTTATTCGCATTAATAATCGGAGATGAAAGAATGCTTCCTCCTATATATACGATTACTACCAAAGCCAGTACGCCAATACCAAATTTCAGGCCCTTGCTTTCTTTTGCATCCTCAACTGTCCTGATCCTGGGCAGTCCGTAAACAATCACAACAATGACCACTGCCGCCATCAAAAATGTCCAGAATCCGGACGCATGAATATTAATAGCGGGCAAAGTTACATAATAATAGACTCCTGCGATCAAAAGAGCTGCAATGACCGCCAGAACTTTCCAACCAAACTTTTTCATATAAATCTCCTCTCCAACTATGTGATAAAACTTTTTGTATAATCAACAATTATACGTTATACTGCTTTGAATTACAAATTAATTTTGTATAAACATTTCCCGAAGCATGGCGATTTCTTTCGCCCATCCCTCATCGTCATTTGGCGTTTCCAGTACAAAGGGCAGACTGCACAGCGCCGGATGGTTGATGATCCGTTTAAATGCATCGATTCCGATACTTCCCTCGCCAATTTTTGCATGTCTGTCCTTATGGCTTTCAAATGGATTCTGGCTGTCATTTAAATGAATGGCGTGTAAGCGGTCCAGACCAATTACGTTGTCAAAGTGGGTAATAACGCCATCCAGGTCATTTACAATATCATATCCTGCATCCCAGACGTGACAGGTATCCAGACATACCCCAATTTTATCCGACAATTCTACTTTATCAATTATTTCCTTTAGTTCTTCAAAAGTCCGTCCCACTTCACTTCCCTTGCCTGCCATAGTCTCCAGGAGAACGGTTGTGGTCTGTGCCGGATCTAAAATTTCATTAAGCATCTGCGCAATATATTCAATCCCGATTTCTGCGCCCTGTTTTACGTGGCTTCCCGGATGAAAATTATAGTAATTCCCGGGCGTATACTCCATTCTTCTCAAATCATCTGCCATGGTGTCTCTGGCAAATTTACGAAGTCCCTCATCAGCGGAACAGCCGTTTAAGGTATATGGCGCATGTGCGACTATTTTGGCAAAATCCTGTTCTTTGGAAAGCTCCAGATATTTTGCTACATCGGCTTTATCAATTTCCTTAGCCTTTCCTCCTCTTGGATTGCGGGTAAAAAAAGCAAATGTGTTAGCACCCAGTTTGACTGCCTGTTTGCCCATTGCATAATATCCCTTAGAAGAAGAGATATGACTTCCTATGTTTAACATTTCGTATCCTCCTGTAATTTAATATAACTGCTCACGATCTGCACAGTTACAAAGCAAAATCCATTAAATTTATCCAGACCTGCTGCATTGTTACAATTTTACATATAATTCTGTATGACTATCTGCATATTCCTCACATTTCGAAACACATTTACCTGGGGGTAATAGGTTGCCGAAATGGTGATTGCATTTTCTCTGTTCTGATACATCTTCTCAGTTTCTGAAGTTCCGAATTTTTCTGTTAGATAAGTATTGAATTTTTCCACATCCCCAAAATACATGGCATCCATCACCATTCCCTGGGAATTTAATACCTGCATTTTTATTACATTCTTATTCTGCCCAAGAATTCTGGCACTTAACACATTCAAATTCTTTTCTGCAAAAACCGGCTTAGGGTTAGCTTTTCCAAATGGTTCCAGAACCTCCAGCTCCCCGATCAGTTCTTCTGAAATATAATCGATAGGCATGGCTACGTCAATGGAAACTTTTGGGATAAAATCCTCCTCCGTTAAGGTGGTGAGTTCGTTCAGGCGGATTCTTAGATTTTCCACATCTTCTTTCTTGATAGATAATCCTGCCGCCATAGGATGACCGCCAAACTTTGTAAATAATTCCTGGCATTTAACCATTTCTTCAAACATGTTATAAGCCTCAATGGAACGCCCGGAGCCTTTTACGCCATCTTCCGCATCGGTCAGTACAAATACAGGCTTATGAAAACGTTCCCGGATACGCCCGGCTATGATTCCCGCCAGACTTTCATGACAGTCCGGGAGATAGACAACCAGAACCTTATCTTTTATTAATTCTGTCGTTTCAACCATTTCCACTGCCTTTTCAAAGCCTTCCAGCGTCATGGCTTTCCGTTCGTCGTTTAAACTCTTCAGTTCCTCCGCCATCTTAAGGGCTTCCTCATCTGTTTCTGCAAGCAGCAGCCCAAGAGCACGCTTTGCCGTATCCAGACGCCCGCTGGCATTAATGCAGGGCCCCAGAACAAATCCTATATGATATGCGCATATATCCGACTCCTCTAACCCGTTTACTTTTATTAATGAACGCAAACCATTATTTTGTGTATTGGTAAGGCGTCTGAGTCCTTCTTTGACGATGATGCGGTTTTCCCCAATCAGATCCATAACATCTCCGACTGTAGCAATTGCCGCAAATTCAATAAAAGCTTCTGCCTCTTCCTGTGGGATCTTATGATTTTCAAACATACAGGAAATCAGTTTAAACGCTACTGCCGCACCACAGAGATTCGGAAACGGATAATTGCACTCCGGCTGTTTTGGATTAATAATCACATCCGCCTGTGAACGAAGGCATATCTTTTCCCCTGCTTCTTCCTTAAATAACAGCTCATGGTGATCTGTAATAATAACTGTCATCCCCAGTTCTTTCGCGTAAGCGATCTGATCAATAGCAGCAATACCATTATCACAGGTCACAATGGTATCCACTCCCTCATCGTATGCATACTGTATCAGCTGCTCATTGATCCCGTATCCGTCCTTCATTCTGTCGGGTATCTCATAATCTACATTGGCATTACACCGTTTCAGCCCTTTATATAGGATATAGGTTGCATTAACCCCATCAATGTCATAATCACCGATAATCCGGATTTTCCTGCCT
The DNA here is from genome assembly GCA_900539655.1 of uncultured Robinsoniella sp. Classification (GTDB taxonomy): domain Bacteria; phylum Bacillota; class Clostridia; order Lachnospirales; family Lachnospiraceae; genus Robinsoniella. The sequence continues at coordinate 24,347 of UQCR01000087.1, forward strand.
TCATTGATTTTTCTGTTCAAAAGCGCAACCGCTTCCTGCGCACCATATAAAAGTTTTGGATCATGAAGATCTTTCAAACCGCCGTTTAAATATTCCTGAATCGCTTCATCTCCTATGATATCCCGGTTGCGGATTATCCTGGCAGTAACCGGATTAATTCCAAATTTACCTGATATCTGCTGAAAATCAGCTCTCTTTGCTGTAACAAACCATTTTTCCAAAATTGTTTCTCCTTTGTATAAACCAGAAAATGAAAGATACCCCCGGTACAAGCATACCAGAGGTACTTACATTTATTATTTAAATTATTTTTTCTTAGTCTTAATCTTTGTTTTTAATACATACCAGAGTGCACCGGTAATACATACTGAAGAATAAGCTCCACATACAATACCAACCATCAGTGGCAGTGCAAATTCACGGATAGAAGAAACGCCCATGATAAACAGCACTGCAATCATAATGAATGTTGTAAGGGAAGTATAAATACTTCTTGTAAGGGTCTGAGTAATACTCAGATTAACAACATCTGCTATATTGTCCTTATTCTTCATAGCCGCCATATTCTCTCTGATTCTATCAAAAATAACAATGGTGGCATTGATGGAATAACCAACAATTGTCAGCATACATGCGATAAATGTATTTCCTACCGATACTCTTGCAAGTGCATAGAATGCCAGTACTACTAATACATCGTGAAGCAGTGCAACAACTGCGCTGGTAGCAAAACGCAGATCTTTAAACCGGAACCAGATATAGATCAGCATACAGATCGTAGCAACAACTACCGCTATAATTGCATCGCTTCTCATCTCTGAACTTACAGTGGAAGAAATACTTTCTGCTGTAATAAGAGTGGTATCCACATCAAAGTCTTTCTTCAATGCATCACTTAATTCCTGTCTCTCATCCAGATTCAATTCTCTGGTTTTGATGATAACCTGATTTGTTCCGCTTACTTTCTGCGTCTGGATATTTGCATCTCCCGTTACTCCCTGTACCACAGGTTTTACCTTAGAATCAATATCTCCGATACTCAGATCTTCTTTAAATGTTACATTTGTAGAAGTACCACCCATGAATTCCAGGCTGTAATTCAATGATTTATTGCCCTGAACACTGTTAAATATCATAGATGCAGGACCAACCAGAATCAGAATAATGGAAACAATAAAGAAAAGATTTTTCTTGCTCAGGAAATTGATTGTTTTTCTTTCCTTCTGTTTTCCGTATAACTTTTCACCCTTTAATCCAAGGGTAAAGAACGCATTAATGATCAATCTGGAAATAACCAGAGCGGTGAACATGGATAACACAATACCAAGTGCCAGTGTCTGTGCAAATCCCTGTACGCTTCCTGTTCCCATTAAACCAAGCACAGCTGCTGCAATAAGAGTTGTGATATTACCATCAATAATAGCTGAAAATGCTTTCTGGAAACCTGACTTAATTGCTGACTTCACAGATTTTCCAGCCGCAACTTCTTCACGGATTCTGGCATAGATAATAACGTTGGCATCCACCGCCATACCTATGGAAAGAATAATACCTGCAATACCCGGCAATGTCAGGGTTAAATCAAATGCATTCAGGCATAAAAGCATAAGGCCTGTGTAAATCAAAAGTGAAATACCTGCTACAATACCAGGAAGCAGATATACAACGATCATAAAAATGATTACGATTGCAAGACCAATAGCACCTGCAATTAAACTGCTTGAAATTGCTTCTTCTCCAAGCTGTGCCCCAACCACATTAGAACGGAGTTCTTCCAGTTCCAGTGAAAGTGAACCGATACGAATGGAGGATGCCAGTGTTTCTGCTTCTTCCTGATTAGCCATACCGGAGATATAAGCTTTTCCGCCGGTAATTGCTTCATTTACTTTTGGTGCGCTGATTACATTGCCGTCATAGACAATTTTAATCTGTTTTCCAACATTTGCTGCAGTAGCATCTGCAAATTTAGTCGTTCCTTCTTTTGTAAGAAGCAGTTCTACCACATATTCCTTGTTGCCCATTTCATCGTTCTGAACCCTTGCTTCCGCACTGTCAACATCCGTACCATTTAATACAACGGTACCGTCTGTTAACTCAAACTGCAGAGAACCAGGCTTTCCAAGTTCTTCCAGAATCTTGTTCGCATCTGTTACACCGGGAATTTCGATGTTGATACGGTCACTGCCTTCCTGATAAACCTGTGCTTCTGTACTGTACTGGGATACACGCTGCTGTAACTTGTAAATGGTATCCTTCATATCTTCTTCAGACGGAGTCTCATCTCCCACTGCCTGATATGTAATACTTACACCGCCGGATAAATCCAGGCCGGTCTTAATATTTCTGGCAGAACCAGTTCCTGTAGGACCAAATCCCACTGTTGTAGTAAATGCCAAAAGCCCCAATAGGATTGTCATGGCAACTACTACAATAATCGCTTTTTGCTTGTTCATGATGCTTCTCCTTCTCTCTCATTTGTAATCTTTAATCCAAAGACGCCTGTGCTGCTTTTATCATAATCGCACATTCAACACGCTTGCGCTGCAGTTCACATCCAATGTCATAGGCATCATTGATCTGCCCATGGAATTTAAATGAATTTGCTGCGCAGCCTCCGCTGCAGTAAAATCTTGCAAAGCATTTCCGGCACTTATCCTTTGCATAAACATTGCAGCATTTAAACTCGTCTCGCATGTCCGTCTTCGTTACTCCTTCATCCACATTTCCCATCAGAAATTCTTCTTCCCCTACAAACTGATGGCATGGATACAGATCCCCCCATGGAGTGACTGCCAGATATTCCGTACCGGAACCACACCCCGACAATCTCTTGTACACACAGGGACCTCCTGTTAAATCTATCATAAAATGGAAGAAGTTAAACCCTTTACCCTCTTTTTCACGTTTTACCATCTCTGCTGCCAGCTTGTCATACTCTTCACAGATCGCTGCAATATCTTCTTCACGGATAGCATATTCTTCTTCCGGAAGAGACACTACCGGTTCTACCGATATCTGCTCAAATCCAAGATCAGCCAGATGCAGAACATCTTTGGCAAAGTCCAGGTTGTTTCTGGTAAAGGTTCCTCTCACATAATATTTTTCCTGATTTCTGCTGTCTGCAAATTTTTGGAATTTAGGAACGATTAAATCGTAACTCCCTTTTCCATTTCGAAAAGGCCTCATAAAATCATTGACTTCCTCTCGTCCGTCAATGCTGAGTACCACATTTGACATTTCTTTATTAGCAAATTCCATGACCTCATCGTTTAGCAGAACGCCATTGGTTGTCAATGTAAAACGGAAGTTTTTCCCATGGATCTTTTCCTGTTCTCTTCCGTATTTGACCAGATCTTTTACAACCTGCCAGTTCATCAGCGGTTCTCCGCCGAAGAAATCCACTTCCAGATTTTTTCTGGAACCAGAGTTGGCTATCAGAAAATCCAGTGCTTTTTTCCCGACTTCAAAACTCATAAGAGCCCGTCTGCCGTGGTATTCCCCTTCTTCTGCAAAACAATACTTACAGGCCAGGTTGCAGTCATGTGCGATATGCAGGCAGAGTGCTTTTACAACGGTCTGCCTTTTCTTAAAATCGATAATTGCTTCTTCATAGATGTCTTCGGTAAAAAGTACACCTGCTTCTTTTAATTCTTCACACTCAGCAACCGCCTCCATAATTTCAGCGCTGCCGTATGTATCCTTTAACCGCTCTGCGATTTCTTCTGGCTTTAGTCCTTCTTCTATAAAAGGAACCACGTCATAAACGATGTCATCCACTACATGGATGGCTCCACTGTTCACATCCAGTAAGATGTTATAGCCATTATTTTTATATTGATGGACCACTGTATATCCCCTTTCAAATCCACTCCATGAAAAAAATACCCGGCAAATACCTGACGGGTTCAAGAGCAGTATTCATTTCGTATAATAAGCAGCGACGCATGTTCGCTGCTTATATTGTTTTCTTATTTATTATTTTCGCAGCTCTGATTTCCAACCGTACAGGATGTCTTACATGCTGACTGGCAGGAAGTCTGACATTCTCCACAGCCACCTTTTTTCATTGTGTTCTGAAGTACCTGTGTATTTAATGTTTTAATATGTTTCATGGTCTTAGCCTCCTTATTTCATGAACTTTTGCTATTATAACATATATTTTTTTATTTTAAAAGTGTTTTTTTATACACTTTTTTCACATTTGTGTGTTATAGTAGTCAAATAAACTACATACCAAAGAAAGGATTTATCATTTATGAAGAAGAAATTCATTGTTTTTGCACTCACTTTGTGCATGACAGCATCTTTAGCCTTAAGCGGCTGCCAAAAAAAATACGTCACCCTGGGAGATTATAAGGGTCTGAAACTTGAAAAAGTTGTACCCGAAGTCACGGACGATGAAGTACAAGGCGAGATTGACACTGCCCTGGAAGACAATGCAACTTCAACTGAAATCACCGACAGAGCCGCAAAAGAAGGGGATACCGTGACCATGGATTTTGAAGGAAAAATAAATGGCACCCCATTTGAAGGCGGAACTGCAGAAGATTATGATCTGGAACTGGGAAGCGGCGATTTTATCGACGGCTTTGAAGAACAGTTAATCGGAGTTAAAAAAGATGACAAGAAGGATGTCACTGTCACTTTCCCGCAAGACTACGGCGATGACACTTTAAACGGAAAAGAAGCAATTTTCTCTGTTACTGTAAAATCAGTAAAACAGATTACTCCAGCCACCTACAATGATGAATTTGTCAGCAGTATATCCGATTTTAAAAATATCGCAGATTACGAAGAAAACCTGAAAAACGAACTGCTCGCAAGCAAAGAAGAGGATTCCGAATACACATTAAAAGACGATGCTATTAATGCAGTGATTGATGGCTCAACATTTAACGGCTACCCGGAAGAATTATATGAAAAATGCAAAAAACAGATAGATGAAAGCAATGCCTACTACGCAGAATTGTTTGGGGTTACCATTGAAGACCTGGCTGGCAGCGAAGAAGATATCAAACAGACTGTAATCCGTACCGTAAATGAACAACTGGCGATAGAAGCAATTGCAGAAAAAGAGAAAATCAGCGTTACAGATGAAGAATACAAATCTTATGTAAATGATAATCTGGAATATTACGAAGTATCCTCTGTAGAAGAATTTGAACAAAATAATGATAAAGACAGCGTTATGAGCGAGCTTCTAAAAGATAAAGTATGCCAGTTCCTGGTTGACAATGCTACAGTTACAGAAGTTACGGAAGATGAAAAATACAGTGATGACGGTGAAGGAGATGAATTTGGAGACGAAACGGAACCTCCAATGGATGATGCCGAAACCGAAGATACTGAAGCCGATAATACCGAAGCCAATGATACCGAAGCACCTCAAAGCGAGTCAGATACAGCAGCTTAAATTCACTGGATTCAAGACATTTCTGGAACAGTGGTCAGCATTAATAAATGTTTTACCCTTTCATTAAATGTATTAATTAAAAGAAGCGGACAATCGTATTTATGAGACTGTCTGCTTCTTTTTTTTATTATTTATTGATAATTCTATGATAATGCTCCGTTACTGTCTTGGTACTAGTGTTACAGCGAATGTTTTATAGGGTTCTATTAAAGGACTTATATTTGGGTTTTGCTAA
>UQCR01000088.1 GCA_900539655.1 uncultured Robinsoniella sp.
TGCGAAATGCATCAGGATTTCGGAGCGAATGCCCGCGTGCCGCCAAAAAGTGCTCTGGGAAGGTTAGAAAATACCAGTTCTGCGGTAAGCCTTCCAAATCAATGTCCTGGCTCGCCCCCTTCTCTTTCCGTACACTACCTCCATCTACAAAGCGTCCTTACTCAGCTAAACCCAAATATAAGTCCTTTAATAGAACCCTATAAAACGTTCGCTGTACTAGATACACTCTTTCATCACGTCGTAGCTTCCATTACGCAGAGTTTTATCCAGATATCCTGCCACAGCAACTTCAAATCCTTCCATTTCAGTCAGATCCTCGCCCCAGAATTTTTTATTTTTACAAACTGCATTTACAAGTGTTTTGACATCATCGTTACGGTGTTCATAAAAGAATTCCAGTACTTCCCTGTCGTCCCTGATCAGATATTTGTCCTCTCCTCTGACTGCTTCCAGACCATTGCCGGTCAGATTCATTCCACGGTAGAAAGCGATATAAAATGCAAAGGATGCTGTAATGCATGCCGGCAGCTTCTTGAATTTCTCCAGATAGCCCTTCAGGGACGGCATAACCCGTGCTTTCCACTTGGATGTAGAATTCAGGGAAATATCAAGCAGTGCATGGTCTACAAAAGGATTATTAAATCTTTCTGTTACCGCCGCGGCAAATTCCTCCAGCTCTTGCTGTGGAAGTGATAAGGTTGGAATAATTTCTTCATAAATAGTCTGGTTCATATATTTACAGATGGTCTGATCATTCATACAATCCCGCACAATATTCTGTCCAGCCAGATAAGCTCCCAGAACCATCGAAGTATGGGCACCGTTTAAGATACGCACTTTACGCTGTTTGTATGGTTTGTGGTCATCGCAGATAATCACAGGAAGACCTGCCTTTTCAAATGGAAGTTCTTCTTTTAAGCTTTGAGGACCCTCTATTACCCAAAATCCAAATACTTCTCCCGTGTCGATTAAATTATCTTCATAGCCCAATTCCTCACACAACGCCTGTGCCTCATTTCTGGGATAACCGGTAACAATGCGGTCAACCAGTGTGGAGCAGAAGATATTTTCAGACTTGATCCACTGAATGAAAGGATCTCCCAGGTTCCACTGGCCTGCATACTGAAGTACACATTTCTCCAGTTCTTTTCCGTTATTATCAATCAATTCGCAGGACAGGATGATGAAGCCTTTTCCTTTCTCCGTTCCAAAATTAAGAAAACGCTGGTAAAGGAACTGCGTCAGCTTTCCGGGATAGCTGGATGCCGGGCAATCGGTAAACTGGCACGCAGGATCATAGACGATTCCGGCCTCTGTGGTATTGCATGAAATAAAGCGCAGATCCGGATTTAGGGCACATTCCAGAACCTTTTCAAACTCTTCATATGAGTTCAGGCATCTGCTCACACAGGAGATCACTCTCTTATCATTCACTTTTTGTCCATTTTCAAATCCCCGTAAAAACAAGGTGTATAATCCTTGCTGTTCATTAATTCTGTCTGAAAGCCACGGGGAAGAAATGGGCTGGCAAAGTACAACTTTTGAATTAAATCCCGCTTTTTCATTCATCATATCAATCCAGTAATCTACAAAGGCACGCATAAAATTGCCCTCACCAAATTGCAGCACTCTTTCAGGCGCCTGCTCCAGCAGATAGCCCTCATAACCTTGCTCTTTTAGTACCTCATAACTTAATTTTTGCATTTTAATCCATCCTTTCATATTTTAATTGCCCGGTTTATATTCTGCCTTACATATCCCAATCATTTATTTCCTGTTTCTCAAAATCTTTATTTTCTGTTTTTATTTTTCATTTAATTCTGCTTACAGGGTCACTCCCTGTTTAAAGATTGCCATATCATGAAATCCTGCTTTCTCTGCCTTGACCTGATTTCCCGAAGCCACATCCAGTACATAGCCAAATAGTGCTTCCGCCATCTCATCCAATGTCTTTCCTTCCGCCAGTTCCCCACAGTTAAAATCTATCCAGTTGTCCTTTCTAATGCTCAGATTCGTGTTACTTGAAATTTTAACCGTTGGCACAGGAGATGCGAACGGAGTTCCTCTTCCGGTAGTGAACAATACGATGTGGGCGCCGCTTGCCGCCAGAGCAGTAGATGCAACCAGATCATTTCCCGGCGCACTGAGCAGGTTCAGTCCTTTCTTTTCTACCCTTTCCCCATATGACAGGACTCCTGTAATCGCAGCTTTCCCACTCTTCTGCGTACAACCGAGGGATTTATCTTCTAATGTGGAAATCCCCCCCGCTTTATTTCCCGGCGATGGATTTTCATAAATTGTCTGATTATGGCTGGTAAAATAGCCTTTAAAGTCATTAATTAGATCTACAGTGCGGTCAAATAACTGCCGGCTCTTGCAGCGGTTCATCAAAAGAGTTTCTGCACCGAACATCTCCGGCACCTCAGTTAAAATTGTAGTTCCCCCTTTTGCTATAAGCATATCAGAAAAGGCTCCTACGACCGGATTGGCTGTAATTCCGGACAGGCCATCCGAGCCTCCGCATTTCATGCCTATAACCAGTTCCCGGACATCGGTCTTTTCTCTCCTGGCACGTCCTACATATTCTGCTAATTCTTCGATCAATACCAGAGATTCCTCTATTTCGTCTTTACAGTCCTGGGCTGCCAGGAACCGTACACGGTCTGCATTGTAACTCCCAATATATTTCTTCAATTCATCAATGTTGGAGTTTTCACATCCCAGACCCAGAACCAGTACCCCTCCGGCGTTTGGATGATTCACAAGATCAGCCAGAATCTTTCTGGTATTTTCCTGATCTTCCCCCATCTGGGAACAACCGTAAGGATGGGGAAATGCAGCTATGGCATCAATGCTCCCGCGAACATATTTCTGTGCTTTTCGTTCAATGGCAATTGCAACATTATTTACACACCCTACTGTGGGAACAATCCAGATTTCATTTCTGATTCCAACCTTGCCGTTTTCCCGTTTATAGCCCTCAAAATAAGCTGGTTCTCCGCCAGGCATATCCGTCGGTACTTTTTCATAGGTATAATCCAGCAGTTCGCCAAGTCCTGTTCGAATATTATGGGTATGTACCCAGTCACCTGTCTTTATTTCTTCCTTCGCTAGCCCGATTGGGCATCCATATTTTATTATCTGACTGCCTTCATCCATATCTTTCAGTGCAAATTTGTGGCCCTGCATAATATCTTCCTTTAGAATTACTTCTGTCCCTTCTAGATTACAGGCTTTCCCTTTCTGCAAGGGCTTTAAGGCAACGGCTACCGTGTCGCTCTGATGAATCCTGATATAATCCTGCATAATACCTTCCTTTCCTCTTTACGTTTCTGGTTTCTTTATTCCTCTTATCTATCTTGCCTAATAGAGTTCAGTGTACAGTAGTTCTCAGTTTCAGCATGATGATTACCATTGTTGAATATCGGCTTAAGGTGTTTTCCTTTTTTGTAAGTACTTACATTTAACTTACATCAATTATTCATTTGTGTCAATAATATTTTTTATTTTTATAAATATATCTTGATTTTATAATATATTACCGTTATAATAGCTATAATTCCATTTTGTAAGCATTTACATTAATTCCAGAAATAGAGGTGGCATTTATGAACATCTATGATATTTCCAAAAAAGCCGGTGTCTCCATTGCCACTGTCTCCCGTGTGCTGAATGGCAATGAGAAAGTCAGTGAAAAGACGCGTCAGAAGGTCCTGAGAGTCATGGAGGAAGAAAGCTATAGCCCTAATGCCTTTGCCAGAGGGCTGGGGCTTAACACCATGAAAACCATCGGTATCTTATGTGCCGATTCTTCGGATTCTTATCTTGCCAGCGCCGTTTATTATCTGGAGCAGGAGCTTCGGCGATACGGCTACGATGCACTGTTGTGCTGCACCGGATATGAATTGGAACAGAAGCAGAAATATCTTGAAATTCTGCTTTCAAAGCGGGTAGATGCCATTATTTTAGCAGGATCTACTTTCATAGAACAGTCCGATAAGAACAATGAATACCTCTTCCTGGCAGCCGGGAAGGTTCCTCTTATTGTACTGAATGGACATTTAGATGCACCGGGAATTTACAGTTCCCTCTGTGATGATACCGCCGCCGTTTTAGAGGCTGCTGACCGCCTTCTTTCAGAAACAAGAAAAAAACTGCTCTTCCTCTACCGCTCCCAGTCATACAGCGGCAGACGAAAGCTGGAGGGATTTCTGAAGGCACATGCCAATCGAAAGATATCCGTTGAAAAAGAACAGATTATCTGCTGTAACGGTTCGATTCAGGATACCAGAGAACGGCTGCTCCATGATTATAAGGAAGGTTTCCCGTTTGACGGGGTCATAACCTCAGATGATGAACTTGCTATCGGCGTACTGAAATTCGCAAAAGCTTCCGGTCTTTCCATTCCCGGTGATTTGTCTGTCATCGGATATAATAATTCCAAAATTGGAATCTGCTGTGATCCGGAACTGACAACTATTGACAATAAACTTGAGTTTTCATGCAGTCACGCGGTGTCTATTTTAATGAGTGTTTTAAACGGAAAAAAGGTACCTGCCAAAACGGTCATTACCGCTGAAATCATTTTACGGCAATCCACAGATGTACACTTTTAAACCATACCATTAAGGAGGATTTTTACGATGAAACAATTTATGGACAAAGAATTTTTACTTTCAACCCCTGCAGCCAGCCGGCTATTTCATGAATATGCCGATACCTGCCCTGTGCTGGATTACCACTGCCACATTAACCCCAGGGAAATTGCAGAGGATAAACAATTTTCCGACATAACGGAAGTATGGCTGGGCGGAGATCATTATAAATGGCGCCTGATGCGTTCCAATGGAATAGATGAATACTTTATAACCGGGGATGCATCGCCACGGGAAAAATTCCAGAAATGGGCGGAAACATTGGAAAAAGCAATTGGCAATCCCCTTTACCACTGGAGTCATCTGGAGCTTCAGCGCTATTTCGGCTATGCCGGCACTTTAAACAGGAATACGGCTGAAGAGGTATGGAATCTCTGCAATGGGAAATTACAGGATCCGTCCATGTCTGTGCGCAATATTATTAAAATGTCAAATGTTACCCTGATCTGTACCACCGATGATCCCATTGATACCTTAGAATGGCACAAGATGATTAAAGAAGATGACAGCTTCGACGTGGCAGTGCTTCCTGCATGGCGCCCCGATAAAGCAATGAATATCGAAAAAGCTGACTTTACGGAATACCTGGGGAAGCTCTCAGCAGCCAGCGGCATCCAGGTTAACGACTTTTCCTCCCTGAAAGACGCACTGAAAAACCGAATGGACTTCTTCCATAATAATGGCTGTCTGGTATCAGACCACGCACTGGAATTTGTGTACTACAGCCCTGCTGACGATACAGAGATAGACGCCATCCTGAAAAAAAGGCTTTCGGGAAATGCTGTTACAAGAGAAGATGAATTAAAGTTTAAAACGGCATTTATGCTATTCGCAGGACGGGAATATCACCGCCTCGGATGGGCTATGCAATTACATTTTGGATGCAAAAGGGATAACAATTCCTTAAGTTACCGGAAGCTGGGTCCGGATACCGGATATGACTGCATCAATAACTATGCACCATCCTCTCTGGCTGCAGATTTTCTGAACTCGCTGATCTGTACTGACCAGCTGCCAAAAACGGTGCTCTATTCCCTGAATCCAAATGATAATGCCTATATTGACGCTATCCTGGGATGCTTCCAGGATTCCTCCGCCATTGGCAAAATACAGCATGGCAGCGCATGGTGGTTCAATGACCACAAGCAGGGAATGACGGATCAGATGGTTTCCCTGGCAAACCTTGGCATGTTAAGTAACTTTATCGGAATGCTTACTGATTCCCGCAGCTTTCTGTCCTATACAAGGCATGAATACTTCCGCCGCATTCTTTGCGACCTGATTGGCGGTTGGGTAGAAAATGGAGAATATCCGGAAGATTACCAGGCATTAGGTGAGATTGTGAAGGGCATATCCTATGAAAATGCTGTACGGTACTTTGGGTTTGATTTATAGGATTTGATTATTAGTGTATGATTTATAGAATTTGAATGATATAAATTGATTGACAGGATATTGCAGCATTTCAGCCGGTAATACCTTATTATTTAAAATTCAACAGCCTGAATGGGGTAAACCCTTCAGGCTGTCTCTGGCTTCTCGTCTTGTAATGTAGAATTCACTTTTTATTTTACTAATACTAAAATCGTCAAACGCGAATTTAAATGGTGAAACACGAATTTAATATTACAATAATATTACGTTAAGTGAAAAGGTAAATTCATGATTTCAGGAAAGTATTGATTTTGCAGGACTAAAATCACGCTTTACTGGTTTACGAGTTGCTTAAATAGCGTTATAATACACTTATAGAGGTCTGTTTCCATGATTGCAAGCATGGCAAACAGGCATCTGAAAATAAGTGCAAGACTAAATTCCACATGCCAAAAAGTGCAGAAGTAAATTCTTGTCATGGATTCCATGGTAAAATTACAGCTTTATTTTTTAAGCAACGTGGGTCTTAAACAAACCTCGTCGGGAGGTATTTCTTTTAGACCAAGTAGTTTGTGCAGTTTATTATTGAGAAGCATAAGAGACAGCTTAAATGGATTGCAGCCATTTAGTCTGTCTCTTGCTTCACTGTTGATATGATTCATTAAAAGAACAGCATCTTCCCAAGAATAAGCATCAAGACTCTGGCCTTTTGGAATGATATATCTTATGTACTCGTGATTCTTTTCAATCATTCCTTTTTGCCAGGAACAATTCGGATTGCAGAAAAAAAACTTCGTTTGGATTTCACCCATTTCATCACACTCTATTCGTGCTGGAAACTGAAATTCGGTTCCATTATCTGTAAGAATCACCTCCTTAGCGATGGTGGTTGGATGTTTTTCAATTCGTCTGGCAATAGAAGCAAAGGTTTCACCATCGTTCAACCCTTTTTCAATCCAGATACGCTCTGTCATGGTAAGGTGCTTTTGGTTATATTTTTTATCTGACATATGGACCTCCTGTCTGCGGGAGGAATCCATGACAAATTTAGTATATCATAAAGTCGTGCAGAACTAAATTCATCTACAAAGAATTTACTTTTTCAAAATGAATTTAGTCTTGCAAAGTAGAATTTACTATAGCATTTAACAATTTAATATTACATTTTAGGAAAAGGCGTATTAAATCATTTGACTTAAAGTGCCCTTTAAGTATTATAATTTAACTAATACAGCTTCTAATTCCGCACCGCATTAACCTTCGCAGCCGCGGGACAAGGAAGAAATAACGTTATCAGGAGGTTATTTATGGGAACATCTAAGGTATATTTCACAAACTTACATACCAGAAACAACGACAATCTACAGCAGAAACTGGCTCGGTTGATAAAGAAAGCAGGCATTGGAGATATTGACTTTAACAAAAAATACGCTGCTATTAAAATTCACTTTGGTGAACCGGGCAATCTGGCATATCTGCGTCCTAATTATGCTAAAACCGTAGTAGATGTAATTAAGGAACTGGGCGGAAAGCCGTTTCTCACCGATTGCAACACTCTTTATGTGGGAGGACGTAAAAATGCCCTGGACCATATCCAAAGCGCTTACGAAAACGGTTTTTCTCCATTTTCCACAGGATGCCATATTATAATCGGGGATGGTTTAAAAGGAACCGATGAGACTCTGGTTCCGGTAGAAGGCGGGGAATATGTGAAGGAAGCGAAGATCGGACACGCAATTATGGATGCGGATATCTTTATCACTCTGACACATTTTAAAGGCCATGAAGCTACCGGCTTTGGCGGTACTTTGAAAAATATCGGAATGGGATGCGGTTCCAGAGCCGGCAAAATGGAAATGCACAGCGCAGGCAAGCCGTTTATTAAACCATCCGAATGTATTGGCTGCGGCATGTGCAGCAAGATCTGTGCACACGATGCAGCTGTTGTCACGGATAAAAAGGCTTCTATCAACCATGACAAATGTGTGGGCTGCGGCAGGTGTATCGGCGTCTGTCCCCAGGATGCTGTAAAAGCAGCCTCAGACGAATCCAACGATATTTTAAACCGTAAAATTGCAGAATACAGTAAAGCTGTTGTAAGCGGAAGACCACAGTTCCACATCAGCCTCGTAATGGATGTATCCCCCTACTGCGACTGCCATGGTGAAAATGATATTCCTATCGTTCCGGATGTGGGTATGTTCGCTTCTTTTGATCCGGTGGCACTGGATGTTGCCTGTGCAGATGCAGTCAATAAGCAGCCAATGATCCCTGGAAGCCTGCTTGAAAAAAGCACCGACCACTCCCATGACCACTTTCATGCAGTCAGCCCGGATACTGACTGGAAGGTAGGTATTGAGCACGCGGTTAAAATCGGACTTGGCAACCAGGATTATGAATTAATTGAGTTGAAGTAAATGATGATAAAAGCGCCGTCTTCGTAAGAAAACAGCGCTTTTACTATATCAAACATCACGTTATCCACCAGAAAATCCCCCATCCAATCAGTGCAATCCCAAGTATTCTGCCAATCAGAACACTTTTCTTTACACCTATGAGTTGTATCGTCTGAGGCGTACAGAACGGAAACAGGGTAAGGGTTGCGCCCAGAATTACAAGCATCAGGCATACCACCCACTCTCCCAAAATCAGTGATGCAAAAGTACAAATGATCATGGGGATAATAACCAGTGCCAGAAAAAGCTTTTCGTATTTCCTGGCATAATTTAAGAATTTCCCGCAGTCCTCTTTGCAGTCTTCACTGCAAAAGCTGCAGGTAAGGCCGTCTATTTTTTCAACAACAGCGCTCTCGATTCCTCCGGGTATTTTTTTATTGCAATTCATACATCGCATAGCATTACACCTCTTTCATAAAAGACACGCTTCGGATATGTTATGCTATTAGATTAACTCATTTTTATGCTGATTGCAACTCTCTGTTTACCCGTTCCATGGCTTCTCCGATCTGCCTGGTGGTAAATCCTTCTCCATGAACCTCATTGGATTCCATAACAATTAAGAAAGACTTGGGATCTGCAGCTTTTACTGCCTTTTGCACAAAGTACATTTCTTTATTATTGCAGGCACATAAGACAACCTGGCGTTCATCCTGTTTGTATCCGCCTAACGCATTCATAATGGTGGATCCTCTGCCGCAGCACTCTTCGATCACTTCCGTTACTTCTTTTCCATGATCTGTCACCACAATTGCCAGTTTTCCTGCATTGATTCCATACATTACCTTATCAACAGCCAGTGCAAAAATAAAGTTAATGATCATTCCATAGATTATCCCGTCTACATCTTTGAAAATAATACCTCCTGCGAGAATAATTCCTACATCTGTTAAAAATGCAATTCTACCAAGGGGCAGATATGGTTTCAAAGCCTTCACCGCCATAATAATGAAATCCGCCCCTCCCGTAGACGAATTCGCCATATAAATAATGGCATAACCAAATCCTCCGAAAACACCGGTACAAATAGCTGCCAAAAGCCGGCTGCCCTGATACACCGGTAGCAGCGGTCCTATGAAATCAATCATCAGCGAAGATATGACCATACAGCGCAGAGACCGGAAGAAAAACCCCTTTCCCAGCAATCGGTAACAAATCAGTGCCACAGGAATATTCAGCACTATAGTTGTAGCTCCCACCGGCAGGTCAAACAAGCGGTATAATATGATAGATATCCCGGAAAATCCGGTCATGGGAAAGTTCGCATGCAGCGCAAAATTGTAGATGCCTATCGCGATCAAAAGACTTCCCAAAAGTTCAATTCCTATCGTTTTGAATGTTGATTTTTTGAATATTTTCTCTCTCATTTCAGAAACCCTCCTTTATTTTGTATTCCCCGGACCCTGGATTTTGCAGCGCCAACCTCTCATTGCCCCCGGAAATAATATGAATTTACAACGAAAAAAAGCCATTGCGAAATATAATAATATAATTCGCAATGGCTCTTGTCTCTTACACAATATCATAGGATTTGGGTTCTGTCAACACCAAAACCCAATCTCCATGCCCCTCTCCTTTAAACGGAGGATGAAATTTTATTTCCTTTTGATTCATCAGTTGTCCTGCAAAACTATATACCCCGGTTTCCGGGTCCATCCAGTAAGTATCCAGAATTTGGGGATAGTCTAAGAGGTCTAGCATAAAAGGTTTCCCCAGATAAGTATAACAGATTATAAAATCCTTTCCGGCAAATACGCTTACTCTTTCG
Organism: uncultured Robinsoniella sp.; assembly: GCA_900539655.1. GTDB lineage: Bacteria > Bacillota > Clostridia > Lachnospirales > Lachnospiraceae > Robinsoniella. Next base: position 10,254 of record UQCR01000088.1, read on the forward strand.
TATTTTTCACCCTGAACAGATACCAGAAGCTGATCCGAAGGAACACCATTTTGAAAGTCTACCTGCTCCATCAGATTTCTCAAATGCATCATCTGGGAGGAACCTGCGTTATGTATTGCTTCTTTCCACTCCTGTTTTACTCCAAATGCGCCTTCACCATCTTTTTTGGTATAGAACTGCATTATGCTGTTATCCCCGTAAGTATGTCCCATCGCGCCCTCTAACACAGACCAGTAGGCATACCGGCGGACATCCCAGGACTGCCAATATCCCTGTGTCTTATCATGTAACCCCTGCAATACCTGCTCATAAGACGGCTCTCCGTCAATTGTTGGCTTTTGAGGAAGCCGGCTGTGGTCACGTTTTACATATTTCCAATTGTCTTCCCCGTAATTCTCCGGGTTCTTGCCATTATCATCCCAGGAATGCATCACCAACTGGTCATACCTGCGGTGTCCTGACTGGAACATATTGAAATCCAGCCATTCTTCATTATGGAACCAGATGGAGGATGAGGTCCTTCCAAAGGGATGAAACCCGACTAGCTGCCCCTTACATCCCTGTTTCAGCCTGGAACCAATCCGGCAGAATACTTCCGGTGCTGCCTCACCTTTCACATCGCCTCCCACCAGCCAGATAATATTCGGCCTGCTGCCAAACCGCTCAATCAAAAAGTCCAGGTAGGCATCTGCATTTTCCAGGTTCAGATATCCTTTTGCCACATTTCCGCCCCATGCAGGCAGCAGTGCCATATACAGCCCCAGTTTTTCCGCCATATCAACCATTGCTTCCGTTTTAGACCAATAATTGCCTTCCAGATCACAGGCTGCAAAGTCTTCATTTAAGAGGGCATTGCAGCCTTCTGTATTCTTCTGAGGCCATTCATGGATCAGCGTGGACTGAATTACATTATATCCCTTTTCTTTACGGTTTCGCAGATATTCCCATGCTTCTTTCTCCGTTAAATGGCTGAACATCAGCCAGGCTGTATCTCCCAGCCAGAAGAACGGCGTCTCGCCATTTACAAGATATCTTCCATTACTGCTGACACATAAGGCACCATTTTCCCAAGGTTTCGATTTATTAAACATTCCATTTCTCCCGCTTCTTCAATTTTTACATTGTATCCATCTGCATAAAAGTATATCAGATATATTTCTAATGTTCTAATAATTTTGTTAGTGTTCAGCCTCCGTTTCCGTTATACTTATTGTACTGATAAGAAAAATACAACTGATCTGCCGCGGTCCGTTTCAGAGCGTGTTGGAAAATTCATTCCCGCTATCTGTACGCCCCACTTTGCGGCATAGGAGGCTGCTATGTATATTATGAGTTACTCAAAAGACGAGACGCAAGCTCTCTATCTGGCATCCAGCGAAGATATGCTTCACTGGAAAAGCTTAAATAACGAAGCCCCGGTCCTGGATCTGCGAGACCAGGGCAAAATTATCCGTGACCCCTACTGGTTTACCGACAGTCAGGGTTTGTTTCATGTCCTGTTCACAGACAATTGGAACAGTACTACCATCGGGCATGCCGTGTCACATGACCTGCATCAATTCCAAACGATTAACTATATTCCAGTCATGGGCGATAACAGCGATGTTGCCAATTGCTGGGCACCGGAAGTATTCATAGACCACGAAACCAATGAATACGTGTTGATCTGGTCCTCCAGTTTTTATTCCAGGAATACTGACAAACGGATCTCTAACCGGATTTACAGCTGCCGGACAGTGGATTTTAAAAATTTCAGCCAGCCCCGTAAATTCTTTGACCCCGGGCATCAGGTCATCGATGCTACGGTTACTTACAGAGACGGTATCTATTATATGGCTTTCAAAGATGAGCGGGGACATAACAGTCCCGATTCACCCTATTGTGCCATACGGACTGCTATTTCCACAAAAGCTAACGGCCCCTATTACAGCATATCACCACTGCTGACTCCCTGGCGCAGCGAAGGCCCGATCCTGATTCAGCATGAATCCGTTTTTTATATGTTCTATGATTCATTTGGGGATCAATGCTATCGTGGCATGAAAAGCAGCGACTTTGAACACTGGACTGACATTTCTGCCTGTATGGAATTTCCCTCCCACTGTAAACACGTCTGTATCCGGGAATATATCTAAGCCAGAAATCCGGCAGACTCTATCCGCTTACCGGACAAGCCTTTTGTATGTGATTCTTATACATACTAGGCGATACCCGGTAAGCCTCTTTAAATTGTTTGGAAAAATAGGAAAAATTGTAATATCCTGTTTCCGCAGCCACTGCCCCAACCGGAAGATTCGTACTGTCAAACAGCCTCTTTGCCTCCTTTAAACGCAGCATATTAATATACTGATTCAGGGATACGCCATTCTCCCGTTTAAATATATGGGATAGATAAGAAGGATTAAAATAGAGGGCAGCTGCCACATCATCTCTTTTGAAATCTTCAGAGAGATGCTCCATTACATATGCTTCCACCTGTTTTATCATTGCTGTATTCATCTAGCTGATTCGCTCCATAATATCCGACACTTTAACTGGTTTTCCGGTCTTCATCGCCTCTTCCATAGCCGCCATAACCGCCAGTGTATGTATTCCTTCCTGTAAATCCGGCTTAGGAGTAACCCCCCGATTCATATCGGAAGCAAAATGTTCCATGTAATTCTGATACTCTCCCGCATGATGGCTTTCATTCTCAAACCGGAAGTAATACCCATGTGTGTCTGCGAACTCCTGTAATTGGGCTGTTTTTTGAACCGGCTCAAAATTCGTATAATATTGAAGCTTTGGATAACCTGCACGGCTGATTCCTTTAGAACCCCGGATCGTACAGCTGATGGATTGCTCAACGGCACTTCCAAGAGTTGGAGTGGCATAAGCACCGGTGACGCTGGCAAATCTTCCGTCTTTATTTTTCAAGATAAACTTTAAGGTATCCGGCACCTCAAGTCCATAAGCCCTGGTATTCTCACTGACTACGCCCAAACCATACACCTCTTCAATCTCAGGCAGATACCACACCGCCAGATCCACTGCGTGTATCATAAAATTATACATCCATGAGAATCCCTGCTGATGGCTCCAGGCACGTTCCAAAAACCATCTAGAATCGCTGATATAGTGGGTTTCTATCGTCTCCAATTCTCCGTGTTTTCCGGCTTCAAAGTCTCTTCTCTGGCGCAGTGCCGGCTCAAAATATCTGGAACTCTGCCCTACAAATACAGCCTTATTTGTCTCTTTTTGCACCCGTATCAGTTCTTTTGCTTCATCCAGATTGATCATCAAAGGCTTGGTACAAATTACATGCTTTCCGGCTGTCAAAGCCATTTTAATATGTCTGGCATGAAGCTGGTCCGGCGTATAGATTCCGATAACATCAATTTTCGGGTCGCTTAGCATCTCTTCGTAGCTGGTCGTGTATTTATCTAATCCAAATTCCTGACAGCGCTCTTTGCACAACTCTTCATTTAAATCACAGATATTTCCAAGCTCCCACATCTTACTGTTTAATACTGCTGATATGACACTTCTGCCTTCTCCCAATCCTAAGACTCCCATTGTAAATATATGATCCATGTTCCGACCCTCCTGTTTTTTCTTAGCATAACAAAACGGATGGATAATTGCTTGTAACATGTTTCAAAATTCTTGCACTATCTTTGGATTTATGTACAAATCTACTTTTAATCTTTTCTATATCTACATAAGTATTAATTTCATTTGATTGAATTTATATTCGAATGACTTTGAATAAAGATAATCTGATTGTTAAACCAGCGAACATCATCATATCTTATATATTATGTTGCATTAAAATTATATTTTATATTTTTCATAACTTTTACTATACATATTATCTTTTATAAGTTATAATATAAATGCTGTTGACTCTTTCCAGCAGGAAGGAGGTGCTTCTATGCAATACATAATAAGCTTTTTAATATCGTTGATAGCAGGTATTATTTGCTACTATATTTGTAAATGGTTAGATGAGAATGACATCAACAGCTAACAAAAAATCCCCCGCAGGTCCAATCTGCGGGGGAAATTCTTGTGCAACTATGCACATACATATTAGCTTTTTAACTGGTTTTATCATAGCCCAGATAAATGGATTTGTCAACCCTCTGTTTTAGATTCGATTCTATTACTCTACCTTAATTTTACATTTCGCACTCTTGCCATTGCTGCTCTTTACGGTAATTGTTGTTGTTCCTTTCTTTTTTGCCCTTACCAGCCCCTTAGAAGTGACTTTGGCTACCTTTTTGTTGGAACTGGTCCACTCCAGCTTCTCCGTCGCCGTAATTGGATTTCTTACGACATTCAGTGAGAGGGATTTTCCTTTTTTGATTGACAGCTTCTTATCAAGCTTAATGCTCTTTGTTGCCACTTTCCCGGTCTGTACCTTAACTTTCAGCTTCACTTTACCGCCTAAAGTACTTGTAACGGTGATATAAGTACGCCCCTTCTTCTTGCCGGTGATCGTCATTTTACCCTTTTTGACCTTTACGGATACCAGTTTTTTATTACCGGACTTAGCTGCGCTTATCTTCTCACCCGCCGGGGATGATGTTTTTATTTTTACTGTTGTTGTTGTTTTTTTCACCTGTAAGGTAATGGATGAAGCGTTTAGTTTAATGACAGGCGCCTTAACCGTTATTTTACAGGTTGCTTTCTTCCCTCCGTCTGCGGTAACTACCGTAATGACTGCCGTTCCGCTCCTGCCTGCCGTAATTGTGCCATTTCCGTTTACGGAAGCTACAGACTTATTGGAGGACGTAAAGGACACTCCTTTGTTTGCCGCATTAGACGGGCTGATACTTGCTGTCAGTGTCACTTTGGATTTTACTTTCATGGTAACTGAAGTTCTGTTAAGCTTCACTCCCTGCACCGCTATTTTCTCCGGTACCGGAACATCCTTCCTGGGTTCCAGTTTCGCCATTGCATTTTTAAGGGCCGCGGCTGCCTGGGCTACCTCACTTTGAGAAGCATCTGCTCTGTTCTTAACCTCTTCTGCTTTAGACAGCGCATCCAGCATAGCTTTTACAGAAGCTTCTGTATATTTTGCGGTGTCCGTTTTCTTTGCATTCTGAATCAGTACTTCCAGGGCAGTTTTATCTGCATGTTCTTTGCCGCTGATATAGACTACCGCTTTTATATTCTTGTTGGCAGGATCTAGTTCCTCTTCAGCAGTCATATTAAAGATCAGCGTTCCATCATATGCCACGTTTATACTTTTAACTACGGTATGGCGGCAGGGATCAAAGAGTCCTCCAGCACCGACTTTCCCTTCATGTGGGTCCGGATACGGACGCGCATGATAGACAAGTGCCAGGTTCCCATATTCATCAAGAACCACTGAATTATGTCCGCCTCCAACATGTTCTCCTCCTCCGATGGATCCATCCACCGTATCATAAGAACTGAGTACCGGATAATTAATATTGGTCCAGCTGTCCGGGTTCATGATATCACTGCCTTTATCTGCCATCATCAGACCAAGAGTGTAGAATTTATCCACGGTAGCCGCTGAATAACTGATATACACCTTATCGCCGTATGAGAACAGATAAGGGCCTTCTACGACTAACTGGTCATTTCCCTCCGGATTATTTGCTGTAATGGAGCCCTCATAAACGCCGTACTCCCATGGCCACTGACCGGATTTGATTAACTGCGGGCTTCCCTCTGGCTGAGGAACAACACCCTCGCCTCCCTTTGCCTTTACCACATAAAGATTCGCAGCACTTGGAACAATATAGTATCCCTGTCCACCATCATCTTCATAATAAGAGACATCAAAGGATGCATTTGCCGGAGCCGGGAGATTCATTTCGATTGGCGTCCCCCACTGTCCGGCATCCAGCATGCCGCCATTCTTCATCTGCTCTTCACTTCCCTCGTAAGGAATGAGTATTGACCTGCTGCACCATCCCCAGTCTGTATCACTTTTAATTCCAGCGGAACCAAAATCATGAGCACCAACGATACAATACCACTTTCCATTGATTTTATGGAATTCAGGTGCCCAGATAAAGGACCCCCAGCGGTCACCAATTTTTGACTCCATAATGTAATGCTCATCGGCTGTTTTCAATCCTTCTATGGTTCTGGCACGGCGGATATCCAGCTTTCTGTAGGAATTATTACGTGCTTCATTCTCATTGTTCCAGTTACTGTTTTTCTCATAATAGGAACCGGTAGCGTAGTAATAACCATCATCTTCATTATAAAAGATATGGGGATCTGCACGTTCCTCTATAAATGGATATGCATAGGAATCCTGCTGCACTTCACCGGATATTTCATAGGTCCCGGCCTGTCCGGATGCAATCTTATCCAAATCCTGCTGGTTCCATTTTACACCCAGGTTCTTGGTGCTTCCATCGCTGTAGTCCGCAGTTACGGTTTCCGGCAGCGTTACTTTGTCACCGGCATTTGCACGGATAACGACGGATTCCATTCCTGTGTTATGAACTGTTGCGTATTTTCTCGTTAATGCCTCGTACTCTTCCTTGTCTGCCTCAAATACGGAGGCCTGTTCCTTCACTGCATTTTCCGGAATCCCTGCAGATACCAGCGTCTTTTCATAATCTGTTTCTATTGTTATTACAGGTGCCGCTCCTGCGTTTAAGTTATTCAGCATACTTACATAGGAAGTTCCTTTTTCATCCGTCCAGAAGACTTTATAACATTCAGCCAGGGAATCATAGACAATATCCGGATCCTGTACTTTCTTGCCATCCGTATTCAGAACCAGATATCTTTCGTTTTTAAAGTTTATGTTTTCACTGGAATCCCAGATATAAATGCCGTCCTTCTTATTATTTCCTGATGCTGCTGCACCAAGGCTTCCGTCTTTATAACGGAATAATACGGGAGAGCCCATCTGATTATCCGGATTTGTTTTCTGGTCTTTATCCCATTTTACATATAAGATAGCTTTACCTTTATTTAACGGTACAAATGATCCGGACTGGCTTTCTTTCGCTGCCAGGAATAATGCATCTGACCGTCTGCTGTCGGATGCCGCCAGAAGATCTCCCTCGCCTGTATAAAGGTTCCCGCCCTCTGTTACGTAACTTAGAATCTGACCGCCGGCTGCCAGCACTTCTGCCTGTTTTGTGATCACCGTATTTCCAATCACAGCTTTTACAACCACTTGCTGGTTTTCCTGATCTCCTGCTGGGCGATGGACGGTACCGTCTGCATCGATTACACCCTTTGGTTCACTTGACCAGATTACAGTTTCTCCATTTACTGTGCTTTGCATATTGCCGGTGATATACTTTGGAATATTCAGGGCTGTCCGGTAACGTCCCGCAGCTGCATCTGCCTCAGACGCTATGGTCAGTTCATACACGGCCTCTTCTGCGTATGCACCGCTGCTGATCACTGCGGTCAGGGTCACTTTGGTTTCTTCTTTTGGGAAGTGAACCGTACCGTTTTCTTCTACGACAGCAGGTTTGCTTGATTTCCATTTAACGGAGCACTCTCCTGCCATTGCCGGCAGATTCAAATCCTCAATTACAGATAATCCATCCCCTATTTTCAATGATGCCCTTGCCTCTTTTACCTTAATAACCGGCAGGGATTTCTGATATAAGTCAGAAACTTCTGTCAAATTGAATTCTCTGCTGTAGATTCTCAGGTCGCAGAAATCTCCTGCGAAGGTATCATCCGCATACTCCGAAGCTCCAATGTATGCCGTCAGTTTTTCTCCAAAATCCGCTACTGTCTTGTTATGGATTTCTGATGTTCCTACTTTCTTTCCATTTAGATATCCGGTTATCCGGTCTTTTGTGATTGTCACCGTATAATAAGCCCACTGGTTCATATAATCCACTGTACTGATACTGTTCTGGCTGGAATTATTGATTCCCACTTCGGTTGTCCATGGATTAGCAGTGCTGCCGGCAGCCGGGTCTGTAAATACCGCCTTATAATAACCATCTAAATTACAGGGATTTAAAATAAAGTAGTCTGCGGGATAACTTCCCGTTTTCTTTTTCCCACTAAAGGAAAACGCAGCCGTATTCATTTTTGTATCTTTATTTTTGATCCACATGGAAATCGTGGTGCTGTTTTGTCCGTCAAAAAGTCCTTCGGGTAATGTTACATAGTTTTTATCAGACTTAGATCCCCCGTCAAGACGCAGGATTCCGTCTGTAAAATGTGTTCCTTTGCCGCCCAACACGGCATCCTTTTGCCTTCCGCCAGCTTCTTTCCCATCCGCTTCCAGTTTGTAATGTGCCAGTAAATCTTTACTGATGTCAGGCTCCGGACCATCCCCGCCTAACTCTTTGGCACTTAAAACCCGGTTATAAACCTTTATATTGTCAAAAGATCCCTTAAAATACGGATCGTTACTGTAGAAAGATTTTCCCAGATATGCCAGCAGATCCGATCCCAGATCACGGATGGAGCGTACATAATCCCGTTTGTCTGCCAGAACGCCATCGATATACAGTGACATGCTGTGACCATTCATTACGATTGCAACTTTACTCCACTTGTTCTGGTAAGAACCATTGATCTGAACATCCCGCTCTTTCCCGTTGCCCTGAGTGGTTATAGCATTTCGGATATTCCCAGGTTTGGTACGAAGGAACATATACTTGCTGCTGTCCTGTCCAACTCCAAATGTAAAGAAGAAATTGCTTGTTATCTCGGGCTTTACATCCATTACTAATGTCATCTCATCGCAGCCGTCAAAAAATCCCCTGGGGAATTCTGCATAGGTTCCGCTGCTGCCATTCAGATATAATACCTGCCCTTTTTCAGTATCCTTTTTGAATACCGCATTGCCATATGTCTTGCCGTGGTTACCATTTCCGGATACATCAGTCATTGTGCCCGCTGATTTTTCTTCAAAGTTATATTCCAAAACTGGCTCTTCCTGCTGTTCCATGTTTGATTTTACAATCCACTTTTCCTGCAAGGCATCGTATTCTTCCTGCGTTACCGGAATTACAGTACCGTGCTTTGCGCCGGTAGGCATCAGATAGGTGTCATCCTTCATGAGATGCAGGCTGTTTTGGGCCCCTATATTCTCTGAGACAAAAGGAATATAGCCTCTTTTTGCCCCTCCATATTCATCTACCAGAGCACACCACTTATTTTCATTTATAAACCGGAACATGGTAGGCCCTTCATAATAGCCTTTATAGCTTTCCAGTTCCGTGTTCTTTACTTTTTTAAATACCGATCCTCTGTTCTTTTCTCCTTGTTCATAGCTTAATAACCGGTCTGCTGATTCCAGGGTAACATATGCTTCCCTGTCATCTTTAATCAGTCGGTAATATTTCTGATCCACTTTCAAAATAGAGGCATCTATATTGCCATTTGGGTCATCCGAATAGACTTCGGGTTCGGTAAATGTATAGAAATCCCGGGTCTTCGCAACATAGATTCTGCTCTTTTCATACTGATCCGTCTTCACCGAACTGGACCAGTATACCAGATATTCCCCGGTCACTTCATCATAAATAGCCTCTGGTGCCCATACATGGTCTGCCTGGATAGAACTGCCCACATCCACCGCCCGGTGGTTTGTCCAGTTTACCAGATCTGTTGATTCCCAGATAATCAGGTCTTTACTTCCATCCCTTGACGTCCACCACTGGTTTCCGTATTTGCTGTTGCGGATATCCAGGTCGGTTGCAATCAGATAAAAGCGGTCTCCTTCTGCAGAACGGATAATGTATGGATCACGGACACTTTTATCTCCCAGTTCAGAGGTTAAGACCGGATCATTTTCGTTTAGGTCGCTCCAGGTAATTCCATCCTTGCTCAGTGCAAAGTAAATCTCCTGATCATCCAGCCTGGATTCGTCCCCGCTGAAATATGCGTACAGATATCCTACATAATCTTTCTCCGTTTCTTTTGCTTTCACTGTTACGGAGAAGGTCTTGGAATCCTCAAATGTCCCGTACCGGATAACAGCACGTAAGGTCACTTTCTGATCTTTGCTTCCTCTTGTCACGGTTCCCGCTGGTGTCGCCGCGTAATCCTTATTTGCCGAAGATGCTGTGGATATCACTTCCTCTTTATCAGAGAACCAGGTAATCTCAGATCCATTTTTCCCTTCAGCGGGCAGCGTAAGATTGCCTTTTACTATATTTTCAGTAACACCGTTCAGGACCAGTGCCTCCTTATCGGCAGTAACGATCCTTTCCTCCTCCGGCACATCCCCCTCTTCTACAATAATGGTTCCTGTAACCGTACGGTACTCTTCCTTTAACTCTCTGTCAACAGTCATATCCAGTACCGGGGTGCCATCAGCTGCCCAGTGGACCCGTCTTGCACTTGCACTCCTGGTTCCACCGCCCGGTTTCATATGGTATACGAATAAATCATTTCCATCCTCGTCTACGGTAAAGGCACTGTGTCCGGGTCCCCCTTCTCCTGACACGCTTTCCGCCTGCAAGATAGGATATCCAGTCTCTCTCCAGCTAGCTGCATCCAGCAGATCACTCTTCTCATTTGCAGTTAACAGACCCACACAATAGGTATTGCTGACGCTGGAACCCGAGAACGTCATATACACGGTTCCATCCCTTTGAATGACGTAAGGACCTTCATCAACGGTGGCATCAAAACGGTCCCAACCATATTGGGGACGGAGAATACACATTGGATCGCTGGTCAGCTGATAAGGATTTTCTTTATCAATGGTTGCAATATAGAGATCCGATGTCCCAAATCCCCTGTCAGTTGTCATCTCACGCTGTGCCCAGCATACATAGGAAATTCCATTAACTTCAAAATAAGTCATATCCAGCGTAATGCCATATTCATAGAGATAGCTTCCATCCTGTTTACGGACTCTGACTGCCTCTTTCCAGTCATTTTTATTAAGCGGGTTTCCGCCCTCTTTCAATTCCATAATGCTGGATTGTACCTGTTTCCAGTCATCGCCAACTGCCAGAAAGATATATAATTTCCCGTCTATTTCGTGGAGTTCCGGTGCCCATCTGGGTTTTTTCACATTGGGGATCAGCTCATGATCCGCTGCACTGAACACGCCCAGGGGGATATCTGCTTCCCGGATATTGATCTGAGACTGGTTTGCTGTCTCACCGGTAGCGATAAAATAATACTTTCCATTGTAAAAATAAATGTCCGGGTCAGCCCTTCCATTCAATACCGGATACCGGGTCAGCTTAGCCTTGCCGCTAATCTGATAAGTTCCTTCCTTGTTAAAGTTAATTGCCTTTAAGCTGCCGGCATCCCAGTTCACCTTTATATCCTTTTTAGTACCGTCACTATAATTTGCTTTTATGACGGAATCCAGATCTGACTGGGCCAGCTCCTGCCCTGCCTTTGTTGAGAACGTATATGCCTGTTCCTCGACTCCCGTATTTTCTATGGGAAGCAGTTTGCCGGTGATGCCCTGTGCCTCAGCCTTCGTTATCGGAAGCACATTGCCCAAAACGGCTCCCGTGATCCCTGAGGATACGGATATATTTTCTCTGCCTGTAATTTCTTCCGGCGTACTGATCTCAGAAAAGTCTGTAGTGGTGTTGCAATACAGCTTTCCGTCAGAGCCTTTCCATGTGATCTTATAGACCTCATTTACACCGTCATATTCACATCTGGGCTCCGTAACTGCAAGTTCGGTATGTAAGGGAAGCAGCCCGCAATCTTCATATTCCATGAGATCATCCGTTGTATAAAATAAAATCTTTCCCTTTGCATTTTTATCCCCTGCCGCATCGTTTCGTACAGCGGCAACACCTATTTTCCCGTCTGCCATACGGAACAGATAGGGACTGAGCAGACGCTTTGTGGTTCCTGCAATTGTGTTGGATGCATTTTCTTCCAGATCAGCTTTTGGATAAAGGATACCAGTATTGTAATTCAGAGAGGTATACTTATCTCCATCCGTGCTGTATGCCAGATGCATGCTGTCTGTCAGCTCTGTATTACCGTTACGGGTATAGCCCATAACGTAGCTTGCGGATTTTTCCATTACCAGAACTACAAATTCTTTATAAGCCAGCTGGTCATCTTTTGCAATAGCCGCTTTCAGCTCTAACTGCATGTTCTCATCTTGAGCTGTAATGGTACCGTCGGCTGCTATTACGGATGGATCGCTGCATTCCCATTTCACGGTAATTCCGTCTCCCAGACTTGTTGGCAGTATCGTGTTATCCGTAATGGCATATGGTACAGTTACCCGGCTCATGGCCTCCGCCAATACTCCGTCAGCAGCTATTACAGTTACCGAAAATTCTTTCGTAACCGTTTCCCCATTTCGCATAAGCGTAGCCGTAAGGGTTACGTTCTGTTCTAAGTCGGACATCGTCACTTTTCCGGTATTGTCAATCACGGCGGGATTTGATGATTCCCAGGTTACGGAAACATCATTTCCCACTGTTTCCGGAAGTTCCAGATTGGCAATCACTTTTGAGGTATCCAAAAGAGACAGCCCTTCCTTTGCTTCCAGCAGTTCATTTCTGTTAAATGCGGTTTCATACAACCCGTTTACCTGCGTATCATCCAGACATTTTCCGTAGATACGCAGGTCACGGAAGGATCCTTTAAACAACGGATCCTCCAGATACTCTGACTTGCCTATTAAAGATACCAGTCCTTCTCCAAAATCAGATACACTTCTCGACAGATTCTGAGTACCGATATTCTGTCCATTCAGATATGCCGTCACTGTTTTGCCGCCAGATGCACCTTCATTTTCTCTCGCTGTATTGAGAACAACGGTATAATATGCCCACTGATTCATATATTCAGTAGTGGAAACCGTATTGGTGATTCCGGCCTCAGTATTGTAAGGTGCGGATTCATTGACAGAATCTGTAAATACTGACTTATAAGTCCCTTTTGGATTACAGGGATTCAGCAAAAAATAATTAACGGGAAGTACACCTCTGGCCTTTGTTCCAAAGAAAAAGGCTGCATAATTTCCTTTTGTATCTTTATTTTTAATCCACATGGAAATCGTCAATTGGTTTTGATTGTCGAAGATCCCCTGTGGCAGAGCAACATAATCAGTACTGTCTGACTTGCCTCCGGGCAAATTCAGAGAATCCCCTGAAAATGTCACCCCCTCCCCCAGTACTTCTCCGTGATATTCATTCCCGGACACATCGAGAGCATCTGTCTCCAATGGATAGTGGGCGATTAACTCCTGATCCGCCCGGAATTGCAACGGTGCCTTTACATCCGGCATGCTAAGCTGCGGCAATGCAGTCACCGCCATAATGCCAGCCATTGCCCCTGCTACCAGCCTGCTAAATATTTTCCTCTTTTTCATACACAATTCTCTCCTCATTCTATTTCACATGAACCCTGCATTTTGCTTTCTTACCATTGCTGCTGATTGCGGTAATGATTACATCCCCTTTCTTCTTTGCCTTTACTACTCCTTTGGAATTCACCGTTGCAATTTTATTGTTGGAACTTGTCCATGTGATTTTACTGGTTGCGGTAACCGGAGTTTTCACCAATTTCAGCGTCAGAGTCTTACCATTTCGGACACTGGCTTTTTTTACCATATTTAATTTTGATACGTTTACTGTTTTCTTTACCTGTATTTTCACTTTAGCCGCAGCACCATTTGTGGAAGTAACCGTTACATAAGTGACTCCCGGCTTTTTCCCTTTAATGGTAAGCTTTCCGCCCTTAACAGATACGGTTGCAATATTTTTCTTACTGCTCTTTGCAGATTTGATCTTCTCACCGGAAGGAACTGCTGATTTGATGCGGACAGCTGTGGTAGATTTCTTTGCCTGGAGCAATAGTTTGGTGTAAGTAAGTTTAATCACAGGCTTTTTCACCGCTACTTTACATACTGCTTTCTTGCCGCCGTCTGCGGTAGTCACGGTAATATAAGCCGTACCCGCCTTTTTGGCTGTAATTTTTCCATTCTGGTCCACCGTTACTTTTCCACTGTCTGAGGTACTCCATGTCACCTTTTTATTTGCTGCATTTGCCGGTGAAACGCTTGCGGTAAGAACCATATTTTCCTTAAGATTCATGGTTACAGACTGTTTATTCAGCGTCACGCCTGTAACTGCAACAGGCTTTGGATCTGGTTTTGGATCTGGCTTTGGATCCGGATCCGGTTTTACTTCCGGAACTTTTACCAGGGCTGCACGGGCGGAAAGGAGATTTAAAAGCGCGGTATTCACTGTATCCTGGTCAGCGCTTTCTGATCCCAGAACTTCTTTTGCATAAGATAACGCATCTGCATACTTCTCCCAGCTGTCTTTCGTATAGCTGTCTTTCTGGCTTTCCCCAATTGCCTGATTTATTTCAGTCTTCAATTCATCTTTATTTACTATTTCCGGCTCTTCCGCTTTCATTTGAACCGGTGCCACTCCTTCTTGTGTCGGAGTGATTGTCATATATCCGTTTTCATCAAAGAAGATTTCATCAATACAGGTCTCCCTGTGCTTTCCAAGTCCATCCGAATCCAGAAAAATATCCAGCGGCGTGTAAAAACGATGATATGACATGAAATAGCGGTCCTGGCCTTTTGCGTCAGTTACATGTACTACAGATTGGTGGGCACTGCCCAGTATTCCTTTTTCCGTATCTTTTTGCAGCAGGGTTCCACGCAGGCTGATCGCACCGTTAAGGGAATCTGAAACGCCATAATTCACGTGATAATTCGGGCTGTTTGCATCATCACAGGACCAAGTCCAGTGATATTTTCCGCCTGCTTTTGTAATTACTACCGACTCCCTGAAATCTTTGAGGTTATTAATCTGCTTTAAGGTTCCTTCTTTCAGGCTCATCATATCCTCATTCAGTTCCACAATTGCGGCATTTCCGTTACCGAATGTCATATAGGATTTACCGTCATCATCTGTAAAAATAGAAGGATCAATTGCCTGTCCCATGCTTACGCCTGCATCTTTACACATCTGTACCGTCACCAGGGCTTCACCTTTGTCGGTATAAGGTCCCTGTGGCTGATCTGCCTGTGCAACGCCAATTGCAGACTGTCCATTTGGGAATTTCGCGCAGTAATAAAAGTAATATTTCCCATTTTTTTCTTCAATAGTTGGCGCCCATGCACTTCCCACTGACCATGGGGATGCTGCAATCTGCACTCCTTTATCATTGATTCCGGGGTTATCATTTTCCACATCCATGATAATTCCTTCATCTACCCAATCCACCATATCCGTTGAAGAAAATGCATGGAAGACTGTTCCGCTCCAGGAGGGATATCCGTCTGTTGTAGGGAAAATCCAGAACTTTCCGTCCATATAATCAATATCCGGGTCTGCATACTGTCCGGGCAATACCGGGTTATTGGATACAACGGGAGTCTTAATGGTCCAAACCTCTTCCTTATCTCCTTTTTTAACTGTTAAAGTGCAATCCCGGCTTAAGTCCAGGGTGCTGCCGTTTTTCCATTCCTGACTGCCATTTAAAATTGTAACATCGTCCCTGGTAAATGACAGTGTTACCGGTACTTTCGTAAGATCGCATCCTTTCCTTATATAGGAAGTAACTACTTTATTTTCACCGTCTACTTCTGTACGAACTGCACTGTGGTCATCCGTTCCCCGGTAAGTAAGTGCTGTATCCCGATCCGGTGCAGTTCCTACCAGACCGTCTGCCACAAGTCCCACACCTGCCTCTTCTGCTATTTCATCAGAGGACAAGGCTCTGTTGTATATGGCTATATTGTCAAATCCGCCTTTAAAATTACGATCTGCACTATAGAAAGATTTTCCCAGATAGCTCTTCAGGTTTTTCCCTAATTCGGAAACAGAAGCTGTGACGTTTTTATTTTCCCCAGCCAGAATGCCGTCAACATAGACGCGCATCGTACTCTTGTCTATCACTACCTTAACATTATGCCACTGTTTTGTCGCTGCCCCACTCAGTGTTGGCGATACTGCGGATTCATTTGTATAAGAAGAACGTGTAATTGCACTTCTGATTGTATTGCCTCTCAATCTCAGGAAATAATAACGGTCTGTATCCTGGCCAAAGGTGAAAGTAAAGAAATTGCCATCGGTCAGCTCCGTCATAACATCCATGGAAATTGTCATCTTATTTCTGCCGTCAAAAACTCCATCTGGCAGCTGTGCCCATGCATTTGTTCCCCCGTCCAGATACAGATAATTCTGATTTCCTTCCTTGGGATCTGCATAAGATTTTACCGTTGCTCCACTTCCATACACAAGGTCATTTTTCTCCTCGAATGTGTACTGTAAAATTGGATCAGCCTGTTCTGCTTCCCCATTCTCCTCGGGATCGTCCGTATAGGCCTTCATCAACGCCGCATATTCTTCATCTGTTACGGTGAGGATTGTGCCATGGCGTTTCTTTAAACTGTCAAAATTTACATCGGTTGCAGCTGACCAGCTCCCGGTGCTCATATCTCCGAGACTCGTAGTACGAAATGGAAGGTATCCCTTTCCCTCAGCATACTGGTCACACATTAATCCCCATGTCTCTACCGGATTGCCGTCTGCATCTGTCAGGCGGTCATCATCACAGTATTTAAAAAATTCCGGTCCCTCTAATTTTGCACCGCTGTAATTGTTATTCTGGAAAATGTCTTTTAAGGTTCCGATAATCTCCCAACCATCGTAAATAGACTTACTTTTTTCAATGGTAATCTGACCATCACCGGAAGCACGATAATATGTATCACCATCTTTAATCATGGTAGTATCAATAATTGAATTCTTATCTCTGCTGATCCACAACTGCGGCTCTGTAAAGGTATAAAAGTCTCTGGTCTTGGCATAGTACATTTTCATAGGATCACCGCCAACCTCAGCTGCCATATCCGATGATGCCGTTGCCCAGTATACGATATACTCTCCCGTATTTTCATCATAGATCGCTTCCGGAGCCCATGCGCATCCTGCTCCCGGTATCCCGGATGCCACATCTGCAAGCCTTGGTTCACTCCAGTTTACCAAATCGGTGGACTCCCATATTACCAGTTTGGTACTGCCCTGTGTAGTCGCATTTCCCCAGCCGCCCCTGTTTTTTATACTCAGGTCTGTAGCCAGTAAAAAGAACCTGTCACCTTCGGCTGACCGTAATAAATATGGGTCTCGTACACCCTTATCCCCAACGTTTGAAGTCAGAACCGGTTTTCTGTTATTCAGATCTCTCCAATGGCTTCCATCCTTACTTGCTGCAAAATAGATCTGCTCATCACTGGTGCTGCTCTCAGAACCGGTAAAATGAGCAAAGAGATAAGAGGTATCCTTTCCTCTCGCTTCCGGCTGTTTTTTTACAGTAAAAGTGAAATTCTTTGTTTCCCCATAAGTTAACCCATTATAAGAAAATTTGGCTGTCAGGGTAACTGATTTATCCTGTTTTTCCGGTCTGGTTACAACACCTGCCGGTATTACACTCCCATCAGCTGCTTTTCCTTCCTCTACGCCTACTATCTTCCTGGATTCTGCATCCGCAGTCCAGCTTATCTTGCATCCGTTTTCTGTCTGTGACGGCAGCGTAATATTTCCATAAACTTCTGTGTATGGAAGTTGAAGGGATTCATATGCTTCCGGAAAAATGGAATCTGCTCCTTTTACAGTGACGCCAAACTCCCTTTGGACAGTTCCACCGCCGTAAACTGCCACAGCATTTAAGATTACCTGGCTGTCCTCACCTGGAACTGATACAAGCTTTCCATCATTACTGATCAGCGTCTCATCGGAAGACGTCCATGTAATCCTGCTTCCATTCACACTTCCTGTATCCGGCAGTGTCAGATCCCCCCTTACAGCTTCTGGTAAAGTTATTGCATCCAAATCCTCTTTCGCCAATCCTTCCTCAGAGGTATCACGAAGTGTGGAATAGACATCAAATTGTGTTAATGTACCTTTAAATGCATCATCCGGTATATACAGCGATTTTCCGATATATCCGCATAATTCTTCTGCCGTACCCTCTTTTAATATCTTCTGAATGGAGTACCCTGTTTCCAGTACTTCTTTTTCCTCTCCATCCACAATCATCTTCAATGACCCATTGTCAAAATCCAGCCGCACAGTAGTATAGCTGTCAGCCACAATCCTCTGATTTTGCTTAAACAGGATTTCATTGCTTGCATCTTTTATACCGGCACGGATGGTTCCATCTCCCTGCATTGGATTTATAAAGACATAATTTCTTACATTTGGCCATTTCTCTTCCTTTGTACCCAGGCACCAGAGCCATTGGCCTGCTTTTGCGGATGTCTTAAACGTTGCCTCTATGGCAAAAGACTCCTTTTGAATCAGACCGGACGGTATCTCCACATATTTACCCTTGTCACCTGTAAAATGCAAAACCTCATCCTGCTCATCCTCAACTGCAAAATCACCATCCACAAATCCTACTAACTGTGCATCATTCTGATATCCACTGGAATCCGTAAGTTTACCATCTGCATGTTCCATGTCGTAAGACGCAACCAATACTCTTTCTTCTGTCTGCTCCGCAACAATATCTTCCGCTGAAACTCCCATTGCCGGAATCACGGACAACACCATGCTGAAACTCAGTAGAAATGCCATTATTTTTTTCTTCATGTTTTTCCTCCCTCATATTTTAAATTGTTTTTTCCATAAAGTTGAATAGGCGTAGTATTCAACTTTATACATTTGAGTATAGCAGATACACTTTTTAATAAAACGGAGGTTCTTATCAAGAAACTAAGATTTTTTAGCTAATCTATAGGGGTGGAATAGGGGAAGTTATAGGGAAAAGAAAGAATTTGTTCATGTGGGTATGATAATATTACATTTGGATTTGAAAACTAGTTGCTGTTGACTCTTTCCAGCTGAAAGAGGGGCTTCTATGCAATAAATATTGAGCATTCTTATGTCAGTAATAGCAGGTATTATATGCTGCGATATTTGCAAATGGTTAGAAAAAAAAACACCAGCCACTAACCAGAAAATCCCCCGCAACAGCCTGCGGAGGATTTCTTTGTGCAACTATGCATATACATATTTAGCATTTCTATATATAGAATAGTGCAATTAATCATGATTGTCAAGTCCCACCAACTATTTATTAATATTTTTTATTCATTTTTAGTACTTCAGCGAATGGTTTATACTAGAGCGAACATTGTATAGGGTTCTATTAAATGACTTATATTTGGGTTTAGCTGAGTAAATGACGCTTTGTAGATGGAGGTAGT
>UQCR01000089.1 GCA_900539655.1 uncultured Robinsoniella sp.
CGGATACTAAGCGGGCACTGAACCGAGAAATGCATCAGGATTTCTCGGTGAATGCCCGCGTGCCGCCAAAAAGCGCTTCGGAAAGGTTAGAAAATACCAGTTCTGCGGCAAGCTGACGGAGTCCATATCAGTTTCCCACCCCCATCTTTCCGTACACTACCTCCATCTACAAAGCGTAATTTCCTCAGCTAAACCCAAATATAAGTCATTTCATAAAACCCTATAAAACGTTCGCCGTAGTACCAGAATGTAACATTGTAATGTTATATTCTAAATAAAAATGTCAAATAAATTCAATAACCAAACCTCACAACCGTTCTCACACGGTTGAGGGTATCACATACCCCCATGACCGCCTCATCCCGTCCATAATCTCCATCACCCGGATGGTTTCTTCATGCGGCATCTCACTGCACTGGGTCTTCCCCTCAAGAATCGCCCTGCGGCACGCCTCTACCTCATATTCGTATCCCGTAATCTGTTTGGGCGGTGTGCAGGCAGACAGTTCCCGGTAATTCTCGTCAAAAATTTTTATTTCTTCGATGTTATTGACATTTGTGATTTCTATATAGCCTTTATCCCCGAAGATACTTGCCCGGCGGTTCAGTGCCCCAAGCATACTGCTATGCATTACAGCCATTTCCCCGCCCTCAAATATCATGGTGATGCTGTCTGTATAGTCAACACCTTTTTCGGACAGAACCGCACTGGAGGTAACCTTGCTGATTTTATTTCCAAATACCATCATTGCAAAGTTTACCATATATACCCCCACATCCAGCAAAGCTCCGCCTGCCAGGGACGGTTCCACCATCCGGGTGACATCTCCCAGGGCATAGCCCAGATTTCCTGTAAGGGAAGTAACCTTCCCAATTACTCCGCTGTCTATGATATCCTGAACCATTTTCCGGGACGGCATATATCTTGTCCAGATTGCCTCTGTGAGAAGGAGTCCTTTTTCTTCTGCCATTTCTAGAACTTCTCTCGCCTGTTTTGCGTTAACTGTAAAAGATTTTTCGCAGAGAACATGTTTATGATGTTCCAGGCACATTTTGATATGGGCGTAATGATGGGAATGGGGGGTTGCTATATATACCAGATCTACTTCTTCATCGGATAGCATTTCCTCATAGTTACCATAGGCTTTCGCAAATCCGTATTGTTCTCCAAATTCCTGCGCCCTTTTTGCATCTCTTGCTGCAATTGCATATGGCTCTACTGTATCCATTTGTGTAATTGTAGCTGCCATCTTATGGGCGATTTGCCCGGCTCCCAGAATTGCCATTTTCATTCTTTTCTCCATTTTTTCCCCTTTCGCAATTTTATTGTCCATAGTATGCATTTGGTCCATGTTTGCGCATGAAATGTTTATCCTGGATTACCTGGGGCGCTGACAGGACGCCTGGTCTGATCATTTCAGTACGGCACGCCATTTTGGCTACTTCTTCTAATACTACCGCATTGTGAACCGCTTCTGCCGCATCCTTTCCCCAGGTAAAGGGTCCGTGGTTTGCACAGAGAACACCTGGCACGTAAGAAGGTTTCTTCTCCTGAAAACACTCAATAATGACCTTCCCTGTGTTTTTCTCATAGCCCGCTTCAATTTCCTCATCAGTGAGGTTTCTTGTACAGGGAATCTCTCCGTAAAAGTAGTCTGCATGGGTTGTCCCATAACAGGGTATGCTTCTGCAGGCCTGTGCCCAGGACGCGGCCCACGGAGAATGGGTATGCACCACCCCTCCTATTTCCGGAAAAGCCCTATATAATTCCAGGTGAGTGGGGGTATCGGAAGAAGGTTTTAAATTCCCCTCAGCCTTATTGCCATCCAGGTCCATAACCACCATGTCCTCCGGTTGAAGATCGTCATAGTCCACACCAGATGGTTTTATTACAAACAAGCCCTTTTCCCGGTCTATTCCACTGACATTGCCCCAGGTGTAGGTGATTAATCCTCTTGCCGGCAATTCCATATTTGCCTGGTATACCAGCCTCTTTAGTTCTTCTAACATATCACGCCTCCATCGAATCTAAGATTTTGCCCATTCTGATCCGGGCATCCTTCAGGTCATCTCTCCAGTTCTCACTTCCTGTATACCAGAACTCCGTAACAAATTTACGCACTCCCATTTCCCAGGCTGAAGCAATCATTTCTTCAAAATTCACATGACCTGTCCCAAAAGGAACTTCACGGAATTTTCCTGGCACTGTCTCTTTTAAATGAACAGATGCAATATGTCCGGCGCCTGCTTTTAAGTCTTTTTGAACATCCGTGTCGTAACTGACCGAAGCATTCTTAATATTTCCGCTGTCTGGATATACCGCCAGATAAGTAGAATTAATATGGTTTACATAATTCATTGCCTTTTCCACGGTATTCATAAACTCTGTTTCCATCGTTTCAAACCCTAATGTAATGCCCAGGCTTGCAGCCATCATAACTGCCTTTTTGAGATTTTTTTCAAAACGTTCTATCGTTTCCGGGGTAGATTGTTCATAGTATACGTCATAGCCGGCCAATTGGATAATCCGGATTCCCAGGTCATCTGCCAGACATATCGCTTTTTCCATGATTTCCATTCCCCGGTCTGCAATTTGGGGATCACTGCTGCCAAGGGGATATTTGCGGTGTCCGCTCAGACACATGGTTCTGATTGGGAGGCCCGTGGCAAACATGGTGTCAATGAGCTCTAAACGCTCTTGTTTTGACCAGTCAAGCCTGGCTAGCTTTTCTGCTGTCTCATCAATGCTGATTTCCAGAAAATCAAATCCGGCGGATTTTGCAGCCTTAAGCTTATCTTTCCATGAAAGATCCGGCGGCATTGCTTTTTCATATAATCCAAGGGTATATGCTTTCATCTTTTATTCCCATTGCGTATTGCATGGTTGCCTGCAATACTGCTCCATTCATCTAATTTTTAAAATGTTTCCATGCACCGCTCAGTCCTTCTATCACTGCACGATATGCTGCGAACTTCTCTTCGTATATTTCTCTGTATTCCAAACGGGGCATTACTGTTTTCGTGATTGTTACCGTTTGGCGGATAGCATCCTGGTAATCGGTGTAAATTCCGGCTGCTATTCCGGCTGCCATAGCAGCTCCCTGTGCACCCAGTTCTTTATCTTCGATCACATCCACCGGAATCTGAAGTGCATCTGCAAAAATCTGCACCCATACATCTGAGTTTGCCGCACCTCCGGACAGCCTGATGCTTGCCGGCACACAACGGTTCTGTAATAATTTTTTCACATGGGTCAGATGGGAAAATACAATTCCTTCGTATACAGCTCTTAACATGTGCTTCTTATTATGGTATCCGGTAAGTCCTACAAAAGTTCCCTTTGCCAGGGGATCCTCATTGGATCCGTTTAAAAATGGCAGGAAGATCACGTTAGATTCTTCCGGCTTGATCTCATCCACCCATTTATTTGTAATATCATAAATGGACTGATCGTCATCTTTTGCTTCTTCTTTTTCGTAACTCAAAAGATTTCGGATAAACCATTCCATATTTCCTGCCGATGTGGGACTGCTTTCTTCAATTAGAAAATATCCCGGAATGCAGAACATAGAGTTTAATGCCACGGTTTTATTGGTTACCGGAGCTTTTCCAATGAATTCATTGATACTCCAGGTTCCTGCGATCATGCACATCTGCTCTTCATCTGACAGACCCGAAGCAATCCCGCAGGCATCCACATCAAACATTCCTGCTGCAACGGGAATCCCCTGTGGCAAAGAAGTTTTTTTACCGGCTTCTGCCGTTACGTAACCGCAGATATCAGCAGAACCGCGAAGAGGCGGCAGCTTTTCATATATTTCTTCTAAGCCAAAGAGCTTAAGATGCTCTCTGTCATAGTTACCGGTGCTTAAATTCACCAGATTGGCTCCTGTAAAGTCGGATAATTCTGCAAATGCTTCCCCCGTCAGCCGATACCGGATATAGTCTTTCACTGCGAAAACAAACTTTGTATTTGCAATCACTTCAGGATGATGATCCTTTAGCCACGCCAGAATACTCACCGGCTGGCATGCCAGTATTTCCTGGTATGATTTTTCGAATACCTTTTCCCTGGTACCGTCATGATTCCATTTTTCTACATACTCCCATGCTCTGGCATCTGTGGACAGAATTCCATTATAGGATGGCTTGTCATCGTAGCCCACCATATACAGCCCTTTTCCATGCCCGGAAAATGATACTCCGGCAATATCTTCGGGATTTATTCCGCTTTTTTCTATCGCTGTGCGGATAGCCGCTGCATTAACTTCCCACAAATCCTCCATATCCCGTTCCGTATACCCGGGCTTTGGCGTAATTGTCACTGTTGGGACACTTGCTACTGAAACCTGTTTCCCTTCCTGGTCAAAGATTGCCGCTTTTGAAAATGTCCCCCCATTGTCAATCCCCATCAAATATTTCATCCGCTCTCTTCTCCTTTCAAATGAAAGCCCCCGAATGAGGCACTTTTTCCTGCATTCGGGGACGTGGATCTGCCTTATAAAACGTGCAGGCATACTACTGCCGGGATTGTATATCATACACTCTGGCTCTACCGGCTGCCTGCTTCCGGGTATTTTACCGAGCTGCAGGTACTTCTTTTGGTACATCAGGATGATTTGGACCGAAATGTTTTAATAACACCAATGGCTCTACCTTACTCTGATTGGTAATTACAACACCTTCTTTTGCGGTTCCTTCCGATACAAAGAATTCATCTGAGCTTTGCTGGCCAAAACGCAGCAGTGTCACCGCCTCGGCATCATATACACCAATTTTTCCATGTCCCTGGATAAAGATACACCCATAAGCTGCACCATCTTTTATGGTTACTGTCTGTCCGGGATAAATGGTCAGTTCTTTTGCCGCAACGTAATCATTTGCATAAGTCACCCATTTTTCTATGTACTGTTCTGTCTCACTTGCCGTAACCGGCGGCCTAAAATAGGTCTGTTTGTAATGGGGATCCGTGTTCTTTTCCCAGTCCAGCAGGCTAAAGATATAGTCTATGTCATCCTTTTTATCATCCGGACATTCCTCCACCAGCATGTCTCTCGGATATATTTCACCGGAAACTACATTTTCTTCTACTGAGTTTACATCTGAATTCCACTGAGGCTCATAAGTGAGATAAGATGCCGGAGCATGGATAACGCCTGCCGGTGTATACCAGCCTGTTCCAAGCTGTACCCGATAAGCCCTGGACAGCTCTGTAATTCTGGTGTCATCATCATTATAATTACGCAGCCTTCTCTTCACCTCTTCCGGATCTGTATCCGGGTCGAAGCCAAAGTAAGTGGCATTGCATTCTCCCTGATAATTATTCAGCTGTTTGGGAAAATAATAGCATTCCGGTTTGCCAAGCTTCCCAACTCTGGCTGCGTCCTCAAACGTAAGGTGTACATGATGGAAAAGAGGATTTTCAAAATCAAAGAATTTTGAATACATGGGCCAGCCGCCATATTTCTCCATGAGCTCTTTTCCCACAATTTTTTCACCCATTGTATCTATGGCTTCTTTTAATGTGAATTTTTCATTGTTTTCATAGGATACGGCTACATAGCTCATTCCTTCATCCGGTGCAGCAAGAGGCCCGTTGTTTGCAGGTATCGTGGAAGAAAACCATCGCTCTTTGATAGACCCTCTCTCAATTCCCAGTGCGTAGTAATCATCCGGATGTAATTTTAAACGGTGTCCTGCCTTTCCAAATCTTCTTGGTACAAAGGTGGGATTTAAGCGAAATATCCCGCCTCCTTCTTTAAATACTTTTTCTATTAATGTTTGGTTTGCCATATGAATTCTGTTCCTTTCTGGTATCGTCTTTTTAAATTTTCGAGGGCTTCTCTTCCCTCCAGTATCCGAACGGTCAGCCGGTACTCTGCGGATTCTCCGGGTTCCAGATATTTCATGCTGCCATTGTCTATTGCATTTCCAATGCCGTCAATTGTGGCATTAGAAGGCTCCAGCCCCATGACGTAATCTCCTGCGCCCATCATTTTCCATTGTACAAAGTGGTCCAGAGTATCCAGACCTATTTCCAGTTCAATTCCAAGTTCCAGTTCCGGGTTATATATTGCCGCATGTCCCAGGTTGTTCCGGTCCGGAATCAGCTTGTGGTAATAGCACATTTCCTCATAGTCCGGGTCTGCCTGCTGCGTCTTGTGCCACTCTTTTAATCCCTCCCTTGAATGGTCTGTCCTGGGGGTAACTTTTGATGAGGGGATATACACTTCGCTTGCGGGGCTTAAGATGGGATATCCGATATTACAGTGATACAGAATCATATGTCTTGCTTTTTTATACCCCTCATTTGTTACCTTATCTGTAACGGTAAATTCTTTTTCACGGTATCGGCATTTTATATTTCTCTTTAATGCCAGCTTATCCTGGAAGATCACCGCATCCTGCATGCTGCCCTGTATCTCAATGTATGGGCTGCCGTCCGTCTCCACTAATTCATACCGGAATCCTTTTGCCGGAGTATGGGATACATTCCCATGCAGTCCATATTCTTTTCCCTCATATTCACAGGGTGCTCCTGCAATTTTCAAGCCGCAGGTGGTCAGAAATCCTGCCGTAAAGCTTTTTAGGAATCCCAGTTCCCGGTCATCAAAATATTCCGGTGCTACCACACCGCAGGGCGAAATATAGCCAATATTTTCCCCATTAAAATTCAAATAGGGAATATCCATGCCCCTGTC
This sequence comes from uncultured Robinsoniella sp., assembly GCA_900539655.1. Taxonomy (GTDB): domain Bacteria; phylum Bacillota; class Clostridia; order Lachnospirales; family Lachnospiraceae; genus Robinsoniella. The sequence continues at coordinate 6,701 of UQCR01000089.1, forward strand.
TGCATTTACGTCAAACTGCATTCCTGACCGGTTAGCCACTTCGAGCATGGTAACGCCTCTGGCTTTTCCCTCCTGCAATTTTACTTTCTTTATCTGAAACAGCTGGTCAATATTACCAACATACTTTTTTTCTTCGTTAAAATTCATGCTATCACCTCATTAACAAACACCTTTTTGCAGAACAATGTTGGCGTAACGTGCCGTTGTCCCGGTCTGTACAATCAGATATGCCTTCTCGGATTCTTCATAAAAAGGAAGGCGGTCTATAAATTTAAATTCCTGAAATGCCCGGTCTGTATCATGTTTTTTTAATATGCGGTCATAGATTTCCCATATTTCAGGCACCGGCTCTTCAGGCAGGTTGCGCATGAGCCTGACCGGATACTCTATAAAATTATCCAGCGGGAAAAATGGCAGAATGGCTTCCAAAAGCTCCGGAACTTCCACTCCTTCTAATCTGATCAGGCGTTTTGCATGTGCAGCAGCCGGATAATTGGCATCGGCTATAATCAGAACATCACTATGTCCCATTTCCATCATTACTTTCATAAGTTCCGGTGAAATAATCTTCGGTATAGTTCTCAGCATACTGCTCCCTCATTTCTACGGATGCCTCCGCCGGTTGGGAGTGTGTTAGGAATTGCGCTGACATCTGTGGGGTGCACAGTCTGCCGGCATAAATTTTTATACACACTCTGTGGCGGCGGATACAATCCTGCTTTTCTTATTTGATAAATTCGTCTACATTATCTTTGGTTACTAACTGGAACGGAATCCGGATATCATATTCCACTTTTTCTCCCTTAGCCAGTGCAAGAGCTGTATCTACAGCTGTTGCACCCTGTCCCTCGGCATCCTGGAAAACGGTACACGCCATTTCTCCGCTTTTCACTGCTGTCAGGGCATCCGAGATAGCGTCAACACCGGTGATCATAATATCTGTTCTGCCTGCTGCTTTACATGCCGATAACGCACCGAGGGCCATGTCATCATTTTCACAGATGATTCCCTTTAATTCTTCACCATAGGTGGTAATCCAGTCTTCAGCAAGTGCCAGGGCTTCTTCTCTCTTCCAGTTAGCAGTCTGCTCTGCAAGCAGTTCATACTTGTCAAACAGGCCTGCCTCTTCGTATCCTGCCCAGCGTCCTACCTGCCCGGCCTGTCCCATCGGTCCCTGGATCACACAGATTTTAGAGCCTTCCGGAAGATTCTCTAATACATAGTTTGCTTCGATCAGACCGGATTCTTTATCCTCACAGCCTACAAAGGACTGGTAATCTTTATTTACCGTATCACAGTTACAGTTTACAATCGGAATCTTAGCTTCATTTGCCTTTGTAATACAGGGGCTGCTGCCATCCATATCCTGGGCATTTAATATAATTGCATCTACCTGCTGCGTAATCAGGTTCTCTGTTATCTCTATCTGCTTGTTTACGTCTCCTTCCGCATCATTCATGAGTAATTTTACACCCAGCTCTTTTCCTCTTGCCTCAATGGCGTCTGCAATTCTCTTAACAAATGTATCGGAATTGTCTTTCATAATAACGCCAATGGTATAATCGCCATTATCTGCCGAAGCGGCTGCTGCCTGAGTGGCTTTCTCCACAGCCTCTGTGCCTGCATCTTCTGCTTTCGTATCTGCTGACGTCTCTGCTTTTGTATCTGCTGATGTTTCCGCCTTTGTCTCTGCCTTTGCCGCCTCGGTCGTCTTAGCTGCTTCTGTTGTCTTGCCGCCTCCCTGTCCACATCCTGCCAGAACTGATGCTACCATTGCCACTGCGAGTAAACCACTGATCATTTTCTTCTTCATACCTTATATCCTCCTTATATTTTAATAAATAGGTATCTTGGTTGTCATTCCCTGCTCTTTGTCTTCATATCCATCAGCACAGCCAGTAAAATAATGAAGCCTTTTACGATCTGCTGCCAAAAAGAATTGACATTTACCAGGTTTAATGAGTTACTGATTAATCCAATAATGATAAAACCAAATATTGTTCCGCGCAGACCGCCGATACCGCCGCTCATACTGGTACCCCCGATTGCCGTTGCCGCAATTGCATCCAGCTCAAATCCTTCTGCCGCCGTTGGCTGTCCGGAGCTGATGCGGGCTGATAAAATCAGTCCTACAATACCACAGCAGACTCCTGATAATATGTAAACCATCATTTCTACTTTACGCGTCTTCACGCCTGAGAGTTTCGCTGCGTTTTTATTCCCTCCGATCGCAAATACATATCTTCCGAAGGTCGTGCATTTTAAAACAACTAAACCAATGATGCACACGATGACCAGTATGATAATCGGTGTGGGGACTCCCAGAACATTGCCCTGGCCAATTGCAAGGAAGGATTCATTTGTAATGGTATATGGTTTTCCGTTGGAATAAACCATTGCAAATCCACGCCCGATTGTTGTGCTCGCCAGAGTTGCAATAAACGGCTGGAAACCGATATAGGCTACCAAATATCCGTTTAATACGCCAAATGCCACTGCCGCCAGAACGCCCACCACACATGCCAGAAATACGTTTCCGTCATTCATCAGCAGAGAACCGCTGATTACACTGGTAACCGCTACCAGAGACCCTACTGACAGGTCGATTCCTCCCGTCAGGATAATGAAGGTCATTCCCACTGCCAGAATACCGTTTATGGAAACCTGGCGAAGAATATTCAATATATTTCCGCTGGATAAAAATACAGGTTTTACTATAGTCATCAATACTACGATAAATATGATTACGAATACCAGGCCAAATTCCCGAAGTACCTTTCCCCAATTCTTCTTATTATTCATTCTTATACCATTGCAGATTGCAGGCTTGCCTGAAATGCTGCTTTCTCCTTTCAATCTTGTCTCCGCCCGGAATATGTTGGAAAATTGCTTTCTGACAGCTGCTTTGAAATTGGAACTAATATGCCGCAAAATAATGCGTACAGCTGTCGAAAATAATTTTTAAACAGATCCCAGTGCTAATTTTAAAATGGTCTGCTGGGATTTTGTTTCCTCACCCTGAAGTTCTCCTGTAATCTTGCCTCTGGACATTACAATAACGCGGTTGCTCATACCTATCAGCTCCGGCATTTCAGAAGAAATCATAATAATCGCCATCCCCTCTTTTGCCAGATCAACCATCATACGGTAAATAGCTGCTTTTGCGCCCACATCTATTCCTCTGGTTGGTTCATCCATGATTAATACTTTTGGATCCGCCAAAAGGCATTTAGCCAGAACCACCTTCTGCTGGTTCCCTCCTGACAGGCTGCTCACCAGATCATGAATGCCATTCATCTTCGTTGTCATCTTCCGTGCCATTTCATCGCATACCTTTTTTTCTTTTACTTTGTTGATAAAGCTTGCACGGCTGTACTTATCTGCATTCTGGAGTGTGATATTCTCCTTAATATCCCGGCAGAGTACCAGCCCCAGATCCTTTCTATCTTCAGATGCCATAATGATGTGGTATTTGTTAGCATCCTTTGGATGGCTTATGGTAATGGCCTTGCCCTCCATTATAATTTCACCGCTGTCCAGCCTGTCATATCCGACAAGGGCACGCATTACTTCGCTTCGTCCTGCTCCCACCAGACCTGCCAGCCCCAGAATCTCTCCTGCATAGACCTTCATGTTAACGTCCTGGAATACGCCCTTTCTGGTAAAGTTTTTAAGTTCCAGAACAACTTCTCCTTTTGGCGTATCATTCACAGGATATCCGCCTTCCAGCTCCCTGCCCACCATCATATTGATCAATTCTTCCGGCGATGCCTCGGATACTCTTACACATCCGATAAAGCTTCCGTCCCGCAGTACCGATACCCGGTCAGCCAGCTGGAATACTTCATCCATTCTGTGGGAAATATAAACAATTCCTACATTTTTCGCTTTCAGATTATCTATAATCTTAAACAGAATCTCCGTTTCCGTCTCCGATAAAGATGAAGTAGGTTCGTCCATAATAATGACTTTTGAATCATAGGAAACTGCTTTTATGATTTCCATCATCTGAATCTGTGCAATGTTCAGATGTTTCATTTTCATATTTGGTTTTATCAGTTCCTCTAATCCGTATTCTTCTAATATCTTTTCTGTTTTTTTATTTAATTCCTTTGCATCCACAAAAGGAAGTCCTTTGATTTTCTTATTCTCTCTTCCTAAAAAGACATTTTCAGCAACTGTCATCTCCGGTATCGGGCTTAGTTCCTGATGTATCATGGATATCCCCATATCCAGAGCATCCCTCGCATTTTTAAAATCAACCCGCTGTCCCTGGAAAATAATCTCTCCGCTGTCCTTTGTATAAATCCCCATAATAATTTTCATAAGCGTTGACTTCCCGGCACCATTTTCCCCCATCAATGCATGGAGTTCACCAGGAACAATACACAGCTCTACATTATTTAATACATTTACGCCTGCAAAAGATTTACTGATTCCTTTTGCTTCCAGGATATATTTTTCACTCTGCAAAACACATCCTCCTTTCTTACTATTTAAACACGCTCAGGACTCTGGTTTAATTTCAGGTCCGGATTATCGGAAAAATGCTTTAAAATCACAATCGGATCTGTTTCAGAAGGATTGGTAATGGTAATTCCTTCTAATGCAGCTTTTTCTGTTACAAAATATTCATCATGGGTCAATTCTCCATAACGGATTAACGCAGGTGACTCAATCTCCCATATTCCAAACTTTCCATGCCCCTCCAGGCAGATAATTCCGTATGGTGCACCGTCTCTGATTGTTACGGTCTGCCCCGGCAATACCGTGAGCCGCTTTGCGGAGACGGTCTCACATTTATAGCAGATCCATTCCTCTATATATCCCTGTGCCAGCATTTCTTCCACAGGCTTTACGGGAATCGGCCTCATATATCGTTTTTCATGAAAATCGGGATCCACATTTGCTTCCCAGTCGATCACATCCAGCAGATAATCATAATTTCCAATTTCTTCGGGAGGCGTATTTTTCCAGAGAAGATCCTCTCCCACGATCTGCCCGTTTAATAACACGGACTGATACATAGCGTAAACATCCGAAGCAAACTGCGGTTCATAAGTACAAAGGCTTCCGGGTGCATGCATGACTCCCGGCGGTACATCAAACCCTGTATCCGGCTCCAGTTTATATGCTCTGGATAATGCCAGGATATTATTATCTCTTTTTGTAAAGTTCTTCAAGGCTTCCAGCACTTCTTCCCTGGTTGTCTCAGGATTGAAGCCAAAAAAAGTAAATGGAAATTCTCCGCCGTGGTTATTGAGCTGGGATGGGAAGAAATACATCTCCGGCTTGCCGGATGCCCCTACCCGCTTCGCATGTTCCATGCGATGATGAATATGGTGGGGAAGCGGCCCCGCATTGTCAAAAAACTTGGAGAACATCGCCCAGCCGTGATACTTATTCCACAATGCCTCACCGATAATCACCGGTCCAGCCAGTTCTATTGCATCTTTAAGAAGTACTTTTTCTTTCCCGTCTTCATCTGCAACAATATAACTTAAACCCTCATCCTCAGGTGTACCCGGCCCGTTTTCTGCCCAGGTTGTTGAAGCAAACCACCGCTCATCAATGCCGCCCCTCTGCCCCAGAATAAAATAATCATCAGGATGCAGTTTTATTCGTTTACCTGGCCTGCAAAATGACCTGGGAACCCAGGTTGGCGCCAGCCGCAAAACTCCTTTTCCCTCCTCAAGTGCCCGTTCCACTACTTTTTTAATGTCCATTTTCGAAAGCCCCTTCCATTATTTGTACATTTGTTATAGTTTTCTGTTGTGTTTTAATTTTTGTATGTTTAACTTGACACAAGAATATCAGAAAAACGTTTTTCTGTCAATGTATTTTTTTCGATAAATATTTTTTTATACAATATATTCAAACTTTTATTTCGATTTTTAGTATTATTTCACATGTTTTAACCCCATTCGCTCAAAATTTTAAGCTGGAGTTTTATCTGTTTTGGTTAATTCCAGAAATATTTACGTTTGTTTTGAATAATACAGCAAAACGTTTTTCTGTAGATCGGCAAAAAAAGAGCACCTTCATACAGGCGCTCTTACTCATCTTTTTACCAGTCCGACAATATCCAGTCTTCCGGTGCAGCTTTCACCGTAGACTTGCGTACAACAAGACGTGATTCCATCTTCATTCTGGTTACTTCTGTTTTATTTTCATTTTCAATTCTGTCAAACAGTATTTTTGCAGTTTCTATCCCGGCATGCTTTTTGCGGATATGGATGGTAGACAGTGCCGGTTCTACTACACTTGATATGAATACATCGTCATACCCGATAATTTTAATTTCATCCGGAACCTTTATGTGGTGTTCCCGGAGTGCTTTTAATGCACCTACAGCCATCTGATCATTCCCGCTGAATACACCGTCTATATCCGGCATGGACTTAAGCAGTTCTTTCATTGCTGCATAGCCGCTCTGATGGGAATAATCTCCTTCCGTTATCATTGAATCATCTACTTTCAGCCCTGCTTCACCCATAGCCTCCCGGTATCCCAGTGCACGGTCTGTGGCAATGCTCATAAAAAGTGGTCCCGATATATGTCCAATCCGTTTACAGCCTTCATCTATCAGGTGTCTGACTGCCATCTTAGCTCCCGTTACCCCATCGAAAAACACGGAATCTATACCGAACTCTGAAAAATCACGCTCTATACTGACCAGCGGAATTTTCTTGTCATGTTCCGCCAGATTTTTCAACTTCTTCAGATAATTCGCCTGCCCGCTCTGTGGTACTACGGATGCAAATATAATCCCGTCCACCCGGTTGGTAATCAGGCTTTTAAACTTCTCCAGTTCCCGTTCAATCGCCGCTGCCTCACCATAAACTCCCTGTGTATCACAGATCATAATCTGATACCCTTTTTCATTGGCTACAGAATAGATCCCCTTTACAATATACGGATAGAATAACCCGCACATATCGGCTGTTATGACCCCTATGGTTCCTGACTTTTTCTTCTTCATGCTTCTCGCTACCGGATTCGGTCTGTAAGAAAGCTCTTTTGCAGCGATTTCCACTTTTCTCTGCAGATCAGGGCTGACAAATTTTGAATTGTTTAATACGTTTGAAACTGTGGATATGGATACTCCGGCACGCTTTGCCACGTCCTTTATGCCCGCCATAGTTCCTCCTTTCTCACCCTTCATGGTTTTCTAAATATCGCTTTATGGGAGGTATTAGTACTATAATAGCATAATATTCACAAGATTCAAACTGCTTAAATTATTTTTTGCTGACGGCTTTCTTCTTAATTTTTTTTATTGCCAATGAATCCCTCAATCTTCTTAAGTGACGCTCTGTAAACCACATACATATACACACTAACCCCCAGAACCAGCAGGAAATCCACACTTAAGGCCCAAATCTCCGTTGACGATACCACCCCGTCATTTCCTTTATAGGTCATGGCAGTAAAGATATAGATTAAGATGCTTCCGATGACCACCGGCAAAGCATATATTTTCATAAGCTGGCTTGTAATACATTTCTTCAGATATCTGTGATTGCCGCCCAGTTTTTTCAAATCATCAAAGAGCTGCCTGTTATTCATTCCTATGGTAACGCTTCTGGTATAGGCTATAATCCCCACAGCTGCCAGGCAGATAATAGCTACGTAAATAAACAACATGAAAAATACAGCATTTGTCTGGAAAAATGTCTTTTCCTTCATAACTTTCATATTCGGATAGAATTTCCAGTACCCCATAAGGTCGGGATTATCGGAAGACATTACCATCTGCTGGCCCGCACCGTATTCTTCTCCTGCTTCTATTGCCACCTGTTCCTGATATTCATCATATCCGGACTGCACCTGCATCTCTCTTGGCGCACGTTTCAGAATCTCATCATACAATGCTATGGAGAAATCAAAGGCTGCGTCTGAATCCTGGATATTGAATAAGATTTGATGATACAGCCTGTTATCCGGGAGTTCTTCTGTCATTTTCCTGTAATCTTCATCATTCAGAATGTAGCTGTTGACTCCGTTTATCAATAACGGTTCATATGCAACTGTACCTGCCAGTGTAACTTTCATCTGTTCTTCTGTTACGGGATTAGTAATTAAATCCATATCCTCGAACTTATCCCAGAACCCGTTTTGCTGCTGCGGGAATGTAATCCGGAAGAAAGTTCCCTGATCCACTTTAATATCTTCTCCTGTCATTTCACGGTAATCGCTGGCACTCATATACTTGCTGTACACATACTTTTCCATGTAATCTTCGATCATTTTGTTATTGTCATCCCAGTCTCTTGATACACCGCTTGCCAGAAGCTCTGCAAAGGTTCCCTCACGGTAATCGGTAATTTCTATCTGGTAGTCTTCTGCCAGCTTCTCAATATCCTCTTTGTTTACTTCCTCAAATGATACCTTTGACGGGATGGAAAAGTCCACCGGATTGTTGTCAATCTCACTGATGCCGGAAAGTATTCCCGGTGCATAAAAACAGGCATAAAGGCTGGCTGCCACTAACAGTGAAATAATGCACATATTTCGAACAGTCTGTTTTCCCTGGAATTTCATCATGTTTACGGAAATGATATTCCGGTAATATTTCTGAGGCCGTTTTCCTCTTTCATGATGTACTATAGCGTAGGTGATTACCATATATATTCCTGCAAGTGACAACAGATAGGTTGCACTCCATACAGAGGGTAAAAGAACTCCCATGTCTCCCACAATTCCCGGAACTACATATCCCAGCACAAAACCCATAATGCTAAATACAATTCCAAGTATCCCGTATAATTTATTCACATCTCTTAATGGTTCACTTTTTCTATGGTCATTCAGCACATCCATAAGATTTGTCCTTTTAATAAAACGAACCGCCATTCCCATGATGCATAGGGACATGACAACTGCAAATGCAAATCCGATGATAAATCCTGTGACGTCTGCCTGATACTTCATCTGAGCATTATCAACAACCAGAATGCAGAACATCTGCCATACAAAGTATGATACAACAGCCCCTAACGCCAGTCCTGCAGCAGTACATGCAGAAAGGATAATACTGATTTCGGCGAATAAGGCATTGCGAAGCTGGCTTTTTTTCGTCCCCAATGCCAGGAATACGCCTGCTTCCCTGCTTTTGTATTTAAAGAATAACCCGGCAGCATATATGGTAAATATAAAGCATCCGATTAAAGCTATGGCAAAGATCATATAAGCCTGCTTTCTGGAATCTCCCCCTTCCGGGAGCACCTGCATAACCGTAGGGCTGAACATCATAATCCCATAGGAAGTAATCAGCATAACAGAAAGAGTAACACAAAATACCATCTGCACATAATTCTTTTTATTGTATTTTCTAAGTTTACTGAATATCTTATTCATTGTCATCATCGTCACCGCCCATTTCTTTTAATACAACCAGCAATTCATCCAGGAATTCTCTCCGGCTGCTGTTTCTTCTTAATTCTGTAAACACATTTCCATCTTTCATGACAATCACGCGATCGCAATAACTTGCCGCAAAGCTGTCGTGGGTCACCATGAAGATCGTTGCCCCCAGTGATTTCTGTGCCTGCTTAAAAGCATGTATTACTGCCTCACTGGACCGGCTGTCCAGGTTGCCTGTGGGTTCATCCGCCAGAATCATAAGCGGGTCATTCATCAGCGCCCTTGCCACTGCCGTTCTCTGCTTCTGCCCGCCTGATATCTCCACCGGATACTTATGTCCGATATCCTCAATCCCAAAAAGGGTTAACAGACTTTTCGCTTTCTTCTCCATGGAAAGGTAAGGTTCATCTTTAATTACCTTGGGAATACACACATTTTCAAAAACGGTCAAACCATCCAGAAGCATAAAATCCTGAAATACAAATCCCAGTTTTTCATTGCGTATCTTAGCCATCTTCTCTTCCTTCAGGGCTGCTAACTTTTCTCCATCCAGTAAAATTTCTCCGCTGTCGTAAGGAATAAAGCAGGAGATACAGTTGAGCAGTGTCGTCTTGCCGCTTCCTGACGGTCCCATTACAGCCACAAATTCTCCTTCCTCTACATTCAGGTCAACTCCTTTTAGCACCTGGTATTTCGTTTTTCCGGTTACGTATGATTTGTGTAATTCTTTAATTTCTAACATGGCAATTCTCCTTCTCTTCTATCATTTTATTTTTAATTATATTTATTTTGTTTTTTCTGTTCCTCTTTCTGAACTCACAATATCACGGAACCCAGGAGGGTTCAATTCCAAGATTTTTTCAATGTAATCTTTGGTATTCCATTTGTAACTTTTGGTTTTTATTGTGCATTTTGTACATAAATATTTTATAAATACAGACTTGACGAAACCCGCTACCACCTATTCCCAAAATCACAATCTTATGCTAAAATTAGAGTAATCATTTTATTTCCCGGTATTACATTCGGCTCTGACTGGAAGACGGATTTCTAACTCAAATACCGGCATTTACAAGGGAGAAGTATTACAATGATACATATTGCAATCTGTGACGATGAAATTAAGCAGAGATATCTGCTGGAACTGGCAGTGGGGAAAATTCTTAAATCCAAAAACGTTGCTTACCATATTTACGAGTATGGCAGTGGAGAATCTCTGCTGAAAAGTGATATCTGCAGTTATGACATTATCTTTCTGGATGTGGAAATGAAAGAATTAAATGGTGTTGATACTGCAAGGGCAATCCGAAGAGAAAACAAACTGGTAAATCTGGTATTTGTTACCGGCTTTACGGATTATGTATTTGACGGATATGAAGTCCAGGCATTAAATTATATTATGAAGCCTTTTAAAGAAGAAAAAATTAAAGCAGTATTGGATATCGCCCTGGCAAACATGAATGAATCAGAGGATACATTTTTCCTCCTGGAATGTGAACAGGGAACTTTTAAAATTCCCTGGGAGAATCTTCTGTACTTTGCCAGTGATAAACGCAAAGTTACGGCATTTACCAGGACCGATAACTATGAGTTTTATGGAAAATTAAATGATCTGGAGGTCCAGGTACCAGATACCTTTATGCGCATCCATCAGCGCTATCTGGCGAATCTGACCCATGCAGCGGGTATTGAAGGACAGGAACTTCTGCTGAAGGCCATACGCCTTCCCATCAGCCGCCAGAGGACGAAAGAAGTTATGATCACTTTCGCAAAATCAATGCTTTAAGCATCAATCAGGAGGGTCTATGCTGCTGGTAATTATCGGTTCCATTTCATCACTTGTAGTTGGATATTTCGTATTCCATTTGATCCATTTATTCATTCAGCCAAGAACTCAATGGATCATTCAAATACCCGCTATGCTGATCCTGGGATATATATGTTTTAATGTCATTTTTCTTGAGGATTTAATTAATATCTCCTATGGTCTGGCGGCTTTTCTTCTGGTAACTCTGGTCTGCTTTAAGGGCTCCGTTATCAGCCGGGTATCCGTTGTCATTTTGTTTTATCCCATCGTGACCGCGGTATGCATTATATGTACAGAAGGTCTGAAAACACGTTTTAGCATTCCCGTCACCTTTTTATTTTGGCTGGGGGTATATCTTTTATTTAAAAACAGGCTGGCAAACAGCCTGAACCAGCTAACATCCCGGATGTGGCTATTAATGGATATCATTTGTACCGCTGCATTTTTTATGACTTTTCTGGTGGTGCTTAAGATGGAAACCGATGAAGTGGCTGTCATCGTGCTTGGTTCCTGTACCACCATCATTACAAATATCGGCGTTCTTTTTCTGATCACCACCCTGATCAAATCTTTAAAGGAACAATCCGATTTGAAACAGCTGCAAATGCAGGCAACGTATTATGATATCTTAGATCAGGAACACCGGCATACAAGAAAAATACGCCATGACATGAACAATCATATGCAGGTTGTGGATGGTTTACTGAAGGAAAGCCAGTATGAAAAAGCCCACGCTTACATCGAATCTGTCTTTTCATCCCTGAACCACTCCGTGCTGAAGAACTATACGGCGGACCCTGTGATCAACCTGGTTTTAAACCAGAAGATTATGTCCATGGAAGAGAACCATATCTCGGTTGATACGAAAATAAGCCTGGAAAAACTGGATAGCTTTCAGGATATGGATCTGTGCTGTATCTTTTCCAATACGCTGGACAATGCGCTGGAGGCATGTGAGAAAATATCAGATAAATCCAAACGCCGCATTGAAATAAAAGCAAGAATTAAAAACGGATATTTCAGCTATGCCCTTACCAACAGCAAGGCAAATGAGCTGATAACAAAGAACGGTAAATTCCTGACGGATAAAACAGATAAAAAACGACATGGTTTTGGCATCTCAAATGTAAAAGAAATCGTGGCAAAATATAGAGGCGAAATAGAATTCAAAGATTTAGGTGAAACATTCGAGGTGGTTATGATTATACCTGTTTAAAGCATTAAACGAGTTATAACTGCTCCCATACACCCTTACATAGATTTTAGAAATAAACTGGCATTTCTATCCCAATAAAGTTTTTACTATAGAGCGTGTATTGAAATTACTTCATTTTTAACCGGCTCTGATAAACAGGGGAAAATATTTAAATAGTTACAGGAAAAATAAAAGTTGAGACACAGGGAAAGGATTCAACGTGAAGACTATTTTTGTTAAATTACGCAGCGGTGCCGTACCGCTTATACTAAGTGTCGCTCTAATAGTGTCCGGGTTTCAGTCTATCCGCTCTATCACTAATCTTCAAGGAGATGCACGGATTATTAATTATACCGGAATTATCCGGGGCGCTACACAAAGACTGATTAAGAAAGAGCTTTATCATGTAACCGATGATAAATTAATCTCCCATCTGGATGATATACTGACCGGATTGTGCCAGGGAAGCACTGAATATAATCTGATCCGGCTGGATGACAGCAGCTATCAGGATTTACTGAAAGAACTGAAAGCTGAATGGGAAGCGCTGAAGGCCGAGATTTACCTTTACCGGGAAGGCGGTGAATCCGGTGATAAGTTATTTGAGATGAGTGAAGACTATTTTTACTTAGCGGATCAGACTGTACAGGCTGCCGAAGTATATACCGAGAAAATTGTGCTGTATTCCCGGAATACTTTATTTATTATGAATCTGCTTTTTATAATATTGACAGCATTATGCGCAATCTTTACTTATCTACAGAATAAACGACGCAAAAAGCTGGTTGAGGCTGAAAATGAGAACCGGTTGAAAAGCGAACAGCTGTCAAAACGTTTCGAAGAGCTTCTCGTTCCCATGAACGAAATATCTGAGCTGATGTATGTGTCGGACATCAATACCTATGAATTGCTCTTTATCAATGAAGCCGGGAAAAAGACGTTCCAAGTCAATGAAAAAGGGAATCAGAAGTGTTATAAAGTACTACAGGGATTTGACTCTCCCTGCACATTTTGTACAAATTCGTCTTTGAAGAAAGATGAGACCTATACCTGGGAGCACACAAACCCCATTACCAACCGGCATTATTTACTGAAAGACCGTTTGATGGAGTGGGAAGGACATGCTGCACGGATGGAAATCGCATTTGATATTACGGATGCAGCCAATGAAAAAAAAGAACTGAAAAACCGTCTGGAACGGGATAATATTCTTGTGGACTGTATCAGGGAGCTATACCGCAATCACGATGCATTAGAAGCCACTTCCTATGTATTGGAACAGGTTGGGAAGTTGTTTCTGGCAGAGCGCAGTTATGTCTTTTTATTCCACGATGACCGCTTGACAAATATTGCAGAATGGTGCAGAGAAGACGTTGCTCCCCAGATTGACAATCTCCAGAATCTGCCCCAGTCAGACTTTGCCGTATGGATCGGCATGTTTAAAAACCAGGAAAACATCGTTATCAATGATCTGGAAAGTATTAAAGCCTCCATGAAACCGGAATATGAGTTTTTGGCACTGCAGGATATCAAGAGCGTCATTCTGGTACCTTTAGAGCGTGAAGGTAAACTAGACGGCTGCATCGGTCTGGATAATCCCTCCACCAGCGTAATGGATAATGCAGTTCCTTTCCTCGAGACTCTTCGCTATTTTATTATGCTTGCAATACGCAGAAACGAAGACGAAGAAGCCCTTTTCCGGTTAAGCTACCGGGACCCATTAACTGATTTTTATAACCGTAACCGATATATCCAGGATCTGAACAGCCTGGAGGATCAGAATATTCCAATCGGAGTTGTCTATCTGGATGTAAATGGATTAAAAGAGGTGAATGATCATTATGGACATGACAGCGGAGACAATCTGCTGAAAAAATGTGCAGAATTAATGCAGCATAGTTTTGATATAGGGTCCTTCTACCGCATCGGCGGAGATGAATTTTTAATCATTTGTACCGATATCACCCAGGAAAACTTCAGCGAAAACGTACATAAGCTGAAATACAGCTTTGCCCATGATGAGTGCAAGGCAGCCATAGGTTACAAGTGGGCGGAAAACTGCCATAATATCCGTGCCATTATTAAAACGGCTGACGAAAATATGTATGCAGATAAGAAAGAATTTTATCATAACCATCAGGAGACCAGCCGTTACCGGCACCGTAATGATGTATTGGATTTCCTGACTGATCCGGAAGTATTAAGCGCTAAAATAGAGAACAGGCAATTCCAGGTGTACCTGCAGGCTAAAATTGAGCTGGAAACCCGCAGTGTAGTGGGAGCGGAAGCACTGGTCCGTTACATTGATGATGATGGAGTTATCCAGTCTCCCGATAAATTCATTACCATACTGGAACGTTCCTATCAGATCAGTAAAATAGATTTCTTTGTTTTTGAGATGGTTTGTGCCCAGCAGAAAAAGTGGCAAAGCCAGGGGAAAATAATATTCCCCATCTCCAGTAATTTTTCCCGCAGTACTTTTATGGAGGACTCCTTCTTAAAAAGGCTGGAATCCATTGTCCGGGTATACAATATCTCCAAGGAGTTCCTGGAAATTGAAATTACAGAGAGCACCTGTGCTACTGACTTCAGAAATCTGAAGAACAAAATCAGTGAGATCCGCAGAGCAGGATTCCGTGTATCTGTTGACGACTTCGGCGCAGAAAGCTCTAACCTGGCACTCTTGGCAACGGCAAAATTTGATATTTTAAAAATTGACAGGGGATTTGTGAAAGATATTATTTCAAATGAAAATGCACAGACAATTGTAGCAGCAATTGTAAATGTCTGCCAAAGGCTGCATATCCAGCTAGTAGCTGAAGGTGTAGAAAATGAAGCCCAGCTTGAAGTACTTGAAAATTGCGGTGTAAAAACAGTACAGGGCTTTCTTTTCAGCAGGCCTATGCCAATGACTGAATACGAATGGAAAGATTCTTATAGGTAGGCATATTTGTATACCGTCTTACAAAAAGAAAGGGGCTGTCCGGGACAGCCCTTTCTTAATTTCAAGAAATTATCTAAACTAAATTTCCATAGCCTGTTTGAAATGAATTTTATAACACGTTCTAACAGATTTCTGCACCGGAAGGCATTTTCTTTTCCGGTATCATCAGCGCCAGTTCGCCATTTTCATCTTCAGCACACAGAAGCATACCTTCAGACATTACACCGGCAAGTTTAGCAGGTTTTAAGTTCACCAGTACCATGACCTTTTTGCCCACCATTTCTTCTGCACTGTAGTTGGCTTTAATTCCGGAAACGATTTGTTTTATCTGGCTTCCCACACGCACCTGGGAGCAGAGCAGTTTTTTGGATTTTTTTACCGCTTCACAGGAAATAATCTCACCAACCTGGAACTGCATTTTCATAAAATCCTCATAAGATATTTCTTCTTTCGCTTCTATATCCATTACCGGCTCTGCAGGTACTTCTGCTTCTTTCTCAGATGCATGAAGCTCTTCTACTTTTGCCAATACCTCTTTGATGTCCAGACGTGCAAATAAGATTTCCGGCTTCTCTGTTACTTTGCTGCCGGATTTATAAATGCCGTACTGTTCCATATCAGCCAGACTTCTTTTTTCTGCGTTTAACTGTGCCAGAATTTTACCGGAGGTTTCCGGCATAAAGGAATCCAGCAAGGAAGCACCTATGCTGATACATTCTACCAGATTGTAAAGCACGGTTGCCAGACGATCCTGTTTTGCCTCATCCTTTGCAAGTGCCCATGGCATCGTTTCATCTATATATTTATTGCAGCGTTTAAACAGCGTGAAGATTTCTGAAATAGCATCAGCCACACGGAGTTCTTCCATTTTCTCAGCTGCCTTTTTCGGCACTTCCAGAGCAATTGCTTTTAATTCTTCATCAACCGGTTCTGCTTCCCCTTTGTCTGCCACAACACCGTCAAAATATTTATTAGACATGGATATTGTTCTGTTTACCAGGTTACCTAGGGTATTAGCCAGATCAGAGTTCATTCTCTCCACCATAAGCTCCCAGGAGATGACGCCGTCATTTTCAAAGGGCATTTCATGGAGAACAAAATAGCGGACTGCATCCACACCAAAGAAATCCACCAGTTCATCTGCATAAAGCACATTTCCTTTGGACTTACTCATCTTGCCATCACCCTGAAGCAGCCACGGATGTCCGAAGATCTGCTTAGGAAGGGGCAGATCCAGCGCCATCAGGAATATCGGCCAGTAGATAGTATGGAAACGGATAATGTCTTTTCCGATGAGATGCAGGTCTGCAGGCCAGTCCTTTTTAAACTGTTCCGTGCTCTCTCCGTCACAGTCATAACCAATCCCGGTAATATAGTTTGTAAGGGCATCGAGCCATACATATACGACATGCTTCGGATCAAAGTCAACCGGGATTCCCCATTTAAAAGAAGTTCTGGATACACAAAGGTCCTGAAGTCCCGGAAGAAGGAAATTGTTCATCATTTCATTTTTTCTGGAAACCGGCTGTATAAATTCCGGATGAGTGTTGATGTGCTCAATTAAACGGTCTGCATATTTGCTCATTTTGAAGAAATATGCCTCTTCCTTTGCCGGCTGTACATCTCTTCCGCAGTCCGGACATTTCCCGTCCGTAAGCTGGGATTCCGTAAAAAATGACTCACATGGGGTACAGTACATTCCTTCGTAGTGGCCTTTATAAATATCGCCTTTATCGTACAGTTTCTTAAATATTTTCTGTACCTGTTTTTCATGGTGTTCGTCTGTAGTACGGATAAACTTGTCATAGGAAGTATTCATCATATCCCAGATTTGTTTGATCACTCCGGCTGTCTGGTCCACAAATTCTTTGCAGGTGATCCCCGCCTCCTCAGCTTTTAATTCAATTTTCTGTCCATGCTCATCAGTTCCCGTCTGGAAGAATACATCATATCCCTGTGCTCTTTTAAATCTTGCAATGCTGTCAGCCAGCACTACCTCGTAAGTGTTGCCAATATGCGGTTTGCCTGAAGTATAGGCAATCGCTGTTGTCATATAAAATTTTTCTTTTCCCATGATTAATCCCTTTCTTATTCTTTTGAATGCCACAAGCGTGTCGGAAATCTGTCCTGCCCTCCAATACATTCCAGAGTGCCTGAATATTGCTTTCTCACATCTGTACGTTCCGGTTTGCATAGAGACGACAAAAAACCCGCCTTCCCATTTGAGAAGACGGGTGTAATTATCCCGTGTTACCACTTCACTTCATTCATTTCTCGCGAAACAAATCTCTGTAAGTGCACTTTCCTGAGTTGGGTACAAATATACCATCTCTTCATCATACACTACACCGCTGTAACAGGCGGTTCCCGTTGCAGCCTTGCACAAATCCGGCAGTTCGGGCCATATTTAGGGCCATATTCACAAACAAATGCCTTTTCCGTGTTCGGTGCACCACTCAGAAGCCATCTTCCATCTATACTCACACTTCCCTCTCAGCTGCCGGGAATTCTCTGTAATGCCTGCATCAGATGTACTCTCTTCGTCATTGCGTTTTTCTATATGTAGTTAGGCTATCACAATGAATGTGGGATGTCAAGTATGAAAGAAAAACTGGCAAACTATTTTATGCCCATATCATATATTTAATATACTTCCAGCCTTAAAGACACTCTATAAGGGTCAGCACTTGCTTCAAATACCGGTTTTGGCCAGCTCTGGCTTTTCCAGGCTTCGTATATCCTGCACATGCCGCTTCCTGCCCTGTCTCCCACTCCAATCATGTTGAACAGCTTAAATATAGTTGGATTTCTCGGATCGCTGATTCCGCCTGCAAGTATTTCTTCTTTTGGTATCAGAAGCCTTCCCGGATTAGATATGGTAAGGAGATTTTCCTTTTTCCTGATCACCACACCCTGTCGGCCGTAATAATCAGCATGGATTACGGCATTGCTCACCGCCTCCTTAAGGGCATTAACAACCATATCCCTGCCGTCCTCATTTTTCATTTTGTTAACCGCAAATTCATGATTCCCATGCGCAACTAGTCTGCCCATAACGTTATTATAATATTCATATATATTTCCATTGAAAGTGCCGTCATCGGAAGTCATTCGGTATGTCCAACCCAGCTTACCCCCTTGCAGTTCCTCTCTGTAATCCAGAAAGTAATTGGGGAACTCCTCCCGGATAAAGGATTCTTTTCCAAACATCAGAAGTCCTGCTATGGTTGGGGAAGGCTTATCCTTATTCCCTCTTTTTAATACGGACAGCCTAACCAGGAATTCCGGCATCAGAAGCTTCAGGCAGGGTGCATCCGGTGTCTGGCCCTTCATGCAGCTGCGATATCTTTCTATTGTCTCCATACATAGCGCCGAAATATCCAATTTTTCCATTATAACATCATCATATGGCATTTTTCTACCTTCCATCATTTCATACCCATCCTTTATTTTTCTTTATTCTAACTTCCCGGATAAATAATCAGACTTTTTTTACCAACCGTGGTAAAATTTTTCTGGACGGGAGCTGGCTGCAGAAATGAAGTTTAATACACAGTCCATGCCCGTAATGATGTCTAAAATGCAATTACCGCTAAAATTACTATCTATGTATATTTCAAAATTAACTGGATAAAAAAGTCTACATTTTTCGCCAAAATTATAATTGTCCCGAATTAATCCACTTAAAGAACGTATTATGTGAGACTGCAAGCTGTCTTGCTGCTTCCCTCCCGCTGATCTCCCCTGTCTCCCACCTGGTCCGAATTGTGTCAAATTCCGGTGGAATGTCTTTACAGGGCCTTCCAAACTGCACACCCCGGATTTTAGCGGCTTCAATTCCCTCTGCCTGCCTCTGTCTGATATTTTCCCGCTCAGTCTGGGCAACATATGATAAGAGCTGAAGTACCATATCCGCTATAAATGTCCCAAGCAGATCTTTGCCTTTTCTCGTATCTAGCAGCGGCATATCCAAAACGATAACATCTGCTCCTTTATTTTTCGTTATCACCCGCCACTGGTCAATGATCTCCTGATAGTTTCTTCCAAGCCTGTCTATGGACTTGATTACAATCAGGTCACCCGGTTTGATTCTCCTTAACAGTTTTCTGTACTGCGGTCTGTTGAAATCCTTTCCACTCAGCTTATCCATATAGATGTCATCTTCCAAAACTCCCCACCTGCACAGTGCAATCATCTGCCTGTCCTCATTTTGTTCTTTTGTAGAAACTCTTACATAACCATATTTTTTCATAAATACCTCCTTATTGCGTGTGAACGGTCTTACTTCGGCTTACCCAGTAATATACGTATATCTTTATCATCTCCTTCTTTTTTCCTGTCCCTGATGGTAATTTTTGCATGTCTTTCAGCATATCTTTACACTAAAGACCCTATTGTCAGGTGAACCCTATGCGTAAAATCAACCCCGCGTCTCTTCTTCGCTTCCTGCTGATTCCGGCTTCCCTGTTACTGCTGATATCCATCGGCATCTACATCAACAGTTCTTTCCATTATCAGGAAAACCGCAAATTCACAGATTTTACCCACAACATGTTTGTGGATGAAGTCACCTCCAACACGTTGAATCTTCATTACACCCTGTCGGACCCTAAGTCTTTCGGGATTGATGATTATATGGTAACACTTGGAGCCGCAGATGAAGAATCCCTCGCCACCTCTACCGCCGTCCTGGAAAACTATCAGGAGGCACTGAATCAGATTTCTTATAAAAAACTTTCGAAAAACAACCAGCTAACTTATGACATACTTGCGTACTATCTGAAAAATCAGAACAGCGGAAAAGATTATTCCCTGTACGCAGAACCTCTCGGACCCACTATCGGCACTCAGGCACAGCTTCCTGTCCTGCTTGCTGAATATACCTTTCATAAAAAGACAGACATCGATGAATATCTGTCTCTGCTTTCACAGCTGGATACATACTATGCATCCCTACTGGAATTTGAAAAAGCCAAATCCGCTGCCGGCTTATTTATGAGCGATGCCAATACAGATGCGATTATAGCCCAGTGCCAGTCCTTTATAGCTGACCCCGATAACAACCTCTTAATTGAAATATTTAATGATAAGGTAGATTCCTTTCCGGATCTCACACCGGAAGAATGTGCCAACTTCAAAGTCCGGCATAAAGATATTATTTTGAAGAAAGTAATTCCCGCTTATGAAAATATGATCACCAGCCTGACTGCTTTAAAAGGAACCGGAAAAAATAATGCCGGCCTATGCAACTTCCCGGATGGAAAAAAATATTATGAATATCTGGTAAAGGATACAACCGGCTCCACTGCGTCCATTGACCAGATCCAAAAGCGCCTGATGGATCAGGTGCAGGCAGACTTTACGGAATTACAGACCCTCCTGGCGAAAAACCCCGCCCTCCTTTCCTCTATATCCGGCATGGCAGCCTCCACACCGGAAGCAATCTTAAATGACCTTCAGAAAAAAATGGCGGACGATTTTCCTGATTCTCCCCAGGTAAATGTAAACGTGAAATACGTCCACAGCTCCCTGGAGAAATATTTAAGCCCTGCGTTTTACCTGTCTCCACCAATTGATAATCTCATAGACAATGTCATTTATATCAACCAGGCATCTGATTATTCGGGGCTTGAGCTTTATACCACCCTGGCACACGAAGGTTATCCGGGGCATTTATACCAGACCATCTATTCCGGAAGTACCAGCGCCGACCCGGTCAGAAGCCTCCTGAACTTTGGCGGTTACAGCGAAGGCTGGGCAACTTATGTGGAATTCCAGTCATACCAATACGCAGATGTAGATCAGGATGTGGCATCCCTTTATCGTTTGAACCGTTCTATAATGCTTGGGATATCTTCTCTGCTGGATATCGCCATCCACTATCATGGCTACGATAGGAACGCAACTGCTGCCTACTTAAACCAGATCGGCTTTTCAGATCCAGAGATCGCCAACAACATGTATGACATTATTATTGAAGCTCCTGCAAACTATCTGAAATATTATGTAGGCTGCCTGAGCTTCATGGATATCCGTGATAAATTCAAAAAAGAATTAGGGGATAAATTTAATCTGAAAGAATTCCACGAACAGATTTTGACAATCGGACCTGCCCCATTTCCGGTTCTGGAAAAATATCTGGAAAATTATTATCAGATCGGTTAATAGAACATAAATACCCATAACCCGCTATCTTTCCTATGTTTTCGACTGTTTTACTCCCGAAAAGATAAAATTTTCATAAAAATTGAAAATTTCTTATATTTGCTACGGGTTTCGACTGACTTCGACAATCGGACTGTGTTATACTGTGTCTAACAGAGTCAGTTACACACTAATAGAGCGAATAAAGGAGAAAAAAACATATGAGAAGAATGTTATGTAATATTCAAAAGAACTGGTATAAATGTGCATTAGCTGCAGAAGGTAAGAAATTAGACCGTTTGGTGGGAGAGGGGAAACCATTAACGGGTAAAGAGCTGTTGGAAGTGAGCAGAAAGATTGACGGACATATGATGCGGCTTGTGAAAACTACGGAGTATTTGAAAAGAACTACATCCTGATTTTTCCTTATCATGCATTATGGATCCCCACAATCTTTCTCCATAACTGCATGACACAGGAACATAAAGAATCCGCCTGACA
>UQCR01000090.1 GCA_900539655.1 uncultured Robinsoniella sp.
AAGCCTTCCAAATCAATGTCCTGGCTCGCCCCCTTCTCTTTCTGTACACTACCTATCATATACAAAGCGTATTTCTTAACTAAACCCCAATATAATACATTTAAATAGAACATTACAAAACGTTCGCTGTAGTACTAGACAAACATTTCATATAAACCCATACCAAAAATAATCAGACCAGAGACAACCGTTGCATATTTACCAAATAATCTCGACAAGCATCCCCTGCCAAAACGCTGCCCTGCAGATATAAAAATATAGCTGACTAAAAGGGTAAACACTGACGTCCAGAATACGGATAGTCCGGTAATGCTCCCTGCGATTCCAAGCCCTATATTATTTACTGTCAGCGCAAACGCCAATGTAACTGCCTCGCGCATATCAATATTGCCGGATCCGTCCTTATCCCCTTCTTCCATGCTCTTCTTCAGCCACGTCTTATCCTTTTCCTTTTTTTCTTCTGCCTCAGCTTTAACCCGTTTCAAAATCAACTCTTTCCAGACAAATTCAGCTATAAACAGCCCACCCACAAAAACCAGAATAGATGATCCAATCAGATTCGCTGTCTCTGTGCTTATTATTTCTGTAAACAGCGAGCCCAGAGACATGGACAAAAATGTACCAATCGCAGTGATACACGCTATTACCAGATTACTTTCCGGTTCAATCTTAATACGCTTTATACCATATGCAACGCCAATCGTCAGATTATCCAGATTAGCGGAAATTGCAAATAAAAATGCAGATAAAAAATGCATAAAACAAAGTCACCACCCATATAATATTCGTTATATAGAATCATATGCATTTTTTATTATTCCGTGCCCCTTCCGGTTTTCAATATCTTAAAGGCTAATTTTATGATATTTATGTAATATTCTGCTATGTTCACGCAATACTTTTTTCATTGTATCAATATCAGAACCCATAGCCTCAGTCTTGTCAACACTCTCGATATATCGATTTGCCGTAGATACATAATGCTCTTCCATACTTGATACTCTTGGCAAAACCTTATTTTCCAGCAGATCAATTTTTATGGTTTTAATATCATTTTTTAACGGGAGTATTTTTTTATCAATAATATCTGAAATTGCCAACAATAATTCATGATCTGTCACCATATCACCCCTTTTTATAATTAATTAATATAGTATACCACTGCCTATGTGTATACTCAAAAATTTATTCTCTATAATAGCTTCCAAAACACTGCATAAGATGTTAAATTTATTAAAGGTGGAAATTCAGCAGGAATCTGCTTAATTAATTGAAGTATCTGAAGAAATTTAACTTATGTGTAGTATAACATAATTAGTGCAAATGTCAATTACTTTTATAACATTTTATAATTTAATCATATATTTTTTATTAATATGCAACTAATTGTTTAAATCAATTTTATTTCGCATTCATTTTTAGCCAATTCAGCTCCTCCTGTTCTCAGTTTCCCATGCTCTTAGAACATATAAAAATACTCACGGAAAAGATCCACCAGACCTTCACTGTGAGTACTTTTTTACTTCTCTATTCACTTTCTACTCTTTGATCCCTGTTTTTTAACTGCACACCAGATCGACAATCTCTCCCTTTATCACATCCACCAGCCCTCTGTCTGTCAGTTTCAGTGCCGGGCTCACGGGAAGTCCCAATGTACAGAGGGACATTACCGGATTATAGTGGCGATAACCCAGCTGAAACAAGCTGTTACGTACTTTCTTAAGAGCCGGTCCGATTTCTTCAATTGGCTGATCCGATAGAATTCCTGCCACCGGCAACGGCAGCTCTGCTTTGATTTCTCCCTGATAAACGGTCAGAATCCCTCCCTGCAGCGACTGGATTCTCTCCACAGCAGCCTGCATATCCCCAACATTTTCTCCAACTACAAATAAGTTATGATGATCATGGAAATAGGTTGTTGCCGCTGCTCCCTCTTTTAGACAATCCCCTGTAACAAAGCCATAACCGATATTTTTATTTTTACCGTACCGCTCCACTACCATTGCCAGGAGGCATCCTGTTCCTTCCCAACAGATTTTATAATCTTTGACAGGCATGGATACTATTTTTTCACTGGTCTGCGTTCTTCCGTTTGAAACTTCAATTACTCTGACAGACACATTTCCGGATTCCTGCTTAGCACAAATCCAAAAATCTTCCGGTCTAAGTACTGGTATATGAACGCTGTGATAATAATCCTCCGGGAAAAAATGGCGGTTCTCTGAAGTCAGTTCTTTTCCGGGATGATTTTCATTTTCCTGATCTTTGGATGCAATAAGCTGTCCGTCTTTATATACATAATCCGGTTCTAAACTGTGAAATCCGGTAATCAGGGCAAAATCTGCTGTTTTACCTGGTGCTATCACCCCTCTGTCTCTCAGATTCATGCGTCTTGCATTGGTATATGTCCCGCAGTAGATTGCTTCTTCTGTGGGAAAGCCCATACGGATTGCTTCCTCAATCACCTTATTCAGCTGCCCTTCTTCATACAGTTTGTCCGCCATAGTATCATCTGTTACAAATCCGCAATGTTCATATAGCCTGTTTTCCCTGATATAATCCAGAATCTCCGGCCTTAACATCTTCTCCTGCAATTCCACAAACATTCCATTTTCAAATCTCTGGCGTATTTCTTCCAGCGTATGCTCCGTATGATCTCCGTCAATGCCAAGATAAAGAAATTTTGCCAGGTCTAATCCCGTAAGTGATGGGCAATGGCCTTCTATAACAAAATTCGGATCAACTTCACGAAGGTAGTTTAAAAATTTTGTAATTTCCAGATCATTTTCCCGAATGATCTGCCTGTAGTTCATAATTTCACCGACGCAGACTACCTCTTTTTTCTCATACAATTCTTTCATTGCCCGGCAGTCAATTATGCCTCCTGTAGTCTCCAGCTCCTCATTCGTAGATGGTACACTGCTTGGTATTCCATAGAAGATATCAATTGGTGCATTTTCCCCATCCGCGATCATTTCATAAATTCCCGATAACCCTTTTATGTTAGCCATTTCATGGGGTTCTGAGACCACGGTAGTGACACCGCACTTTCCTGCATATCCGGCAAACGTCTGAGGCGTCATCATGGAGCTTTCGATATGCATATGGATGTCAATCAATCCTGGAATCATATAATAGCCGGAAGCGTCCAGCTCTTCTTTTGCAGCAATTAATGGGATGGTATTCTCATTATCTTTCACATCAACATAATAAATTTTTCCATCCAGAACATACACATCTGCTTTCCGAAAACACTTCAGATAACTGTTAAAAACTTTCGCATTACGAATTACTAAATCCACATTTTCCATATATGTCCCCTATACAATGGTATAAAAATATAAAAGGCAGACAATTACCAGAATATACATTACCTTGGATATTTCCCTGATCTTGCCTGATGCAATTTTCATAATAAAATACGTAGGAATTGCAGCGCAGATACCATTTGCAATGTTATTGGCAAAAATAGTAAATGTCACGCAGACAAATGCAGGTATACTTTCTGTAATTTCTTCGTATTTAATATTTTTCATAGCACTTAACATTCCGATTCCAATATATATTAATACCGGTGCGGTTGCTGCTGACGGTATCATTAATGCAACCGGCGCAAAGAATAGTGCAAGGGCGAAACAGGCTGCAGTTGCTACTACCGTAAGTCCGGTTTTTCCACCCGCCTCTACTCCTGCAGAAGATTCCAGATAGGTTGTCATGCTTGGCATACCAAATAGTGCTCCAAAACTGGTTGCGATTGCATCCACTTTAAAACAACGGTCTATTCCAGGCAGGTTTCCATCCTTATCCAGATATCCGGCTTTTGCCCCAACACCCAGTACTGTTCCAAAAGTAGAGAAGAAGTCCGGAACAAAAAGTGCAATTAAAAATGGAATATAAGCAAAGTTTAATGCTCCGGCAATATCAATGTTTAAAAACTGGCTTCCGATATTTGCAGGCATCGATATGATACTTCCCGGCAGCTTTGTGACCCCGAACGGGATTCCCATGATTGTTGTAATTAATATGGTCAGAATCATTCCTCCTGCAATATTTCGTACCTTCATCACCAGAAGAATAATAAATCCAATTACAGTTACAATGACTTCCGGAGATGCAAGATCCCCGAATGCAAGGCTTTTCTTGCTTTCATTTGCAATGATTAACCCACAGCTTTTTGCGCCTAAGAGTGCAATAAACAGACCGATTCCGGCACTTACCGCATGTTTAAGACTCATAGGTATTACTTTCACAACTGCTTCTCTAAGTCCCAAAAATGTAACTAATATAAACAATACACCGCTCAGAAAAATAACGCCTGCTGTGATCTCCGGGGAAATTCCGTCGTTCTGGATCATTGCCGTAACAATTCCCACACTGCCAAGTCCCGGTGCCAGGGCAAACGGACGGTTTGTAAAAATTGCCATTGCCACGCTTGTCAAAATAATTAACAATACCATTGCGGTAAGCATCACATGCTTATCCAGTCCCGCAGAGCTTAACATATTCGGTACCGTCGCCAAGACATACGCCATTGTAACAAAAGTTGTAACACCTGCAATCAACTCTGTTTTCATATTCGTGTGGTACTTTGACAACTGAAACTGTTTCTCCAACCACTGTTTCATTTTCTTCTCTCCTTTAATGTGCTTTTATTTGCTTCTTTTCTACATCTATTGTATGATAAGGATAAAAGCATGTCCAATTCCTATTTACCATAATCATTATTCCAAAAGTGAATAACTGCCTATGTCTTTCAAAAACGAGGTATCCCATGAATATCAAAGAATTTGACTATATATTATGCATTGCAAAACACCAGAATATCACAAAGGCTGCACAGGAACTGTATATTTCCCAGCCCACACTAAGCAAACACCTGCAGAAACTGGAACGCCAGTTAGGCTGTAAACTTTTCGGCAGGGTTGATAACCGCTATATTCCCACCCATGCGGGAAAGCGCTATCTCGCATATGCAAAAAAAATGATGGCTTTAAATCAGGATTGGGAAAAAGAATTAAAGGATATTACACAATGCAACGAAGGCGAACTGAATATTGCCTTTCCCCTGATGCGGAGTTCCTGCATGATTCCTGCAATCCTTCCAGCTTTTTATCAAAAATATCCCCATATCCGTATTAATTGCCTGGAAGAAACTTACGCTATACAGGAGAAACTGCTGCTGGATGACCAGATCGATTTTGCCATATTTAATGAATCATCTCCCCATCCCAAGCTCACTTATGAATCCCTTGGCGAGGAAGAAATTGTCCTTGTGGTTTCCCCCCGTCACCCGTTTGCATCTCTGGGCGTTAACGGACCGGACAGTCCCTATCCATATATAGATCTTGCTCTTTTTGCAAGCGATAATTTCATCCTTCATTTCCCGGAACAGACTACTGGCAGAATTGCTCTTGATCTATTCCGAAAGCACAAAATCAGCCCCACCGTTTCACTTCACACCAGAAATACCCAGGCGGCAGTTCTTCTGGTACTGCAGGATCTGGGCGTATGTTTTGCACCGGAGAGCTATATTAAAAATATGCATTTCCAGTCTGCTCCAGTCTGCTTTTCTGTAGGTAAACCTCGGATATGTACCACTCTTAGCATTGCATACTGCAAGGGCTCCTATATGCCTCTTTATGCCCTGGATTTTATAAAAATGGTTAAAAAAATGATGTCCCGCTGAATATTCAGCAGGACATCCCGTATCACATCTAAGTATCTACTTTTTATTGTATCGTAATGAGTTTCGGCTGCTCCTCAATTTTCTGCGCAGCTTCTTTGGGAATCATCAGACGCAGAATACCATCCTGAAATCCTGCCTGAATATCTTCCTGGCGAACGCTTTCTCCCACGTAAAAGGATCGCTTGCAGGTTCCCGTAAAGCGTTCTCTTCGGATATAATTACCATTCTTATCCTTTTCATCTTTGTTTTCATTCTTGTTCGCGATAATTGTCAGATATCCATCCTTCAGCTCTGCCCTTACATCTTCTTTCGCATATCCCGGCAGCTCCATATCAACCAGATAGTGATTATCTTTTTCCTGAACATCAGTCTTCATAATCTGGGACGTGTTGTCTGAAAATGGTTTGCTAAAGAACGGGTCACGGAACAATTCATCAAATAAATCAAAAGCTCTGTTTGAAAGTAACATAAGTCATACCTCCTTGAAAATAACTGACTTGCGGCCTCAGCCGCAATACTATTTGTTTCTATTTGTTTCTATATGATAAACTGTAACAGAGGGAAACATCCCCTCCGACAGATTACTGAATTGAAATCAGCTTTGGCTGATCATCTTTTAAAACCGGCTCCTTTGGAATGCTGAGCCTCAAAATACCATCCTGGAATCCAGCCTGAATATCTTCCTGTCTTACCTGATCCCCCACATAGAAGGTCCGCTTGCAGGAACCGCTGTAACGTTCTCTTCTGATATATTTTCCCGCCTCGTCTTTTTCTTCCTTATTTTCATTCCTGGACGCCGTAATTGTCAGATTGCCGTCTTTCAATTCTGCTTTAATATCTTCTTTCGCATAGCCCGGCAGCTCAATATCCACCAGATAGTGCTTTTCCTTCTCCTGGATATCTGTCTTCATCACCTGGGTAGTTCTGCTGTCCCCATAAGACGGATTAAAAAATGCGTCCTTAAACATCTCATCAAATAAATCATAAGCTCTGTTTCTAAGTAACATAAGTCATACCTCCTTGGTTTCTTATTTGAAAATGGTTGTTGTAATTGGTTTGTTGTAACTGTTTTATTTGTTATATATGTGTTATAACATAAAAAATTAGCACTGTCAACCGCCGAGTGCTAATTTTATTATTTTTTTATAATTCTTCTACTATCCCCCTCCACTTGCTCTAACCCTTAATATCCATACCCACTATATAATTCCGCCTACTCCACATACTCCCTAAGCCTTACCAAAATGCTTCCCCGCTGTGTCTTTTGAAAAACCAAAACCGGCGCAGCCACACAGACCACAATTACAACGCCTATCAAAATTATATTACTCAGCCATGGTATCTCAAAGGGAACCCCATAAATATTCAAGCTGTTAAATACCCCATAACTGATGGGAATTCCAGCAGCCAACGCCATTATAATAGAAATAATCCCATAACCTGCCCCCTCCATCACCTGCATTTTCCAAAGCTGATTCGATGTCATTCCAATACTTTCCAGCGTGGCAAATTCCCTGGTTCTGTTTTGTATACCGGCGGTCATCACATTGAGATAATTTAACATTGCCAGCATTGCAATAATAAATCCAATGCTGTTACCAAGTACTTTAACCTGTGTTTCGGAATTCTTCATTTCAGCATACTGGTCTAGTTTAGAATCTGCGGATATCTGTTTTTCGCCTGCAAATACATTCTTTACCCTTTGCTCCGTTTCCTGCTGAAACGCTTCTTCATATTCAACCGCTGCCAGCTCCGTAAATGTACTGCCCATTAGCTGCTGTGCATACTTTTCGCTTACAATCAAATCCGGTGTATAACCTCCGGCGAAGTAGGCAGGATTATTCTCAGTAACAGCAGCAATTTGAATAGACTGTTCCTTTTCAGGCTGTAAACCTTCCGGTAATAAAAACTTTACCGTTTTTCCCGGAAGACCATTATCACCTTCCGTAAACATCTTAGCGGCTATCGCAATCTTTCCCTTTTCAAAATCCTTCCACTCCAGAGGATCTTTTAAATTCTTGTTTATCTTATCAAATCCTGCCCTGTCAATTCCTATAAATCTGGTAGTAAACTTGTAATAATCTGGCTCTGCTTTATATAATTTCATATCGTCCTCGTAATTGCCTGGAGAATATCTTGTCTGGTAAACCTCCTGGAAATAATCTCCGTATACCTTTTCCTGATAGGGAATGACGGCTGGTGTGGAAGTAACCTTTCTGACACACTTCACCCCATCCACAGACTTTACCTGCGCTATTTTATCGTCTGTGATAAGCTGTTGTCCATGCTCATCCAGTGTGGTCATATCTTTAAATTCCATATCATATTCATAGATTTGATTTAAAATACTTTTTGCATCATTTTCCCTGATTACAACATTGATGATCAGAAATAATGATACGGCTATCAGAAATGACAGAAATATCGTCACTGCCTGTTTCTTATCCCGGAACATATTTTGCATAGCCATCGGAAATATGCCTCCCCTTTTGCGCTTTTTAATTTTTCTTTTTCCTACACTGCCAATATACCGCATGGCTTCTACCGACTCACAATTTGCTGCTATTTTAGCCGGCTTTCTGCTGCTGATCATATTGGTGGCAAATGAAAAAATGCCGGCAACGCCGAATACCCATAATTGTACCGGCACAATATCCTTACTGTCCAAAGAGGGATTTGCAATATGTATTATCCTGGGAATGATGATCCTGGCAGCAGCTGCCGCGGCTAAAAGTCCTGCCAGAATACCGGGCAGCGAATTCCATATTGCCTGGCGGTATATCATCCCCTTGAGCTGGACAGATGTCATTCCCAGTGTCTTAAGCTGTCCATAATACCGGATATCTTTAGAAATGGAGATATACAGCGTATTAAAAATAAATAAGTACCCACTGACAAATATCATGCACAGCATAGCTGCCAATCCTGCAATTATTCTACAAAAGTTTTGAATGGTATCATAATCTGCAGATATAATCTGATTTCCGCTTATGGAGACTTTCTGCTGCATATCCACAATGTCCTCTTCCGTATACAGGGGAGTTTTCAATGTAATCTTTAAACTCCCCTGGGTAAAGTCTACCTGCGTAACCCCAGTATCCTGAAAAAACTTCCTGGATACATACCCTCTGTTATCTCCACTATAATCTTTAAACCATCCACTGAGGATAAAATCTTTTTTAAATATTTCTCCATTTGATCCTTCTTGCAAAGTATAATAATCCACAGGAAGGCTCATTCCGATTTTCGGTCTGGTTATTCCCATCGCCTTTAATGTGGATTCCGACAGCATAATTTCCTTTTCTTGATTAGGATATGCGCCTTCTATTTTTTCTAATGCGGGTATGACCTGTTTTTCCCAGCATGTATGATCCACCCAGAATAATTTTGTCTTATCCAGGATGATATCTTTATACTGTTCAATTATGGCACATTTTACAGCAACCCCTGCATATTTCACAGAATCCATGGAACGGATCATTTCAACCTGTTCTTCTTTCGGTTCAAATAATTCAATATCATAATCCATCCCATCCATCCGTACCTGACGAAGCGATATGGTATTCCAGTATCCAATGCCAATGGCAATTACTACTGCAATTAAAAAAGTGGTCAGAAAAATAGCCAGTATCGTTAACATATTTTTCTTTTTATTTGCTTTATAGGTTTTCTTAGCTAACTTTGATACAACTTTTTTATTCTTCACTTTCAACATATTCGTTACCACCTTTACCAGAGCGTGTTTTCCTATTGCATTCTTTCTGAACTTGCCTTTCTTCTGAAAAATAATACTTTCCATTCATTGCTTTTTTATAATGGGTGATTATTACAATGGCTGTATTCATAAAACGTGTTTTAAAATTGCTTTCTGACAGCTGTGACTCTCTAATACTACAGTGAACGATATGGGAAGGGCTTATGCTACAAATAAATTTAGGGTTTGTAAAATTCTTCACTGCAATACTAACATACCAAATAATTCTTTCTGAAATCTTTCTCAATAATGACACATTTGACATAAAGCTCCTCATAACCCCCTGAATGGCGTCAGATAACGAATTAAAAAAGCCAGCGTCAGGATTCCACTCCTTACGCTGGCCTTAGGCCTTACCGAATACTCTCAAATCCCTGCAATATTCCCCGCAGAAACCATGCCCTGCCAAAATCCCCCCATACACATCTTATGGCTGTCATCTGCCGGGTCATCCTGATACACAATCATAGGTTCCTCCAGTTCCTCCAGAATGTCTGCCTTGCCCTCCAGATAATTACGCAGCCTTTTTTCTGCACTTTCCAGGCGCACCATGACACCCCCGATTCGAATATCCAATACTTCAAACCCAAAGGGTCTGCATTCCGAAAACCATAATTCCTCTCTCATCGCTTTTAGGCGTGATACCATCGGCAAGAGTCTTTGTATCCTGTCTGCCAGCAAAACAAGCGTCTCTCTGTCACCGGCGCGGTATGCTTTTCGAATTTCTATCCCTGACATCGCTTTTTGTGACAGAATTTCAGCAAGCATATTATAATAGCGGAAAACTGCATCCATTGGAACTTTATTTTCTATATCCATAGAATATTTATTTTCTATATCCATAGAGTATTTATTTTCTATGTCCATATAACATTTGCTTTTTTCATTCAGAAGATCTTCCAGCCGTTTAGCCAGTTTCTTGTAATATTGACCCATATCCAGTCCCAGACCTGCTATCTGGCCGTCAAACAAACCGGTAAGCACATCCTGATACAACAGGTATTTGGACGGGTTATCTGCATTTTCATTGTCTTTCTTTACGCCAGGGGTATTGTCGAAAGCATCCAGCAGATGATAGGCATCAGAAGTATATCCCGTCAGTTGCATAAGCCAGCGGTCAAGCTGTTCTGTATCCATTTCTTCGCTGTAACAAAGCTCTGCAAAATACAATGCGGAATAGAATGCAGTCCGTACAGGTGTCTCTGTACCATTGTCAAACCAGAAGGTACACATTACCTTGTCAATGCTCTGATCCCTGCAGGATGCCAGTCCTTCACGCAGTGTTTTCTCCGCTTTACTGTAATTTGGTGCAATTCCATTCCAGGTCCAGCCGCCCCCTGCAAACCGTATCTTATCCGTCAGCTTACGATGAAGCCGGATATTCTTGTCATACATCCCTTTATCATGATGGTAATAGTCCCAGTATACCAGCGTCAGATCCTTTGGCAGCGGCTTCGAAAGATCAAAATCCGTATCCTCCGGCAAATCGTAATATTCTCCGTCCGGGGACTTCAGGCGGAAAAACATATCACTCCACAGCATCATTTCCAGCCCCTCTTCCGCGCAGATCTGTGACACCATCTGAAGATGCTTTGTCATAATCCCGTACCGTTCCTCAAATCCATTATTGCGCAGATACTGCCCCAGCCCTAAAAGGTCTGCTTCATCCATGCCCACGTGAATTTTCTTTGACGTAAAAGGTCCGGATGCGCTTTGTATCATTTTCCTTACGAATTCCTCCGTATCCTTCGTTCCCACCATCAGGATATCTTCTGTGTCCCGCAGTTTTTTAGTCTTCGGCCAGCGAAGGTATGTATGGAGATGTGCCAAAGTCTGAATTGCAGGAATCAATTCCACTCCGGCCTTATTCCCGTATTCATCCAGCTCTTTCAGATCCCCATAAGTATACTTGCCGCGATAGGCTCCAAAATATGGATCACCTGGAACTTCATATACATCCTCCATATAAAGGTAAAGCTGATTCATTCCGGATGCCGCACAGAGCCGTATAAACTCTTTCAGCATTGGCTTATTTACCGTCCCGTTTCTGGAACAGTCGATCATAATACCAGTTTCTTTAAAACAGATTTTCTCTTCCTTTACAAATGGTTCTGTATTTCCATATTTGATTCTCTGGAGAAACAGATGCAGGGCACGGTAAAAATGTACATCTTCCTTACCATACAAGTTCAGCTTCTTTCCGTCAAACTCGGCTTTCAGCACATCTCCCTCTGTAAATTCAATTATAATGTCCATATCTTTTTCGACACATTCATACCCCTGATACGTTAAGAACATTTCTGTCATTTCTTTTCTGTTTCCGTCAATTCCTGATAAATAAAATTTCATCACCTGCTGCCATCTCCCTTACTCTCCATTTTATTTTTTCGGTATTCCGATGGGTAAACACCTATTTTCTTTTTAAATACCTTTGAAAAATACAGCGGATTGGGATATCCCACCATCTCCGCCACATCCTTTGCCAGAATTTCCTCATCCATCTCCAGCAGATTTTTTGCCCGGTCCAGACGTATTTTCTGAATATACTGAGACAGTGTATAACCGCTGTATTCTTTAAATAAAGTGCTTAGATACGGTGCCACAAGTCCGAATTCAGACGCCAGTACGGCCGCGGTTATAGGCTCCGCCATATTTTCTATGATGTAGCACTCTACTTTTTTCATGAGATTTTCTGAAGACTCCGCTTTTCTGTATAGCTTCTTTTCATCCAGCATCTGCCTTAAATTAAGAAATAACTGCCTGGCATCCGACGAATACAGGATCAGATTCCATATGGTTTCTTCCCGGTCTTCCTCGCTTCCATATGACGGTACTGTCTGATCCTCCATGCTCTGCAAAATCCTGCTGATTATCTGCTGGCATTCTTTTTGGCGAATTTTCCTTGCATTAAAAAATGCCTCTGCTTCTTTCAGAAATACTTCCTTTCTGGTGTCAGACATCTCTTTACCCAGGGAATAAAAGGTATCATCTCCGGCAGGGTATGCCGTCAAGGTGGTGTCTGCATCGTCCTCAACCACTGAACTTTCGCCAAAAAGAATATTCTCCTGAAGCTTCCTGCGCAGCTGGTGGCTGATCATGGAGATTTCATGGGTTTCAATCAAACCCTCATGGAAGGCCGCCGTAATCTGAACTCCTCTTCCCTTTATCTCTTCCAGCAGCTTCTTAGAAAATACTTTTAAATCTGCTTCATTCTCCGGAACAATCAGCAGTATTTTTTCATTTGCCTGGTTCTTTTCAAAAGAATATACACAGGTCGCTTCCGGAAGCAGGTCTGCCGCAGCTGACTCTATATCAATTCCCCGCCAGAAATCACATTCTGCGATATTCTCCTCCATACCGTCCCGGATCAGGGGACCCGCACAAAAGTAAACCATCTGAAGTTTTTCCCCAGGGTTCGCGGGTTTCCCGGTATAGACTGCCTCAGCCAGTCTCGCTTTCTGCTTTTCCTGAAGCATACTTAAATATCTCTGTGAGATATTGCTAAGAGTTTTCTCTAATTCTTCTTTTACGATAGGCTTTAACAGATATTCCGTAACCCCGCAGCGGATTGCCTGCTGTGCATAACTAAAATCACTGTATCCGCTGATAACGACTTTTTCTGCCCCGGGGTATTTTTGATTAGCAAAATCCATCACTTCAATACCGTCTGCCAGTGGCATATTGATATCTGTAAAAATTGCATCCACCTGATTATCGGTCAAATACTTAATTGCTTCTTTTCCATTGCGGGCACACATAACCACTGAAAATTCAGGATTTAGTTTTTCTATCATATTCTTAATTCCCCTTAAAAGAGGAATCTCATCTTCCGCAATAAGTACTTTTATCATTTATTTCTCCCCCCAATAATACCACGGCACCTTTTTCTCTGTTATACAACTGAAAAACAAAAGATTCACCATAGATAATTTTCATCCTGGTATAGATATTCGGCAGGCACAATCCTCCAATACCTATATTTTCCAATATGTATTTTACATCACTCCGGTCCAGTTCTTCTTTCTGCCTTCGGAACTTTTCCAGGAACTCTTCGGTAAATCCACTTCCATTATCTTTCACGGTAATATACCATTTATCCTCTTCTGTCCAAGCATGTATGGAAATCTTCCAGACCGGATTCACATTTTTAAGCCCATGCTGGAAACAATTTTCACAAAGGGGCTGTACAATCAGCTTAGGAATACAGATATATCCTGCATCTTCCTCTGTCTGTATCTGGAATTCAAACAGTTCTTCGTATCTCACTTTCATAAGCAGCATGTAATCTTCTGCGATTGCACATTCCTTCTCTATCGTACTGAATCCATCCCCCATCTGAGTATTATACCGGAGTATTTCTCCCAGCCTGCGGCAGATATCCGGTACTTTTTCATTGCCGTCCATCTGGGATTCAATAGAAATAATCGCAAGCATATTATGTAAAAAATGCGGATTCATTTGGGACTGAAGCGCAAAGAAATGGGATTTCACTTCATTTGTCTTGGCTGTTATCTGATTCTGCATACTGTCATTTAATTTTTTCAGCATAGAGTTAAAAGAATCCTCAAGACGAAGCACGATATCTGCAGAATCTTCATCCGCAATTGCCACATGGAGATTGTCCATGGTAATAGATTTCAGAGAATGATTCAGATTCACCAGCGGTTTCGACAAATGTTTTACTAAGATCTGTTCCAGCATGATGGCCGCCAGCATTACAATTCCCACTGTTGCAGCCAGAACCAGGTAAAATTGATTCATCGCATTGTTAAATTCTATGGGATTTTTGTATAGCTTCACAGTGTATGGAGCATTTTCCAGTGGGACTTCCATTCTGTAGATATCCTTCCCATCCAAATCCATGTCCCCTGCCGCCCGGTAAATGCTTTGCCCCTCCTGGTTCAAAATCTCCGCCTGAATGTCCGGACCAAAATCAGCCAAAATATCATCCAGTTTCTCCGTTGATTCCTGCACTTCTACAAAGCCGCATCTGGAACTGTTGGAGTAGTAATCCTTTATTTCCCTCACGACAGCCAGATAATCCGTCCGCTGTGCCTCTCCGGATGCCAGGACATCCGTCCCCGGTTCCCTGTAAAATACAAACCTGTCCGCCTCCTGAAAATATTCCTGCACATCCTCAAATGCTTCTCCGGAAAAAAACTGTCTGACTCCACTCTCCGTAATCGCCCGGTTGGACGTGCAAACCCAATCATCGTACCGGTTATAAAGGCAGATTCTGGAATGCCCGTCGTTTTTAAAATTATAGGATTCCAGAAGCTTCTTTACTTCTCCTGTGGTAATCGGATGGCTTGTAAAATAATTCTCATCCGCTTTTGCAGGCAAGGATTGAAAGACCCTGACAATATCCGGATTTGCCGCAATCTGAAGCGCCGCCCTGTCCATATCGTAAAACAAAATGTCCAGCTGCGTTGCCGTCTTTTCTGTTATAATCCGGAAGTCCTGTTCTTCCTTCTCCTTCATCTCGCCTACAACCATTCTGTAAAAATATCCCACAAGTCCTAATATGATCAAAATCATTATCACGGTATGATACAGAAAAAATTTAGTCTGGTATTTTAACTTTTTCATATTTTTCTCCCAAAATTCATTCAAGCATGCTCTGATGCGTAATTTTGCATACTCTATTTTATCATACCTTATCTGTAATAAATTTTGAAGTACCAGAATCTGTCATCAACCTCATCAAATACCTATTATCCTTTGACGGCTCCCGATGTCATGCCTTCCACAATATATTTCTGCAGACAGAGATATAAAATAACAATGGGCAACACTGTTATCACAAGTGCTGCAAATACATAATTCCAGTCTCTGGAATAAAGCCCGTAGAAATTAAAAATCATCATCGGTATGGTTGTCCGTTCTGAACTGCTCATCAGGTACAGCGGCACCTGGAAGTTATTCCATATTCCAATAGCTGCAATAATCAGGTTTGTAATGGTTATCGGTTTCATAATCGGAAGCAGTATTTTAAAAATCAGCTGAAAAGCATGGCATCCGTCCATGACGGCAGCTTCATCTATCTCTCTTGGAATTCCTTTTACATAACTTGAAAATGTCATTACGGCAAAAGGAAGGTTTACTGCAGCCAGAACCAGAATAACGCTGAAGTAGGTTCCATATAAATGTAACTTCAACACTAATGCATATGTAGTAACCATCTGCATTGTAGCGGTAAGCCCAAATACAAAATAGTAATACAGGCCTCTTCCCTTATTATCATCCCGCCTGGAGATAATAATCCCGGTCATTGCGCCAAAGATAATAATCACTGCCACCGCCGTAACTGTAATGATCAGACTGTTGGCATACCCGCGTAAAATCCCTCCGGTTTCAATTACATGCTTATAATTTTCAAACTGCAGCTGTTTTGGCAGGCTGAGATTCATTTGAAGCGCTTCTCCCTGTGTTTTAAAGGAACCGAATACCATCATAACAATCGGTATAATATACACGCTGGAAATGAGAAGCAAAATCAGAATTGTCACCATTTTTCCTATCTTTTTCTTTTTCACTAGGTATCCACCTCCCTGGATCTTAAGTATTTATTCAATGCAAACGTAATTCCCACTATGAAAAATGAAAGGATTAAGGCACTTGCGCTGGATTTTCCAAGCAATCCCATTCCAAACGCCCGGAAAGTATAGGTGCTCAGCACCTGGGTATCGAATCCGGGCCCCCCTCCGGTAAGGGAGTAAACCAGATCAAATACTTTCAGTCCCCCCGTAATGTTCAAGGTTACCACAACCGTAAAAGACGGTGCCAGCAGAGGAAGCGTAATCCTCTTAAACTGCTGCCATTTTGTTGCTCCGTCTATCTGAGCGCTTTCATAATACTCACCCGGAATTGCCTGCAGCCCCGAGATAAACAGGAACATGGTAAATCCCGCCCACATCCATACTTCAATAATAATAATCCAGAGCATTGCAGTACCATAGCTTCCAAGCCAGTCTCTGGTAAGATCCGCCTGACCGATTGCCGTCAGAAAGTTATTGATCAGTCCGTCCTGCTTAAGTACTCCTGTAAACAAAAGCCCGACAATCATACAGCTGAGAACGCAAGGCAGATAGAACAAGGTTCTGAAAATACTGTTGCCTTTGAACTTCTGCAC
This sequence comes from uncultured Robinsoniella sp., assembly GCA_900539655.1. Classification (GTDB taxonomy): domain Bacteria; phylum Bacillota; class Clostridia; order Lachnospirales; family Lachnospiraceae; genus Robinsoniella. Next base: position 16,573 of record UQCR01000090.1, read on the forward strand.
CACCAGCAGTGCCAGCAGCAGCCCAACCACTGTTTTAAATACAGTCGTGCTCAGTGCAAAGAGCATTGTATTCCAAAGGGAACGCAGAAATACTTCATCCTGGAATAAATTTATCACGTTTCGCAGTCCGATAAATTTGGCATTGTCCATCCGGTCCATGTTCCAATCCGTAAAGGAGTAAAAAAATGCAGTAATAATTGGTACAATAAAAAATATGGTATAAACCAGTGCCGCCGGCGCTCCCAGCCACATGGGATAAATTTTTGATAACTGTTTCTTATTAATAGCAACCACCTCTTTCTCAATCAAAAGGAGCTGCTATTGCAGCTCCTCTATTTTCTGTATCTTAGAATCCTTCTGCACCCTGATCAATCATATACTGTTCAAAGTCGCCCTGGAATTTCTCCATGATCTGTTTTCCATCCATATTACCTTTTGCAGGAGCATCCACGTAATATACATATAAAGTACTTTCAAACAACGGATTTAAATCCATCACTGAGTAGTTAAACTCCGGGATAACCTTTCCGGCTTCAATATATTTTTCATTTACAGCTTTCAGGTATTCCGGTACTTCTCCGCCATTTACATCCTGGAAAGCCGGGAATGCCGGTCTTTCTTCGAAATACAAATCGGCATATTCAGGAGTTGACCAGAGATTCAGCACCTTCTTAACGGTATCCATATTCTTAGAATTTTTATAAACTACAAAACCAGCAGATGACATATTCTCTGTCATTACATCCACGCCGTCTTTCATAGACATTGCGAACATTCCTATCTTAGCTTCCGGATTAGCCTCCAGCACTGAGGCTGCAAAGAAATCACCGTTAAAATGCATGGCTGCTTTACCTTCGGCAACCGCTAGAATAGCATCGTCATAAGTAGCGGAAGCAAAATTATCATTAATAAATCCTTTTTCATAAAGGCTTAAGTATTTATCAATTACTTCTGCAAACTCAGGAACATCCGTCCATTTTGCTTCATTTTTCATTATCTTTTCGCTGAACTCTTTCACTTTCTCATCACCAAGGGTCTTCGCAAAATTATCGGTCATAAGAACCTGGGGAACCCAAGTGTCCTTTGGCATAAAAATAGGTGTTACTCCGCTGTCCTTGATCTTCTGGCATACATCCAGGAATTCCTCCCAGGTATTTGGAACAGTCACGCCGCACTTCTGAAATACATCTTCGTTATAAGTAAATCCATGTACCCCTGGTACGGACAGGAACGGAAATCCATAAATTTTACCATCATCTGCGGTTACATTTTCCGGTATCTTTAATTTGCTTACCCATTCTTCACCGGACATATCTGCAAAATTAGCAGCCGGATCCACGATGTCATAAATAGCAGGCACATTGTAATCGATTAAGTCCGGACACTCACCGGAATTCAGTTTCATTTTAATCATGTTCAATGACTCATCATCCGGAACCACCTGAACATCCACTTTAATATTCTCTTCTTTCTCTAACTTTTTAATCATATTCTGCAGACCCGGGAAATTCCTGGACTGCTGTACAAGTGCGGTGATCTTCTGTGTTTCACCTGTCTTACTTTCTTCGGCCCCCTTCGTTTCTGAATCTGCCTGAGCCTCGGTAACCTCTTTGCCTGATGTAGCCGCCTTATCCGAACTATTATTGCCCGTACCGCATGCTGCAAGTGAAAGAACCATTGCTGCCGATAACAGAACTGCTGCTGCTTTTTTCTTTTTCATTTATAATACTCCTCTCTCTGATTTATATTTATAAAATAATACAATTTTAGGTTTTCGTACATGCCATATTTTAAAATGCTGCATGTCCTTTTTTTAAACTTTTTACTATTTATACCATCTGACATAATCCACTTCCATTTCAGCCGGAAGAAACTCATCTGCAATAGTACCAATCCAGCCTCCAAGTCCATAGCTTAAAATAAAGATTTCCGGCGTATTGGGCACATTATTTTCCTGTGTTGCCACTACCTCTCCGTCCAGCATAAAATGAATGTACTCAGGTGTCCATTCCATCCCAAACTTATGCCACTTATATGGATTCTTTATAGTTGGCTGTGTATGGTATTTCTCATGTGGATCATATGTATAGTTGTCATAATGCATGGTAATCCAGTATTTTTCAGCAAGTCCTGCATATTCCGGTGCTCCTTTCGGATGAGGCCTTTCCAGAATATCAATCTCGGCACCAAAATTCTTTTCATCTCCCCAGAGCCAGCCGCCATTTACTTCATCTGCCTGAGGCATTGTCCACACTGCCGGATTGCTTCCCGGTACATCCGGGATTTTAACCATTGCCTCTACATATCCATATTTTTCTTCTAATTTATCTCTTGTCTGCACCATCGCAGAACGATAATGGCTTGTCTGTCCGTCAAAAAACGTATCTTCTTTACTTCCAAGCAGCCGTAAGGTTCCTTCCCTTACATATGCATTATCAGGATGAACCGCAATCTCCGGTGAATTTCCGTAACGGAATAATCCCGACTCTTTTAAGTCTACACACCAGTTATTCCATTTTGTAAGATCCAACGCATCACCACTGAAGTTATCTTCAAATATAAGAACCTTTCCGGGAATTTCAGGTGCTGTTGCTGACGATACACTCACTTCACAGAATGCTGATTCTCCAGCTTCCGTATAACCGGTTATCGTTCCGGTCCCTTCTTTTTTCCCCGTTACCGTACCGTCTTCTCCAACCGTTACTGCCCCGGGATTGCTGCTGTTCCATGTGATGCTCTGTCCGGTATATTCCGTTAACTGAAGTGTTTTACTCTCTCCTTCTGTCAACGCCATAGTCTGCTGGCTGATACCAGCCTTTTTAACGGTTTCATAAAAGGTAAACTCCGTTTCCCATGCGGCGTCCCAAAAAGTGTTCCGGTCCCGGTCAAATGCTTTTGCAATTTCAGCCCCTCTGTGCTCACTGTTTGCCGTAACACTCATTTCTCCTGCATCCACTTCCTGCTGGTAATCATTGCTTTTCCCGTTTTCCTTTGCCATTCCCAAAAACCCCGCAGAACAGAAAACCATTGCAAATGTCAAAGTACCATAAATAAATTGTTTTGATTTCATCTTTTTCCTCCCATTCTTTTTTTTACTACAATTATTACCTTATAGGAATCCTTCAAAATTGTACATGTACAATATTCAAATCTTATATGTACAAATTTAAAAATCCCTTTTCACAGAATACTTGTGTTCAGCGTTTCCACCTGAATATTGCCAAAACAGTATAATAGACAGCATAAGTGCCCTGACGCAAAACTGCGGCCAGGGCACTTATGTTCTCATATCATTTCTTTCTTGTAAATACCACAAATTTGTGACCGTAATTACTCCAGACAGTACATGGCTCCTTTGCAAAATAAAAACTGCTAAAGAGCGCCTCCGATTCGGAAAGCCGAAATGCCAGTTCAAACAATTCCTGTGTCATGGTAAAATAGATCTGATCCTCCTTTAAGCACAATTTCTCCAGATATTCTATTTCCTCGGGTTTTAACACTGTCTGAATACGATCTCTTTCATCCTGTTTTAAACTGCCATAATAAAAGTCCAGATAAGAATTCTCCATACCATTTTCTATGATTTTATCCTGAAGATACTGATACAGATCATCTTTGGATCCTTCTAAATACACCCAGTCATAATCCCGAAATCCCTCATCTATATTCTGCATACAGATACAGCCCTTATTTATTAACTCTTCCACCGTCATAGGCACCGGTCCGAATATCTCCTTAGACATTTTCAGAATCTCCAGCATATGGCCGATATTGCCTTCCCCGGCAAACTTTTTCATGTTGAAGAAATTCTCTTCAAATCCCAGCCAATGCAGCGGATGCTTTTCCGGCTTGAGTGTGACATCATGTTTTAACACTCCAGCATATACTTCCATTCTCATATCCTGCAGGTGCCAGCAAAAGTCCATAAAGTAATACAACTTTACATCCTCCCTGCCGATACCGGTCTCTTCCTCCAGCTCACGGTAGGCCGCATCCTCTGAGGTTTCTCCCGGTTCTATTTTTCCTCCTACAAAATTAAACAGACCCTCATATGGATCATTCATTCTTTTACAAAACAGTACCCGGTCCTTTTCAGGATTCAAAATAATAATCGTATTATAATTTCGCATAACTGCCCCCTATCTCTGTATTATTAAAGGCGTATCAGCTGAGAATCATACTTTACAGAAAGTTAGCAAAAATCGAGGCTCCCACTACGGTTAATATACCGGAAACCGCAATTGACAAACTGCTCATTGCTCCTTCTACCTCTCCAAGTTCCAGCGCTTTTGATGTTCCGATTGCGTGTGAAGAGGTGCCCAGTGCCAGCCCTACCGCTATTGGTTCATAGATGCGGAATAATTTACACACCAGCTCCCCAACAATATTTCCAAGTACGCCGGTTACAATAATAACAGCCACCGTAATTGTCGTAACTCCGCCTAATTCATCCGACACTCCCACTCCAATCGCAGTCGTGATAGACTTTGGTAATAGTGTAACATAATATTGATGTTCAAGTCCAAACAAATATGCCAGCGCCAGCACGCTGACTAAACTGGACAGTACTCCGGACACGATTCCAAAAGTGACCGCCACCATATTCTTTTTCAAAAGCTCCAACTGCTGATATAGCGGTATCGCCAGACAGACCGTCGCAGGAGTCAGCAGATAACTGAGATATTTTGCAGATTCATTAAAACTGTCATAATCCACACCCAGGAGTTTAATCACCAAAATAACAAATATAATCGATATCAGCAACGGATTAAAAACTGCCTTCTTAAATTTTTTCCGTATCAATATCCCTAATACATATCCTAAAATACATACTGCAACGCCAAAATAAACGGATTCACATAGAAATTCTTTCACTGTTTTCCCTGTCCTTTCGCTGTTTTTGAATAATCTTCTGAGATGACTTTCCTGTTACCACCATAACAATAATCGTTGTCACAAATGTAATAACTACGATTGGAAGTAAAATCTTCTGCAGATCCCCCCAGACCACAATCAGGCCTACCGCGGCTGGAATAAACATGGGTGGCATAATATCAAGCAGAAAATGTGCTGCATTGATCACCCTGTGAAGTTTAATTATTTTCGTTGACAGGCAAAAAAGCATCAATACCAAACCATAAATACTCGCCGGTATCGGAAGGGGAATAAAATGATGCATCATTTCCCCTAAAAAGGTAACAATCAAAATAATCCCAAATTGACCCAGTAATTGCATAATCTCTCCTTTTCATACGTGATACCATGTTCTTACAAACAATGATTTGCGCACTTTCATACGCCGGCTGGTACAGCAATTTCTAAAAAGCCAGCAATTCCAATGGCTGCTTAGAAAACGCCGCACATGACTACATTATCAGATACCAAATTATTGTATAATTGTATACAATCTTTGTCAAGTGTTATGCTGTATGTAATTTATCTAATACCCCGGATAATTTTATGCAACTATACAAAGGATCTTTCCCTTACAGCATTATTAGTATCCATGCCAAAGCTTCATTCTTTGGCAATAGCTCTCTCCACAAGCCTTCGAAAAGCCTCTTCAAAACGAATATCGTCTTCCTCAGTCCTCTTCCTCGGTCCTTTCCCATGGAATTTGGATGAACTTCTCCGGGCCTTCTTAGACATATGCCGTTCGAACAACATCTGGTCTATATTCTCATTGGTATATTCTTTACCACTCTGGTGCATCACATACACCCCTTTGCCAAGGGCCATTGCCGCAACACCGTAATCCTGTGTTACCACAATGTCCCCTCTGGCGGACTTTCCAATCAGGGCAAAATCTGCTGAATCTGCCCCTTTGTCAACTATAATTACCTGCGCATAATCCGAACTCATTACATGTGAAGTATCACAAATCAAAACCAGCGAAATGTCCTTCTCCTTAGCCACTTTCTCTGCGATTTTCACTACAGGGCATGCATCAGCGTCCACTAAAATCTTCATATCTTCCTCCCTAATCCTGTCTTTAAATTACTATCTGACAGACAATCCAGTTTGCATTGTGTAATTAACTGTGAATAGAGTGCCTGATTTCTGTTTCAGAAGTGTTACTGTAAAACGACGGCGTAGCGGACTACGACTAGATTTACAGGCACCGCTCTGGCACGGATATCGGGTATTATATCACCGTTAATTACACACCGCAGTACTAATACCGGTTGTGCACATACTCTGCAAAACACATAAACTCTTTTATCTCAAGTGCAGTGCCGTCATCTAATACCGCCCGCCCTTTCATTTTTCCAAATACCTGATGCTGGTCAGTACCCACCACAAGTACATCCATTTTTGCCGCCCGGTCAATCACCGGTTGGAATTCCATTTCAAACCGCCCGTCACTGGAAGTAAAGGTCCAGGTTTTCATGTAACTGTCAGAAGGAATATGAAAAATAACATCATCCAGCTTATGGCCCCTTCCATCGTAAAAGAGAATATTCTCCGATGCCGCACTGGTATCTCCGAATCCATATCCGATATTGAATCCAAATGGCTTTCCGCCAACAATTCCATTTCCAGATCCCCAATACCAGTTATTATCATAGGTCCAGACGCCGCGTCCCCAGTCCAGGGTACCAAAGTCCGTATCCGGGGAGAAGAAAAATTCCCGGTCTCCCAGTCTCATCCTGCCTTTTGCACGCATACAGTTAATCTTCTGATTATAATAAAATGCCGTTTTCTTTTCTTTCCAAGGCGTAGCAATAACCATAGAATCACGCTGGGTTTCTTCCAGTATAATATCACAGGAAAATTCTTTTCCCTCAAAAAAGCGCGGCCACTTACAGCGGATTCTCCGCTTTCCATTCTGTGCTTCAAAACGCATATGCATCTTTTTATCATGGTAACTGGTATTTCCCTCCATAGAATTGGAGGGCAGGTGCATCCTTCCCATGGTAAACGGCTTCAAAATCGTCTCCGTATGCTCCCAAGGCCTGGTAAAATCCAGTATGGATGCTGATTCAAGCCCAATATACCCATCATCGGAAATCGTAAATGCCGCAGCAAAATCCCGATTCACAACCAGATAATAATCCCATTCTTTGATTCTAAATTTCGGCGCCTTAATCTTACTTCTGTCATAGACCTGAACCAGACTTCTGGACCACCCTGGTTCCGTAAGGCTGCCGTCCTTCTTTAAAAGTGGTTGACATGCAGTAACTTCATGGTTTCTCATACGCGCTCCTTTCCCGCTGGCATACACAGTGCCGGTCAGCACCAGCTGGCAGCATTTGAAAATAAAATCACCTGACGATTGTACCAGTACTCCATAAATCCATACTTTCACTCCATACCAAAGGGCTGCCTGCCAGTATGGAGCAGGGTGCATCCAGCGTAATCGGGGTTCCATCCATGGTCCTGATCACCCCTCCTGCCTCTTCCAGTATAACGGATGCCGCAGCGTAATCCCATGGCTGCAGAAGCATTTCAAAATAGAGTCCGTTTCTACCCGAAGCAATATGGCAGATATCCAGGGTAGACGACCCGCCATTTCGGATTCCGTGGCACTGCAGATACAATTTCTTGGCATAATCAAAGCATCGGTCTGTTTCCTCAGAATTATACCGGGCACATCCAAATGCCACAATACAATCTTCCAGAGAAATATCCTTTACAGTCAGGCGTATATCATTGCAATATGCCCCTTCTCCCTTTTTTGCCCAATACATCTCATCCAGATAAGGATCATATACAACCCCAGCATACCCTTTCCCCTGATAAGCAATTCCAACTGAAATGCAGCTGTGATGATAATCATGAATGAAATTCGTAGTTCCGTCAATGGGATCTATAATAAAATAATATCCATCCCCCAAAGGTTCCTGGAGATGATTTTCCTCCCCGATAAAACCGGCTTCCGGAAAAACACTTTTCAATCTGTCTACCAAAAATTCCTGTATCTGGCAATCGTACGCCGTTACAAAATTTGCAAATCCACTTTTTTCATATATATTTTGGCTTCCTGCGTGGGCATTTTTCAGAATCTGCCCCGCCTCTCTAACAATTTCCCTGATTTCTCTCAGCATCTGGTCTCCTCTTCTTTCTACTCCGGTGCATATTAAAATGTCTTTCTGGCAGATGTCAGTCATGCATTTTTATACACGCTCCTGACTTTCCTTATTTACGGGTTTTAAAAACACCAGCGTATCATCGCCGGAATCCTCTGGTGAGTAAGTAAAATCCAGGCGATTGAATTCTCTGATATCTTTAATATCCCCAATCTGTTTTTCTGCAAGCCAGCGTACCATTTCACCTCTCGCCATCTTTGCCTGGGTCGCTTTCACCCGGATCCTGCGGTTCTGTCCACGCTCCTGTGCTTCCCCAAATATACAGGTAACAAACCGGACATCCGGCTCCAGATATGGTTCCACTGCCTTGCTGTACTCTTTGGATGCCAGATTCAGAATCAACTTATCATCCTGAATCAGTTCCCGGTAAATACTTTCCCCCCAGTACTGGTAAAGATTTTTAGCCTCACCTGCACCCAGGGCTGCCTGCATCTCCAGCCGATAAGGGCACACGCCATCCAGTGGCTTAAGGATTCCATAAAAACCGGAAAGAATGCGCAGATTTTCCTGTACATATTCCCACTGTTTATCGGAAAATACCCTGGGTGCCATATATTGATACTGAATGCCCTCATAGGTCAGAAGCGCCGGCGTCAGATTAGCATATCCGTCTTGCCCATCTAACCCCTTCATATTCCGGAACCGCCTGAAATTCAGCTCAGCAATTTTATCATTGCACTTTAATATGCCTTTCAGTTCTTCATAAGAAAGCTTCTTTAGTATTCTATGTAATTCCTCTGCCTGTTTTGCAAATGCCGGATATCCGCTCACTGCCATAGAATTTTCATCCTGCATCATTTTCTTTGCAGGAGATATGATAATCTTCATAATCATCTCCTCATCATCTGTATTTACAATTTATATTTTTATATCAATAGTTTTAATACGCGCCTTATTATACCTGTATCATGCTTAGCGCAAATTTTTTAACATCCTCCAGATCTTCGTCATCGGGATGACTCAGCGCCTGATCAAAATTACGAATCAGGGAATCTGCCTGGGGCATACCTTTTGCCTGCATTCCTTCATATCGCTTTCGAACAGACATTGGCATCCTGCCCGTACACATATAAGTTCCTGCCACCTGGCAATCCTGGGGAAGAGCAGACTTTACACCGGATAAAATCTTCTGAAAGTACTCCGCAGAGCCTTCAAATCCAGCGGTTCCAAAAAGCACAATCTTCTTACCGCACAGTTTTGGCAGTACCACTTTTAATTTATCAGAGCACTGCCCTTTATCAGTCCAGAATCCTAGAAATATAATATCTGAATCCCCAATCTCATCAGTTCCGGCATCTGCCGCATTCCCATAGAACAATATATCCACAAGACCCCTGAGAGAATCATTTATTGTATCTGCTAACATTTTTGTATTACCAGTTTGTGAATCATATAATATTGATATCTTCATCTAAAGTGCCTCCTTACTATTCGATAACCCTATTATAAACTCTTTGTAACCGATTTTCTACTATATCTTGTACCTGGCATATAAAAGGGGAAAACTTCCAACAAAAAAACCGGCAGGCCCGTCAATTAGCTCTGCCGATTTTTTCTAAACTACTCTTGCACCAAATGGCATTAATGCAAGTTTCGCAATTTTAAACTGCTGTAATCCAAATGGTATTCCCACTATTGTAACGCATAAGACTGCGCCAATAACTGCTGATTCAATTGCAAGGGGAATACCAGAGAATATCAGCCATAATACATTTAACAGTAACGAGCCAACACCGCCTCCATACTCCACCTCTTTCCCAAATGGGAAAAAACACAATCCTGCAAACTTAAAACACTGGGTTCCAACCGGAATACCAATGATGGTAATACACCAGAGGCAGCCAATCAAAAGCCAGCTGATTCCTGATATAAATCCGCCAAATATAAACCACAAAATATTACCTAAACATCCCATATCCAATCCTCCTATATTCCGTTATTTCCTGCACTAAATAAATTTCCGGCACTAATTATATTAGCGCTACTAATTATATTTCCGTCACTATTTATATTACCCTACTATTTATATTTCCGCCACCATTTATATCTCCGGTACAATTTATATTACCTGTATTTAAACTGAGCATCTCTTTCCTGTTACCGCCTCATTCTTTCCAGTTCATAAAGTGCATGTTCCACATGCTCAATCGCCTCTTCAACCTGTTCCTTACTCCGGTTGATTTTTGACTGCACATACCAGTCTGATACTATATTGTCCAAAAAGAAGTCAGCAAATACTGCAAAACCTCCAATATCAATATTCATATCCGGATGCATACTTACATCTCTCAATTCTTTTTGGAATTTTCCAAGAAGCATTTTTGCATTTTCCATCTCTGCACTCGCACTGTCAATCTTAGAATGCTTCAGCATGCCGCTGATAAAACCGCCTCCAAGCATATCCCAGATTCCAAAACCTTTGGCACTGGACAATGAATGGTTTACACGGTTCAGACTGTCTAATGCTGCTCTTCCCGCTGCCAGTGCTTCCTCAATTTCCCTGTTATTTCTTTCTACATCGTACATACTCTTTCTCCTCTCTTTGCCTATTGACCCATTCTAGATCTTTCAGGCTCTTAACGGGTGTTTGGTTACTGCGAAGACTGCCGGCTGCATAGAAAAAATAAAAAGACTCTTATCGCAGCAATCTTCGCTACAATAAAAGTCTTGCACATTTCATTCGATACGGATATAAAATATCGTATTGACGATTTCGAATCACCTTTCGGTTAGGCTACTCCCTTTTATGTAAATTCAATATATCATACCGTAATTTTTATGTCAAGAATATGGTTCTTAACTTTTTCTGACAATTTTCTGTCGATTCAGGTTTGCAGCCGTTGCAGATGGCAGGAATGAATGATCAAACACGCTCTAATACTTTCTCCCGCATCTGCTGCAAAAAGCATCCTGTTCCCCGCCTTCATTTCCACATGACGGACATATTTTCTTAGAGTTATCCACATTTTCCGCTTTTTCTGTTGATAACTGTCCTTCCACAGCCGGCTGGGACGCACCTGCCACTGAGGAGCCATCATTTGCCGCCGTTGCTGCCTGACTCCCTGCGTACACCAGGTTCGCTGTCGGCGCTGTCTGGTTCCCTGACTGTACCCCTGAACTCACGGCTGCTGTAACTGCTGTCTGAGCCTGCATAACCCCAGTATTCTGATATATCGGCTGGCTCTGAGTGACAGCGGTTTCACGCATAGCATCTTTTTGTGGATCTCTCATTACAAAATCTTCTTTTTTTGGCATAGGCGGAATCTCACACTCTTTAAACTGTGTTCTGTGGTCAACGCCACCGCCCATTTTTTTATTAATCTCACTTACATTTCTACAGATAACAACAATCATCAATGCAAATTCATAGAAAATCCGAAGTACAAGATTACCAAAAATCAGTACCGCAAATCCCAATACCATCTGCAGACAAAGAATATTAAAAACACCTACCGTGGTGCAGACACAAGCTCCAAGTACATAGAAAAACTTTAACAGTCCTTCGATAATAAAATTTTTAAATTGCAGATAATCATAAAGCCATCCAAAGAAACCATGAAAGCGATTTACATTCTTCTTAGACATGAACGCGAAAAATACTACAAACGACATAATAATGCCAATGATTACACCAGCTACCGTCATAACGACCCCAAACTGTTTTAAAATCTCCATATAATGCTCCATTACAATGCCTCCTGACATAATTACTATATTTCTTCCATTATAGCCCACTTATCTACAATTGTATACCTTTAAGCCGCGTGTAAATTTAAACATTCTGTTAAAATATTATAAACAAATCAAGACACCCGCCCGTTCCCAATGCGTAGTTGTAAATTCATTCTAGAGCGAACGTTTTATAGG
>UQCR01000091.1 GCA_900539655.1 uncultured Robinsoniella sp.
AAAAAAGGTACGCAAATTTGAATAAAAGAAAAAGTCTCTAAACGCCCTGTTTATGCGGCGTAAGAGACTTTTATTGCTTTCCAACTGTCAAAGACAGGGTAGGGATTTCAAGGAAAATAAGAGTTTCAGCAAAACACGGATGTAATGATTTTATATGCTATAAGATCAATGGGAGATTCTGTGGCGGCACCTTGTTTTTTCGTTTGAGAAATGCTATCATAATTTTATTAAAAGGATTACGAATGAAGTGAGTGGATGAATCTCGAAAGCACAACAAGATAATTACAAGCAAATAATTACAACCAAATAATTACAAGTAAATAATTACAAGTATTTAATTACAAGCAAATAATTACAAAAAAATAATTAATAAGAAAATAATTTGCAAAGGAGATTGTTATGAAGCTGAATGAGGAAATGGAAGAAAAGCTTGTGCTTATTATACAGGCAGTTCTGGGTGTTTTGATTATTGCATTGTCTGTGAGAAACAGCGCAAAGATGCAGTCAGACAAAATGAAGAAAGTATTGGATGCTGATGCAAAACAGATCGGCAGGCTGCATAAGAAAGAATATAAGCTGCAGAAAAAGTTAATGTCCAGAAAATATAAAAATAAATTTAAAAGTCTGAAAACAAAATAGAGAAAATGGAGCAAGAACACTGAAAACGGGGTTCTTGCTTTTTTTTGTAACTACTTGCGGCTTATTGTCGATTATGATAAAATAAAGCCATCATGGAAAATTCTGCGATTTTGTCAGCAATATGATAAAAAAGCAGGAAGGAAGAGAAAAGCCATTATTCAGTTGTCCTGGGAATGGGTCAGTTATTATTTGACCATATCATTTCCGGGAATTTTAAAGCTCGAATAGTTGCAGGAAAGGAATCCCAAGATGAGTATATTAATTAAAAACGGCAGGGTGATTGACCCGGATACGAAGCTGGACGAACAGTGTGATATCCTGATTGAAGGTGACAAGATTGAAAAAGTAGGCAGGGACTTGAAAGAAAATGCAGATACAACGATTGATGCTTCCGGTTATTATGTAATGCCCGGACTGATCGATATGCACGTGCATTTAAGAGATCCCGGATATACTTACAAGGAAACAGTTGAGTCCGGTGCATTAGCCGCAGCAAAGGGCGGATTTACAACTGTGCTTGCCATGCCGAATACCAAACCGGTAACCGACGATAAAACAAGACTTCGTTATGTAATGAATAAAGCAAAGACGAATTCGGTAATCCACGTGCTTCAGGTAGGTGCGATTACAAAAGGCCAGGAGGGAACGGAACTGGCTGATATTGAAGGAATGATTGAAGCGGGGGCACCTGCCATCAGCGAAGATGGAAAATCAGTTATGAATTCCAAACTTTACCGCAGAGCGATGCAGATTGCTGCAGCTAAGAATATACCGGTACTTGCTCATTGTGAGGATATTGATCTGGTAGAAGGAGGCGTTGTAAACGCAGACTGCCATACCAAAAAAATGCATTTAAAGGGAATTACAAATGCCGTGGAAGACGTTATCGTGGCGAGAGATATTTTTCTGGCCAAGGAAACAGGAGCGGCTCTTCATCTCTGTCATTGTTCCACCAAAGACAGTGTAAGAATGGTGGAAGAGGCAAAAGCGGACGGTGTCCGCGTAACGGCGGAAGTCTGCCCGCATCATTTTACACTTACATCCGGGGATATAAAGGAAAATGACGCAAATTATAAAATGAATCCGCCTCTTCGTACGAAAGAGGATAAGGAAGCATTATTGATGGGATTAAAAAATAATGTGATGGATGTTATTGCCACAGACCATGCGCCCCACAGTGAAGAAGAAAAGGGTAAGTCCATAGAACGTGCCCCATTTGGAATTACAGGATTGGAGACAGCGGTGGCATTGACAATTACGGAGCTTGTGAAAAAGGACATCATAACGCCAATGCAGATGGCTGAAAAAATGAGCTATAATCCGGCGAAGATTGTGGGACTTGGGGACCGTGGTTCTCTGGCTGAAGGAAAAGCTGCAGATATTGTATTAATTGACCCGGAAGAGGTCTATACTATCAATAAAAAAGAATTCGCATCAAAAGGAAAAAACACACCGTTTGACGGAAGAAAAGTATCCGGCAGGGTTAAAGTTACTATTTGTAACGGTGAGATCGTATATAAGGATAAATAATCAGATAAACCAGGAGGATTTACAAGCATGATTCAGAAATTAATAAGCAAAATACAGAAAACAAACGCACCGATTGTAGTAGGGTTAGATCCAATGTTAGGCTATATTCCAGAGCACATAAAAAACAGGGCATATGCAGAGTTCGGGGAGACTTTAGAAGGGGCTGCTGAGGCAATCTGGCAGTTTAATAAAGAAATTGTGGATCATACCTATGATATTATACCGGCTGTAAAACCACAGATCGCTATGTATGAGCAGTTTGGAATCGAAGGACTGAAGGCATTTAAAAAGACCGTAGATTACTGCAAGGAAAAAGACCTGGTAGTAATCGGAGATGTAAAAAGAGGTGACATCGGTTCCACATCTGCGGCTTATGCAGTGGGGCATTTAGGAAAAGTACAGGTTGGAAGTAAAACATACACCGCATTTGATGAAGACTTCGCAACCGTAAATCCTTATCTGGGTTCAGATGGAATTAAACCGTTTATCGATGTGTGCAAAGAAGAGAAAAAAGGGTTATTCATCCTTGTGAAAACGTCCAATCCTTCCAGCGGGGAATTCCAGGATCAGCTGGTGGGCAAAAAACCTCTCTATGAGTTAGTGGGCGAAAAAGTAGCACAGTGGGGAGAAGAATGTATGGGCGATTCTTACAGCTACATTGGAGCGGTAGTAGGTGCCACCTATCCGGAAATGGGAAAAGTTCTTCGTAAAATTATGCCAAAATCTTATATTCTGGTTCCAGGTTATGGTGCACAGGGAGGAAAAGGCGCAGATCTGGTACATTTCTTTAATGAAGATGGGTTGGGTGCCATCGTGAATTCCTCCAGAGGAATCATTGCTGCCTACAAACAGGAGCAATATGCGAAATTCGGTGCAGAAAATTTTGGTGAGGCATCCAGGGCAGCCGTAGAAGATATGGTTGCTGATATTGACGGCGCTTTAAAGAACCGGGGATAGGGCCTGCTTGAAAATCATTCCTACAATCTGTGGAGAGGATTTTTCAACCACGTGCAAATGTAAGGGTTATATTTAAATATGCTTTGGAGTCAGAGAGGAAATAACATGGCAGAAAAAATGAAGGAAAAAAGCAGGATTATCAGTCAGGAAAAAATAGCTGGAGATGTTTACAGTATGTGGCTGGATTCTGAACAGATAGCAGAAAATGCAAAACCAGGACAGTTCATTTCGGTATTCAGCAAGGACGGAAGCCGTCTATTGCCAAGGCCGATCAGTATCTGTGAAACAGATAGAGAAAAAAATGCACTTCGCATTGTCTATCGTGTGGTAGGAAAAGGTACCAATGAGTTCTCAAAATTAACAGATGGCAGCGAGATTGAAATTATGGGTCCACTGGGAAATGGTTTTCCGCTGGATCGTATGGAAGACGGTAAAAAAGCATTTTTAATAGGCGGAGGTATCGGAATTCCCCCTATGGTGCAGCTGGCAAAAGAATTAAAAGGGGAAAAACAAGTCATTGTGGGTTACCGGGATGAGTTGTTCCTAACCGGAGATTTAGACAGTCATGCAAACGTATATATCGCTACAGAAGATGGCAGTGCAGGTACCAGAGGGAATGTACTGGATGCAATCAAAGAAAACGGACTGACAGCAGATGTAATCTATGCATGTGGTCCGACTCCAATGCTTCGTGCGCTGAAATCATACGCAGAGGAAAACGGCATCGAATGCTGGCTCTCACTAGAGGAGAAAATGGCATGCGGAATTGGTGCCTGCCTGGCATGTGTATGTCAGTCAAAAGAACTGGACGAACATTCCCAGGTACACAATAAGCGTATCTGTAAAGACGGACCGGTATTCTTATCAACGGAAATTGAATTGTAAATAAGAAGATGTGGCAGTAAATGCGTCACTGGAGGAAAAAGCGAAAGAAAAGCACTTTCGCAATACCGGATTTGAGACGCAGTAAATGCGTTACTGGAGGAAATTATGTTTAATACAAGTGTAGAAATTGCCGGGGTGCAATTTAAAAACCCTGTTATGACTGCATCCGGAACTTTTGGTTCCGGTTCGGAATACAGCGAATTTGTGGATTTAAATACCCTGGGTGCGGTGGTGACCAAGGGCGTGGCTAATGTACCATGGGCCGGAAATGCCACACCCCGTATTGCTGAGACTTATGGTGGAATGATTAACGCCATAGGGCTGCAGAATCCGGGCATGGAGACTTTCTGTAAAAGGGATATACCATTCTTAAAGAAGTTTTCAACAAAGATCATT
This sequence comes from uncultured Robinsoniella sp., assembly GCA_900539655.1. Taxonomy (GTDB): domain Bacteria; phylum Bacillota; class Clostridia; order Lachnospirales; family Lachnospiraceae; genus Robinsoniella. The sequence goes on from UQCR01000091.1 coordinate 4,408, forward strand.
GTAAATGTATGTGGGAAAACCACAGAAGATTATTGCCAGGTGGTAGAGCGGCTTGCAAATGAGCCGGTGGATCTGCTGGAGATTAATATCTCCTGCCCTAATGTTAAAGAGGGCGGTATTGCTTTTGGACAGGATCCAAAAGCAGTGGAACAGATAACCAGGGAAGTAAAGAAAAGGGCAAAGCAGCCGATCATCATGAAATTAAGTCCCAATGTAACAGATATTACAGTGATGGCTAAAGCAGCCGAAGCAGGGGGAGCAGATGCGCTTTCTCTGATCAATACACTGACGGGAATGAAAATCAATGTACAAAAAAGATGTTTTGCACTGGCTAATAAAACAGGCGGGCTTTCCGGTCCGGCAATAAAGCCGGTTGCTGTGCGCATGGTATATCAGGTGGCAAATGCCGTGAAACTTCCCATAATCGGAATGGGTGGAATTGCAACAGCAGAAGATGCACTGGAATTTATACTTGCAGGTGCAACTGCCGTTTCAGTGGGAACAGCTAATTTTTATAATCCCACAGCAACAGCAGAGATTGTAAAAGGCATAGAGGATTATCTGGTTGAAAATAAAATCGATGATATCCGGGAATTAATAGGAGCAGTACAATAATCAACTAATAAATTATTCGATAGAGGTAGCTGTCTGCGTGATAGCTACTTTTTGTTATTATTTAAAGCATATTCAGGGAAGCTTAAAATGGCGCTAAAAGGTACCGGTCGGTGAAAAAATAATCGTTTCTTCAATATGATTGGAGTTGTGGACAATTTCTTTATTCAGATTGATTGAAAGTAAATAAAAAATATGATAGAATCAGAAAGAATATTTAATATTCTGCCCTGTCTGATAAAAATAAGAATTAGTGATAGGATACAATATAGCGTGTTTTAAAATTCATGTCGTCATCTGTATGCCTCACTTTACAGTAGGCTCGCACCAAATTCAGGTTACATAGTCCGCTATGAGCCTGTTATTTGCACGTATCTGCTACAAACTGTGACGTACAGCTGACTGAAAGCAATTTTAAAACACGATCTAGTACAGGCTGAAAATGAGATAAAAATATGGCTAAAAAGCCTATGATAACGGAGGTTAATTAAAGATGGAAGCATACAAGCAGGAGTTTATAGAATTTATGGTAGATTGCCAGGTATTGAAATTTGGTGATTTTGTAACGAAGAGCGGAAGAAAAACACCATTTTTTGTAAATACAGGATTTTACCGTACAGGTGCACAGCTTCGCAAGCTGGGAGAATATTATGCAAAGGCAATTAACGAAAAATTTGGATTTGATTTCGACGTTTTATTTGGACCGGCTTATAAAGGAATACCGCTTACGGTAGCAACAACAATGGCAATCAGTGAGTTTTATGGTAAAGACATCCGCTACTGCTCAAACCGTAAAGAAGTAAAAGACCATGGAGATAAAGGAATCCTTTTGGGCAGTCCGATTAATGACGGAGATAAAATTGTAATAATCGAAGATGTGACCACAGCAGGTACTTCTATTCAGGAAACGCTTCCAATCATCAAGGCCCAGGGCGCAGTAACACCGCTTGGATTAGTCGTTTCCGTAGACCGTATGGAAAAAGGTCAGGGAAGCAAAAGTGCCCTTCAGGAGATTCAGGAAACATACGGATTAGAAACGACTGCGATTGTCACTATGGCAGAGGTTGTAGAACATCTGTATAATAAAGAATATAAAGGCAAAATTATAATTGATGACGCCTTAAAAGCTGCAATTGATGCATATTATGTACAGTACGGAGCAGAATAATTAAGCGCAGTGAGCGCTGAAATATAAAAGGAGGCTATACCATGAATGAGAAGATTTACAAAACAATGAGCAATGCAGGCGCAGGCAATATTGTAGTTGGAATTACTGTTATGGTAACAGGAGTTGCAAGTGGAATCTTGTTAATTGTACATGGAGCAAAACTTTTGAGGGCAAAAAAGAATGTAATGTTTTAACATCGAGGTATTTTTGTGAAAAAGGAAACCAAAAGAAAGATTAAGTGGATAAGCGTAGTATTATTTATCATCTACCTTATCCTACTGACATACTTCCTGTTTTTTGCAGAAAGCTATGGCAGAGTATTATCAGAACGGGAATACAGTTATAACTTACAACCCTTAAAGGAAATTAAACGCTTTTGGATATATAGGGAACAGCTTGGATTCTTTGCAGTATTTACGAATATTATTGGAAATGTATTGTGTTTTGTTCCATTCGGAGCAATTTTTCCGGTACTGAACCGAAAAACGAGACATTTTGTGGTAATTGTTCTGCTGAGCTTTCAGTTTAGCCTGATTGTAGAATGCATCCAGCTTATTTCAAAGGTGGGAAGTTTTGATGTAGACGACCTTTTATTAAATACCATTGGCGGTATGATTGGTTATCTGGTGTTTTGCGTTTGTAACAGAGTGAGGAGAAATATATATGGCTAGGAAACCAATGTATTCATTTGCTGAAAAAAGACATTCAAAACGGGGAATTACCGCTTCAGTTCTGGGAGGAGTATCATTTCTGATCTTCTGTGTACTGGCTTATCTGTCCTTTTATTTCAGAGGGCAGGGTGGGCAGTACCTGGGAGCAATCGGTTTGACTGCGATGATTATGTCCTTTTCAGGATTAATTCTCGGCTTTTTAAGTTTGACGGAAAAAGATTCTATCTCCTTTTTCCCGAAGCTTGGAGCAATCTTAAATGGCGTTATATTTCTTGGATGGGTAGCAATATTTTTGATTGGGGTAGGAAAGTAGGCGAATGAAATGAACAGATTAGAAGCTCAGATGAATTTTATCATGGAAGTGGACAAATTAAAACAGATCACGAGGCAAAGTTATATTTCGGATGGAAGCAGGCACGAAAATGATACGGAGCACTCCTGGCATTTGGCTATGATGTGTGCCATCTTAAGTGAACATGCCAATGAAGAAATTGATGTCTTGAAAACAATTACCATGGTATTAATTCATGATATTGTAGAAATAGATGCCGGTGACACTTACGCATACGATGAAAAGGGAAACGAGAGCAAGCGTGAGCGTGAGGTGAAAGCAGCAGACCGGATTTTCAATCTGCTTCCAAAGGATCAGGCAGCTTATATGAGGGAGTTGTGGGAAGAGTTTGAACTGGCGGAGACGCCGGAAGCAAAATTCGCCCTGACTTTGGATAAAGTTCAGCCGGTAATGTTAAATGATGCATCAAAAGGCAAGGCATGGAGAGAACATGAAGTAAGAGAAAAGCAGATCATGGAGCGCAATAAGGATACTCACAGAGGTTCTGAGGCAATCTGGGAATTCTGCGAAGAAATCATAGACCGGAATATTGCAAATGGAAATATTAAGGCTGGACAATAAATATATCCGGCCTGAAATGCAGTAATGGAGTAAAGGAGGATGTTATGGATCTGGAAGAAGAGAAAATTTATCAGGAGCGTTATGATCTTTCCATGGAGCGTATCGCCAAAATTGCAGAAGAAGAAACAGTAGCGGCGCCCTTTGTTGATTATTTTCAAAAAATGGCGTCTTTTATCATGGAAATGAAAAGCCTGTTTGAAAAAGTACGCAGCAAAGAACTGGATGGATACAGCTGCGAACAGTGGGAAGAATTGAATCATTCCTTATATAAAGATATACTTCCGGAAAATTACGCCAACAGCTATGGGAATCCTGAATATGCGGTAAGTAAGCTGGGAGAAATTCATGGCAGGATATTAAGCTTTCTCTACACAGAACTCCGGGGATTAATTGCGTTTGCATTTGAAGGCAGAATGTGGGACATGGTAATTATCTGCGAAGTATTTATTGAAACCTATAATTGTTTCGAGGAAGAAGAACTGCCTGTTTACAAGAAAATCCAACAGGTTCTTTACTGGTTTATCAGTGATTACAGTGATTTGACTGTAACCAGAAGAATACAGGAATCCGTTGACCCGGATCTGGATTTTGCAGTGCGGATTATTATGAATGAAGATTTATCAGATCTTCGTTATCTCTATAAGTTTGGTGAGTATATCACAGAAAATGAGAGAAAAACAGCAGCTTATTTAAATTCCCTGGATCAGAAAACCATTGATCTAATGGCATCCACTTATACAGAAGGATACCGAATTGGATTTGAGAAAGCGAAAATTGACCTTTCTGCAAAAGAAACCGTAAATATTCGTTACAATCTGGGATTTGAAAGAATGATTCGTGCCGCTATTAAAAATTTTGAAAAAATGGGTCTTCGTCCTGTGATCTACCGTGCGGCGGTGAACAGCATTAATAAACGCCAGCAGATACGGATTGGTTACTATGGGGCAATTCCAAATAAACAGTTTGATTACGATCACAGATCGGATAATGCAATATATCTGGATAAACCATTCGTAGAGCGGAAATTAGGTGTTCTTCGCACCGCCTATGAAAAGTTTAAAGATCTGGCAAACCGGCATGCAGGACCTGCCTGCGTCGAAATATTCGGAGAACAGCCATTTAAACCGGAAAATAAGGCAGCAGCCTACCATTTATCCGATAAACAGGAAAAGCTTACTGTATTCTACAGTAATGAGTCCGCCCAGATCACAAACCGTTATATAAAAGGTGATGAGCGCAGCTTCACTATTATAGCATTTCCAATACCGGAGATCGGTGAACAGTTCGAAGAAATATTCCAGGAAGTCATTAAAGTGAATACTCTGGACTATCAATTATATGAAAGAATACAGCAGACGATAATTGAAGCGCTGGATCAGGGAAGTTATGTGCACATACTGGGGCAGGGAGAAAATCATACAGATTTAGCTGTCCGGCTGCATGAGCTTGCAGATCCTGGGGCACAGACAAATTTCGAGAACTGCGTGGCAGATGTCAACATACCGGTGGGGGAAGTATTCACATCACCTAAACTCGCAGGAACATCCGGAGTCCTGCATGTAAAAGAAGTTTATCTGGGCGAACTTCAGTTTGTAGATTTATCCATTACATTTGAAAATGGGATGATCAAAGAATACACTTGCAGTAATTTTGAAAACGAAGAAGATAATAAACGGTACATTTTAGAGAATGTATTGTATCATCATGAATCACTGCCCATGGGTGAATTTGCTATTGGAACCAACACAACTGCCTACGCGGTTGCAAAAAAATATAAGATAGCGGATAAACTTCCAATTCTCATAGCAGAAAAAATGGGACCTCATTTTGCAGTGGGTGACACCTGTTATAGTTGGTCGGAAGAGACCACGGTCCATAATCCGGACGGCAGGGAGGTTATTGCAAAAGATAATGAAGTCTCAATATTACGAAAAGAAGATATTGGAAAAGCTTATATGGGCTGCCATACAGATATCACCATACCATATGATGAATTGCAGTTGATTGAGGTAGTGAAGCAGGACGGTACCAAAACAGCAATTATTCAGGATGGAAAATTTGTATTGAACGGTACCGAGGAATTAAATGAAGCTTTGTATGAATAAAGGTTAGTATAATTATGGGAAAGTGTTCTCGTTTAAATATTTCTATAGCGAATTGTATTTAAGAACTTTCATGTAAAAGTAATGAAATTTTATATTGATTTAGTAATGAAATTTGATTGCAGATAAGGGGCAGGCGGTATATAGACAGAGCTATTGTTCCATATCTGCAGTCATTTTTACGTTTAAGAAGGTTGTAAAGAAAATGGTTTAGAGCGGGTATTACGTGTAATGTAAGGGTTAAAGGTTAAAATATAAATAATATGAGAAGTCAAAAAAAATAGTTGACTTTACAATCAGTATTTGCTATTATGTTTATATCTTAAGTAGTTCTGGCAATTCAGCCAATTATTCACATATAAATAAATACATATGGTATGCAGCATAATTTAGAAATTGTGTCTTTTTATAAGGAAATACTGAGGGAAGACCTGAGTCTGTTGAAATCAAATCTGTCAATCTGCACATCTTTTTCAAAAACAGAAGCGTACATTTTGGTACCTATAATTTTGAAGGCTCCGTCCTGAATATTGCTTTCCTGAGAAAGAGGCACTTAGAAGCGGAGGGAAAATGGAGTATAGGAAACAAAGAGCAGAGGGGTGTGTTCATAGAAGTGTGATGCTTCCCACAGTAGATTTTTGCTTTAAAGAGCTAATGTTAAATGAAAGAGTCCGCAAAAGCTTTATATCAGCACTATTGGGAAAAACGCCAGAAGAAATCAAGGAAATTAAACTTCTTCCTACTATATTAAGGAAAGAGTATAAAGATGATAAAATTGGTATTTTAGATGTTCGGGTTATTTTTAATAATGATGCGCAGATTGATATCGAAATGCAGGTTGGTCCATTTGATTTTTGGGCAGAGCGAACGGTTTTTTATCTTTGCAGAATGTATACGGAACAAATCAAAGAAGGAGATTCTTACGGAACCCTAATGAAGTGTATCCATATTGGGATACTGGACTTTAAATTATTTGATGAAATGGAGAATTTCTATTCCTCTTTTCATTTGAGGGAGGACACCAGTGGATGCTTATATACGGATCAGTTAGAATTTCATATATTGGAATTGCCTAAGATACGGGAGAGAGTTTATCCGGATAGTTTGATTTATCAATGGGCTAAGTTTTTAAGTGGAAAAAGCGAGGAGGATTTTAAAGAAATGGCTGAAAAAAATGAAGATATCAATGAAGCTTATGAAATATTAATGCATATGAGTAAGGACGAAAAGAAACGTATGGAATACGAGGCGCGGGAAAAAGCGCTGAGAGATTACAACCATCAGATGTACTGGGCCGAAAAACGAGGCCTGGAACGAGGAATGCAACGAGGAATGCAACGTGGTGTGAATGAAGGGAAAAAGGAAATGGCACTAAAATTACTGAAAGAAAATATTTTAGTAGACCTGATTGCGCTGGCAGCAGGCGTGTCCACTGAACAAGTGGAAATATGGGAAAAAGAGAATTTGTCAATGCACCACGCCAGTACAGCATTTCGCAAATAATCAAACCATACACTTCGATTATCAGCAGGATTTCTCCTTTCGGTATTCCGTCGGAGAAATACCCATTTGTTTTTTAAATATCTTGGTGAAGTAACAGGGATTAGAAAATCCCGTCATGCCCGATACTTCTGTCACTGTATGATCTGTTTCCAAAAGGAGAGGCAGACTTTGTTCAATGCGATAGGAGAGCAGGTAATCAAAAAGTGATGCATTCATATGTTTTTTAAAAAAGCGGCAGCATTCACTTCTGCATAAGCCTGCGGAGGAGGCTATATTTTCCAGTGTAATTTTTTCTGTATAGTGGCTGTGAATAAAGGAAAGTATAGATTTCAGACGTTCTATATTTTTCACTTGAGAGGATGCATTACTGTCTGGAGCGGGGCTATGATGTTCGCATATAAGAATCCAGATATGATACAAAAGCATCTGCATACGCATTTCCCAGACTGGGGGCTTATCACAGCTAAGCTGGTACAGGGAAGAGAGGATATCCAGTATTTCGGCGTGCCATGGCACACTACGGGTAAAATGCAGTGAAGACAAACGGGAATCCTTCAAGATAGTTTCCACATACTTTTCGTTAATCAGACTGGAATCATAACCGTAAAGTGCCCGTGGATGAAAAGTAGTAGAGATATAAGTACAGTCAGATGCATTATGCATATGACCCGTGTGCAGTGTATTGCCATTGCCGAACAGACCTTCCCCTTCTTTGATGTGGTGGAGTGTTTCATTGATCTGGTAATCCATTTCTCCTTTTAAAACAAGGGTCATTTCAATTTCCGGATGCCAGTGCCAGAGAAAAGAACCGCTTTCATATTGGGAAAGAACTTCAAAACTAACATAGACTGGAAAATTGTAGTTGCCGTGAAGTTTTAATTCTCTTTGGTCTGTATTAATAGCAATCTGCATAATCTAAATTCCTTTCTCCGCCATGAGGGTAAAAGCTGCGTTTCATCTTACATAATTGCATTTTCCTTTACAAGTCCCCAGTTATAAAGGAAATTCAATTAAAATCTCAATATTGTTATATAATTGGAAAATATAATTGTTGTATTTATCTTGAATGCTCATTATAATCATAGTATAAAAGAAGTCTGGACAAAGGTCAACAGAAAATATATGAATTGATTAGAAGGGATGAAACAGCGATGAAATTAGAAAATGTATCTTCATTATTAGAAAGTAAGTGTTCAAAAATTTTATTAAAAGATTTATATGGAGAAGATAAGATTGCGGAGAATGCAGCTAGATACCAGCATGTAGCTGAAAAATTTGCAGAGGAATTCAAGAATGAGGAATTCGAGCTTTTTTCTGCACCGGGAAGAACAGAAATAGGTGGAAATCATACAGATCATAACCATGGAAAAGTTCTGGCGGGTAGTATTCAGTTAGACTGTGTTGCAGCGGCAAGTAAAAATAACAGCAATATAGTTAACATTATCAGTGAAACCTATGATCAGCATTTACAGATCAGTTTAGACGATCTGGAGCCTTCGGAGGCACATGCAGGAACACCGGATTTATTAAAGGGAATTTTAAAAGGTTTCGTAGAGGAAGGTTATGCTATCGGTGGTTTCGATGCTTATGTTACGACCAATGTAATCGGAGCCGCAGGGGTGAGTTCTTCTGCATCGTTTGAAATGTTAATCTGCAGTATGGTAGATTATTTCTTTAATGATTTGAAATTAAACACTGTTGCGTATGCCAAAATTGGTAAGTATTCCGAAAATAAATACTGGAACAAGCAGTCAGGACTTTTAGACCAGATGGCATGTGCCTGTGGGGGAATCGTTGCAATGGATTTTAAAAATCCCGACCAGCCGGTAATTGAAAAAATTGATTTTAGTTTTGACAGTATTAACTATGACTTAATTATTGTAAATACAGGAAAAGGACATGCTGACTTAAGTGCAGAATATTCGTCTGTTCCAATAGAAATGAAAAAAGCAGCAGCGTTCTTTGGAAAAGAAACCTTGTCAGAAGTGTCTCTGGAAGAATTTTTAGAGAATGTCACAGAGGTCCGCAAGAGTGCGGGAGACCGTGCGGTTATGCGTGCACTGCATTTCTTTACGGAAAACCAGAGGGTGGATGCCCAGGTGGCAGCATTGAAAAACCAGCAATACGATGAATTTTTAAGATTAATTACGGCATCTGGCAATTCCTCCTGGAAATGGCTTCAGAACTGCTATTCTATAGAAAATTATGATGAGCAGTCGGTGACAGTTGCTCTGGCACTGACAGAGCTGTTCCTGGATCGTATTCAGGGCGGGGCATGCCGCGTACATGGAGGCGGTTTTGCAGGAGTTATACTTACATTGCTTCCTAAAGAATATACAGCAGAGTATGAAAAGTATATGGAAGAGAAGCTGGGAGAAGGCTGTGTATATGTAATGAATATCAGAAAATATGGTGCTATACACATGGATTTAAATGAACAATAAAGAGCGTATGGCTTACAGGAAATATTGACATGTAATTAATCTGCTCAGAAGTATGTCGCATATTTGCATAGAGCGATATTCAGACGGTGACAGGAATTAGGAATAACATGAATGTACGAAAAAGGACAGATTGGCGGGGAAAATTCTTTAAGAATGTACCCACCGGAATGTTCTTTTTCTATATAAAGGGAGCAATTCCAAAAATGATTTTGCGATTTTGTTGACAATGTTCCAAACTCTTAGTAGAATAAAAGCGAAGCATTCGATAAACAATTAAAAACAATCGATAAAAGGAGATATGTACAATGGCAAAAGTAGGAATTGTAATGGGAAGCGACTCAGATATGCCGGTAATGGCTAAGGCAGCTGATATTTTAGACAAATTAGGTGTAGAATATGAAATAAATATCCTTTCAGCTCACAGAGAGCCAGATGTATTTTTCGAATATGCAAAATCTGCTGAAGAAAAAGGTTGGAAAGTTATTATTGCAGGAGCGGGCATGGCAGCTCATCTGCCAGGTATGTGCGCAGCTATTTTCCCAATGCCTGTTATTGGTATCCCAATGCATACATCCTCACTTGGAGGAAGAGATTCACTTTACTCCATCGTACAGATGCCATCCGGAATCCCAGTTGCTACTGTAGCAATTAACGGAGGAGCGAATGCGGGAATTTTAGCAGCAAAGATTCTTGCCACATCCGACGAAGATTTATTAGGAAGATTAAAAGCATACTCAGCTGAATTAAAGGAGCAGGTTATGGCTAAAGATGCAAAATTACAGGAAGTTGGTTACAAAGAATATAAATAACCATAGTTTTGTAATTAGACAATCACAACAAATTCACAATTTAAGAGTATAATAGAAAAACCACTTTAGGAGGAAAACAATAATGGATTACAAGAAAGCAGGCGTTGATATAGAAGCGGGATACAAGTCCGTAGAACTTATGAAGGAACATATTAAGAAAACTATGAGACCGGAGGTTCTTACCAATATCGGCGGATTTTCAGGTGCGTTTTCCATGAGTGCATTTAAAAATATGGAGAAGCCTACGTTGGTGTCAGGAACAGATGGTGTCGGCACAAAGCTGAAGCTGGCATTTATTCTGGACAGACATGATACGGTAGGGATTGACTGCGTTGCTATGTGTGTGAATGATATTGCGTGTGCAGGCGGAGAACCATTATTTTTCCTGGACTATATCGCATGTGGTAAAAATGTACCGGAAAAGATTGCGACAATTGTAAGTGGCGTGGCAAACGGATGTGAACAGTCTAATGCAGCATTAATCGGTGGTGAAACAGCAGAAATGCCAGGTTTTTATCCGGAAGATGAATATGATCTTGCAGGTTTTGCAGTAGGAGTAGTTGATGAGAAAGACCTGATTACCGGAAAAGAATTAAAATCAGGTGATGTTCTGATTGGTATTGCATCATCAGGTGTACATAGCAATGGTTTTTCACTGGTACGTAAAGTATTTAAAATGGAAAAAGATGTTCTGGAAACTTATCACGAAGAACTGGGAAAGACTCTGGGAGAAGCGCTTCTGGCACCTACTAAAATCTATGTAAAAGCACTTAGAAATGTAAAAGAGGCAGGGGTTACAATCAAGGGATGCAGCCATATTACAGGCGGTGGATTCTATGAAAATGTACCAAGAATGCTTCCTGACGGAGTTCGTGCCGTATTAAAGAAAGACAGCTATGAGGTACCGGCTATCTTTAAGATGCTGGCACGCGAAGGACAAATCGAAGAAGAAATGATGTACAATACCTATAATATGGGACTTGGAATGATTGTAGCAGTAGATCCGGCAGATGTTGATGCGGCTGTAAAGGCAATTGAGGCATCAGGCGAAACAGCATACGTTGTAGGTCAGATAGAAGCAGGTGAAAAAGGAGTAACATTATGCTAAAAATTGCAGTATTGGTATCTGGAGGCGGTACCAATCTCCAGGCAATTATAGACGGAATAGCAAATGGCAGTATTACCAATACGGAGATTGCCGTTGTAATAAGCAACAACAAGAATGCATATGCACTTGAGCGGGCAAATCAGAACCACATACCCAATGTATGTGTATCGCCAAAGGATTATGAGAACCGTCCGGCGTTTAATGAAGCTCTGCTGCAAACAATACAGTCCTATGGATCCGAACTGGTTGTGCTGGCTGGATGTCTGGTGGTAATACCGGAAATTATGGTACAGGCATACCCAAACAAGATTATCAATGTACATCCTGCATTGATACCGGCATTCTGCGGAACCGGATATTATGGTTTGAAAGTGCATGAGGCAGTGTTGGAGCGTGGGGCAAAAGTCACCGGCGCTACCGTACACTTTGTGGATGAAGGAACGGACACGGGTCCGATTATCTTACAAAAAGCAGTCGATGTGCACCAGGATGATACACCGGAAGAATTACAGCAGCGTGTCATGAAGGAAGCAGAGTGGAAGATCATGCCGGAAGCGATTAATTTAATTGCAAATGGCAGAATATCTGTAAAGGACCATAAGGTTTGGATCGCAGATTAGAGCGTGTTTGTAACATTTTAAACAGCTGGTTTTTGCAGTGATATAAAGCAGGATTAACAATGAAAGAAGGAAACTAATTCATGAAAATACTAATCGTAGGCAGCGGCGGCAGAGAACATGCCATCGCCTGGAAAGTAGCCCAGAGCCCAAAAGCAGATAAGATTTACTGTGCACCCGGAAATGCAGGAATTGCAGAATATGCAGAATGTGTAGATATTGGTGCGATGGAATTTGAGAAACTGGTGGCATTTGCCAAGGAAAAAGAAATTGACCTTACTATTATAGGGATGGATGATCCCCTGGTAGGTGGAGTGGTAGATGCGTTTGAAGCGGAAGGATTAAGAGTATTCGGACCCCGTAAAAATGCAGCAATACTGGAAGGTTCCAAGGCTTTTTCCAAGGATTTAATGAAGAAGTATAATATTCCAACTGCCGGTTATGAGAATTTTGATGACCCAAAAGAAGCCCTTGCTTATCTGAAGACGGTTGAATTTCCTATCGTATTAAAGGCAGATGGATTAGCTCTTGGCAAAGGTGTTTTGATTTGCAATACCCTGGAAGAGGCAGAAGAAGGCGTTAAGGCAATTATGCTGGACAAACAGTTTGGCAGCGCAGGCAACCGTTTGGTTGTAGAGGAATTTATGACAGGACGGGAAGTATCCGTACTTTCTTTTGTAGATGGCAAAACAATCAAAACAATGACCAGTGCACAAGACCATAAGCGAGCAGGTGATGGGGATACCGGTCTGAATACCGGCGGTATGGGAACATTTTCACCCAGTCCGTTCTATACAAAGGAAGTAGATGATTTTTGCAATAAATATGTCTATCAGGCCAGCGTAGATGCTATGGCGTCAGAAGGAAGAGAATTTAAAGGTATTATTTTCTTTGGATTGATGCTTACAGATAAAGGCCCTAAGGTACTGGAATACAATGCAAGATTTGGAGATCCGGAAGCCCAGGTTGTGCTGCCAAGAATGATAAATGATATCGTAGATGTGTTTGAGGCTTGTATAGATGGTACTTTAGACCAGATTGATCTGCAGTTTGAAGATAATGCAGCTGTCTGCGTGGTATTGGCTTCTGACGGATATCCGGTAAAGTACGATAAAGGGATCACCATCAGTGGATTTGAGAACTTTAAAGATAAAGAAGGATACTATGTGTTCCATGCAGGTACGAAAGCCACAGAAAAGGGGATCGTGACCAATGGAGGACGCGTTCTTGGCGTAACCGCAAAAGGTACAGATTTAAAAGAAGCTAGGGCAAATGCTTATAAAGCAGTAGACTGGATTACATTTGACAACAAATATTACCGAAACGATATTGGCAAGGCGATTGATGAGGCATAGGGTTTGCCAAAATAATGAAAAGGGGTAAAGTATGAAGATTTTAAAAGGAACATGGAAGTACCAGGTTGTTTTGGCAATGCTGATGTTATGGCTTTCTTCCATGACTGTTTTTGCTACCAGCTCGTCCAGTGATAACTCTCTGGCAACGCTTGGCATTGAAAACGCAGAAGTTTCACCGGAATTTTATTATTCAACAACAGAATATGAAGTAAAAGTACCGGCCGGAACAAAATCATTGACATTAGATCCGCAGCCTTCCGATGTAAATGCAGAGATAGCTTCCGTTGATGGAAACCAGCTGGATAATGGAAATGGGACTGTAACAATAACCGTTGCAGCTGAAGATGGGAGTAAGGCAGTTTATACGCTTCATGTAACAGCCGATGCAGTTGCAACAACAGAGGCGGCATCGGAAGCGGCAACTAATCAGGCGGCAGCATCTGAGTCACAGCCGGCTACAGAGAAAACGGCAGCTCAGACAGAGTCAGTACAGAATGATACCGTGAAGATGTTAAATACACAGGTGGAGCAGGTTAATCAGAAACTGGAATTGGCTATGAAAATATTATATGGTATGATCGCATTTGCTGTAATCTTACTCTTTATAATCATTAACCTGGCGCTTAAGAATAAGGATCTGAAGGATGATTTACGGGAAGCTGAAAATACTTTGGATTTTAATACAAATGAATTTGCAAGAAAAGAAAAAACGCTGAGTTCAGATTATTATTATGCACCGGTTCAGGAGATGCAGCCGGAAAGTGCTGATGCTCCCGGGGTACCGTTAGAAAAGGTACAGGAAACCACGGAGGAAGTCTTCGGAAATGGACAGGCACAGGTGAAGGCTGATGTACTTTCCAGAAAAGCAGAAGATAAACCAGTCAATAATCAGGCTGTAAAAACTGTAAAAAAAGTAAAGAAAGTTTCCAGCCAGCAGAATGGTATTACAGCCGGCGGAAACGCACAAAAGCCGGTTAACAGCCAGCGAAGTGCTCAGGGCCAACAGAAACAGCTGGCCGGGGACGGAAGCCAGGGACAAAAAAGAGTGCAGGGTAAAAAAGCGCCGCAGGGAAGACCGCAGGGCCAGCCAAAGCAGCCTGGCCAGCCCAAGCAATCCGAACAGACCAGACCTCAGAACCAGGCTAGACCCCAAGGTCAGCCAAAAGCCCAAGGTCAGCCAAAACCACAGGGTCAGTCAAAACCACAGGGTCAGGGAAATACGCCGGATCAGGTAAAACAGGTTCAGCCAAAGGTTCAGAAGCAGTCTAGGCCAAACGGCCAGCCGAAACCTCAGGGAAATGCACAGCAGAATCCGGGAGGGGCACAGCAGCCAGTAAAGAAGCAGAGACCGCCAAAGAAAGTGCAGGCAGAAAGTCCGAATTCACAGGTAAATTTACAGCAGGGAGCAGATGAAAATCCCCCTGAAGTAGACGTAACCATGATTGACTTATAAAGATATACAGTACGAATGAGAAATAGAGAGACTCCGCTTATAGCCTGGCGGGTCTCTCTATTTTTGCGACAGCCTGTTAGAGTTTCCAAATTCTAAATTGGGTTGACAGATAATGACAGGTGTTATATTATAAATATAACAAACATAGGATAGAAGGGTGATACTATGATGATAAAAATAGATTTTCAAAGTGAAGAGGCGCTATATATTCAACTTAGAAATCAGATCATATTGGGAATTGCTACTTCCAGCATCCAGGAAGGCGATGTTTTACCTTCTGTAAGACAGCTGGCGGAAGATATCGGAATCAATATGCATACAGTTAATAAAGCGTATGCAGTATTAAAACAAGAAGGGTTTGTGACGATAGACAGAAGAAGAGGAGCAATTATATCTCTTGATATCGATAAATTACAGGCTTTGGAGGAAATGAAACAAAATTTACGCGTTTTACTTGCAAAAGGCAGATGCAAACGCATTACCGGTCAGGAAGTTCATGCATTAGTGGACGAGATATTGGCAGAATATGAATAATAGCAGGAGGAATATCTATGCATAAAGAATTTACAGATAGTGCGCAGACTGCATTAGTGCTTGCCAGACAGGCAGCGAAGGAATGTGCACAGAGTTATATCGGATCCGAACATTTACTGTTGGGATTGTTAAGAGAAAGAACAGGAACAGCACATATTGTACTGGAAGAAGGCGGTGTGGAAGAAGAACAGCTGTTAGCCTTAATAGAACAGCTGATTGCTCCGGAAGGCGGTGTTGCTCTGGCTAGTCCGGATGGATATACGCCGCGTGCACTGGCTGTTTTGGAAAGCAGCGAAAAAGAAGCATCCTTTTTTCAAATGGATGAAATTGGAACAGAGCATATTCTGCTCTCTTTATTAAGGGATGTGGAATGTGTGGCTACACGGCTGCTTCATACCATGGGGATACAACTGCAGAAACTGTATATGGAAATCATGGGGATTATGGGTGCAGATGAGGAGACCTATAAGGCTTATCTCCAGGAAGTAAAGGCGTCCAAGAGCAAACAGAAAAGTTCCACAACGCCAATGCTGGATCAGTACAGCAGGGATTTGACAGAGCAGGCGAGTCAGGGAGAACTGGATCCGGTTATTGGAAGAGAAGATGAAATAAAGCGTATTATACAGATCTTAAGTAGGCGTACCAAGAATAATCCCTGCCTAATCGGAGAACCGGGAGTAGGTAAAACTGCTATTGCAGAAGGGCTGGCACAAAAAATCGTGGCAGGAGCTGTTCCGCGGACGATACAGGATAAGCGTGTTGTTACGCTGGACCTGGCAAGTATGGTAGCGGGGTCTAAATACCGTGGTGAATTTGAAGAGCGAATTAAAAAAGTAATCAAAGAAGTTATGGATTGCAGTGATGTACTGTTATTTATAGATGAACTTCATACCATTATTGGTGCAGGAGGAGCTGAGGGGGCAATGGATGCTTCCAACATCTTAAAGCCTTCCCTTTCCAGAGGTGAGATTCAGTTGATTGGTGCAACTACAATAGAGGAGTACCGTAAGTATATCGAGAAAGATCCAGCACTTGAGCGAAGGTTTCAGCCGGTCACGGTAGAAGAGCCGACAGAGGAAGAAGCAATCGAGATCCTTAAGGGATTGCGTCCGAGTTATGAGAAGCATCACCGTGTAACGATTACAGATGATGCGATAGAATCGGCAGTGAAGTATTCCATGAGATTTATCAGCGATAGATTTCTGCCCGATAAGGCAATCGATCTGATCGATGAAGCAGCTTCCAAAGTACAGCTGAAGGGCTATCAGGTACCGACAAATCTGGAAGAACTGCAAAATGAAGTATTTGATTTGGCGCAGGAGAAGGAAAATGCCATCAAGGAAGGTGACTTTGATGAGGCTGCGAGAATAAAAAAAGAGCAGGAAGCAAAAGAAAAGAAGCTGACAAGCCTGCGTAACCGGATAGAAAAGAAGAATGCTGCAAAGCAGCTGATGGTGGAAGAGCCGGATGTTGCGGAAGTAGTATCCATGTGGACGAAGATACCGGTACAAAAGCTGGCTGAAAAAGAAACGCACCGGCTGCTTCGTCTGGAACAGACACTTCACCAGAGAGTCATAGGACAGGATGAAGCGGTGATTGCGGTTGCCAAGGCTATCAAACGGGGAAGAGTCGGATTAAAGGATCCAAAGCGCCCTATCGGATCATTCTTATTCCTGGGTCCAACAGGTGTGGGTAAGACGGAACTGTCCAAAGCAGTTGCAGAGACCGTTTTTGGCAGTGAACAGGCCATGATACGGGTTGATATGTCGGAATACATGGAGAAACACAGTGTATCTAAGCTGGTGGGCTCTCCTCCGGGATATGTAGGATATGAAGAAGGCGGGCAGCTAAGTGAAAAAGTGCGCCGTAATCCATATTCTGTCATCTTGTTTGATGAAATTGAAAAGGCACATCCCGATGTGTTTAATATCCTGCTCCAGGTACTGGATGACGGGCATATTACGGACGCCCAGGGACGAAAGATTGATTTTAAAAATACAATTCTCATTATGACATCCAATGCTGGAGCACAGTCAATTATTTCACCAAAGAAATTGGGCTTCGCAGCAGTTGATGATGAAAAGCATAATTATAATGTCATGAAAGGTAATGTGATGGAAGAAGTCCGCCGCATGTTTAAACCGGAATTCTTAAATCGAATTGACGAAATTATTGTATTCCATTCGTTAAACAAAGAAAATATAAAGAGTATCGTTGGACTCCTGTTAAAAGAATTTACGAAGCGATGCAAGGAACAGATGGATATAACGTTAAATGTGAGGGATTCAGTGAAGAGCTTTATTTCGGAAGAAGGCTTTGATGACAAGTATGGAGCGAGGCCTTTAAAGAGGGCAATTCAAAATAAGATCGAAGATGCACTGGCTGAAGAAATCCTGGAAGGAAAAGTGAAAACAGGGGATACGGTAAGCGTTGGGTTATCAAACAAAGAAATTAAATTTTATATAAAATAGAGTGAATGCTACCCATTAAATTTTCATGAAGAATGAATAAATCACTAGCATATTTCTCTTTTTTATGATAAAATTTTAAGAACAATAGAATAGAGGATAACTATCAACGAAATACTAGGAGGGCATACTAATGTCAGTTGTAAAAGAATTAATACGTACAGAAGATGACGGAACAATCAGTTTCGGAAATTATGAATTGGACCAGAAATCAAAGCTTTCTGATTTTGAATATAATGGGGACTTGTATAAGGTAAAAACATTTAAAGAAATCACGAAGCTGGAGAGAAATGGGATGTTCGTATATGAATCCGTTCCCGGAACTACCGTAAATCATCTATCAGCAGATGCAAATGGGGTCAACTTTGAAGTAGAAGGACCAACAGATGCACAGATAACAGTTGAATTGGAGGAAGATACTGCTTACGAAATCTTTATTGATGACGAGAATGCCGGAAAGATGCAGACAAATCTGGGCGGTAAGCTTTCTTTAAGCGTAGAATTGGATAATACAGATAAAGCTTTTGTTAAAATCGTTAGAGCTTAGGAGCGTGTATATAAATCACTTCATTAATCTGTACGTCTCACTTCGCGAATGCGATTGTGAATTACGATCTAATACGTTGACGTATTAAGGCTTTGCAAGTTAAAATTATCGTGGCTGCCAACAGATGGATCCGCAAGTACATTCCATCTGCTTGTTGCCCGCAGGAATAAAGTTAAATGGAAGTCCGGCATTTTCACAACTACTGTGGAGAAGCCGGACTTCTTTCGGATAGAAAAGTATTTAGAGGAGGAACGATGGCGAAAGGAAAAACAACTGTATTTTTTTGTCAAAACTGTGGATATGAGTCCAGCAAGTGGTCAGGTCAATGTCCAGCCTGTAAAGAATGGAATACATTTACAGAAGAAGTGATTCAAAAGACCTCATCCGTAAAAGCAGTAAAAAAGGCAAATGATATTGAACCAATGAAACTTACCAGTATACAGATGAAAGAAACGGACCGGATGCAGACCGGAATGATGGAACTGGACAGAGTACTGGGCGGAGGCATTGTACAAGGATCCCTGATTTTAGTTGGGGGAGACCCGGGAATCGGAAAGTCTACACTGTTGCTTCAAGTCTGCAAGAACCTGACGGATAAAGCAGTGAAAGTATTATATATATCAGGGGAAGAATCATTACAGCAGATTAAACTCAGAGCCAGCAGGATTGGTGATTTTAAAGATTCGCTGCTGATTTTATGTGAAACGAATCTGGAAATAATCCAGGAAGTAATTAAAAAAGTAAATCCTGAAGTTGTGGTTATAGATTCTATACAGACAATGTATCGTGATGAGGTAAGTTCCGCACCTGGTAGTGTGTCTCAGGTCAGAGAGTCTACAAATGTCTTTATGCAGATTGCAAAAGGCCTTGGAATTTCTATTTTCCTGGTTGGGCATGTTACCAAAGAGGGGGTCGTCGCAGGTCCCAGAGTACTGGAGCATATGGTGGATACCGTATTATATTTTGAAGGAGACCGCCATGCTGCATATCGAATCCTGAGAGGGGTAAAAAACAGGTTTGGATCCACAAATGAAATTGGCGTATTTGAGATGAGGGATATTGGCTTAGTGGAAGTGGCAAATCCATCGGAATTTATGCTGAATGGAAAACCGGAAGGTGCATCAGGGTCGATTGTGGCATGTTCTATGGAAGGAACGCGTCCAATTTTGATTGAGATTCAGGCATTGGTATGTCAGAGCAATTTGGCTATCCCAAGGAGGACAGCAGCAGGAACGGATTATAACAGGGTGAATCTATTAATGGCAGTTCTGGAGAAGAGACTTGGAATGCACCTCTCCGCATGTGATGCTTACGTAAATATTGCAGGGGGAATAAAAATGAATGAACCGGCGATAGATCTTGGCATTATAATGGCGGTAGTATCCAGTTATAAGGACAGGGCAATAGATGAGAAGACCATCGTTTTTGGTGAAGTGGGATTAAGCGGTGAGGTACGAGCTGTAAATATGCCAGAGCAAAGAGTACAGGAAGCAAAAAAACTTGGTTTCGAGACAGTGATTATGCCAAAAGTGTCATTAAAATCAGTTGAAAAGATTAAAGGGATACGTATTGTAGGCGTACAAACGGTAAAAGATGCCGTAAATTGCATTTAGTAAATATTATTTTTATAACTTTTTAGCTTAATAAATGAGGACGTAGCAGATAACAGAACTAACTGCTATGTCCTTATTTAAATTATACGGAATCCAGCAAGAGAAGTTGTTTATATAGTTACTTAACCATAGAGAGCAGATATTATCTTGGTAAATTTTCTGATTATTAATTGATTAATAGATTGACTCTCTCGCAACGTAATGGTTTAAGATGAGAATGAAAGGAGGCAAAATGAAAACAGTAAAAGAGGTGTCAGAAATCACAGGGGTAAGTATCAGGACGCTTAGGTATTATGATGAGATAGGACTTCTAAAGCCAACGAGATTAACAGAAGTGGGATATCGGCTTTATGATAATCAAGCATTAGAGAAATTACAGCAGATTATGTTTTTCCGTGAAATAGAAATCCCGTTGGCAGATATAAAAAAAATTATGGAACACCCTGATTATATGAAAGAACAGGTACTATCGACGCAAAAAGCTTTACTGGAAAAAAGACGTAATAGTTTGAATGGACTTATTGAACTGATAACGGATGTGATGAAAGGAGTAAATACGATGAGTTTTGAGGCGTTCAATGATAAGGATATAGAGAAGATATTAGACCATATGGTAAAATGTATCTCCAGGGAAGAACTTGAGCTGCAAATAAAAGAATATGGAAGTTTGAATAAAATGCGTGAACAGATGACGATAAACCTGAAAGATGAACATACTATGGCAGAGTTGATAAAATGGTACGGGGGTAAAGAAAAAGCAGTGGATGCAGTGTTACAATCCACAGGAAATAAAGAAGATTTAGAACCGCAGCAAAACGAGAATGAAGAGTTATACAGGCAATTAGCTATAGCAAAAGATTCAGGCGATAGAGATATGGAAAAAGATTTAATTGCTAAACTTGCTGAGATATATAAGAGATTGTTCAAACTGGATAATGCAAGATCTATACTTTTGGGTGCGACACGAGGTCGCTTAATTTAACTGTTTGGCGGTAATACTGACCAAACCATCCATTCCGTTGGATGAAGCCATTGTCCCCGGCTTTGCCAGTAATGGCACTGTTCGGAAGCGGACATAAACGTAACCCTACTTGGAATCCAAACCGTGAGGGGAGGATGAAACTGCGAGCTGCAATGCGGTTAGGGTGCAGGCTTTCTGATAGCATGGTTAATTAACTGAACCGCCGTAAGCTTCGTTAAGGCCGAACAAGCCAAAGCAGCTGACAGGCTTGAACCAAAAGGTGTGCAGTCGGATATTCCTTTCCAAGATGGGAATACACGGACATTATGACTGCCGGAGTAGAAGACGGAACCTAAACTATCAAATAATTGTTGAATAAGCGGAACGTGTCAAGCCCGTATTCCTGCCCATATGGGCAAGCCGACCGTAAGGGAAGCCGTTGGGAATGCGGGTATAGGATTGCGGAAGAAGCGAATGCCGTCCTTGTAATGAGGACGGACAGGGGTTCAAGATTTGCCCCACTCGAAAGGGGGCAGAATTCCGCAGGGTGCTTGATTACGAGAGAGTTTATAGAATTTTTGAAAGGAGTAAAGCAAATGAACGGTAAAACGTGTGCGACTTCTGACATTGCGAAGGCATGGGATTCCATTGACTGGAATAAAGCCGAAGCATATGTTAAAAAACTGCAAATGCGTATCGTAAAGGCTCATCAGCAGGGCAGGATAGGCAAGGTGAAATCCTTGCAATGGCTGCTCACACACTCTTTTTATGGACGTGCTTTAGCTGTAAGAAGGGTAACGAGTAATAAAGGCAAAAAGACAGCAGGTGTAGACAAAGTTTTATGGTCTACCTCAAAATTAAAATACGAAGCAATTCTCGGCTTGAAACGCAGGGGTTATAAGCCACTGCCGCTAAAAAGGGTGTATATACCGAAGAAAAACGGCAAAATGCGCCCATTGAGCATTCCATGTATGAAGGACAGGGCAATGCAGACATTGTATAAATTTGCATTGGAGCCGATAGCAGAAATCACAGCAGACCCGAATTCTTATGGATTCCGGGCAAAAAGGTGTGTGCAGGACGCTATTGAGCAGTGCTTCACCTGTCTGAATAAAGGGATATCACCGAAATGGGTGCTTGAAGGAGACATTAAGGGCTGTTTTGACAATATCAGCCATGAGTGGATTTTAAACCACATCCCAATGGATAAGGATATTCTGCGGAAATGGTTAAAAAGCGGGTATATCAAAACGGGGAAGCTATTCCCGACTGATTTGGGAAGCCCGCAGGGTTCGGCTATCTCACCGACTATCTGTAACATGGTCTTAGACGGTCTGGAAGTCCGTATTAAGAAGAAATACCACAAAACAAAAGTAAATGGGAAAGCATATTTTCCGAAAGTGAACTTTGTACGCTATGCTGATGATTTTATTGTCACTGGCGAAAGCAGGGAGATTTTGGAAAAAGGTGTGCTTCCCATTATCCAGGAATTCCTGTCAGAGAGGGGACTGGAACTGTCGGAAGAAAAGACAGTCATTACCCATATCGAAGAAGGATTTGATTTTCTCGGAAGCAATATAAGGTGGTATAAAGACAAACTTCTGACGAAACCGTCCAAAAAGAATTATAAAGCCATAGTGGGCAAGATAAGGGAGATAATCAAGAAAAATCCGTCCATGAAGCAAGAAGATTTGATACGGAAACTGAATCCGGTCATCCGTGGGTGGGTGAATTTCCAAAAATACAATGTCTCATCACAGGCATTTGAAAGATTTGACTTTGAGGTATGGAGATGCCTGTGGCAGTGGTGCAAACGGAGACACCCTAAAAAGAGCCATAAATGGATAGCAAAGAAATATTTCAGACGGGTCGGCACAAGAAGCTGGACATTCAGCGTCAAAATGTCTGATTCGTTTGAACTCAATCTGATATATGCCACGGATACCAATATCATAAGGTGGCTGAAAACAAAATCAGAAGCGACACCATTTGACAGC
This sequence comes from uncultured Robinsoniella sp., assembly GCA_900539655.1. Taxonomy (GTDB): domain Bacteria; phylum Bacillota; class Clostridia; order Lachnospirales; family Lachnospiraceae; genus Robinsoniella. The sequence continues at coordinate 27,283 of UQCR01000091.1, forward strand.
AGGCTTACAGGCTATTTTGAAGAGAGAGATACAGAGAGAATGTTTCGTGAAATCAAAGGCAGAAAGAAACTGAATGCCCTCTACAAAGCACAAAATGGTGCCTGCCCTATATGTGGCGGCGCTATCACTGTAGAGAAAGGATACCGAATCCATGAAGCCACGGGGAATGATTATAAAATAACGAGAATTTTAGTAGACAAGAATTGTCACAGAAGACTGCATTACTCAAAAGAAGTTGTTGAACCGGCTCTGGTGACACAGGGCTTATAAGTGCTTGAGCCGTGTGAGGGGAAACTCTCATGCACGGTTCTTAGAGGGGAAAGCGGTAGTAATACCGCTGACCTACTCGACATTTAGCCAATGAGTATCTAAAAGAAGAAAAACTGGCGGAAGTCACCGATTCTCAGTATGGAGAAGGGATTGCCAGGTATATTGCGTTGGCCATACATAGTTATTATGGGGTATAGGCAAAAGCAAAGTTCCATCCGATATTTCGGGTGGAACTTTACTTTAGCTGCGTGAGGAAATTGTCTGAACAAAAGTCTGTGCTGCCTGATAAGTCTTTTGGTTACAAAACAGATAATTTTAATGTAGCGTATAGATGTGAAGAAAGTGATTTCCATTTAAACTAAAAGCGAAACATATTGAATTGAATTAATTGTATAAAAAATTCAAATAAAATACAAAATAACTGTTGACAGA